>CANPTH010000023.1 GCA_947576945.1 uncultured Lachnospiraceae bacterium
TGGATGGCCATGCGGCCCGCCCGACGGCAGGCTAAGCATGATGGGGGTTTACTATAATTCTACTTTTCTGAGATAATAACCAAACTCACCCGCTCTGGCAGTTCCCCCCGGACACTCAAAAGCTTCAAAACCGAACATCAGGGCAACCATTTTCTCCCGCTCATAGAAGACGCCCGGTACCCCAAGATAATAGTCCTGTTCCTTACCAAGAATTACATACCGGTAATTATAAAATCCATGCAGCAGGAAACTGTTATTCACCAGGTGTTGGTATTTTGACTGCAGAATAATAAAGTCTTTCGGCTCCAGCTTCACATAAACCCGTTCGTCACCGTAAGGGTGAATCTTCTCATAACTGTCCAGAATCTGTTCCCACTTGTCCTCTTTCAGACTGTAGGCCGCTGAACTCTCCTGCAATAGCCTTTGATCGACAACATTTCCCGTGACGTTTGGACGCTGCAGTTCTTCGGTTATGACAATCGTCTTCTTATCACGCTCTGTACGGTCTGCTTTGTCCATATCCTGTACACCATTTGCATTCCCTGTATATACACTTTCCGCTCTGCTGCTTTCAGCTTCATCTCCCTGTTTATTCACACTTACTTCGCTACGGAATCTGTTGTCCGGAAAGCTCTGTATGCTCTGACTGCCATCATCATGATCCGGCCAGTCTGTGTATGTACTTCCTGAATCCTCTGAAGTCTGTTCTCTGCTTCTACTCTGCATTACCGGTATGAACTGCACCGTATTATGCGGCTTGCTCCGCTGCACGAATTCCCGGGCGCTCCTCTGTGTATTCTGCTGCTGATTATACTGCTCAGGTTCCTGCGCGTTCCTCTGTGTATTCTGCTGCCGATTATGCTGCACAGGTTCCTGCGCGCTCCTCTGTGTATTCTGCTGCTGATTATACTGCTCAGGTTCCTGCGCGCTCCTCTGCATATTCTGCTGCTGATTATACTGCACGGGTTCCTGCAGGCTTTCCTGTATAGGTTGCTGCACGCGGGGAAACTCCTGCCGGTCTTCTGCCGCATTCAAATTTCCGGTGCCTCCCGTGCTTACCCCGGAGGCGTCTTCTATTGCATTTTTGCTTTTCCCTTCCAGTAAGTATCCTCCCGGAAGCATGATCTGAACCTGCAGCCACTGTGCTGAATCCATTATTTTGTCCGCCCAGCTTCCTTCTCCCTCCTGTACCGAAACGCCGTTAATCTCCTTCCAGTCTGCGCCATTATAAATGCGGACAGGAAATCTCCCATTGATACTAAAAGGAATATTCCGCAGTTTTAAATCCAGCCGGCTTTCCGTCTCCCTGTTTTCCACCTTCACAAATCCTGCATTGCCGATTCTGCTGCCTTCTTTGTACAATCCTAAATATATGATTTCTTTCCGATACATATCCTCCCTCTCACTCCTATGTCAGATTTTATTTATAATTTCTCAAAGGTTCATCCTATTACCTATATATGCTTCTCAAACAGAAAAAATGCCGGATAGATATTCTATCCGGCACAAATATATTAATGATCAATAATCCAACGAATCCAGATACTTCATATAACTTACAACCATCAGGGCAATCTTGAAGGTCAATGCGTCTTCAAAGGTACGAATATCCAGGCCTGTACTCATTTCCAGCTTTTCAATCCTGTACACAAGCGTGTTCCGATGTACGAAAAGCTGTCTGGAAGTCTCGGATACATTCAGATTATTCTCAAAAAACTTATTAATCGTTGTCAGGGTCTCATCATCCAGCTCACTGGGTACATTGGAACCAAAAATCTCATCGATAAAGATACGGCACAGATTGATCGGCAGCTGATAGATAAGACGACCGATTCCCAGCGTATTGTAAGCGCTCACTTTCTTCTCTGCATAGAAGATCTTACCGACATCCAGCGCCATCTTCGCTTCCTTATATGACTTGGAGACTTCCTTCAGTTCTCCTACAATCGTACCATAGGCTACACGTACATTCATCATCGCTTCCATGTTCATCATATCCACGATGGTACTCGCCACCTGCTCCAGTCTCGTATAATCATCTTCCGGCAGCAGCTCTTTGATCAGAATAACATTGCTTTCATCCACCGCTGTAATATAATCTCCAACCTGTGTCGAAAACATACCGTTCAGCAATTCCGTTGCTGTAAAATCCTTTTCCTTCTCTTTCTCTTTATCCGTTTCAACCAGAAATACGGCTCTCGGCACGGCTGCTTCTATGTGCAGTTTCTTTGCTCTGTTATAAATATCTACCAGAAGCATATTGTCCAATAACAAATTCTGGAAGAAATTATTACGGTCATATCTTTCCTTATAGGCAATAATCAGATGCTGAAGCTGACTGACCGCGATTCTCCCCAGCATATAGGCTTCCTCACTGCTCCCTCTGGCATCCAAAATGAAAAGCACCTCATCCTCGTCCAATACTTTCAGCAAATGATGCATACCGATCACCTGGCTGTCCGCCGGCGACTGCACAAACCCTTCAATCAGCGCTGACGTTATTTCTTCGGCATCAAAGGTGGATGCGACCACTTTACCTTCCAAATCCCATACGCACAAATCGACCTTGGATATCGCCCTAAGTTCTTCAATACTACTCCTAATCACCTGACTGGAAATCATTCCGCAACCTCTCTTCCTATCTATTTTTGATACCCATATTCATTATAACACATCCGCCACATAGTTGACCATAGAGCAAAACAAGCAATACTCATTTGTATGACTCGCTTCGCAAACTCGAATAAGCAAAACGATTTCCCGCGAAACAAATAAGGGAGATGCCTGGGCATCCCCCTCATGTTCATTCTATTAGTTCGTGATTGTCTGTTCTGTCTCTTTGTCAAATACGTGAATCTTCTCAACGTCGAAAGCAAATTTAACAGTATCACCAGGTCTTGCCGTTGTACGGGAATCTACTCTTGCTGTGATCGGGAATTCAGCCAGATCAAAGTATAAGTAAACTTCTGCACCAAGCAGCTCGTATACCTTAATGGTAGACTCGAATACGCAAGGAGCGGATGAAACAAATGCCTCGGAATCATATACATCCTCAGGACGGATACCAAATGTAACAGTCTTGCCATTGTAATTGCCTGCAATCAGCTTCTTGGACT
Organism: uncultured Lachnospiraceae bacterium; assembly: GCA_947576945.1. Taxonomy (GTDB): domain Bacteria; phylum Bacillota; class Clostridia; order Lachnospirales; family Lachnospiraceae; genus UBA3282. The sequence continues at coordinate 3,117 of CANPTH010000023.1, forward strand.
TAGCAGCCGGTAACGGAATGCTCTTGCCAGCGATCTTAAGGCTTGCAACATCACCCTTAACTTCAACAACTGCATCCATGAAATTCATCTGAGGTGATCCCATAAATCCTGCTACGAACAGGTTCTGAGGCTTCTGATACAGATTCTGAGGTGTATCTACCTGCTGAACAACACCATCCTTCATAACTACGATTCTTGTACCAAGCGTCATAGCCTCTGTCTGGTCATGTGTTACGTAGATGATCGTTGTGCCCAGTCTCTGGTGCAGTTTGGAGATCTCAACACGCATCTGTACACGCAGCTTAGCATCCAGGTTGGAAAGCGGCTCATCCATAAGGAATACCTTAGGATTACGAACAATAGCACGGCCCATAGCAACACGCTGTCTCTGACCACCGGACAAAGCCTTCGGTTTACGATCCAACAAAGCTGTCAGGTCAAGAATCTTAGCTGCTTCTTTAACCATCTTATCGATTTCATCCTTCGGAACTTTTCTTAACTTAAGTCCGAATGCCATGTTATCATATACTGACATATGAGGATACAGAGCATAGTTCTGGAATACCATCGCGATATCTCTGTCCTTAGGCTCTACGTCATTAACAACTCTGTCACCGATCTTCAGCTCACCGGAAGAGATATCTTCCAGACCTGCGATCATACGAAGTGTTGTAGATTTACCACAACCTGAAGGTCCTACGAAAATAATAAATTCCTGATCCTGAATCTCGAGATTGAAATTCTTAACTGCCTCAAAGCCGTTCGGATATACTTTGCAGACATTCTTTAAAGATAAACTTGCCATGATTGCCTCCTGTTTTATAAATGTTTTTAGTATCGCACTACCTGTCAACCTCGGTTGACTCTGAAAATAGTATAGCTGACTTTATTTAACTTTGCTATGCCACTATTTCACAAAGATTTTATTTTACATTGTAGAATTTGCTTACTTTATGCAATCCATTCCATACTACCAGACAAGTTGCCCAAGAACGGTCATCTTTCTTATACATATTTTACAAAAATAAATTTACATATTGACATGTGCAGGGAAGAACTCCAAGATCTGGTTTTCTAAACTACTTTGTAGCCGGCCGCCGTTACTGCGTCGATCAACGCCTTATCGTCCGTGTCTGACTCCATGGTTACCGTGGCCTTGTTCTCCTCAAGGCTGACCTCCACCTGCATTACGCCGGTGACTTCCTCCAGCGCTTTTTGCACATGCGCCTGACAATGTGCGCACATCATCCCCTCAATATTGAGCGTTTTTACAATTTTTTCTGCCATTTTCTCTTCCTCCTTATACTCTTCTATCTCCGTAAAGCCGGTGATAAATTCCGGCATCGGAATCTCTTTCTTCCCTCTGTCGCGTCTGTCCGTTCCCATATTAAAAAGATTCAGCCGCAGAGCATTCGTTACCACGCAGAAACTGGAAAGGCTCATTGCCGCCGCTGCAAACATGGGATTCAGGCTCAGTCCAAAGATCGGTGCCAGGATTCCGGCCGCCAGCGGAATACCGATACAATTATAGAAAAAGGCCCAGAACAGATTCTCATGAATATTCTTAAGTACCTGTCTGGAGAGTCGGATCGCCGCGGCCACGTCTGTGGGATTCGATTTCATAAGTACCACATCAGCCGCCTCCAACGCAACATCAGCGCCTGCACCGATCGCAATTCCGACATTGGCTCTTGTGAGAGCCGGCGCGTCGTTAATGCCGTCTCCCACCATGGCTGTCCTGCCATACTTTGACAGATTCCTGATCACCGCCTCCTTATCTCCGGGAAGCACATTCGACACCACTGCGTCCAGTCCAACCTGTCTTCCGATGGCACGTGCAGTTCTTCTGTTATCACCGGTCAGCATAACTACCTGTATCCCCATATTCCGAAGCTCTCTGACAGCCTGTGCGCTGTCCTGCTTTACCACATCGGCCACTGCGATCATCCCCAGCATCCTGTCTCCGGCCGAGAAATAAAGCGGCGTCCTGCCTTCCTCCGCCATTCTTTCTCCCGTTTCACGCATAGAGACAGTCAGCATTTTACGTTCCTCAAACATTGCCCCGCTGCCGCCGGCCGCCAGCTCCCCTGTCACCATGCCTTCCACGCCCCATCCTGGCAGTGCACGGAAATTTCCTGCCGGCTGCACCGACAATCCCATTTCTGCAGAATACTCGCAGACCGCTTTCGCCAATGGATGCTCACTCATACTCTCCAAAGCTGCCGCAGTACTCAAAAGCTCCTCTTCCGATATCCCTTCAGCGGGATACACCCCCGTAACCTTCGGCTTCCCCTCAGTTACCGTTCCCGTCTTATCCAGCACCACGAAATCCGTCCTGCCCGCCTGTTCCAACGCCTCCGCATTCTTAAACAGGATTCCTTTCCTTGCTCCCATTCCATTACCTACCATAATCGCCACCGGCGTGGCAAGCCCTAAAGAGCAGGGGCAGCTGATCACCAGCACACTGATCGCATACGACAGCGCTTTGCCGGCCTCAGCTCCCATCAGCAGCCATATAGCACCCGTTATCAGTGCCAATACAATGACTACCGGAACAAAAACGCCCGATACTTTATCCGCAATCTGTGCGATCGGCGCCTTAGTCGCCACCGCATTCTCCACCATATCAATAATCTGCTGCAGCGTGGTATCTCCGCCCACACGCGTTGCCCGGCAGGTCAGCGCACCGTTCTGATTGATGGTGGCCGCACTGACACGATCTCCCGGCTGTTTATCCACCGGAATACTCTCACCGGTCAGGGCCGATTCATCTACCGCACTCTCACCCTCCAGCACTTCACCGTCCACCGGGATACTCTCGCCCGGTTTCACCAGGAAAAGATCTCCTGCCAGAACCTCCTGCGCAGGCACCGTCATCTCCTCTCCATTTCGGACCACACGCGCCGTCTTCGGCGCCAGATCCATCAGGCTCCTGATCGCGTTGGTCGTCTTTCCCTTACTGTATGCCTCCAACATCTTACCGACTGTGATCAGTGTAAGGATCATGGCCGCAGACTCGAAATACATATCGTGCAGACAATGTCCTGCCTGCTCCACGTTACCTGCTCCAATGGCCGCACCCATCCGAAACATAACAGCTGTACTGTATACAAAGGCCGCACCACTTCCCAATGCCACAAGCGTATCCATATTGGGCGCCCGATGCAAAAGACTCTGCACCCCGCTGATAAAGAAACGCTGATTGATCACCATCACAAGCCCGGTCAATAACAGCTGATATAATGCGATCGCCCACGGATCCGAGGCAAATGCCTCCGGCAGATACCAGCCCCACATTAGAGCGCCCATGGATACATACATAAGCGGTATGAGAAGGCATACTGACGCGATCAGTCTGCGCCGTATCTTCGGCGTTTCTCTGTCCTCTAAAACACTCTCCCTCCCTTCTGTTCCGGATCTCTCCATATTTCCTGGCACATTTGCACCATATCCCGCCGATTCCACTGCCGCGCAAATTGCCTGCGGCGTGGCGGGCGCTTCATATGACACAGTCATATTATTCATCAAAAGACTCACACTGACACTGCTTACTCCGTCCACGCCGGCCGCCGCTTTCTCCACATGGGCACTGCAGGCAGCACAGGTCATGCCTGTTATCTGAAATTTTTCGCTTTTCATCCTGTTCCATTCCTTTCTGCTCTATTTTAGCTTCTTAATCAGATCTATCGCTTCCTCCATGATCGCCTCATTCCCCTTCTTCACTTCTTCCACGACGCAGGTCTGCATGTGTTCCTGCAGAATAATATATCCAAGACTCTGCAGTGCACTCTCCACCGCTCCGATCTGAATCAGAATATCTCCACAGTATCTGTTCTCACCAATCATGTTTCTGATGCCGTTAAGCTGTCCGATAATGCGGTTAATCCGATTCTGCAGCTGCTTCTGCGCCAAAGCGTCGCGGGGAACAAGCTTATAGTGACCGCATGTACCCGGATTCTGTGTGTGTTCATCACAATATACCTCATGCGCATCCTCCATCTTCTCTATCATCTCTGTTGGTTTCGTATTCTCTGCCATCTGCGTATCCTCCTTTATCTCCTGTTAACTGCCTTCAAAAAACATTCTTCTGATTATATTCTGTACTTTTTATTATATATTATACCCCCATAGGGTATATGTCAATGAAAAATTTATTCCATAAAATAAGACGGCGAAATATCCGCCGTCTCAACTCACATCCAATATAATATTCTTAATCTATAGTCTCTTCTTCCTCAGGCTCTCCCCACTTATCGTCATAGAATGCCAGCTGATTCTTGCCCCGCCTTTTTGCCTTATACAATCCCTGATCAGCCGCCTTATACAACGTCTCAAAATCAACACCCTCATGCGGAAAAACTGCCACACCAATACTGGCATGAACCGCATACTTTACCTGTTCACCCACATGGAAATTGCGGAAGAAATCTTCCACCTTTCTGGCCTCTTTGTAAATAACCTCAGGAGTCGAAACCGCTTTCAGAAAGATCATAAATTCGTCTCCGCCTACACGTCCGATAATATCCGACGCACGGAAAATCGAGCTGATCTCCTCTCCCAGCGTACTGAGCACTTCATCACCAAAGGCATGCCCCAACGTGTCATTGACTGTCTTGAAATTATCCACATCCAGAAGAAACATCATACACTGCGTCTTCGGATTCTGTGCCATATAATTCTTGATCTTACGCTCTGTAGCCAGTTTATTATTCAACCCTGTCAGCAGGTCTGTATCGGCTTTATTCTCCAGTTCCTTCTTCTGCTGATTGTCGCGTACCCTGCCAATAATATCTATTACCATAGTAAAACAACTGAAAACAAGGAATACCACAATCAGGGACAGAAGCATCCCTTTCGTATTCTTCCACTGCGCACCTACCAATGCCTCCACATGACTCTGCGGAATCCCCAGTATAATCCCCCACTGATTCTTATCAAGCGGCGCATAATACAAGATACGGCTCTCCCCGTCCATCCTCACACTGCCTGTTCCCTGTCTGCCTCCGGTTACAGCAGCACGGATGCCCCCGGCTTCCTCCGGATCTGCACTCTGAACAGCATCCAGCAGATTCCCTCCGCTCAGCAATCCGCTTTCGCTGCCGGAAGACGATAAGACTCTGCCCTCAGAATCTACCAAAGCCAGGAAAGCGCCCGCCGCCAGATCTGCTTCAGAAAGCAGACTGTCAAACTTCTCAACCGGGTAGTAAAGCACCATAAAACTTCCCGCGCCCCTGTCAACACGCTCCGCCACTAAGATTGATCTCCGTGCTGCATCATCACTCTTTATGTACAGAAAAGAACTTTCGGATAAACGGAGTTCTTCAAAATATGGTTCCGCTCCGATGGAAACCTTGTTGCCCGCCTCGTCGATACCATTCCCATCACTGTCACAAAATGCCACTCCGGAAGCCTCTGCACAGTCAGCAACAATCCTGATCAGTTCAATAACCTGATTATCGTCAAAAGTCTGATCCTGTTCCAATACAGTACATACGGAACCCACCGCCCTGCTGACAGTTTCCAGTTCATTGGCCAGTTCCTTCGCATATCTTCCAGCCGAATGAAGCATATCCTCGGAAACCGCTTCTTTCGCATCTTCATTAGTCCTAACCGAGAAATTAAACAATATAATCAATACTACGATCATCGGAACAGCAAACAGAACAATCCACTGTAATACTGAAGACTTATTCTTCTTCTCCATTGATTTCCTCACTTCTCTCACCCACATCAACCGAAAAATCCATATCCGAGACTACTTCCACTTCCGGTTCAAATTTCTTAAATATATTGCTGTACAGCCAGGCCGCCCCATACGCCGGAGCCGAAATACCGAACAGAAAAACAAACAGAAGCGCATATGTTGAAAAATAGCTGATCACAAGCGGCATTGCATAGAAAACTGCCATCAGAATGGTCCTGGGCAGATTCCCTACCGCCATGAGCGCAGCATTCTTAAGAGTATTCCTGATCGAATTCTCAAATCTGGCAAGCAGTGGAAACACATACATCGAAATCAGATAAAGAATGACGCCGACGGCAATCACAGCAATCACCAGCGGCTTCGGAAATACCATTCCGGAAAAGGAGAAGATCAGCGCATCTCCGACATAAACTGCGATCACCACCATCATCAGCAGCCAGATCAACGTGGCCTGCTTAAAATTTGCAGTAAAAGACTTGAAAAAACCTTTGACCAGATATCCTTCTTCTCCTCTCACCATCTTTAAGATGACATAATGCATAGCCGTGACTGAGGCCCCCACAGTGATGACCGGTATACAGCATACGATCATCAGCAGGTTCAATATCATCAAATCCGCCACACGGCTTAAGGTCCGCATAATCGGACTTTCCAAATCAAAAAATCTTCCCATAACTGTCTCACTCCTATAATCTTTACCGCAGAAGCGCCTGATAATCAGAGCAGCAACCCGGCTGATTTATTTCTCTATTATAGTACAAAAGAACTCTGAAAAGCTATATTAATTACAAATTAATCAACATGACCTATATATTGTATTTCTTGCTGATCAATTCATACTGCATGTTAAGCGTCTCATACATTTTCAGAATCTGTGCTGATTCTTCCCGTATACGGCTTATGATCTTATCATAGGACTGTACGACGACGGCAACCACCTGACGTTTCAGCCTGCTCCTGTCCGTTTTGTCATCCAGAATGGCAAGTATCTTCTCCTTTGGCTGTGATTTCCGATAACTACGCTGATTGAGCAGCGCAACCACCACATCCGCAACCTGCAGGATCTTCTGCTCGGTATTCATCTGGCTGTCGGTCAGCTGTTTCGGATAGCCGCTTCCGTCACATCGCTCATGATGTGCCATCACGATATCGACTACTTCCTTTTTCATCCGGCTGCGCAATATCTTGCCTGCAATTTCCACATGTGTTTTCAAGAGTTTAACTTCCCGCGGTTCTAATTTGCGCGGTTTCTCGATCACTTCCCGTGGAATCGCCAGCATTCCGATATCATGGATCAATGTTCCATAATAAAGAATCTCCCGCTTCTGTGGTGGCAGCATCATCTCCTTGGCAATCTCCTCGCTGACACAGACTGCCATAGCGGTCTCCATCACCATCTGACTGCGGAAAAATCCCTGACAGTACATCAGCATTTCCAGAAATTTCTTCTTATCTTCATTATTGAAAATCATGTATTCGATAATGTCATCCAGTTCCTTAAGATATTCTCCGCTTCGGATCTTCTCAAACATACCGTATCTGTCTTCACATTTATAGAAAAGAAAAAGACCGTCATCCGACAGTTTCGTGCCGGCATATTTCTGGAACATGCCCATTTCAAACTTATCACCCAGTGCGGTAGAATAGTGATCCATTTTCTCGGCAATATTGATGTAGGCCGCCAGATCCTTATATGCATAATTAACTTTCTGAAGCTGGTCATAATCCATATGATGATACATGATCACCTTGGCCAGTTCGGGCAGCGGAGACAGGTACTTGAAAAACAGATACCCATAAATAGAATGTGCCATGCACTCCTTGGATTCATACCGCAGAATATCCCCCAGTCTCTCCCGCTCTGTCTTATAGGCGCCGATATCATGAAGCGTCGCCACCATTACCATATCAGCCAGCTCAAACTCTTCATACTTTCCTTCTTCCCGAAGCATCGTATAAACCATGTACGCTACTCTTGAGCCATGCTTCATCAATCTGGGATAGACAATTTTCAATGTATCCCGCACCAGCAAAAAAATGTCTTTACTTTTGATATACTCCATATATGTATCCTCGCATCTTAAAATTTAAGTTCCATGGGGGTATAAATGATGCCATCTTTCCGTTCCTCAGGCCGCAGGTCGCGAAACCCCAGCTTATGATAGAACTCAACCCCATACGGAGACGCATTGACTGTCACCTGACGAATGCCCATTTCCTTCACCATGTATTCTGTCAGATATTTCATCAACGCGCGCCCGATCCCCCGCCTGTGATATTTCTCATCCACAAAGAGCAGTGAGATATGCTTTGAGTCACGCAGCGTGATCATTCCAACTATCCTGTCCTGGTCCAGTGCCACAAACATCTGGTAGGCCCCCATGACAAACATCCTGTGCAGCGTAGCATCCGTAATAAAATTCTCAAAATTCTGCACGCCTTCCGTAGAATAAACGTCTGCCTCAAACTGCAGGAAAGTCTTCCACGCCAACGCCATGGCATCTTCCCATTCCTCACGGTATGCGCTTCTGATCTGATAAAACGTTTCCACCCTTTCCCGCAGCTCCTTTAACATGTTATCTATATTCTAGCGTATTTAAAGTAAACATACAACCTTTTAAAATGAAAGCATGCAAACTGTTACGTAGTCACTTTGTTCACAAGCGGCAGCCCATTCTCAAAAGCATAGGCATTCTCCAGTGTTACCTTCGCAATTGCCTGCATGGCCTCCTTTGTAAAAAAGCCCATGTGGGACGTGATCAGCACATTAGGAAAAGTCATCAACCGCGCCAGATTCTCATCCCGCATGATCTCCCCCGACTTGTCCTCGTAGAAAATCCCTTCTTCCTCTTCGTAGACATCCAGTCCCACACCTCCGAATTTCCCGTCAACAAGCCCGTCGATCAGGGCGTCCGTGTCAATCAACGCCCCTCTGGATGTATTTACCAGATAAACACCCTGTTTCATATGATCTATTGTAGCTCTGTTGACAATATGCTTCGTCTCCGAAGTCAAAGGACAATGCAGCGAGATCAGATCCGCCTTTGCCATCAGCTCCTCCAGCCCCACATACTCCACATCCAGCTCTTTATTCGGATACGGATCGTATGCCAGTACATGCATACCGAAGCCTCTGCAGATCCGGATCATGGCCTGGCCGATCTTACCTGTACCGATAATACCTGCCGTCTTTTGATACAGATCCACTCCCATCAGACCGTTCAAACTCATATTAAAGTCTCTTGTTCTATTATATGCTTTGTGTGTGTACCGATTCACAGTCAGTATCACACCCATTGCAAATTCCGCTACTGCTTCCGGTGAATAACTGGGGACACGCAGTATACAGATCTTTTCCTCAGCCGCCTGCACATCCACGTGATTAAACCCCGCACTGCGCAGCAGGATAACCTTGACCTTCATCTCATATAGCTGGTCAATCATCCTGGCATTTACATAATCATTAACAAAAATACAGACTGCGTCAAATCCCTGCGCAAGCGAGATCGTCTCCTCCTGAAATGACATCTCAAAGAAATGTATCTCAAATCCATATTCTTTTCCCATCGGTTCAAACCATATCTTATCATATGGTTTCGTACTGAAAAACGCTATTTTCATTGAAATCGCCTCCTCTGACCATTTCTATATAGTATGGTCAAAGAAGGCGAAATCATGCGTTTTCTTTCAACAACTGCCAGAATCCTCACAGCACGGACTCCTGTACTGTCGAACCGACAACCGTAATTCTACTTTGGCAGCAGATTTTTAAAGAATTCCTCTACCGTATCTCGAATGCCGTCGAAAAAATTATGGGCCGCATCCGTCACAGCGCTTTCCACCGCTTCATTAATAGCTTCATTCGCTTCCTCAACGAATCCTGTACTGTATTTCTGGTATTTCTCCTTCGCCTGCTCTATGAAATCTCCCGTCTCAACTTCGATCGTACCGAGTGTCTGCAGGAAGCCCGTCACGTTCTTCTTATCCTCCTGCGTCAGTGTAATCCCCAGTTCCCTCTCGGCTTCCACAAACATCTGCTCTATACTGCCATCATCCGTCAGATCAACCTCGCCGGCCGCTATTCTCTCGACCATCCATCCGACAATCGTTTCGTCCGCCCGCCCGGCTGCCGCATCAGCTATATGATTTTCCGCCTTTCTGGACGGATCCAGAACGATCACCCCGACTATAATCAGGATCACCAGCAGAATCAATCTTCGCCGCCATTTATGTCTTCCCATTCCACGCTCCTTCGAGTTGCCTGTGAAACATATCTGTTCTCCACAGCAATCCCAGTATGATCCACTTTAATACCTTACTGTTTCACGCAGGATACATTTTCATCTGCAAGGCGGATGACAGAGCGTGTATTCCTTTGTTCACTGAGGGTAACAGTACATTATATCCTCTGCAGAATCCATCGATAAACATCTGCGTACACATCCGCTCTGTCCACCTCGTTCAAAATCTCATGCCTGTCCCCGGGATACAACTTTATCTGTACATTTCCCAGGCCCACCCGCAGGAAAGACTCATATACCTGCTTTACGCTCCGTCCATAATTCCCCACCGGATCATCTTCTCCCGACAGGAACAGCACCGGCAGACGCTTTGGCATCTCCTGCAGACGCTTTTCGTCATGCAGATTCCAGATCAGCTGAAATAACGTCTGAAATCCATTGATCGTGAATGTAAAACCGCACAGAGGATCCTGTATATAACTTTGCACATTCTCTTCATTTCTGGAAAGCCAGTCGAAAAGAGTCCTGCGTGAATCAATTCTCTTATTATAAGCGCCAAAAGCCGCCGCATTCAAAAGCTCACTCGCATGTTTTGATCCACAGAATATTCTCTGGAATCCTGCCAGCATCCGGGCTGCTATCAACGTCGGCTTTGACTGCATCCCTGTACCCACAATAACAGCGCCGTCTATCCCGCTGCCATAACGAAGCAGATAATTGCGTGTGATAAAAGAACCCATACTGTGACCCAATATAATATAAGGAATGTCAGGATACTGCTCCTGTGTCATCTTCTTAAGCCTGTGTTCATCCCGCACAAGCACCGTAGCAGCATCCTCCTTACAGAAATAACCGTATGGTTCTCCCGGTCTGACAGATTTACCGTGCCCTAAATGATCATCGCCTACGACCAGAATTCCTCTTTCCGCCAGATAAGAGGCAAACTCATCATATCTGTCTATATATTCCGCCATACCATGTACGATCTGCACGATGCAGACCGGCCGGTCCGTCTCCGGAATCCACCTGATGGCATGTATTTTATGATCCCGGTCTCTGGAATCAAAATAAAATTCTTGCTTCTTCACCACAGAAAGGCTTCCTCCTCATTCTAACAGATCTCGGCTCCGGCCGGCATAGGCCTCTCAGGTGTCATCAACGACAACTTACCGTCTGCATCCTCCGCGCACAGCAGCATACCCTCGGACATCATCCCTGCGATCTCTCTCGGCTGTAAATTAACCAGCACCATAACCTTCTTGCCCACCATCTCGTCTGCGCTGTAATGTTGTTTGATGCCTGACAGGATCTGTTTTACTTCGGAACCCACCCGTACCTTAGAGCACAGCAGCTTCTTTGATTTGGGAACCTCCCTGCATTCCAGGATCTCGCCCACCTGGAACTGACACTGATCAAACACATCATAGGAGATCGTCGCTTTCGCTTCAAGATCGATTACATCCTCGGGCGCTTTTTCCGCTTCTTCTTCCTCGGTAACAGCTGACTTACGCGCAGCAAACATTGCCTCAGCCTTCTCGAGAACTTCTTTCAGATCCTGTCTGGCAAAAAGGATCTCCGGCGTCTCGGTAACACGATTATCGGCAGGATACAACGTGGACACTTTATCGACATCCTGATTCTTTGCACACTCTTCCAGCACTTCAAAGTCAATCAGACCTGTTTTGATCTGTGCGGAGATCTTCGCCGCCGTATCAGGCATATAGGGTTCCAAAAGAGAAGTTCCTACCAGAATACCATTCAACAGATTATAAAGTACGGTAGCCAGCCTGTCCTTCTTCGCCTCATCCTTAGCCAGAACCCAGGGCATTGTCTCATCAATATATTTATTACAGCGTTTGAACAGAACGAAGATTTCCGTAATAGCGTCAGCCACCCTCAGCTCATCCATCTTCTTTGCCACTCTGTTATAGGTGTCTGCCGCTGTACGGAACAAGTCTGCATCCACATCCTCCGCACCTTCATCAACACCGACTTTCTTGTTAACCACCTGACCGCCAAAATACTTATTGCTCATGGAGATCGTCCTGTTTACCAGATTCCCCAGCGTATTGGCGAGATCTGAGTTCATGCGCTCCACCATCAGGTCCCATGTGATCACACCGTCATTTTCAAAAGGCATCTCATGCAGAACAAAATATCGTACTGCATCCACACCAAAGAAATCGATCAGATCATCCGCATAGATCACATTTCCCTTGGATTTACTCATCTTGCCGCCTCCCTGCAGCAGCCAGGGATGTCCGAATACCTGTTTCGGCAGCGGTTCGCCCAACGCCATCAGGAAGATCGGCCAGTAGATTGTATGGAAACGAATAATATCCTTACCGATCAGATGCAGATCCGCCGGCCATAATGTCTTGTATTGATCGGTGCTTTCACCGTCTGTCTCAAAACCGATACCCGTGATATAGTTTGACAACGCATCCATCCATACATAGATCACATGCCTGTCATCAAAATCTACCGGTATTCCCCATTTGTAGGAAGTCCTGGATACGCACAAATCCTGCAGGCCCGGCAGAAGGAAATTATTCATCATCTCATTCTTACGGGATACCGGCTGAATAAATTCCGGATGTGTATTGATATGTTCAATCAGCTTATCCGCATATTTGCTCATCTTAAAGAAATATGCCTCTTCCTTCGCGGGCTTCACCTCTCCGCCGCAATCCGGACATTTGCCGTCCACCAGCTGCGATTCCGTCCAGAAAGACTCACAGGGAGTACAGTACATTCCCTCGTAATACCCTTTATAGATATCTCCCTGGTCATATAATTTCCGGAAGATTTTCTGCACCTGCTTCTCATGATAGTCATCCGTCGTACGAATGAACTTATCATAGGAGGTGTTCAGTGAATCGCAGATCCTGCGGATCTCTCCGGCCACATGATCTACGAATTGTTTCGGCGTCACATCCTGTTCCTGTGCCTTAAGCTCAATCTTCTGTCCATGCTCATCGGTTCCTGTCTGGAAGAACACTTCATAACCGTCTTTCCTTTTAAAGCGGGCGATACTGTCAGCCAGTACGATCTCATAACTGTTGCCAATATGCGGTATGCCGGAAGTATAAGCGATCGCCGTTGTGATATAATACTTTCCCTTATTCATGATATCCCTCTTTTCTGTAAATATTATTTTGAATACTGATCCTTTAAAAATGCCGCAAAGCCGGCAGCCTTTCACAGGCATGTGTCCCATGATACAAAAACCGTCTTCTCATATTCACTATATCACAGACATAATGAAAATAAGAAGACGGATGTATACCGTGTTACCACTTCTCTTCACCGGTTTCTCGCAAAACCGGCCTCTGCGAGTACTAACATACTCTGCCGCTGTAACAGGCGGAACCTGTTGCACCTTAACACCATCGGCTCAGGCACACTGCTCGGAAGCCATCTTCAATAGATTCGTCTCTTCATTCCTCTCAGCCTATGGAATGTTCTCTGGAAAGGATTCCTCTATCTACTCTCTTCGTCTTCGCTTTCTCTGATCCTATATGAGGGTAGATTATCACAAAAGGATTCTCTTGTCAATTCCTGAACACCACGCCTGAAATTCTGACCGCTGCACTTACCTCCCTGTTATCTATGTCCTCATTTGACACATTTATGCTGCACCGATAAACGCCGGGCGCCTGTACCGTCAGATCCATCGCCGTACTCAAAACATTCCCTTCACCGTCAGTCCATATTATTCTGTCTTCATTCTGCCATGCAAGGTTCCCATATGCCTCTCCTTCTTCCAGCACCGCTTCCAACCTGACAGCTCTGTCCGTGTAATCCGTATCCGTACCACGTATACACAGTCTTCCATATACTGCGTCCTCCAGTCCGCACACAAGCTCATGATGCCAGATAGTAGTCGAGACCTTTTTCGAGTAGGTACATTTTCCGGAAGATTCGTACACACCACTATGATATGGACAAGTATAAAACCCGCCGTGCCAGGAGCCGCCCTCCGGCTCCTCCGGGTTCGGATACCAGGTCGCCTCTGTCTTTATCAGTTCAGCGCCGCACTTTCTCGTCTCGGTCTTTGTTTCACTGGAATTCATATAGCATCCGGAAATTCCCTCCTGTTCTTCCTCGCTGCCTGTATGTACATGTCTGATTTCCACAGCCGACTCCTCCACCTCATACAGAGGATACAGAAATTCCGGCGCACGTCCTTCACTACCGTCTCGGATTCCTGCCTGATAAGCCTTATCGTTGTCAGCTCCATTCCCAAGCAGCAGTGTACCGTCCACCCATGCCGCCTTTCCACGCGAAATGTTATCCGCAGAAGCCGGCACATAATAATCCGTAAATTCCTCAATGCCTTCTATATGCACGGCAGCCTCCGGATGTAAGACGGAAAGTCCCTCCGGAATCTTCTGGGACTCAGCCGCAGCCTGCATGATCACTGCCCACCCAAACTGTGACGGATCTATATCCCCCTGTGCAGCATCCGGATTTCTGTCGAAAATCACTCCGCCTTCCTGTTGTCTGAATTTTGTCCCTATCTGCTGTAAAACTCCTGCCGCCGCATTTTTCTTCTCTGCAATATGGGTCTGAATTGCCAGCAAATCCGCTGCATCCATGACAGCCCGCTCACACTGAATGATTCCTCTGCTTGCGAGAAGATCTGACGCCCCAGCCGCAAATACAGTTTCTCCCTTTAGAATTCCTGACCCTGCCATAATCACAGACATCACTGCCGCAAATCCCAGGATACCTCTTTGTCTTATTTTCCGTCTATTTCTCACGATATCCGATCCACCTGCCTTCCTCATCATATACCGCCTCATAATTCGTACATCCGCTGCCTTCCAGCCACCCCCTGACATAATGTTCCATGAGATCTCTGTTGTTCCCCCGTGCCAGAATACCGTCCGCAAATGCGGCCCGTCCCAGCGTCATATTATCTGCACATGCCAGAGTCCAATTCTCCTCATAGCCGGCCGGCAGCGTCTGTGATTCCGACAGTGCCTGCAAAAGAAGGTCAAAGCTGACCGCTCCCAGATCTGCCGCCGTCTCTAATCCTCCCATCGAGTTAACTGTCCCCGGTTCTCTCGTGTACTGATAATTCTGACCCTCCCTGATCAGTTTGGTTCCAACGCCGCCAAGTGCCTGGGCTAATCCCCGTTTGCCCTCAGCGGCATATTGAAAAAGCGCTTGCAGATCCTGGGCGTCCAAAATAACTTCCTGTCCCACGCTGTCCGTATAGCGGATTACGCCTCTGCTGTGAAACTGTACATCCTCTCCGACAGCTTCAGCCTGTATTCCCAGAAGCAGTACGCCTGCGCTGATTGCACCGATGCACAGCATGACAACCTTTCTTACATATCTGACAGATTTTACGGTGATGCGATTTCCTGTCAGCCTGTTTACTCTCGATTTCCTGATAACATCCCTGCGGATCTTTCTCCCCCACAGCATTCCTCTTTTACCGGTCGCTTTTTTCTTCATATGTATTCTTCCGTTCCTTTCTCATTCTATTCTGTTTTACATCTTATTCTTATTATTTTACCGTCTCACCATTCTGACCTGCCGCTTATTGTCACAAACATACCGGCGCTCACATTATCTGTAACGAAAAGCTCTCCTATTCTGTATACGGCTCCAGATAAAGCGTATTACTCTCCGCATCATAACGGTATTTCAAAATTTTCGAAGACAAACCCTGCAGCCGGTTTTCCACTGTCCCCAACTGATTCTCTACGGTCCCAAGTTGATTCTCCACAGTCCCCAGCTGATTTTCCACTGCGCCAAGCTGATTCTCTATCGAGCTTAGCTGATTCAGCAGAACATCCAATTGGTTATTGACTTCCGTCATATTCTTATCGACGGCATTCTTCAATGACTTCTTTACATCCTCTATGCCGGCCCAAAGCTTCACATCTTCCTGCTGCAATGCCACGATCTTCGTATACAAATTTGAGATATCCGTCTGTGCCTTCCCCATATCCTGGCGGATCTCCAGGATCTGCTGCTGAATCACAGGGATCGTTGTCTGATCCATGACCTGAACAATATCAATTAAATCATACAGCTTCGTCTCGGTCTTCTTAAGATTCTGCACGATGGAAGTAATCTCCGTATGAAGGGTTTCCATTTGTTTCAAAATCGATTGATCCCCTTCCTGATACTGTATGATTGTCTCCGATACATTCTTCTCGATCTGTGTCATGGAACTCAATAGCTCTTCCACCTTCTCGTTCAGATATTCAATGCTCTCCAGATATTCCTGACGAAGCTGCTCCTGCCCGTCATTCTGAGCCATATATATCTCCGCATCCTCTTCAAAAGTTTCCGCTACAAGTTGCTCGTCTTCTTCCAGCTCTTCCAAAGCTGTTTCCAGCTCAGCCGCTTCCTCCTTCTGCCTGCGTTCCCGAACCGTATAGCCCCATAACAACAGAAGCAGAAGAACAATAATCACCACCGCCACTGCCCCAATGATCACAACTGCCAGCTGACTCTCACGTCTTTCAGGATCGCTCCTCCTCTCGTTCAGATAATCTGAAATCTTAGCCATAAAGTCTTTCATAAAAACATCCTTTCCTCTCAATAATTAGTTTATTTGACTCAACATTTGGAAATCAGCGGCGATATGCCTCAGACCCGTGCCGCACGATACACGGAATAAAGTATACTTCAAAATGAATCCAAAGATTGTATAGATAAGATAACAGAATGCATTCCCATTTACAATACCGGAATAATGCACAAATTTTTTGTCATAAAAAAGTCAGGAAACACCTTTAATCCAGATGTATCCTGACTTCAACCCTCACAAACGAATTTCCGTACATATGCATATAACACTAATATGTCAATATTTCGTATCCATCATCCGTCACTGCCACCGTTACTTCCCACTGCGCAGACGGCTTTCCATCCTCCGTATATACGGTCCAGCCATCCTCATCATCAATATAGATATCTGCTTTACCCATATTCACCATCGGCTCTATCGTAAATACCATACCCGGAACCATCAACATCTCCGTTCCTCTACTGGTCACATAGCTGACAAAAGGCTCCTCGTGGAATTCCAGGCCAACGCCATGGCCGCCGATCTCCCGAACAATTGAATATCCGTTAGCCTGTGCATAATCATTGATCGCCTGCGCCATATCTCCCAGAAAATTCCAGGGTTTCACCTGTTCCAATCCCACATCAATACACTCCCTTGCCACCTGCACCAGTTTTCTGGTCTCCGGCGGCACATCACCCAGCATAAACATCCGTGAAGAATCTGAGAAATATCCATTATAAATTGTAGAAACATCCACATTAATAATATCACCGTCCTGCAGCAGCCTTGCAGGATCAGGGATTCCATGGCAAACCACCTCATTGATAGAAGTACACACGCTCTTAGGATATCCTTCATAGCCCAGCGTCGCCGAGACTCCCCCCATCTGCTTTGTCATATCTGACACGATCCAATCTATCTCCTCTGTGCTCATACCGATATGGATTCTTCTTTCAATTTCATCCAGAATTGCAATATTCAGCTTACTGCTCTGCCTGATCCCCTCTATCTGCTCCGGCGATTTTATTATATCATGCCCTGGTACGATATGTCTCTGCAGCGCATAGCGCTCAATCTTCTCATCAAAAGCCATGTGACACGACTTATACTTTCTGCCGCTCCCGCACCAGCAGTGGTCATTTCTTCCTAATTTCTTCATTATTCTCGTTGTTCCTTTCGACTGAACTGTGATGGAACACAGCATCTTAATACATACTACTCCCTGTCACACAGATTTTCAAGTTCTGATATAAAAATAGTTAATTTAACGCATCATAATATAACAATTAATATATAATTTATTTTTCATTAAAAAACAGGCATTTTATATTCGTATTGTTTATTCAGATTTCCTTTATCATGAAATTATCTTAAAATTAAATACATATTTGTTTTTACAAAAGATAAATAGAAGACACAATATGCACCACATCAGTACCGACGTGTGCATACTGTGCACCGGAGAGAAGTATGGGATTTGGTTCATTACTTGCAGAATTACGTAAAGAACGGGGTATTTTGCAAAAGGAAGTGGCATCCTGTCTGAATGTAACCGTTGCTACTATATCCAACTATGAAAAAGGCGTTCATACGCCCGACTTTGAAACTCTTGTCAAACTGGCAGATTTCTTTAATGTATCTACTGATTACCTGCTGGAACGAACAGACTACAAAGCAGGCATCAACACTCTAAACGAACAGCTTTTCATCAATTATACCGTAAGCGATCTGTTGAATGCTATCATAAAGCTGGATCAAAGCAGTATGGAGTTATTGGTTGATTACTACGAATTGTTGTCATTGCGCAATTCTTCGAAACATATAATATAAACTTTTTTATTCTTTAGGCAGGGGTACCGGATTTCACTATAATTTCAGATACTCCTTTATTGTTGTGCATTCTATTTCAAATCTTACAACTTTTTGGATTTATAAATTAACGATTCGTTGATTTAATTACATATTTTTCCATTTTTTATTCTTATAGTTTAACCATATTCCCATTATAATGAAATTATCCTAAAATCAGATAAAATAACATTTTACTACAAAAGACGAGCATAAGCGCCTTTCATGTGCAATCTGAGCATCCGGACTTGTGCTTGCTGTGTGCGGGAGAAGATTTATGAAACTTGGAGAATTATTGGCAAGCCTGCGCAAAGAAAAGAATATTCTTCAGAAAGAAGTAGCAGCTTACCTGAATGTGACCGTAGCAACAATATCAAACTACGAGAAGGGAGTTCATTCACCTGACTACGAAACTCTTGTCAAACTGGCTGATTTCTTCGATGTATCCACAGATTATCTGTTACAACGCACAGATTACAGAGCAAGTATTACTCTATTGAATAAACCGCTTGTACGTGATTTTACCGTAAGCGATCTGCTTAATACGGTTATGACGTTAGATCAGCGGAATCTGAAAGCTCTGTTGGATTACTATGAGCTTTTAACTCTGCGTAATACCATGCAGCGCATAAGAAATGGGGACGAACCCCTGGTAGATTTATTACAGGAACTTGAAGATCAAAGAAAACTTCTTCCTCTTCCTCTGGAATTTTGATGATTCTTTGCTGGATTAACCAGTTTAGAATGTGCTTGTGGTTTTAGGGAGCATAAGATTTGGATTGAACCGTTTTGTCGGATATGCGGCTTGAAGAGTTTTGATTTATTAGATTGCAGCGCGGGAAAAATGAATAATGCGAGAGGAGATTCAGGAAAGTCAGGAAAGAGTTAGGATTTAGGGGACGTGCTGAGAATTTATTGTTCTTGGTACTCCTCTTTTGTTGTATTGCGTAGAAATGTACGATTAAGCATTGAAAAACCGGGCATTGGGAATTGAAAATTAAAAATCGGAAATCAGAAACGGAGCCAGAAATGAACACAAAAACGGACGCGGATATAGAACCAGATATGGTTGCGAAAACGGACGCGGAGGAGCTTATGTATTGTTCCTCGGGCCCGTTTCCACTCGGCTCCAAACGCAACGGTACTAAGCTCGTGAGTTGCCCTGCAACTCAATACCTCGCTAAGTGCCGGCGTTTTCCAACGTCCCTCAGAACAAAATCATAAGCTCCTCCGCTGTTCAGCGATATAAATCGGTAAGCGCTTAAATAATCGACTGCTTACTGCTAATTGTATAGCAACTTGAGAAACTATGTAAATCTTATTCGATAACAGTTCCCTTAATCTGCAAATCTCTGGAGTCATCAAGGTTCGTCACAAAGAAATAATACCTACCTTCTATTGTAACCTCAAAATCATGTTGCAAAGTCCCTGTCCCTTCCACATATCTCATAAGTTCACTAGAGTCCCTAACACCTATTTGATATTGGATGTCTTCTGGCTCTCCCACCATCGTAATTGTAATCTTACTACCTTCCTCTTCAAAATATCCAGAAAACATCCCTGTCTCACCCGGCCCAATCAACCAATCTATACCTCTGAAATCTCCTATTAATTCAACATTATCATCCTCCAATGTAATTATATTTGCTGTGTTCAAATTATCCATTTCATAAACTTCATCGGTCACTCCATTGTCATTCACAGCAACTGCATAATCTATATCAGCTATGTTATCCTCTTCCTCCGCTCTAATATCCGTCGCTTGTGCCGCTATTGCATAGGCCTTTGTCATACAAGCTCCCACTGCCAAGGCCGCTATACTACTGCCAATCAGGAAACATATCGACAATACCACTGCCGTTCCTTTCTTAATACCTCCGTGCTCATGATACCGCCTCATGCACAGCACTCTCTTTTCGTAATCACACATCGTATCCGCCAGCATGAACAAATTATATCGCTCTCTATTTTCTTCATTTAATACACTCAGGATTGTCTCAAAATATTCTTTTTCCCCGAACAGTTCCGCACCTTCCTGACACGCCCGCCTGTCACAGTATTCTTCACACGCCAAAGCCAGTTGCTTTGAAAGCCTCGACACAAACGGGTTAATCGCATGTAACAGAGTTACAATACAACTTACAGTTCCTACAAGTATATCCCTGTTCAAATAATGGCACAATTCATGATAAAGAATGACGGCCGTCTCCTCTCGCGAATACCGTTCTAACGGCAATACTACCGCATATCCATGCCAGTAGACCATATACGCCATCTTCACTGAATCATTTCGATACAGCGATACTTTACCAGCTATGCCAAGACGCTCACATATTTCCCTGAACATCACCTCTGTCTCTGCATCCTCCTCCGGAATATTGCCATCAAATACACTCATACGCTGATGTCTCATGTACAGCTTACGCCCAAGCCTCACCGCAAACGAAAATAACCAGGCAAAACCCAGTATTGCAAATAGCATTTGCATCATGGGAGTATTATAGAACAAATTAATAGTACTACCCGCTATCGGCCTCCTCATTCTTTCCAAAATGTACAATATGGCATACACACATGGCAGTAGAAAAGCCCATTGTGTTATCTGCATCTGCAGGCGTAGTATCCTGATATCATTGCCAAGCCATATCCTATCGAATATAAGCCCTACCAGATAAAATACACTTCCTGTAACCGTCGTCAATATTAATACTACAAACAGGTTATTCATCCAATCCATCGATCAGTCTGTGAATCCTTTCGATCTCATCCTGTCGTAACGGTCTTCCCTGTGCCAGCGCATATAGGAATTCATCTGCATTGTTATGATTCCAGAAATCCACATAGTCATTCGTCAACTGCCCCTTGTATTCTTCCAGGGGAATCAATATCTGATAGAAAAACACACGTCCCTGGCGATAATGCCTCAGATACCCTTTCCTTACCAACCTGGCCAGGAACGTGGATACCGTCTGTGGTTTCCAATCTTTGTGGTACTTATCATTCACCCGCTGCATGATCTCCATCAGGCTCAGTTCATCCTCTGCATCCCATACCGTCTTCATTACCAACTGTTCACAATCCGTTAGACTCGCCAGTGTCATATCTGCCTCCTGTATTCTCCACAATTAGCATTGTAGTTATAGTATTTGAAATTGCATCATACTTCATATACTATTTTATTGTTCATGGAATAGCAAGTATTTTTTTAGGCAAACTGACTGTAAAAATAAACTGTTTGTGTAGTTTTCTCGACAGGTTTCGACATATTTTCAGCAAAAACTCTGTATAAAGCAAAACATTATACTGATATAATTTATTTTAAAAGGTAAAAACTGGCAATTTGCATTTTAATTCATATAGGAGTTTTTATTTATGTTTAACATCGGATTGTTTTATGCAACTAAATTCATAACTATATACAGCGCCTGACATTATGTATTTGTCCTGAGAACCGTTGGAAAACGCCGGCACTTAGCGAGGTATTGAGTTGCGGAGCAACTCACGAGCTTAGTACCGCTGCGTTTGGAACCGAGCGAAAGCGCGTTCTCAGGACAAATACATAATGTCAGGCGCGTCCGGCTTAAGACTAAAAATCCTTTAATATAGAAAACAGGAAGTATCCTGGACAATAACAGTCTTGAATACTCCCTGTTTCATTCTATTAAGCGTAGGCCTTTCTATTCCTGACCATCTATCTTTGCACATTTCTAATGCTAAAAAGTACACTCTGTCCTATTTTATAACAGTTCCTTTCACTTGAATCTCTCTGGACTTATCTATATTCGTTACAAAGAAATAATATCTTCCTTTTATTGAAACTTGAAAATCATGGCAGAGAGTTCCTGTACCTTCCACATATCTCATAAGTTCATTGGGATCTTTTACGCCCATCTGATATTTGATGTCATTCGGTTCACCTACCGTCGTAATTGTAATTTTGCTGCCTACATCTTTCGAAAATCCGGAAGTCATAACCGTCTTGCCCGGCTCGAGCGGCCAATCTATAGCAATAAAGTCTCCCACTGTCTCAAGATCATCTTCGCCCATCATGGTCACGTCATCCGGGTTCAGATCATACATTCTCGCAAACTCCTCAATCACTTCCTCATCGCTCATCTCAACAGCCTCTCCGTCGAGCTCCACAGCCACCGCGTTATCCTCGGCTCTTGCATCTGTCGCTTCCGCCGCCTTTGCATAAGCCTCCGTCATACCATCTCCAGCTGCCAAAGCCGTTATACTGCTCCCAATCAGGAAACACACTGACAGAACCACCGCTGTCCCCTTCTTAATTCCACCATGCTCATGATATCTCTTCATACACTGTACTCTCCTTTCAAATTCCCCTATCGTATCTGCCAACGCAAACAAGTTATACCGCTCTCTTTTTCTTTCCCCAGACAGCATCTTCAATATCGTACGGAAATACTCCTTCTCACTGAACATCTCTGCGCCTTCCTGACATGCACGCCTGTCGCAGTACTCCTCACATGCCAGATCCAGCTGCCTCAACATGATCGGCACCAGGGGATTAAAGACATGCAGTAAGGACACAATGCAGCTCACTGTCCCTACGTAGAGATCTCGATTCAGATAATGACACAATTCATGATAGAGAATGACAGCTGTCTCCTCTTTCGTGTACCGTTCCAGCGGCAGAACAACTGCATATCCATGCCAGTAAGTCATGTACGACATTTTTGCAGAATCGTTCCGATATAATGATACCTTACCGGTAATCCCCAGTTGACTGCAGATTCTCTCAAACATCGCTTGCGTCTCGGCATCTTCCTCCGGGATATTGCCATCGAACATTCTCATCCAATAGCCCCGCTTATACATCTTACGTATAAATAATACCACGAACAGAAATAACCATATACAAGCCAGCGCCGCGCACAGCTTTCTCATTGACGGTGTATTGTAGAACAGATTAATAGTGCTGCCTGCTATCGGCCTCCTCACTCTTTCTCGAATATACAATACAACATACACACATGGCAACAGAAAAGCCACTTGCGTCATCTGCATCTGCAGGCGCAGAACCCTGACATCATTTCCCGACCATATTCTGCCAAACACAAGTCCTGTCAAATAGAATACACTCCCTGTAACTGTCGTCAGCGTCAATATTACGAACAGGTTATTCATCCAATCCATCGATCAATCTGTGAATCCTTTCGATCTCATCCTGTCGTAACGGTCTTTCCTGTGCAAGTGCATATAGAAACTCATCCGCATTATTATGATTCCAGAAGTCCACATAATCATTCGTCAGCTGCCCCTTGTACTCTTCCAGGGGGATCAGGATCTGATAGAAGAATACGCGCCCCTGGCGGTAATGCCTCAGATATCCTTTTCTCACCAGCCGGGCCAGGAACGTAGATACCGTCTGCGGTTTCCAATCCTTATGGTACTTATCGTTCACCCGCTGCATGATCTCCATCAGGCTCAGCTCATCCTCTGCATCCCATACTGTCTTCATTACCAACTGTTCACAATCCGTTAGACTCGCCAGTGTCATATCTGCCTCCTGTATTCTCCACAATTAGCATTGTAGTTATAGTATTTAATGTTTCATCACAATTCAATACTATTTTATTATCCGTAGAATAGCAAGCGATTTTTTTAGATATGGTACTATTAAATTAAACTGTTTGTGTAGTTTTCTCGACAGGTTTCGACATATTTTCGGCAAAAGCATCTTCCCTGTTGCATATCTGATTTAGATAAGGTAAAATGCTTTATTACCTGCTCTTATTTTATGAGGTATCCACAGTGTTTTCTTGATTTAATTTTAATTGTAGTTCAAATTAATGTTTTGTTTCAATCTGTTGTAGCCGGAAACTCTCCGCTTATTTTACCCGGGTACATATATAGAAGGGAGATACATTGTAACATGAAAAACATTCATAAGAATCCTATGACAACGCCACAGGCACAATCCGGTTTCCTACGCAGATTTATCGGTGATAAAGCCTTCTATAAAATGGTTCTGGCCATTGCGGTACCGATCATGATCCAGAACGGTATCACAAATTTCGTAGGTTTACTGGATAATATTATGATCGGCCGGGTCGGTACGGAACCGATGTCCGGCGTTGCTATCGTCAACCAGCTAATCTTCGTTTATAACCTGTGCCTTTTCGGCGGCGTATCCGGCGCCGGCATATTCACAGCACAATATTTTGGTCAGAAAAATCAGGAGGGCATTCGTCAGACCGTGCGTTTTAAGATATGGATCGTTACGGTGATCACACTGTTCACTACGGGGCTTTTTCTGTTTGCAGGGGATAACCTGATCCAATTCTATCTGCAGGGGGAGGGCACCGCCGAAAGCGCTGCCGCCACTTTGCATTACGGAAAACAGTACCTTTGGATCATGCTGACCGGTCTGCTGCCCTTCATGATGGTACAGGTCTATTCCAGTACGCTGCGCGAATGCGGACAGACTCTGCTTCCCATGAAAGCCGGTATTGTGGCGGTATGTATCAATCTGGTCCTGAACTATATCCTGATCTATGGTAAATTCGGTGCGCCAGCGCTGGGCGTACAGGGCGCCGCCATCGCTACGGTCATTTCCCGTTATGTGGAGGCTGCCATTATTCTGCTGCATACGCACAGGCACAGGGAGCAGAATCCTTTTGTTGAAGGTCTGTATTCTACCTTGAAAGTCCCCGGCCATCTGGCGCAGAAGATTCTGATCAAGGGAACTCCTCTTCTTTTAAACGAGACACTATGGGCGGCGGGCATGGCAATGCTGTCACAGTGCTATTCCGTCCGTGGTTTGAACGTTATTGCCGCGCAAAACATTTCTAATACGATTGGTAATGTGTTTAATATCGTATTTATTGCACTGGGCGATTCCGTAGCCATCATCGTAGGACAGTTACTGGGAGCAGGCAGGATGGCCGAAGCAAGAGATCAGGACAACAAACTGATCGCCTTTTCCGTATTCTGCTGCACCTGCGTAGCATTGGTGATGCTGATCCTGGCCCCGTTCTTCCCGCAGTTGTACAATACCGAGGCAGATGTACGGGAACTGGCCAAATACTTTATTATGATCACTGCGGTCTTCATGCCGCAGAATGCCTTCCTGCACGCCTCCTACTTCACGCTCCGCTCCGGCGGCAAGACCATCGTTACCTTCCTGTTCGACAGCGTGTTCATCTGGTGTGTCAGCGTGACCATCGCCTTCACATTAAGCCGCTTCACTGCTCTGCCGGTCACTGCGGTCTTTATCCTCGTACAGGCAGGAGATATCATTAAGTGTATCATCGGTTTCGTATTGGTGAAGAAGGGCGTCTGGCTGCAGAATATAGTAGCATGAGCCACATTACTGTTCACGGTGCCCCGCACTCTGCTGCCGGATATCCGGCCGATAACTTTACAGTTTCAGACATCCAGTCCCTCGCCGAAGGCAGCCTGGAATGAGCAGTGGTACGCCGTTCGTGTGCAAAGTGGTATAATGCTGAAAGATATGGATGTTTAGAAAGAGTCTGACAGGAGAAAACATATGGAGCAATTATATACTCGCTGGGGACGCAGTCTCGATCCGGAACATGTGCTGCCGGAATATCCAAGGCCCCTTCTGCAGCGGCAAAGTTATATAAATCTAAACGGATATTGGGAGTATGCTGTTACCGGCAAATTCCGCAGGCCCAGATCCTTTGACGGCAGGATCCTGGTTCCCTTTTCACCGGAAAGCATTCTCTCCGGCGTTGGCAGACAGCTTCAGCCGGACGAATATCTCTGGTACAGAACCATGCTGTCGCTGCAAGCAGACAAACTGCAGGCAGGATTTCGTCTGCTTCTGCATTTTGGTGCAGTAGACCAGGCCTGCCGGGTGTATATCAACGGCCGGGAAGTTACACGGCACACAGGCGGCTATCTGCCTTTTTCCGCCGATATCACGGAATACTGTCGAAAACCGCTGCATACGTTGCCAAATAACTCTGTCGGCAGTCGAGAACCAGATGGTTCCAAACACTGTCCCGTTGCCGTCCCATCTTCAAAAAATTCATCACCGGAACATACCGTCTGTCCGGAACTTCTTCTCGCCGTAAGGGATCTCAGCGATACCTCCTACCATGCCAGAGGCAAACAGAAGCTGCGCCGGGGCGGCATGTTCTATACGGCACAGAGCGGTATCTGGCAGACGGTCTGGATGGAATATGTGCCGGAGCATTATGTGGAAGAAGTCCTTACCGCGCCGGATTTAAAGCACAGAACCGTACAGATCACGGTTCGTTCTTCCACAGATCTTCCGGTTACGGTACAGGTCAAAAGACCTGCCCTTTATCAGGATGAAAAAGAAACCACCATAAATGCACAGAAAGCTGCCCAGGAAATCATTGCCGGGGCAGACGGCCGTGCCAACCAAGCAATAACTCTTTCACTCCCGGTCATTCGGCCCTGGACCTGTGACACCCCCTATCTATACTATGTTACGGTCACAATGGGAGAAGATACTGTTGAGAGCTATTTCGCCCTGCGTGATTTTACCTTAATACCGGATCAGAATGGCATTCCACGAATCTGTTTAAACGGGCAGGAACAGTTTCAGAACGGTGTCCTGGATCAGGGTTACTGGCCCGATGGATTGTATACGGCCCCGGCCGATGCTGCCTATATCTTTGATATTACCGAAATGAAAAAAATGGGCTTCACCATGCTGCGAAAACACATCAAAATCGAGCCGCAGCGATGGTACTACCACTGCGACCGTCTTGGCATGATCGTATGGCAGGATATGGTAAACGGCGGCAGTTCCTATAAACACTGGTTCGTCACCTATGCGGCAACTCTTTTTTCCAGAAAAAAATTGTGGATACCGGATAACTGCCTGCAGCTCCTGTCCCGCGTACACAGAGAAGGCCGGATGGAATTTATACGGGAAATGAAGGCTACGATCCGGCTTCTGAAAGGACACCCCAGCATTGCCATGTGGGTTCTTTTCAACGAGGGTTGGGGCCAATTCCATGCCGGACGCATCACGCAGATCGCAAGGAAATGTGATCCGAGCCGCCTGATCGACCAGGCAAGCGGCTGGTTTGATCAAAATGGCGGAGACCTGCAAAGCATCCACCACTATTTCTTTCAGATGAAGTTTGCACCAGAGTCAAGGCGCGCCACCGTACTTTCGGAGTTCGGCGGCTACTCCATGCGGGTTCCCGGTCACAGCGCCTGTGACAGACTGTACGGCTATGGTATCTTTAAGGATACTGCCGGATTAAGAAAGGCCTTTAGGGAACGAATGCGAAAGGTGCAGGAACAGATTCCCCAGGGAATGTGTGCAAGCGTTTATACGCAGTTATCTGATGTGGAGGAAGAAGTGAACGGAATTTTTACCTACGACAGAGAGATCAATAAGATAGCGCAGTCCTAAAACTGCGCTGTAAATCTCTTCACATTATCTGTAATATCTCCATGGAACACTGCTGATCCGGACACCACCACATTGGCGCCCGCTTCCAGTACCACGTGTACATTGTCCTGACTGACTCCCCCATCCACCTGAATATCCAGGCTGACGCCCAGCTCGTCAGCCATCTCTCTCGCCCGCCTGATACGTTCCGTAGATTCCGGTATGTATTTCTGGCCGCCGAACCCCGGCTCCACTGTCATTACCAGCAGCATGTCGATCTTCGACAGATACTTTCTGACCACTTCGATCGGTGTCTTCGGTTTTACAGACATACCTGCCCGGCAGCCAAGGCTGTGGATCTGATCGATCAGTGCATCCGCATTCTCGGTGGCTTCCAGGTGAAAAGTGATACTGTCTGCTCCGCATTCTTTAAACTGCTTCACGTAGCGCTCCGGCTCCACGATCATCAGATGTACATCAAACACTTTATCCGTCACCCTGCGAATTGACTGGATCAACGGCATTCCAAAGGAGATTGACGGCACAAACACACCGTCCATCACGTCAATATGAATGTATTCTGCTCCCGCCTCGGAAGCTTCTTTGATCTGTTCCCCTAGAATAGCAAAATCCGCTGCCAGAATAGAGGGCGACAAAATGTTTTTCCTTGTAAATTTCTCAGACATTATCCTAATTCCTTATCCTATAGCTAACGACATTATAAATTTCGCTTTCATCCCTGTAAAAGCTTCCGTATATAACTTCTCAGCCACCGCCGCAGCGATGGCTGAGAATATAGAAAAGATGAAAAGCTATTATTTTACAAACTTCTTCACAGCCTCGTAGATTCCCTTGCCGTCCAGTCCGTATTTCTCAACCAGCGCGCCGGCAGGACCCGACTCTCCGAAGACATCCTGCATACCGATCTTCAGAACAGGAGTCGGGCATTTCTCGCATAAGCAATCGCACACTGCGCTGCCCAGACCGCCGATCACGGAATGTTCTTCCGCGGTCACTACCTTGCCGGTCTTCTTCGCGGATGCCGTCACCAGTTCTTCATCCAGCGGCTTGATCGTATGGATATTGATCACTTCCGCACTGATGCCGTCGGCTTCCAGCTTCTGTGCCGCTTCCAATGCCGAAGCTACCGTGATGCCGCTGGCGATGATGGTCACGTCCTTGCCTTCTCTCAGGAGAACCCCCTTGCCCAGCTCAAATTTATAATCCTCTCTGTCGTTAATCACCGGCACCGCCGCACGACCGAAACGCAGATACACAGGACCTTCAAACTCGATCGCCGCCCTTACTGCCGCTTTCGCCTCCACATCATCCGAAGGCACCACCACCGTCATACCCGGAACTGTCCTCATCAGAGCCACATCCTCATTACACTGGTGGGTTGCACCATCTTCCCCTACCGTGATGCCGGCATGGGTCGCACCGATCTTCACATTCAGATGGGGATAGCCGATGGAATTGCGAACCTGCTCAAAGTTCCGTCCAGCCGCAAACATGGCGAAGGAACTGATGAAGGGTATCTTACCGCAGGTAGCAAGTCCGGCCGCAATTCCCGTCATATTACACTCTGCAATACCACAGTCAACATGGCGGTCCGGAAAAGCCTTCTGAAACACACCTGTCTTGGTAGCGCCTGCAAGATCTGCATCCAGGACTACCAGATTCGGGAAATCAGCACCACACTCGGCAAGTGCATTACCATAACTTTCGCGCGTAGCGATCTTCTTAACGTCTGCCATTAGTTTGCACCTCCTAATTCTTCACCGATCTTCGTAAGATCAGCCATTGCCACCGCATATTCTTCATCGTTGGGAGCCTTGCCATGCCAGCCTGCGCTGTTCTCCATAAAGGAAACACCTTTACCCTTTACCGTCTTGCAGATGATGGCTGTGGGCATTCCTTTGGTCGCTCTGGCCTCTTTAAATGCCGCATCAATCTGATCAAAATCATTGCCGTCAATGTTGATCACATGGAAATTAAATGCCTCAAATTTCTTATCAATCGGATAGGGAGAACATACGTCATCGATTTTACCGTCAATCTGCAGCCCGTTATTGTCTACAATCACTACCAGATTATCCAGCTTCCGGTGTCCTGCGAACATGGAAGCCTCCCAGACCTGGCCTTCCTGAATCTCACCGTCGCCCAGCAATGTGTAAACTCTGTAGTCTTTGTTATCCATCTTAGCCGCCAACGCCATACCTACCGCCGCGGAAATCCCCTGTCCCAGCGAACCGGAAGACATATCCACACCCGGAGTCTCCTGCATGCAGGGATGTCCCTGCAGATAGGATCCCAGATGACGCAGTGTAGGAAGATCTTCCACCGGGAAATATCCTCTGTTCGCCAAAGTGGAATACAGTCCCGGCGCCGTATGACCCTTGGAAAGTACGAAACGGTCTCTGTCCGCCTTCTTAGGATCCTTCGGATCTACATTCATCTCTTCGAAATAGAGATATGTAAATATGTCCGCTGCGGATAAGGATCCGCCCGGATGTCCCGCTTTAGCGCCATGCACTGCGGTAACGATTCCCTTGCGAACTTCATTAGCTGTTTTCTGTAACTCTAATTTGTTCATCTTGCCCTCCATGCCGGAGCATTTTTTGCGGAAGCCGCCAGTCAAATCCGGCCCTGCGGTTCCAGGTTTGTGGCTCCGGCACAAACCTGTGATTGATAAAACAGCACTTCTGTGCGGCCTTCCAATCTTATCTTCCGTCTGTTTATTAAAATTGTTTCACAATATCCCTGTGGCCCATGTCAGTCTACACAAGCCGCGATACAATTTTATCAGTATTGTACCACAAATAATGATAGTTCACTATATAATTTTCAAATTTTAGAAATCATTCTCCCTGCCCATAATAAGCATTCGCGCCATGCTTTCTGTAGTAATGCTTATCCTGCAGTTCCTGGGGTGCAGGCTGGATTCTGGCCTCGATAGCCTCCGCACGGTACGCCATCTTGGCAACCTCCTCCAGAACTACCGCATTGTGTACGGCCTCATGGGCATCCCTGCCCCATGCAAAAGGACCATGGTTCTTGCACAGCACAGCCGGCACCGCCGACGGATCTTTGCCAAGCCCTGCAAATTCATTGACGATCAGGCGTCCGGTATTCTTCTCATAAGCCGCCTCGATCTCCTCCGCACTCAGACATCTGAGACAGGGAATCTCCCCGTAAAAATAATCCGCATGCGTAGTACCATAGCAGGGAATGCTGCGTCCCGCCTGCGCCCAGCTGGTAGCATAAGAGGAATGGGTATGTACCACACCGCCGATTTCCTTGTATGCCTTGTATAATTCCACGTGCGTTGCCGTATCGGAGGAGGGATTATATCTGCCTTCTACCTTATTGCCATCCAGATCCACCAATACCATGTCCTCCGGTGTCAGCCTGTCATAGTCCACACCACTGGGTTTGATCGCAAAAATGCCGCTCTCCCTGTCGATCTCACTGACGTTTCCCCAGGTAAAAGTAACCAGACCGTACTTTGGAAGCAGCATATTCGCTTCATAGACCCGTTGCTTTAATTCCTCTAACATCTTACTTTGTCACACCTTTCTTTTTCTGAAATTCTGTTTTCTTTTTTCTGTTCGCACAGCTGATTTAAATACTTTCCACTGCCGCTCTCTCAATAGCCAGACCTGCACTGTAGCGCTTCATAAAGGCATCGAATCCCTCTACATCCTTCTGCGCCGGATCCAGCTTCTCGCCCTTCTGTCCGGCAAATACTTTACTGTTCAGGAACCGGGCAAGACTTTCGCCCGCCTCCTTATTGACCATGTAGGAAGCCAGCAGTGCGATTCCCCATGCACCGCCTTCTCCGGCTGTCTCCATCACGCTCACCGGTGCATTCATGGCGGCCGCCAGGACACTCTGTCCCACACCTTTGGTCTTAAACAGGCCGCCATGGCCCAGGATCTCGTCCACCTGTACTTCCTCTTCCCTGAAGAGGATATCAAAACCGGTCTTCAACGCACCCAATGAGGTAAACAGATGCACCCTCATAAAGTTCGCCAGATTAAATTTCGCATCCGGTGTGCGCACAAACAGCGGCCGCCCCTCGTTAAAGCCGGTCACATGTTCACCGGAGAAATAATTGTACGCCAGCAGGCCGCCGCAGTCGTCGTCCCCTTCCAGAGCCTTACGATAGAGATTGCCATACAGCTCGTTCATATCCACTTTCTGCCCCATCAGCTCGGAATACTCTTTGAAAAGGTTCACCCACGCATTCAGATCCGAGGTACAGTTATTGCAATGCACCATGGCTACCAGACTGCCATCCGGCGTGGTCACCAGATCGATGGCATCATATACCTTCGACAGCTCCTTCTCCAGCACGATCATACCGAAAACACTGGTTCCGGCAGACACATTACCGGTACGTTTCGCCACACTGTTGGTAGCCGCCATACCCGTGCCCGCGTCACCTTCCGCCGGGCAGACAGGCACGCCCGCCTCCAGCGTCCCCGTAGGATCCAACAGTTTCACGCCTTCTGCCGTCAACACGCCCGCCTGTTGTCCCGCCGTATTGACTGCCGGCAGAACTTCCTGCACCTTCCACGCATAGCCTTTCTTGGCCACCGCCTCATTAAACTGCGCGATCATCTTCTCGTTAAACTGTCCTGTGGCAATATCAATCGGGAACATACCGGACGCTTCCCCCACACCGACGATCTTCTCACCGGTCAATCTCCAATGGATATAGCCTGCCAGTGTGATCACGAATTTCAGATCCGCCACATGCTCTTCTCCGTTCAGAATAGCCTGATAAAGATGCGCGATGGTCCATCTCTGGGGAATATGATACCGGAACAGTTCCGTCAGCTTATTGGAAGCCTCCTCCGTAATCGTATTCCTCCAGGTCCGGAAAGGCACCATCAACTCATCCTTCTCATTAAATGCCATATACCCATGCATCATGGCGCTGAACCCGATTGCACCCAGCTTCGTCAATTTCTCACCGTACTGCTCCTGCACATCCTCCGTCAGCTTCCGATAGCAGTCCTGCAGTCCCGACCAGATATCCTCCAGACTGTAAGTCCAGATGCCGTTCTCCAGCCGGTTCTCCCAGTCATGCGCCCCCGACGCGATCGGCTGATTGTTCTCATCCACCAGCACAGCCTTGATCCTGGTAGATCCGAATTCGATTCCCAGAACCGCTCTGCCGCCGGCAATACATTCTTTTGCTCCCATACCGTACCTCCGTTTTATATAGACTCTTTATCCACTATACTACATATATGTGTCCAAGACAATGTACCGCTGTCCATTTACACACAAATTAAAAGCAGCGAGGGGCTTCCGTTACGCGCGAAATGCCGCCTCATTCCACCGCAGTTCATTCTTAAAGTTCCGGATCGTCGTATCCTGATCGATCACGACGCTCTCAATCCCCATGGCTGCCGCCCAGTCAACCATCTGATCCACCGTCAGGTCGTAGGAGAACGCGGTATGATGTGCGCCGCCTGCCAGAATCCAGGCTGTCGCGCCCACTTCCATATTCGGCTGCGGTGTCCAGTATGCCGTACCTACCGGCAGTTTCGGCATGGGCTTCTCCACCTTCTTACAGTCAACCGCATTGATCAGCAGACGGAATCTGGTGCCCAGATCAACCAGAGAACATGCCACTGCGGGGCCGGTCTTGGATGTAAACACAAGACGGGCAGGATCTTCTCTGTTCCCCATGGAAAGCGGACAGACTCTGATACCGACTTCACCCTCCGCAACGGACGGACATACCTCCAGCATATGCGCCTGCAGAATGCCTTCCCTGCCGGGCACCAGATTGTAGGTGTAATCTTCCATCAAAGAAGTTCCCTTCGCGTCCTTGATATCCGCAGTCATCAGTTTCATCATGCGAACCATCGCCGCCACTTTCCAGTCGCCTTCGGCGCCGAAACCGTAGCCTTTCTCCATCAGTCTCTGGATGGAAAGGCCCGGAAGCTGTTTGAGGCCGCCCAGCATATTGAAATGCGTCACCACCGCATGATAGTCATTCTCTGTAAGGAATTTCTCGATACCGATCTCCTGCTGTGCCTGCACTGCCACATGCCGTCTGAATTCGTCGGCATCCCTGCCGTCGTCGATGATCTTATATCTGCTGTAATACTCTTCCACCAGCGCATTCACCTCGCCCTGCGGAACCGCGTCCACATATTCCACTACATCATTGACACAGTAATGGTCGATCTCCCAGCCGAACTTGATCTGCGCTTCCACCTTGTCGCCTTCGGTGACCGCTACATTGTTCATGTTGTCGCCGAAACGGCATACACGGATATGAGAAGATTCAATCACACCCAGCGCCGTTCTCATCCAGCTTCCCAGCTGTTTTAATACGCTCTCGCTCGTCCAGTGGCCGACAATGATCTTCCGCTCGATCCCCATGCGGCTTACGATATGTCCATACTCCCTGTCGCCGTGTGCGGACTGGTTCTCGTTCATAAAATCCATGTCGATCGTGTCATAGGGGATTTCCTGATTGAACTGCGTGTGCAGATGACAGAGCGGTTTCTTGAACTCTTTTAAGCCCAGGATCCACATCTTCGCCGGTGAAAAGGTATGCATCCACGTGATCACGCCCGCACAGTCCGGATCGTTGTTGGCATCGTTGAATGTCTTACGGATCGATGCCTGACTGATCAGTGTCGGTTTCAGCACCACCTCAAAAGGAAGATACCCGGAGGCGTTCAGCCCTTCCACGATCTTCGCCGAATGTTCGGCCACTTTCCGCAGGCACTCATCCCCGTATAGATCCTGAGACCCTGTACAAAACCAGAACTTGTAATTTTTGACTGCTTTCATGTTTTTCTCCCTTTCTGCGCGGCTTTCCGCGCTTAAAGATTATCAAGGACTTCTGTTACTTCTCTGCTTTAAATTTTATCACCCTTCCCGCTTACTGCGCAAGCTGTTCTTATATGTTTTTTTAAAATATTTTACAATTAGCTAAATATAGAAAGTGGAGACGTGTACTTACGCACACGCCTCCGAAACCCCACACCAGATTATGCTTTCTTTCTCTCTTTGATATTCGCCAGCACTGCCTGCAGCACGATGAAGAAGCACAGCAGGATGGCCGTCACGATATTTGCCCAGGAACTGACCAGCTTACCGTTGGATTTTACCAGCGTGGAGATCGTACCGTTGATCATAACACCGAACAACGTACCCACCACATTGCCTACACCGCCGGTCAGCAGCGTGCCGCCGATGACCGCCGAAGAAATCGCATCCATCTCCAGCCCGGTGGCCTGCGTGGTGGTGCCGCTCATGGTATTCAGACAGTAGCAGATACCGCCGACAGACGCCAGAAAGCTTCCCAGCACATAGGTCTTCAGCTTTGTCTTACGCACGTCAAGTCCCATCAGGGTCGCGGACTGGCTGTTGCCGCCCACCGCATAGATGCTTCTGCCAAACTTGGTGTATTTGAGCATCAGGAACACCAGAACCACGATCAGCAGAGCCACCAGCACGCTGACGCGCACATATGGGATCTGCAGCACGCCTTTTCTGTTCGTATAAGCGCCTATCCCGAAAGGAATATTGATCTTCGTATTGGACAGCTTTACAAAAAGCTGATCCGTCACGATACTCACCTGATCCGTACAGATCACGGCCGTCATACCTCTGGCGAAGAACAGGCCTGCCATGGATACGATAAACGGCTGGATGTCCAGATAGGCGATGCAGAAGCCCTGCACGGCCCCGAACACAACGCCGATCAGCAATACCAGCACCATCAGCGCCGGGCTTTTCATGCCCCATTCCTCCATGCCCACTGCCAGCAGCATACAGTCCATGGCCACCACGGAACCTACAGAGATGTCAATACCGCCCGTGAGCATGACACAGGTCGTGCCGCAGGCCACGCAAAGCAGGCCCGCATTGTTAATCAACACATTCAGAAATGTCTGCAAATGGGTAAATCCTTTATCCGCATAGACGATGCAGCCTGCTGCATACATCACTACAAACAGCGCAATGGTGATCACCAACAAAAGGCTGTTGCCATTGATCTTTAATCTCTTCATAACCTTACGCCTCCTTTGCAGCTGTCTTATTGGCAGACAGTTTCTTAAAGAACTCTTTCACAGGTTCAGACTGGATGACTACGATCAAAATAACCACGATCGCCTTGAATACAGGCGCCTGCGCAGAGGAAACACCCAGCGCATACAGTGTGGTGGTGATCGCCTGAATGGTGTAGGCGCCGATGATGGAACCGGCCAGATTGAATTTACCGCCGCCCAGGCTGTTGCCGCCCAGCGCCACTGCCAGGATGGCATCCATCTCCATATTGAGTCCGATATTGTTCGTGTCGGCGGAATAGATACGGGAAGTAGCGGTAATCCCCGCGATACCCGCGCACAGACCGCAGATCGCATAACACATCAAAATGATCTTAGCAGAGTTAAAACCAGAGATCCTGGCTGCCTTCTTATTGATACCCACACTCTGTACAAAAGTCCCCAGCGCCGTAAATTTCAAGATCAGCGACATGATCAGGACGCAGATCGCCGCGATCAGGATCGGCGTCGGCAGAAAGCCGATGTAGGAACCAAAGAACTGGAAAGAAGGAACTCGCACATACACGATGGCGCTGTTGCAGAGCAGCAGACCGATCGCACGCCCCGCTGACCAGAGGATCAACGTTGCCACCATGGGCTGGATATTCAGGTAAGCCACCAGGAAGCCGTTGAACAGGCCGCAGACAACCGCCACCAGGATACCGGCGCCGATGCCCACCCAGAGCGGGCTCGCATACTCGGACACGTTGGTCACGCCGTAGCCTGCCAGCAGCATACAGCACATACCGCCCGACAGACTCATCACGGAACCCACGGAAATATCCGTTCCGGCGGAAGCCGATACCACCAGTGTCATGCCGATGGCCAGAATGGCAACCTCGCTGCCGCGGTTCAAAATATCGATCAGACGGCCGTAGAGGATCGTATTGCCCGAAGAAGTCAGCTGCG
Organism: uncultured Lachnospiraceae bacterium; assembly: GCA_947576945.1. Lineage (GTDB taxonomy): Bacteria > Bacillota > Clostridia > Lachnospirales > Lachnospiraceae > UBA3282. The sequence goes on from CANPTH010000023.1 coordinate 39,808, forward strand.
TGCTGATCGCGAAGAAGGAGAACGGAGCATTCCCGCTTGCGATATCATAGATCACGTTCACGAACATGACCAGAAGCATGCTGAAGATGGGCAGGAATAACTGCATCTTCGTTATTTTCTTTATTTTACTCATGTGCCGCACCTCCTGCAATGGCGTGCATAACGCCTTCCTGTGTCATCTCTTCGCCGCTGATCTCACCTACTTTGGCGCCGTCCCGCAGAACCGCCATCCGATTGCAGGTACGCAGCATCTCTTCGATCTCGGAGGAGATGAAGATCAGACTCTTGCCTTCCTGCGCCAGCTTGATCACCAGCTTCTGTATCTCTGTTTTCGTACCGATATCAATACCGCGCGTCGGCTCATCCAGAATCAGGAAATCCGGGTTAGTGGCAAGCCATCTGGCCAGGATCACCTTCTGCTGGTTACCGCCGGACAGCCGTTTGATCAGCGTCTCTCTGCTTGCGGTCTTAATCTGCAGCATCTCTATGTACTGGTCGGCAATCTCGATCTGCTTCGCCATCGGGATCTTCTTGAAGATGCCCAGCTTCGCCTGCATTGCCAGAATAATGTTCTCCCGCACCGACAGATCACCGATGATGCCTTCCGCCTTTCTGTCATCCGGCAAAAGACCCATGCCCAAATTCATGGCGTCGATGGGACTCTTGATCTTCTCTTCCTTGCCGTTCACCTTAAGGGTTCCGGTCTGCGCTCTGTCCGCGCCGTAAATAGCTCGTGCCAGCTCGCTTCGTCCGCTTCCCAGAAGGCCGGTCAGTCCCACCACTTCGCCCTTATGAATCTCCAGATCAAAAGGCTTGATGGTGCCCGCATGGCTCAGGCCTTTGGCTTCAATTTCCAGAGGCGCATTGGTAAAGTCCATGCTGCCCTCAGGCTTGATGCTGGCCAGATCATCAAAATCCTTACCCATCATGGCCGCCACCAGCTTGACTCTCGGCAATTCCTCCACCGTATACTCGCCTACCAGCGTGCCGTTCCGAAGCACCGTGATGCCGTCGCACACCGCATACACCTGCTCCAGGAAATGGGTTACGAACACGATGCCCACGCCCTGTTTCTTGAGCCGTTTCATCATATGGAAAAGTTTCTCCACCTCGTTGTCGTCCAGCGAGGAAGTAGGCTCATCCAGGATCAGAACCTTACTCTCCATATCCACGGCCCGGGCGATGGCGATCATCTGCTGCAGCGCCAGCGAATACTCTTCCAGATTCCTGGTCACTTCGATGTCCAGATCCAGATCCTTCATCAGCTGCGCCGCCATCTGGTTCATCCTGCGGCGGTTCACCGTCCCGATCTTCGTCAAAGGTTCCCGCCCGATATATAGATTCTCCGCCACCGACAGATTGGGGCAGAGATTGACTTCCTGATAAACTGTCGAAATTCCCTTGTGCTGGGCATCCATCGTGTCTTTGTTCACAATAGGCCCTTCAATGCCGTCTACATGGATCTCGCCGGCCTCAAACTTGTTAACACCTGTCAGGCACTTGATCAATGTCGATTTCCCGGCGCCGTTTTCCCCCATCAGCGCACGGATCTCTCCCTTTTTCAGTGTGAAGTCCACATTGTCCAGCGCTTTGACTCCGGGGAAGGTCATGCAGATCCCTCGCATCGTTAAAGCAATGTTACTTTCCATACAAATACCTCCTGCCGTCACACATTTTGTAACCACTCCATCCTGCTGCGGTCAGTGCAGTAAATAAACAGAACTGACCAAACTGTTTTCAAATTTCAGCGTATTGTCGATAATTTTCCAACAATAAACGCTCTGCTTCTCTATTGTACACCAAATTCAGCGAAAGAAAAAGGAGAGAAATGGAATTTCTCTCCTTATTCTATTCTTATGTGTTCAATTCAAGTACTGTTCCTGTTCTTAGTATGCGCGGCCGTCCAGAACTTCCTGTGTCATGGTTGTTGCATACTGGGACTCGATGCCAGGTGCTACGAAAGCCTGGTCAACAACGACTGTCTGGTCGTCAACCGCTTCGCCAGCCTGCAGCTTCTGGATAACTTCTGCTGCGAACTCAGCCTGCAGAGGGTTACACTCTACGTTGCAGTTGATCTTGCCGTCTAATGTATACTGTAAGCCGTCGTGTGTAGCATCGAAGGAGATGATGATCACGTCGCCGTCAACACCGTATGTGATGCCTGCTGCATCCATTGCGTCCATTGCGCCGTATGCTTCGTTATCGTTCTGACATACTACTACGTTGAAATCACTGTAGGACTTGATGAAGGACTCCATAACTTCCTGTCCGCCTGCCTGTGTGAAGTCACCGGACTGAGAGTCAAGGATCGTCCACTCGCTGTGCTGCTCTGCAATGTTGTTGAAGCCTTCTGTACGTCCAAGTGTTGCAGATGCACCTACAGAACCCTCAATCACAAGAATGTTAGCATCTTCACCGTTCAGATACTCAGCCAGCCAGTTACCAGCCATCTCACCCTCAGCAACCATGTCACAGCCGATCTGTGTCTCATATAAGGATGCGTCAGCATCTACGGAACGGTCAACGATCAGTACCGGAATGCCTGCGTCCTGTGCCTCCTGGAGAACTGTATCCCAACCTGCTGTCTCGATCGGAGCGATGCAGATGTAATCCATCTCCTGCTGAATGAAAGTACGAACTGCCTCCAGCTGTACTGCATTGTCATTGTCAGCGTCTACGAAAGATAACTCATAACCGTTTGCCTCGGAGAAAGTATCCTGATAGTTCTGTGTGTTGGCTGCACGCCAGTCAGACTCATGTCCAACCTGTGCGAAACCTACTCTGATCAATTCGCCGTCTGCTGCCGGTGCTGCTTCGTCAGCCGCAGCTTCCTCTTCTGCCGGAGCTTCTTCTGCAGTGTCAGCTTCCTCTTCTGCCGGAGCCTCTTCCTCTGCAGGGGCTGCCTCCTCAGCCGGTGCTGCATCTGCCGGCGCTGCGTCGTCACCGCCGCCGCATCCTGCAAGAGATGCCATTGTCATGCCTGCTACCAATAAAAGCGCTAATTTCTTCTTCATTCTTTTTCCTCCCTTATGAATTAGAATTATGTTTTTGGAAGCCCGCCCGATGGACTTGCTTCATGGTTCTATTGTATCGGTCGTAATATCAATCGTCAATGTAGTAGCGTTGCGTTTCTTTGATTTCGGTGAAATAAACAATACAAATTTTCACCTATACAGAAAAATACGGACAAATTCAAATTTGTATGTTATAATTTTTACGATTACGGTAGTTTTTTTATGATTTCTATGTATTGAACTTCAAAAATATTCCTGTTTTTGTTTGTATATTCTGCCAATATTCAATAATTATGTTGCAAATTTTATGATTTCTTTTCCTGGGCGTGGATAAATTTTGAACAAATTATGAACAGATGTGGGAATTTTTTATTATACTAATGACATGGAAATTTTCGCTTTCGGCCCTGCAAAAACTCCGTATATGGATTTGGCAGAAGCCGGATGCCGAAATTGATATCTGAACCGTCACTTATGCTCTTCGATAGAAAGAAAATACAGAATAGAAATTCAGAAGTAAAATACAGAAAGGACGAAAAGACATATGGCAGCAAAGTACAGGGATCTGGCGGCCCGGCTGGCAGATATGCTCACCACCAATGTAAATAACGGTATCTACAGGCTGCCCACGGAAGCCGAACTTGGCAGGCAGTATCAGGTCAGCCGGCAGACCGTCAGGCAGGCGCTGGCGCTGCTTGCCTCGCAGGGCCTGATCACCACCAGACAGGGCAGCGGCTCTTACGCCACCGGCTTGTCCGCAGACGATTCCCGCAACACCATCGCGCTGCTCATCCGCAGCGAACAGGAACATATTTATCCGGAACTGATCGGCGATATCCGCGCCGTCCTCTCCGGAAAAGGGTACTCGCTGCAGGTGTACCCCACAGACAATCAGGTGGCAAAGGAACGGGAATTCCTGCAGGAGTTCAGCGGCCGCCCGCCCCGGGGCCTGATCGTCGAACCCTGTAAGAGCGCCCTGCCAAACCCCAATCTGGATTACTATGAACAGCTGCACCGCCGGGACATACCGCTTATTTTCCTGCACGGCGTCTATAAAACCCTGCCCTGGGCAGTCTGCGTCAAGGACGACAACTACTACGGCGGCGTTCAGCTGGGACAGCATCTTCTCGATCAGGGACATACCCGGCTCGCCGGGTTTTTCAAGCTGGACGATATGCAGGGCATAGAGCGTTACCACGGCCTGCAGCACTGTATGCGGGATGCCGGATTGCTGATTCCCGATGAACGGATCGGCTGGTATACCTCCGCCCAGCTGGATCTGATGGAAAGAAAGCAGGACACCCGGTTTCTCTCGGACTTCATCCACAAACAGCTGCCCGGCTGTTCCGCGTTGGTCTGCCAGAATGACGAGATCGCCTACTGGATGATCAATGAACTGTCCTACGCAGGCCTCGAAGTGCCGCAGGATATCACCGTGGTCTGTTTCGCCGACAGCTATCTCAGTGAATTAAGCCATGTCCGCATCACCACGCTGGCCCACAGGCCCCACGAAATGGCCCGCTGTGCGGCCGACTGTATGCTGCGTTCCCTGCAGCGGCTGCCGGTATCATCACAGGAGCTTCCCTGGGAGCTGGTGATCAGGGAAAGTGACGCCACACCGCAGACCCTATAGATTCCCCCGCGTGCGGTACTCCCGCGGCGTGCATCCCTGGGTCTTCTTGAACACGAAGCTGAAATAGTGGGGATCCTTATAGCCCACCTCCTGTGCGATATCCCGGGAAGCCTTCTCCGTCTGGCGCAGCAGCTTCTTAGCCTTCTCCATACGCTTCTGCGTCACATACTCGATGAAGGTCACTTCCATCTCCTGACTGAAAATGGCGCTGAAATAATTGGCGCTGACGCCCACCTCGCCCGCCACCGTGTTGAGCGAAAGTGTCTCCTGCACATAATTCTCTTCTATATATTCCAGCGCCCGTTTCAGCACCGTCTTACTGCGGTTGACGGATTCCTGATCCCGCAGCTCCATGGCCTTTTCCAGCAGATTCCTGATGTAAGCGGTCAATTCCTCCATGCTCAGATTGACCTCCTGCATCTGCTCTTCTCCCAGAAGCTCCAGAAATTCCTTCTTATCGTAGCCGATGGACTCCACATACGCCACCACCACGAAATGTACATGAAAGACGAGATAATTCTGAAAAAGTCTGGACTGCAGCGCATCCTGTATGCTGAGCAGCCAGTTCACCGTAAATTCCTGAATCTCATCATGACTGCCCCGCATCAAAAAGTCGCGGATCAGTCCCGGATCCACCTTGGCGGAGTCGATATCGCTGATCCGGCCGCCGGACTCCATGGGCATATAGTTGTCCGTCACTTCTTTTGTAAAAATATGCACCCCCGGCATCAGGAAGCGATAGGCAAACAGATGATTGGCCGAAGCATAGCACCCGGCCAGCATACTCAGCCGCTCCACCGGCTCCCCGGCCGCCGCATACCAGTCAAGCGCGCCTTCCACAGCGCCGCAGATACGCTCTATGCCGCCCAGGCACCTGTCTGTCAGCTCCTGCATCTGCTCCGGATTTCCTTTGATCAGCACCCCATAGGTGTTGATGTTCCATCGAAAGACAATATGCTCCGGATAACGCACGAAATACCGCAGCAGCTCGTCCCTTTTTCTGGCAAAAGCCTCCGACTCGAAGCCGCTGTCTATCCCCTCCTTCTTTTCCAGCAGGGCAAACATCACCAGATTGTACCCGGAGGCATTGATCTTCAAAGACAGCTTCGCCGCCTCCTCATAGATATCCTGCACGGGAATCCGCCCCTCGAACACCTTCATGAAAAAGTTCGTCCTTGAGAACTGTTCATACTCCCTGGTCTCCTCCTGAAACTTTTCCTGATACCGTTTCTGCTCCTGTTCATTCTCGATCTTCATCCTCAGCTCCGTCAGCTCCTTCTGCAGCGTAGCCCGGGTGATCGGCTTGAGCAGATACTGCTCCACCCCCAGCGAAATGGCCTGTCTGGCATACTCGAAGTCGTCGTACCCGCTGATAATGATGATCTTCGTCTCCGGGAATTCCTGATGCACGATCCGGCTTAAGGACAGCCCGTCCATAAAAGGCATTCTGATATCCGTCAGCAGCACGTCCGGCCGCGTCTTCTGGATCAGCGGCAGCGCCATCTCGCCGTCGCTGGCCTCCCCCACGAATTTGTACCCGTACTGCTGCCAGGGGATGTTGTCCCGCAGCCCTTCCCTGACGATACTTTCATCTTCCACGAGAAATATTTTCAGCATGTTCCTGTCCTTTCCTGATCAAAATACCATTAAAAATACGATTAACAGATCAATAATTCCTCTCCTGCAGCACTTCTTCCGTCACATTCTCGATCGTGAAGATATCCTCCTCCACGTAATAATCCTTCTCCACTTCCTGCCCCTTCTCCAGCATGGAGATCACCTGTGAAAGATACTCGCCCTGATTCGGGTTGCACTCGATATCCACATTGATGGTGCCGGCCGCTACCATCTCCAGCGCATCGTGCACGGCGTCAAAGGAGATGATGCTGATCTCCCCGTGCACGCCCACCGTCCTGCCGGCCTCCTGTATGGCTTCGATGGCCCCGAACGTCATATCGTCGTTCTGGGAAACCACCACGTCAATCTCCGGATACTTCCTCAGAAAACCTTCCATCACTTCTTTGCCCTTGGCGGAAGTGAAGTCTGCGCACTTTTCTTCCAGAATCTTCCAGTTGGCATGACCCCGCGCCACCTCCCGGAAACCGTCGCTTCTCCCGATCGCGGAAGAGGCTCCCTCCGTTCCTGTCAGCACCACGATATTCACGGTCTCCTCCCCGGTCACACCCTTATCACGCAGATGCCCTTCCAGCCACCGGCCGGCCTTGACGCCCTCCTGTCTGGAGTCGGTGCCCACCCAGCTGACGCACAGCTCCTGATCTGCCGCCTCCACCTTCCTGTCCATCATAATGACCGGAATCCCGGCCTCTTTCGCCTCCTGCAGCACAGTCCGCCAGCCGTCCTCCACCACCGGCGCGAACACGATATAGTCCACCCGCTGGGAAATAAAGCTGCGGATCGCTTTGATCTGATTCTCCTGCTTCTGCCGCGCATTGCTGAAAAGCAGGAAGTAACCGTTCTCATTGGTAAATACCGACTGCACAGATTCTGTATTGGCCGTTCTCCAGCCCGACTCACTGCCCAGCTGGGACACCCCCACCACAATACGGTTCGTCTCTTCACTGACATAAGGCTCCTCTTCGATATCCGTAAAAAGCCCCAGCCCCCACACAAACACGGCCAGAAAGATCATGACCGTCGGTATAAAGATAAAGAGCAATCTGTTGTACTGCTTTTTTGTTTTCATGCGATCTGTTCTCTCCCCGTCTGTGTTTTGTTCTTTCGCTGATGCCTGAATACTTTTCCCTGCTGAACTTTACTGATTCCTGATGATTCTTACTAATTCCTGATGATTCTTACTGATTCCTGCCTGTCTTTGCGAAGTCTTACTGATTTTCGCCGAATCACTTTGCACTGCCATACGACAAGGCGATCCGCTACATTTATTTTGCCGTATTCACGCTTCATAGGGAATGGCCGGGATCACCACCTCCACGCAGGTGCCGGCGCCGGGTGCGGACTCGATCTTCATGCCGAATTCCGGACCGAAATTCATGCGGATACGCTCATTGACATTGGCCAGCCCGAACCCTTTTCCCGTATCCTGACAGGGCTTCACGATCTCACTGCACAGGTTGTCCAGCTCTTCCTTTTCCATGCCCACACCGTTGTCCTGCACCTGAAAAACCACCATATCCCCCTGCAGCTTCCCGGTGATCACAATCACCCCTTTGGCCCGCTTGTACTTGATCCCATGGTAAAGGGAATTCTCAACCAGCGGCTGCAGCGTCAGTTTCAGAATCTTATAGCGGTACAGTTCCGGCGCAATGTCGATCCGGTATTCCAGAATGTCCCGATAGCGAACCTGCTGGATCTCCAGATAGCTTTTGATATGCATTTCCTCTTCCTGAATCGTGATGTACTCTCTGCCTTTACTCAGAACAAGCCGGAAGAACTCCGACAGCGACACCACCATATTCACGGCCTTATCAGAGGCATGTCCCTCAATCAGCCAGACGATGGTGTCCAGTGTATTATATAAAAAGTGAGGATTGATCTGCTCCTGCAAAAGCCGCAGATCCGCGTGCCGCATCTTGCGCTCGTCTTCCTTGATCTTCCCCACCAGCTCCTCCAGACTCTCCGTCATGCTGTTGACACTGTCCGCCAGCTGCGCCACTTCGTCGTGGGTATCCGTTCTCGCCCGGGCGGAAAAATCACCCTGAGAGATCTGCCTCGTCACCTGAGACAATTCCTGAATAGGCTTGATAATACCCGCCACGATCATCATCGTCAGCACAATCACCAGCGCCACCAGCAATGCCAGCAGTACCCCGCAGAAGAGGGTGAAAGTATGCACCCTGTCATTAAGCTGCTGCGTCAGATGCTCAATGCTCCTGGTCTGATAATAAATATAAGACTGAATGTTGTCCTGCACCAGTTCAGTCATGATATAAATATTGTTGTCCAGCATCTCGATATTCATATCATAACTGTTCTCAGCCTCCAGATTCGTCCTGATATCATCCACCCTGTCCTCCAGCGTGTCAATGTTGCGCATCAGGATCTGCAGCCAGGCCCGGCTCTCACCGTCCGTCGTAATCCGCATCAGCTTTCCGAACTCACTGCGCAGATCCTCGATCATCCCGTAAGGATTCTGCAGCCCTTCTTCCTCCCCAACCGTCTCAAAAGTGACCGATCCTACCACCAGCTTATAGAGGCTCTCGTCCATCTCCTCCTTGAAATTCAGGTTATAGTTATTGGCCACCGTCATGTTGTTCACAATCGCCTTGTAGGCATTACTGTAGCTGTGCAGCGCGTAGATGAGATAGATCACCATGATCAGAAAAGGAACCGCCACTGTCGCTGACAGCATAAAAAGTTTATTCTTAATGGAATATCTTACCCTGTCCGAATGCATGTCAACCTCCCACCGTTTCTGTTCTTTCCTGCGCTGTCGTCATTTCTACCTAATCTTATCATATACTGTTACGGCTCTGCACGATTTTTGTCTCACATTACAAAATCCGTCTCACATAAATCATGCGCAATATTTCCCGGCGTGACTCATATAATAGGAACAAATCCTAAAGACAGGTATTGCCTTGAAACGCCATTTATCTTTCAAACAGTGGGCCGCGGCCCTGCTCCTCTTTGCAGGCTTCAGTACTGCAACTTTTTACTTTTATCAGTACAATCATGCGGACGCCCGTTTCGAACGCTTCGCGAACGCCTTTTTTCTCGAAGAACTGCAGTCGAACCCTATCAACTTCCACTATTCCGTCGATGACCCGCAGACCTGGCAGGTTGACGAATCACAGTTGAAACTCCCCGTATACCAGACCGGACACGCGACGGACAACGTCTACGCCCTGTCCACGCTGGCTGACCGGCTCTCTTCCTACGATACCGACAGCCTTTCCGCATCCAACCGGTATCTGCATGGGCTTCTCAGCTCCTACATAGACACTGCCGCGCACACCGCCGCCTATCCCTATTTCGCGGAGCCTCTGTCCCCTTCCTCCGGTATGCCCTCGGAACTGCCGGTTCTGCTGGCGGAGTATCGGATAGACTGTCCCGAAGACATAGAACTCTATCTGTCCATCTTAAACCAGATTCCCGCTTACTTCAACGGGCTGATCACTTTTGAGCAGGAAAAAGCGGCGGCCGGCCTTTTTATGTCCGACGCCACCGCGGACAAAGTCATAAAGCAGTGCACGCAGCTGATGAATCCCGAGCAGCTGGAGAATAATACCCATTTTCTCGAACTCACTTTTGCAGGAAAGCTCCAGTCGCTTCAGGATGCCGGCCTTATCACCGGACAGGACGCAGATGCCTACCGGTCCGAACATAACAGACTTCTGACCACCGTCGTCGCCCCCGCCTACGACCGCCTTGCCGACGAGCTGACCCTTCTGAAAGGAAGCGGCCGGGAAACCTGCGGTCTGGCCAGACACGAAGGCGGCCGGGAGTATTATGAGGCGCTGCTGCGGATGCAGACCGGCTCCGTGCGCAGCATCGACGAGATCAAACGGCTGCTCTACAGCGACTTACAGTCCAACTACCAGACGCTGGCTTCCCTGCTGGCCGATAACCCTGCCCTGAAAGAGCAGTTTCTGGCTGACCCGTCACTACTGCCGCCAATGACACCGGAGGAAATGCTCTCCTGTCTGGAAAGCATGATCCGGCAGGACTATCCGGCCATCCCGGCCGACCCGGAAGACACGTTGGTTCACTGTACAGTCAAATACGTAGACGACAGCCTGCAGCCCTACACCGCCCCGGCCTTCTACATGACGCCGCCCATGGATAACGTGTGGAACAATACCGTCTATATCAATACGCTGGATACCCAGGGCGACATCTCCCTCTTTACCACGCTGGCCCACGAGGGGTATCCGGGCCATCTCTACCAGACACTGTTCAGTCAGCAGTACTGGAGAAAGACCGAAATGACACCCCTGCGCAGCGTCCTGTATTACGGCGGTTTTGTGGAAGGCTGGGCCATGTATGCAGAACTGTCCTCTTACGACTACGCCGCCGGCCTGGCGCAGAAACAGCACCCCGAGGCCGCGGACTACTACATGCTCTGCCGACTGGACCGGCAGATCCAGCTCTGCCTGTACGCACTTCTGGATCTTTTCATCCACTATGACGGCGCCACCCTGGAAGACGTGTGCGAAGTCCTGTCCTCCTTCGGCTCCACAAACACCCAGACCATGGAAGCAGTCTACTCCTACATTGCCGAAGAACCCTGCAACTATCCGAAATACTATCTGGGATATCTGGAAATCATGGAATTAAAAAAGCAGGCCGCTGCCCTCTGGGGCGATAACGACTCTGCCTTTCTCTATCGTTTCCACTGTTTCCTGCTGGAAAACGGTCCCGCGGATTTCGGAACGCTGTCCGCGCTTTTGCCGGAATACTGACTTTACTGAAAACCGCACAGGTTCTTCTCCCTAAGAACGGAAGAAGCGGTCCAGCTTCACCAGCGCTTTCTCCAACACTGCCTGCTCCTCCTCCGACAGTTCCTCCACAATGGCCTCTATCATCTGTTCATGGAACTGCTGGTGGTGGAGATAGGCTTTTTTCCCTTTCTCAGAAAGAGATACCAGCACTACCCTGCGGTCCTCCTCGCTCCTGCCCCTTTCCACGTAGCCCTTTTTCACAAGGCTGTTGACCGCTATGGTCAGTGTCCCCGTGGTTACGCCCAGAGATCTTGCCACACTCGTCATATTTCTGGCCTCCTCCATGTCGATCGCCTCGATCACATGCATATCGTTGGCCGTCACGTCTTTATAATCCCCGGTGCAGATCGCCCGTTCCTCTAGGACATTGATATTACGGAACAGCCGGACAAGCACCTCATTTAACATATGGTTGATGTTCATCTTACTTTCACTTCCATTCCAAAGCCTCTGTATTTGGCCATCACAACAGTACCATTTTATCAAAAAATAGTTTGATAGTCAAATTAATATTGTAAGATGCTCATTGTGGCTTATACCATTACATCATCCACATATCCCCTGTCCCACAGCAGAATGTGCAGCTTCTCCGCGGCTTCCACAGCCGGCGCCGTAAAATACTGGTTGGTCATCACCGCGCCCACCATGCAGCCGTAATAATCCCTGCCGGCGTAAGTCCGCAGGACGGCGTCCACGCCCACTGTCCCATGATAACGCTTGCACTGCACCGCGTACGTCACCCCGTCCTTCTCCGCCAGAATATCCACGCCGAAATCACCGCTGCCGCGGGTCACTTCCACATCTGTAAATCCCTGTTTCTCCAGCAGATCCGCACAGAAATATTCAAACTCATGCCCCTCCATCTCGTCCATCACACCCGTGCGGCGATTGCGTCGCACGCTGCGGATGACAAAAACGATCCCTGTCAGAAACAGGGTCAGGAGAACGATACTTATGATAATGGTGACAAGAATTCCTGTATTTTCCATACGCTTCTTCGCCCTCCTCCCTTTTGTTTTGATACATGAATTATTTTCATCTGTGCAGTCTCTATCCTCTTCGTCAAACTTCTCACAAAATTTTCGTTCTTTAACCGGCACTTATATTATAACATCAACAGATACGCCGTCCCAGGCCACATAATCAAACACTGCAAAAGTATTGCAAATACAACTCAGACATTACAATAATACGTCAAAAATTATATCACAGATATGCAGCGCCTTCAATAGCAGCCTTCTCTCCCTTTCCTGTTACTTCACTGGAAAACCGCTCCTGCCGAAGCAATCGCACCCGTTAAATGATATCATGCAAATTTTCTATATTTTACCCGATAACACGAAACAGCTGTTTTTGGGAATGAAAAGCAAAAAGAGACGCTGGACATGCAAAGACAAACTGTTGTATCATTTCATTATACCCTCAGTGAACAAATCCCCAGTAAGGAGTTTCTCATGAAAAAAACCAAAGTAATTTTCCTTATCATACTGACACTTGGCATGATCACTGCATGCGGGAAAAAGGGTGAGCCTATTGCCCTGCCCGATGTGTCTACCGTTTCGTCCATTGAAATTCACCACGGTGACATCTCCGTAGTTTCCATCGATCAGAGTTTCGTCGATGAATTTATGCTGCTTTTACAGGATATGGAAATAACAGACAGACAATCCGTGAACGATGCACCGGCGGTTGATGATTACATGGCGATTGATCTTAACTACGATAACCAGGTCTCTACAATCTTTTACTATGAAAAAAACAGCGTAGAATATGTAGAACAACCTTATCAGGGCATCTACAAACCTGCCCCTGCACTGCGTGAAAAGATAACAGAATTATTTAATTCCATAGATGGAACCGACACGATATTTACGTTTCAGGCAACTGTTCTGCAGGTAAACGATACGCGACTTCTGGTGGAACCCGTCGCCGGTTCCGTAGAACTGACATCTTCCGACCAGATTTCTCTCAGCAATGAAGAAGGAATCGCACTGCAGGCCGGAGATGTCGTTGAGATCGAATACGACGGCAGCATTATGGAAACATACCCGGCGCAGTTGGGCAATGTCTACAGCATCCGTGTGGTAACGCAGGAATAACCTCGTAGTGCGGCATAGTCCGCACTACATTTTTCGACAAATATTCTAACAATTTGCAAATCTAAAATTTATTTTATAATTTCTTTCTTTTTTCTTTCGATATTTGACACATCCCATTCACAATTCCCATGTATAGTATTACTTGTAGTTGGGGAATACATAACTTAAATGACTATTCTGACCTACATAATAATGGAGCCGCCGGTGCTGGTTTGGTGTCGATCGGCTTCGACTAACAATAACAGCTGCATTCCATGCAAATGCGCTGTTGACATATATTTGAGTTTACACATTTCTATCCTTCTCACACAGAAAAACAGCACTCCTTGATGGGGTGCTGTTTTTCCATGCTGTTCTGTCAGCCATTTTGTGTTCTGTTCTTTATAGTTAACGACACTGGAAACAGAAATTTGTTATGTCGTTTACTATATCCACTCCAGAGGTTTTTCTTCTGCCGCACTGTCGCTAAACCAGCATCCCTGCCAGAATGATACTCGCCGCGATTCCCGCAAACGTAGAAAGCAGCGCCCCTTTGAGCGTATATCTGGTCTTCGTCACCTTAGCCGCCAGGAAATAAACCGACATCGTATAGAAGATCGTCTCCGTACAGCTCATCATGATTGAAGTGGTCAGGCCGATCAGGGAATCCGGCCCATGATTCTTAAAGATATCCAGTACCAGTCCCGTAGCCGCGGAGGAAGAAAACATCTTAATAAGCATAAGCGGCACCAGTTCTGAAGAAAAGCCCAGCCTGGCCGCCGCCCCGGAAAAAAGCCCGCCCACGAAATCCAGAAAACCGGACGCGCGCAGAACCCCCACCGCCACCATAAGCCCGATCAGCGTAGGCATGATCTGGATGACCGTATAGAACCCGTCCTTCGCTCCCTTGATAAAATCCTCATACACATTGCTTCTGGCCGCCAGCCCGTAAGCCACAACATAAAAAATAATGACCGGAATGATAATACTGGATATATTTGATAATACAGCGACCATACTGGATACCTCGCCGGGTTAGAGCAGCCTTTGCGGCAAAGATCCTGTCATCCCAAAGATTAAAATAGATTAAAACAGGTTTGCTTTGCAGATCAATGAAAAAGGCTGCACAGATCATTACTACAATCTATGCAGCCTTACCACAGCTTATGTCAGCTTATACGCTTATCCTTCTTCTCATCCATACCGGATACCGGCTCCGGCACGGGTCTTTACCGTCCCTTACCTTACACTGCTTCGGCGATATTACTGGCAACAGCAGGCATTCCGGTACCAGAGCTGCGCCCTTACCTTACACCACTTCAGCGATATTCCGTGCCACATACACACCGCTGGCGGAGGCATGGGACAGCGAATGGGTCACGCCGCTCCCGTCGCCTATGATATACAGCCCTTTATGTCTCGTCTCCAGATGTTCGTCGATCGCCACTTCCATATTGTAGAATTTCACTTCCACTCCATACAGCAGTGTATCGTCGTTGGCCGTCCCCGGCGCAATCTTGTCGAGGGCATAGATCATCTCCATAATACCGTCCAGAATGCGCTTCGGCAGCACCAGACTCAGATCGCCCGGCGTGGCCGCTAATGTGGGCTGCACCAGTCCTTCCTCAATCCGCTTCTCGTTGCTGCGCCGCCCCCGCACCAGATCGCCGAAACGCTGCACAATCACGCCGCCGCCCAGCATATTGGAAAGCCTGGCGATACTCTCGCCGTATCCGTTACTGTCCTTGAAAGGCTCAGAAAAATGCTTCGCCACTAACAGGGCAAAATTCGTATTCTCTGTCTGCTTCTCCGCGCCTTCGTAGCTGTGCCCGTTCACCGTCACAATCCCGTTGGTATTCTCATTAACCACAATGCCGTGCGGATTCATGCAGAACGTCCGCACCCTGTCCTCAAACTTTTCCGTGCGGTAGACGATCTTGCTCTCGTACAGCTCATCTGTCAGATGGGAAAAGATCACTGCCGGCAGTTCCACCCTGACGCCGATATCAACCCGGTTGGATTTCGTCTGTATCTCCAGTTCCCTGCACACCTGCTCCATCCACTTGCTGCCGCTGCGGCCGACAGATACGACGCACCGGTCGCACTCAAACGTCTTTTCCTCACAGACCACAAGATAGCTCCCTTCCTGGGTCTCCACCGTTTTGACCGGCGTGTCAAAATAAAAGTCCACTTTATCTTTCAGATCGGCATATAAATTTTCCAGCACGATATAATTGATATCCGTTCCCAGATGCCGCACGGAAGCGTCCAGCAGACTCAGTTTATTCTGCAGACACAGTTTCTTGAAATGCGTCCCCGTGGTGCTGTACAGCTTCGTGCCCTCCCCGCCGTACTTCATATTGATCTCATCCACATATTTCATCAGGTCGATGGCCTGCTTCCTGCCTACATATTCATACAGTGTGCCGCCAAAGTCGTTGGTGATATTATATTTGCCGTCGGAAAAAGCGCCCGCGCCGCCAAATCCGCTCATGATCGAACAGATGCTGCAGTGCACACAGCTTTTTACCTGATCCCCGTCGATCGGACAGCGGCGCATGTTAAGTGCGTGCCCGGATTCGAATACCGCGATCTTTAACTGTTTCTCCTGCTGCACCAGTTCATAGGCAGTGAAGATCCCGCCCGGCCCTGCACCGATAATAATAACATCATATTTCATACCTGTACCCCATTTCTGCGCTGCCTTTACCGCAACCCTGCCCGGACTGCTTATAATGGATTTGCGGCAAACAGCGCACAGACACAAATCCCAGAATTGACTGTTCACCCATACAACCCGGATTTCCCTGTCAGACAGTCCGACCTATTGTATCATGCAGCCGCACATCTGTCACCCGTTTCTTACTAAGAATTCTGTCACAAACCTTGTCAAATGCCCTTTCACAGGAAAAAATCCGTCGCGTCATCCTCTTTTCCCCAGAATTCTTTGTCCAGCCATCTTTCCTGACGACTCTTAAAAATAATCACGGAATCCAGTTCCTTATCAATATACGGCTTTAACTCCTGCTGCATTTTTGTGATCTGCACCTTGGATATCTCTCCTTCAAAGACGGAATTTTGAATGTGAGACAGATATTTTTTGCATATCTTATAGACGTGCGACCACCGTTTCTGTCCGTTTTTATCCTGCGCAATATCATATACCAGTACTACATACATGTCCTACCACCATATCTTGAACCCTTCATATTCCTTTTCACCGATCAGATGTTTGATCAGTTTGTACGCCTCCAGACGTATCAGATACTGATAACTGACCTGTCGGCCCAGTTCCTTATGCATGATCGTCTTTTTCAGACGCTCTTCCAGCTCTCTGGAGATCAACGCAGAAGCCTCTTTTTTCAAATGCAGGAAGTTCAGTTCTTTCGTAAAGCTGTCCTCTGTGATCTGCTTCCTGTTTAAAAGTGAGAAGATCAGTCTGTCACCAATAAGCGGCTTAAACACCTCGGACACATCAAGACAAAGAGAGAATCTGCGCGCACCCGGTTCATGCAGATAGCTGATCGTCGGATTCAGCTGTGTATGATAAATTTCACTCAATGTTTTCGCATAGATCATGGAATTTACAAAAGAAATCAAAGAATTGATCATATTATCCGGCGGATGCATCACACGCTTCTCAAAATGGATCTCCTGATCTATGATCACATTCCACGCCGCATAATATTGCTTCCTGATGTTCCCCTCGATGCCCATCAACTCTTCCACGGATTCTGTACCCGGTATTCTTTTCCGAAGATCATCCACCTCGGACATATACCCGGAAACATCCTTTCCCCGTCCGTTGTAATAACGAAGATTCCTGTAAATATTGTCCGCTGCTGCCTCGATAAATTTTCTGGCAAGAGTCATGCGCTTGCTATAGTCAGCGTAATGCTCCACCTGCTTCACAAGCAGCTGACCGGCAAGCAGCTTTTCCTTTGGATAAAAACTGCCCGTATAGTAATTGTAATAATTAAAGAAATGCATCGTGATCCCGTACTGTGACAGGTAGCTGAGAAAAGTCGAGTTAAATGTCATCTCCGCCATCACATAGATATCGTCAATCCGTTCAATCGGGATATCCTTTTTGTCCCCCTCTGCATTCGTAAACTGCAGGGTATTGTCTTTTCTTCTCAGATCTCCATTGTTGTAAACATAAAAACTCTGGCCCATATTCTCTCCCGTAATTGTAATGTTATTTCATACCTATCCTGTCTGTTATATGATAAAATCTACAAAATCCCTATGTACTTTCAAACAAAACACAGATCGTGATATGCGCATTTATTACATATTTTTATTGCCTGAAAATGTGGTGGATAAACCTCCTCTATCAAAAGACAAATCTCCCTGATGATCTCTTCAAGCCGTTTCTCATCTTCCTGCGTAAGTTCCACTGTCAAATTTTTCTTAAGCAAAGGATAGTCTATCCTGCCTTTGAATCCATCCACACCACGCTGTTTTAAATAGTACAGATAGTATTTCATCTGCCAGACGCCCGCCTCTTCTATGGATCGGCTTTTCTTAATTTCATGAAGTTCTTTATGCTCTTTGATAAAATCAATGTTGATGACATTGTCGATATTAATGTGCTTATCATCCCGCTGATAACTGCTTTCATCCAAAAGCTTCCCCAACATGACATTTTCGTTCTCACTCTCCATATTGATCTCGTGAACGAAATACCACAGTTTTCTTTTGCAGACAAAATAGTAGTAGATCATGACTCCTGTGATTCGGGTTTCCATAGCAGCTCCTTTTTATTTTTTAAATGTTTTTCAATTTTCACTGTTCCATAATGTGTCTGTTTCTACTGAGAGTACCACGGGCTATACACAGAGCTTAAGGCATTTACATTCCACAATGTATCTATTTCTACCGTCCTCGTTGCCGCTTTTGCTCTGGTTCTGCTCTTCTTTACATTCCACAATGTATCTATTTCTACAACTGACTACGATGTTGTCGGTCATATGGTAGAGGCTTTACATTCCACAATGTATCTATTTCTACCGAAACAGTCATCAACAGTCTTAAAAAATATGGCACTTTACATTCCACAATGTATCTATTTCTACTGTATGTATGGCATTAACATCTTTTTTAAATGTAAACTTTACATTCCACAATGTATCTATTTCTACGGGAACTGCTCACCCAGGTCGATTATCTGAAAGACACTTTACATTCCACAATGTATCTATTTCTACCCTTTACAGCGCCATTACTGACGGATGCCACCTTTCTTTACATTCCACAATGTATCTATTTCTACGCTCCTGTCTAGCGTAGAGCGACTACGCAACACGGATCTTTACATTCCACAATGTATCTATTTCTACATTGTTCGCCACGACCTTATCTATCGGGACGATCACCTTTACATTCCACAATGTATCTATTTCTACAGTGACACACATAACCGCCCTGCATGGCGTGAATTGCCTTTACATTCCACAATGTATCTATTTCTACCGCCGGTTCTTCTTGCTCGTATCATCCAGAATCATCTTTACATTCCACAATGTATCTATTTCTACCGTGGAGGGCGCATAATGAAAATTATATTAGAAGACTTTACATTCCACAATGTATCTATTTCTACTCACAGCCGCCATGATTCCGGCATGTGCGGTCTACTTTACATTCCACAATGTATCTATTTCTACGTCCTGCATTTCTTCCACAACCTTATCCACGTCATCTTTACATTCCACAATGTATCTATTTCTACTGTCCTGTGCTTCTTTTGCCGCCTGCTTATACTTCCTTTACATTCCACAATGTATCTATTTCTACCGCACTCCCACGGAATTTAGCTCAGTCGGTTAGAGCTTTACATTCCACAATGTATCTATTTCTACTAGGACTTAAAGTCACGTACCATCCCACAAACTTCCTTTACATTCCACAATGTATCTATTTCTACCCTGATAGTCACTGTAGTCGTGAAAAGATCTTTTTCTTTACATTCCACAATGTATCTATTTCTACATGATCCCGCTTAAGATATTGCTCTATTTTATTTTCTTTACATTCCACAATGTATCTATTTCTACAAGGAGGATGACGAATGAGCGATAAAAAAAAGAAACTTTACATTCCACAATGTATCTATTTCTACGCCATACGGTTGGTAGTTTTTATTTTGTTGGAAAGTCTTTACATTCCACAATGTATCTATTTCTACCGACTACATGCTTGGCGATGTAGAATATGACATTGACCTTTACATTCCACAATGTATCTATTTCTACTCACTGTCGGAAATTTCAAATTTTATAATTTCCTCCTTTACATTCCACAATGTATCTATTTCTACTCCACTTCATTCTTCATAAACTTTTCAAATGCTTTCCTTTACATTCCACAATGTATCTATTTCTACCGGTATGCAGGAATGTAGCGGACAATATACAGCCGTCTTTACATTCCACAATGTATCTATTTCTACAACATCCGGGGAGTAATGATCCCTAATGACTACAAACTTTACATTCCACAATGTATCTATTTCTACGGCAGGCCCGGCGAAAACGCTGGGC
>CANPTH010000024.1 GCA_947576945.1 uncultured Lachnospiraceae bacterium
AAAAACTTATTCAACGCCCAACGCATATGTTTTTCATCCTGTGTCAGTTCCCGATTCTCCTTCCGCTTCTTTGGAGCAAGCACAGTCACATCCAGATAAGACAAATACAGACAGAGATAATTCCTGATTGTCTGTTTTGATACATGATGTTCCTCGGTTATAGAACAGATCAGCTTGGATCGCGTCTTATCATCTGCTATAAACGGAAGAATTGGTGTGATCATCGTATAGCGTTCATACATAACCTTTCTCTGGTCTGCATCTAAAGCATCCACATCTACAGTACTTACATCTGTAATCTTGAATAATTTTTCATTGGAACATTCAGAATATGAATCCAATGATTGAAATTCCATCCACACAGGCATAGTATGTTTCACACAGTCAATCACAAGGATTCTATCATCCTGAACATCCAATACTCTGATAATGCTATCACCAGATCGCAACAAATCATGCTTTTCATCAATGACCAACCCCCAATCTGTAACTCCATGCCTAAACCAATACTCCCTTGAAGCATCCAACAGTTTCACCGTCAATGGCTTCATCAGGAACTTACGAAACACACATTCCCGTACCATCAGATCACCGTCTGTTTTGGTACACACAAAATCCGATGTATACTCTCCGACATCCAATCCATCCAACAGAACATTGCATCTGATCTCCTTTACTTCCTCATCCATCTGCAGAAGATCAGCATAAGCATACTGGATCGCATCATACGTCCTGCATACCTCAGTACACTTTCTGATCATCCTCTTTTCACATCGCCCTTTGAAATTCTTTTTCCTCATCCTTCGCAAAACCTCCCATCCGGGAACATCCTGCTATTCTCCCAAAAACGTTCCCAAAAATGAAATCTGATCGCTTTTGGGGAATTTGTCTCTCAATTTTGGGAAATGGCAATCCTCTCAAAGTCCCTGTTTACAAGGATTTTAAACCAATTCTCATTTTCCCAAAAACGTATTCAGGAAATATCACCATGTCGTAGGGCACGGAAATTTTTTCTATAAAGGGCATAAAAAGGCAATTTGTTTTATCCTCACGGGCTTTCGCCCTAGCTGCCCCTACTCCATGGTGATCCTGTGCAGAACGTTCCTACAAATCCAGTGTTTATGCAAGGGTAAGGATAGTCGTTAGACAAAAATAAGACCCCGCATCCTTCGATGCAAGGTCTTATTTTTCTATGTCGTAGCAAATTTAGTTTGCCTCTTTTTAGAATAAATTTCCGTGCCCTACGACACTTATATTCTATTTTCCTACATTGTTTATAGCCGCCTGTGCTGCCGCCAACCTCGCGATCGGCACTCTGAACGGTGAACAGGACACATACGTCAACCCAATCTTATGGCAGAACTCCACCGAAGACGGATCTCCGCCGTGTTCGCCGCAGATACCCAGCTTGATATCCGACCTGGTCGCGCGGCCCTTCTCTGCTGCCATCTGCACCAACTGGCCTACGCCGCTCTGATCCAGTCTTGCAAACGGATCAGACTCATAAATCTTATTCTTATAGTAATCACTCAGGAACTTACCTGCATCGTCACGGGAGAACCCGAAAGTCATCTGTGTCAGGTCATTAGTACCGAAGGAGAAGAACTCTGCTTCTTCTGCGATTTCATTTGCCAAAAGTGCAGCTCTCGGAATCTCGATCATCGTTCCCACATGGTACTTGATATCGGAATTCTTCTCTTTCTTCACCTGCTCAGCCACTTCCACCACTACATCTTTGACGAACTTAAGCTCCTTCTTCTCGCCGACGAGCGGAATCATGATCTCCGGTACGATATCGTATCCCTTCTCATTCTTCACTTCGATGGCAGCCTCCATAACGGCCCTTGTCTGCATCTTGGCGATTTCCGGATAGGTAACTGCCAGACGGCATCCGCGGTGGCCCATCATCGGGTTAAACTCATGCAGGGAATCGCAGATCTCCTGTACATCTTCAGCCGTCATCATCATCTCTACTGCCAGGTCATCAATATCACCCTGGTCTGTCGGCACGAACTCATGAAGCGGCGGATCCAGGAAACGGATGGTCACCGGTCTTCCTTCCATCACCTCATACAATGCCTTGAAGTCACCTTTCTGGAACGGGATCAGTGCATTCAGTGCTTTCTCTCTCTGCTCTACGGTTCTTGCCAGAATCATCTGACGAATCTTCGGAATCCTGTCGGGTTCGAAGAACATATGCTCGGTACGGCAAAGACCGATACCTTCTGCGCCATATTTGATCGCATTGGCTGCGTCGGCCGGCGTATCTGCATTAGTGCGTACTTTCAGCTTACGATATTTGTCCGCCCACTCCATAATGCGTCCGAAATTACCGCTCACAGAAGCTTCCACTGTCTTGATATCACCTTTATAGATCTTACCTGTGGAGCCGTCCAGAGAAATATAATCTCCCTCATGGAACTCTTCTCCGCCCAGTTCAAATACCTTGTCCTCTTCATTGATCGCAATGTCGCCGCATCCGGATACACATGCCGTACCCATGCCGCGGGCTACCACTGCTGCATGGGATGTCATACCGCCGCGCACAGTGAGGATACCTTCTGCCGCGTGCATACCCTCGATATCTTCCGGAGACGTCTCCAGACGAACAAGAATGACTCTTTCACCCTTTTCGTGAGCTGCCTTCGCCTCTTCTGCGGTAAAGTATACTTTACCTGCCGCTGCACCGGGAGATGCCGGTAATGCCTGTCCGATCACCTGACCGGCTTTCAGCGCTGCCGCGTCGAAGGTGGGATGCAGTAACTGATCTAAAGATTTCGCTTCAATACGAAGAACTGCCTCTTCCGGTGTGATCATACCTTCATCCACCAGGTCGCATGCGATCTGGATCGCTGCGGGAGCAGTCCGCTTACCGTTACGGGTCTGCAGGAAGAACAGCTTGCCGTCCTCGATCGTAAACTCCATATCCTGCATGTCGCGGTAATGATTCTCCAGTTTATTGGCGATCTCCATGAACTGCTTGAAGCAATCCGGCAGATCCTCTTCCAGTTTGGTAATAGGCTGGGGTGTACGGATACCTGCTACCACATCTTCGCCCTGGGCATTGATCAGGTATTCGCCGTAAATACCTTTCGCACCCGTAGAAGGATTTCTGGTAAAAGCAACGCCGGTGCCGGAAGTATCGCCCATATTGCCGAATACCATGGCCTGCACATTGACTGCCGTGCCCCAATCGCCCGGAATATCATTCATACGGCGGTACACGATCGCTCTCTCATTGTCCCAAGAACGGAAAACTGCCTTGACAGCTTCCATCAACTGTTCCTTCGGCTCCTGCGGGAACTCCTCACCTTTATTCTCTTTATAGATATTTTTAAATCTGGTTATGATTTCTTTCAGATCTTCTGCTGTCAGTTCCGTATCAAATTTGATGCCCTTCGCTTCCTTGATCTCGTCCAGAATCCTCTCAAAATAAGACTTCGGAATCTCCATAACGACATCAGAAAACATCTGTATGAATCTCCTGTAGGAGTCATAAGCAAATCTGGGATTGCCTGTCTTCTTCGCAAATCCTTCTACTGCCACATCCGTAAGACCGAGATTCAGGATCGTATCCATCATACCAGGCATGGAAGCCCGCGCACCGGAACGTACCGAAACAAGAAGCGGATTCTCCGTATCGCCGAATTTCTTACCCTGCTTCTCCTCCAGAGTTGCAAGCGCTTCAAATATCTGCCCTTTGATCTCATCCGTAATCTGCCTGCCGCTGTTGTAATAGTCAGTACAAGCCTCTGTCGTAACTGTAAATCCCTGGGGGATCGGCAATCCTAAATTCGTCATCTCAGCAAGGTTCGCGCCTTTACCGCCGAGAAGATTACGCATGTCGGCATTGCCTTCTTCAAATAAGTACACCCATTTTGCCATAACTTTTTCCCTCTCTTTTCTTAAATACTACTCAGAAACCATAATCAGACAATCCGCAGACTGCCCTGTTCTTCATTTATAGTTTCTGATCTGACTAGCAGAGACGCACATTTCAGTGCCCTTTCATTATTTTACCATATAATTGGAAATTTAGCATCCGTTTTTTGTAGTTCTGCACAAAATTTATGGCAAAAAGTTCTCAAAGATGAAAACATCGAACTTTCCTTTCATTTTTTTCAGCTCCGCCTCACTGCGGATCGTCCATGCCACCGCCGGATGCCTGTAAAGCCATCTGCATATCCTTCGTCCCGGCTCCTCCTCAAACTGATGATTGTAGGCGATAAAATCCGGCGCCGTAAAGATATTCATAAGCAGATGCGTCATGAAAAAATAAAGCGGACTCTTATGACCGCCGTCTAGGCGGAAATTCGAGGCCAGCTGTCCTCTGACCACACTGTTGTGATACCTGCGGTACCACAATAACACCAGCGGATTAAAGGATTCTATACAGTATTCTCCCTGATAGGCCCGCAGCATCCGGTCAATCACCGCGCAGAAAGCAACGTCTTTCGTCTCGGACTTGATCTCCACAATAAGCGGCACCCGCCCGTCCACAAGAGCAAGCATATCCTCCAGTTTCGGGATGCTCTGCTCGGAGTCCGCCAGCTTAAACTGCTGCAGCTGTTCGTAAGTATAGTCCTCGATCCTCGCCTTCACACCGCACATGCGCTCCAACGTGCCATCATGGAAGAGGACCGGAATGCCGTCTTTTGTCATCTGTACATCCAGTTCAATGCCGTACCCGGCTTCCACTGCCCTGCGAAAAGCCGCCATGGAATTCTCCGGCGCCTCTCCTGCATTGTCATGCAGTCCTCTGTGGGCAAAATATTTTTTGCGAAAAATATCCGCATCCGGTCTGTTTACCACACGCGGCGTTACCACCAGCAGATACAGCGCACCTGAATAGAAAATTCCTTTCAGCGCTTTTCTCAAATTTCCTGCCATCTTCTGTACCTCCTTACCAGAATCTTCTTTGATCCTGTTTCCTCTGTCAATTTTCATCGTGCAATACTCTATACTGTCCAGACACAGCTTCATACCGATTCAGCAAAATTCTCCCGGTCTTAAATCGGCTGCGTGCTATTCGCTTACCTTATGGCTGCAAAACCAACACCAAATGCAATTCACATTGATCCTGCATGGCATATCGTACGTTCAGCATAAAACATAAATCACATCCGTTGCTTCACCGCCTGCATGCCGATATTTATTATAGTAGAAACAGTTCCAAAAGTACAGCATATTACAGAAGCCTGTTCACAAAAATGCAAATCATTATTATGCCTTCTCTGCTCCTAACAGCGGACTGCATCCGGTGATCATACCTGGCAGGCTCTACAGCAGTCAATTCCGGTTCGGATCGCCGGCATCTCTCCGATCCCTGTAGAACGCCGCTTTTTTGTCTGTATATGTCACAGCGGCCGGCCGATCTCAGCAGTGCATTAAATCCGCAGTTTTCCTTGAAAAAACAGCTATGTTGTGTATAATGATAGAAGTGACTTCATTAATACGCAAATTATAGAAAAACAGAGGATTTTAACATGATTCAAGCAAACAACGTAACACTGCGCGTAGGGAAAAAAGCGCTCTTCGAAGACGTAAATATCAAATTCACAGAAGGGAACTGTTATGGTCTGATTGGCGCCAATGGCGCCGGTAAGTCCACCTTCCTGAAAATTCTCTCCGGCGCACTGGAGACCACAAACGGCGACGTATCAATTACACCCGGCCAGCGTCTCTCCGTCCTGGAGCAGGATCACTTTAAATATGATGCTTATCCTGTTATG
Source organism: uncultured Lachnospiraceae bacterium (assembly GCA_947576945.1). Classification (GTDB taxonomy): domain Bacteria; phylum Bacillota; class Clostridia; order Lachnospirales; family Lachnospiraceae; genus UBA3282. The sequence goes on from CANPTH010000024.1 coordinate 5,733, forward strand.
GACACAGTCATCATGGGAAATGAACGGCTCTATCAGATCATGAAGGAGAAAGACGCTATTTATGCCAAGGAGGATTTCTCCGATGAGGACGGTATCCGCGCCAGTGAGCTGGAGGCAGAATTCGCCGAGATGGACGGCTGGGATGCGGACTCCAATGCCGCCATGCTCTTGAACGGTCTTGGCATCAGCACAGAACTGCACTACAGCATGATGGCTGACTTAAACGGTAACGAGAAGGTCAAGGTTCTGCTTGCCAAGGCGCTTTTCGGCAATCCAGACATCCTGCTTTTGGACGAGCCTACCAACCATTTGGATCTGGATGCCATTGCATGGCTGGAGGAATTCCTGATCAATTTTGACAACACGGTAATCGCGGTCTCCCACGACCGCTATTTCCTGAATAAGGTCTGCACTCACATCGCAGATATCGATTACGGTAAGATCCAGCTTTATGCCGGCAACTATGATTTCTGGTATGAATCCAGCCAGCTGATCATCAAGCAGCGCAAGGAAGCCAATAAGAAGAAAGAAGAACAGATCAGGGAATTACAGGAGTTCATCTCCCGTTTTTCTGCCAATGCTTCCAAATCCAAACAGGCCACATCCAGGAAACGTGCCCTGGAAAAGATCGAGCTGGACGACATACGTCCTTCCAGCAGAAAATATCCCTACATCGATTTCAGGCCCGAGCGTGAGATCGGCAACGAAGTGCTCACAGTGGAAAATCTCAGCAAGACCATAAACGGCGAGAAGGTACTTGACAATATCTCCTTTATTGTCGGCCACGACGACAAGATTGCATTCGTAGGCGGAAACGAGCTTGCCAAGACTACCCTGTTCAAGATTCTGATGGGAGAGATGGAACCTGACGAAGGTACCTATAAATGGGGCGTCACCACTTCACAGGCCTATTTTCCGAAGGACAACACCGAAGAATTCAACAACAGCTATACGATCACAGAATGGCTTATGGGCTACTCCCCTGTCAAGGACGTGACCTATGTACGCGGCTTCCTGGGGCGGATGCTCTTTGCCGGAGATGACGGCGTAAAGAAAGTAAAGGTACTCTCCGGCGGCGAGAAAGTGCGCTGCCTGCTGTCCAAGATGATGATCAGCGGCTCCAACTGCCTGCTCTTCGACGAGCCTACCAACCATCTGGACATGGAATCCATCACCGCCCTGAACGAAGGCATGAAGAAATTCAAAGGCGTAGAACTGTTCTCCTGCCACGATCATCAGGTAGTGCAGACTACGGCCAACCGCATTATGGAGATCCTGCCGGACGGCACCCTGATCGATAAAATCACCACCTACGATGAATATCTGGCCAGCGACGAAATGGCAAGAAAACGTACCGTATATACCAGCACTGCCAATGATGAGGAAGATGACTGATCCTGCGGCGTTTCCTGTAACCGATGTGCCTGCCTCCCACAGACCATAAGGGAGGCAGGCCTGATACTTTCATAATACAGACACATGAGGAGGCAGAATCATGAAACCGGTAGACCTGCATACGCACTCCTGCAAATCCGACGGCAGTTACACACCTGCACAGCTTGTGGACTATGCCGTCAGCAAGGGATTGAGCGCAGTCGCGCTGACCGATCACGACACCATAGACGGATTGGATGAGGCCATTTCGCATGCCAGGGCACTGGCTGCTGCCGGCCGGCCTTCTGTCGAGGTTGTGCCCGGGATCGAATTTTCAACCGAATATGAGAAAAAAGATGTGCACATCCTGGGGCTGTATATTTCGCACGATTCACCTGCTTTTCGCCAAAAGCTGGATGAGTTCGTAAACTCCCGCATAAACCGGAATATCAGAATGTGTCAGAATCTGCAGGATGCCGGAATCGATATTACTTTTGAGAAGCTGCAGGCCAGGAATCCCGGCGCTGTCATTACCCGTGCCCACTACGCTTCCTATCTGTTGGAAGACGGTTATGTGAAGAGCCGGCAGGATGCTTTCTCCCAATATCTGGGGGATCACACGAAATATTTTGTCCCCAGGGAAAAAGTATCTCCGGCGCAGGCTGTGGCTCTGATCCTGGCGGCCGGCGGCATCCCTGTTCTGGCGCACCCGCCCCTGTACCATATGGGGCAGGATCGGCTTGATCGTTTGACCGCCTCCCTGAAGGATGAGGGCCTTATGGGGATCGAAGCTTTCTACAGCAGCTACACGAATCAGGATGAACGGGATATGCGCCGCCTCGCCGGGAAATACGACCTGCTTCTAAGCGGCGGCTCCGATTTTCACGGCGCCAACAAGCCCGGGCTGGATCTTGGAACCGGTTACGGTAAATTATTTGTCCCGGAAGAATTACTGGAACAGATCAGACAACGACGCAGGTGACTCATATCATGCGGCTGTTTCAGACGGATCCTGACAGCCGACAGACATCATTTCACAGAAAGGATATTGCCATATTCTATGAAACTCTTATTTACCGACCTGGATGGAACACTATTAAATAATGAAAGCCTGGTATCTGCCGATACCAAAGCTTTCCTGGATGAATTTCTTGCCGCGGGCAATAAGCTTATTCTCTCTTCCGGCCGCCCGACGGACAGCGTTCTGGAAGTGAAAGAACACGCCGGGCTTCATCAGTCCGGCATTCTGCTTAGCTGCTATAATGGCGCACAGATTTATGACTGCGACAGCCGACGCACCATTATGGCCAAAAGGCTGCCCCTCTCTTACGTTTCCTATCTGCAAAAGCAGGCTGAAAAACAGCAACTACATATCCAGACCTATCAGGAAAATGCCGTAGTCTCTCCCGCTGACGACGAGGAAATCCGTTTCTACCGCACGAAGATCCATGTGCCGCTGGTGGTCTCTCCTGTGCTGACGGACGCTCTCACCGACGGACCTTACAAAATGCTCGCCGCCGATTTATATGACCACAACAGACTGGAAGCCTTTCGTCTGGCAATCTCCGACTGGGCACAGGACAAAATCCAGACCATCTATTCCAACGACAGGTATCTGGAGCTTTTTCGACAGGATGCCGGTAAAGGAAACGCTCTGCGTTTCGTCTGCGGGCACTTCGGCGTAGCCCTTTCAGACGCCTACGCTGCCGGAGACGCAGAAAATGATATCTCCATGCTGCAGGCCGCAGGCACCGGCATTGCCATGTGCAATGCGCCTGACCAGGTAAAACAGGCCGCGGATATCGTCACACAATACGACAACGATAAAGATGGACTGGCCGAAACGATGCGCAGTCTGCTGTCCGGGCAGACTTCAATCTGACTCCGTGCATCCACCGCACAGATACACAAATCTGCGTGGAGAATGCACGGAAATCAAAACATTCTCACATTATCCTTCAACGATCAGATATCTGCCGTCGCCGACCTCAAATACTTCGTCGGCGTCCAGAATACTCTCCTCATCGGCGTCCTCCGTGTCGATCCCTTCCTCCTCAAAGAATTCCCATACTTCCCTGACGGAATCCACCACCACCGCCATGCAGTCCTCCAGAAATGCCTCCGCCTCCTCCGGTGTCTCAGCTACCGGCTCCGGATAAAGCTGTGACTGGTTCTTCAAAAAACACTGCAGCACTTTCTCGTCAAACATAAAACCCTCCTTTTCTGGCTCATTGCCAAATTTGTCTCTTACCGTTCATCCAGCCTTCATGGCCGGCTGCATTCCTCTTCACTGCACTCTCTTCTTCCTGCTGCCACGGATCGCGTCTCTTATCTTCTTCCTACTGCCACAGGCCGCGTCTCTTAAGTTCCTGACAAACTCTTCCCACCGGCAGGCCAACCACATTGTTATAATCTCCGCAGATGCCCTGCACATAAGCCGCGCACAGCCCCTGAATCGCATAGGCTCCGGCCTTATCCATAGGCTCCCCGCTGTCCACATATTTCCCGATCTCTTCCGCGGACATGGAATACATCGTTACATCCGTACATTCACTGAAAGTGGCATACATGGCCGCCATATCCTTGTATTTCCAGGCAAGTGTCACACCCGTATAGACCTGGTGGCTGCCGCCCTGCAGCTTTGCAAGCATCCGTGCCGCATCCTCCTTGTCCGCCGGCTTGCCCAGGATCTCACCCCAGCAGGACACCACGGTATCCGCTCCGATCACAACGAAATCCTCCCTGCCTTCCGCCGACAGCTTCCCGCACACATCCACTGCCTTCTGATAAGACAGCTCCTCCACCACCGCCTGCGGTTCCGTCTTTGTGATCTTCTCCTCCACCATACTGGGCATTGTCTTAAAGGAAATCCCCACCTGCTTTAACAGCTCTTTCCTCCTTGGTGATGCCGATGCCAGATATATCTTCATCTCGCCAATCTCCTTTACTGCTTTTCCTGCTCATGATCTCTCAAACCGGTAACATAATATCCCCTGCCACCGGCTCAGCAAGAGACGGTGCTGGTTCAAAACACATCCCTCGCTGTTTCCGGTTCCTCATGATGCATCTCCGGAATAAACACTCTTTTATTTCCAAACTCTTTCTCCGCCCTGGCTGCCTCCTTCGCCTCATGACAGAATTGCAGCTGTGCGTTAAACAGTTCCTTACCTCTTAAATCCGGCTTCTCATAATTGCCGTCAGCCTGCAGAATCGACGCTTTCACCGTATCTCTCATCTGACAGTCCAGAATATGGTGCAGTTTCTCCTGCAGCTGAGGTTTTTCCACCGGGAAAAGTATCTCCACTCTCCGGTCCAGATTCCGCGGCATCCAGTCTGCACTGGCACAATAGTATTCCGGTTTCCCGTCATTCTCGAAATAAAAGATTCTGGCATGTTCCAGATAATTACCCACGATAGAGCGTACCGTGATCGTCTCGCTGACACCGGGAATTCCTACTTTCAGACAGCAGATCCCGCGGATGATCAGATCGATCTTCACGCCGGCTGCGCTTGCCGCATACAGGGCCTCTATAATTGTCTTATCACACAGCGAATTCATCTTTGCGATGATATGCGCCGACCTGCCCTGCTCGGCATAGGCCTTTTCCCTGTCGATCAGACGTAAGAATCGGTCTTTGAGCCAAAGCGGCGCCAGAGAAAGCTTATTCCAGCTTCTGGGCTCCGAATATCCCGACAGCATGTTAAAGACAGCAGTGGCGTCCTCTCCAATTGCCTCCGAACAGGTAAAAAGTCCCACATCCGTATATAACTTGGCCGTGGAGTCATTATAGTTTCCTGTACCCAAATGAACATATCTGCGTATTCCATCCTCTTCCCGCCGGACAACAAGGGTGATCTTGCTGTGTGTTTTGAGTCCCAGCAGGCCATATATCACATGGCATCCCGCTTTCTCCAGCTTCTTCGCCCAGACAATATTATTCTCCTCATCAAACCTGGCTTTCAGTTCTACCAGCACAGACACCTGCTTCCCATTCTCCGCCGCCTGCTCCAGAGCTGCCACAATAGGGGAATTGCCGCTGACACGATAAAGCGTCTGCTTGATAGCCAGCACATCCGGATCTTTGGCCGCCTGCCTGACAAACCGCACCACCGGTTCGAATGTCTGATAAGGATGATGCATCAGGATATCTCCCTCCCTGATCCTGGCAAACACATCCGCAGTCTCCGGCAGCTCCGGAACCGGCTGCGGCTTCAGATAACTGTCCTCCTTCAAATGGTCAACCCCATTCATACCATACATTTTCATAAGAAATGTCAGATCCAGCGGACCATTGATCGGATAGATATCCTCCTTCTCGATCGCCAGCTCGTTCTGGATCAGCTTTAAAAGCTTTCTGTCGATTCCCTCTTCCACCTCCAGCCGGATAACCTGACCCCATTTCCGCTTCTTTAACTGTTTCTCAATTTCCTGCAGCAGATCTTCTGCCTCATCTTCCTCAATACCAAGATCCGCATTGCGCATAATCCGGAACGGATAGGAGCAGATGATATCATAGTTAAGGAAGAGTTTCTGGATATTGCGCTCAATCACTTCTTCCAGCAGGATCACTCTCGTCTCCTTACCGCCGGGGATCGTGACGATACGGGACAACACGCTGGGCACCTGTACCATGGCAAATTCTATCTCATATTCCCCGTTCTTCTTCTTCATCAGCGCCCCCAGATTCAGGGACTTATTTCTGATCAGCGGGAAAGGTCTCGAAGAATCCACCGCCATAGGCGTGAGTACTGGATAGACATTATCCGCAAAATACCTGTCCACATAGACAGCATCCTCTTTGTCCAGTTCCTCGTGATGTCTGATAATTTGTATCCCTTCTTCCAGGAGACGGGGTGCCAGAGAACGATTGTAGACCGAGTACTGCTGCTCCACCAGCCTGTGTGTCTCTTCATTGACGTGCGCAAGCTGTTCTTCCACGGTCATACCCGCAATATCCTTCTTCTTATAACCGGCATGTACCATATCTTTCAAAGACGCTACCCGTACCATAAAGAATTCATCCAGATTGGAGGCTGTGATGCTCAAAAATTTCAGCCGTTCAAAAAGCGGATTCTTCTTATCTTTCGCTTCGCTTAAAACTCTCTTATTAAAAAGCAGCCAGCTCAATTCTCTGTTCGTATAATATTCATCTCTTGAAAAGTCCATCTTAATTCCCCTGTTCCTTTCTCAACCTTTCTGTCTGATCACCGGAAGTACGCTGAATACTTCCTCAAAAAAATGTGCCCTTCTGGCTAACAATCCTTTTTCCAATGTAATATCCTGGGATGAATCCACAGTAATGATCAGCTTCTCATCCTTCAGCACAGTCCTGACATTCTTAAATTTCTGCTTATGGCTCCTGTCCAATCCATTGGCAACCCGCAGAATAGCCGTAAGTTTTGCGATCGTAAGATAATCGCTGCTGCTGACCGTACTGTCCTGACTTATCAGATCATAATAATCAAACTCCAGATGGTTATACTTTACCACGTTGGCCACAATTTCCCGCTCCACATGGGACAATCCTATGATCTCCGTGGACATGATAATATTATAGGAACATTCTCCCAGATTGACCAGACTGATATACTTCCCGCAGTCATGCAGCAGCGTAGCGATCCTGAGCAAAAGCCGCTCCCGTTTGCCCAAGCCGTGCACTTTCTTCATGCTGTCGTAGATCGTCAACGCAATCTGTTCCAGCGTCTCACCTCTGCGCTTACTGCCCATATAGCGTTTACTGATATTCTGTGCACAGGCAATAATATCCTGCTCAAAGTCATGGCCTGGTTTTAAGATTTTGTTCTTCTCTCCGTATTCATAGGCAATGCCGTCACACAAACTGACCCCCGGAGCCCAGATCAGCCTGGCATCCATCACCTTGACGATCCGGTTGAGCAGAATACCTGAGATAAACAACAACGGTACGTTTTCCTCCGGCATGTCCAGAATATGTGCCACCTCCTGTACCGTCTTGCTCCGGATACTGTCAAGAAAGCTGTCCATAGCCGCCGCCTCAATGCTGCTTCGCTCCAGCCCTGCCACATTCCTGCCCACCACTGCGGAAATATAATCGTCCACCACGATGATATTCTCAATCACCCGGTCCTTCAGATACAGTTTCTTAAAGACCGCGATCTGAGAACTGATAATCTCATCCAGCATACTCTCATTCTGCTCAGGACGGATATTCAGCTTATTAAGCTGCTCCTGCAGACGCAGGACTCCCAAGCGCAGGTTCTGCGTCGTCACCAGCGTATCTTTATCAAACAGGGAAATCTGAATGCTGCCTCCTCCGATATCTACAATAGCCGTTCCCTTCTCGATAATCCTGTTGAAGGCATCCCCCTTGGAAGCTATGGATTTATAATCCAGAAACCGCTGTTCCGAATTGCTGATACACTCTATCGTAATGCCTGTCCGCTGTGCAATCTGATCCAGAATAATCATCGTATTATTCATTTCCCGGATTGCACTGGTGCCATAAGCTTTATGATCATCCACCTTGTAGCCCTTCATGATCTCCCCATACTCCCGCAGTACCCGGCAAAGCTCATTCACCCGCTCATTGCTGATCTTACCGTTGGTATAAGTATCCGAACCCAGATCGATACGGTGTCTGATATGGTCGATCTCTCGAATGCCATTCTTCGCAGAAATTTCAAAAATCTTCATACCCAGTTCATAAGACCCCACATCTATTGCCGCAAATGTCTTCATATCAATCACTTCCTTACATTCTGTATTCTATATGCCCCCTGCCCGCGCAGATGATCGATAAACTGCTGCGCTGTCCTGCCGGAAAGCCCGCCGTGGGAAAGCTCCCATTTCCCGGCTTCCGCCAGCAGTGTCTCTTCGTCCATGGCAATACCGTGACGCGCTGCAAGCCCTTTCACAATCTCCTGGAACTGTTTTTTGTCCGGACCGCAGAAAAAGATTGTCACCCCGAACCGGTAAACCAGCGACAATTTCTCCTGTACGGTATCGCTGGCATGCAGCTGATCCCGCCTTCCCTCTTTGTCACTGAAGTTCTCCCGGATCAAATGTCTTCTGTTTGAAGTCGCATAGATCAGCACATTGTCCGGTTTCTTCTCCAGGCCGCCTTCAATCACCGCTTTCAGATATTTATACTCTGTCTCAAACTCCTCGAAACTCAGATCATCCATATAGATGATAAATTTGTAATTCCGGTTCTTCACCTGCGCCACCACATCATTCAAGTCATGGAATTGATGCTTATAGATCTCAATGATCCGCAGCCCTCTGCCATAATACTCGTTGGCGATGGCCTTGATGCTGGTTGACTTTCCGGTTCCAGCATCACCGAACAGAAGACAGTTATTTGCTTTTCTCCCCGACACGAAAGCTTCCGTATTCTCAAGCAGCTTCTTCTTCGGGATCTCGTATCCGATCAGATCATCCAACTGCACATGGGAGATATTGCGGATCGGCACAATCCTCGTTCCCTCCTCTTCATGAACCACACGGAATGCTTTATGTAAACCAAGCGTGCCCACTCCGTACGCCTGATAGAATTCTGTGAGGATCTTTTTCATCTCCGCCGCCGACTCTGCACATGCCAGCTCTCCCGCCAACTGACAGATCCGGTCTCTGATCCTCGTACTGTACACCCTGCTGACCTGTTGTGCCCTCTCATAGTGCAGCACAAAATAAAACTCCGGCACTTTCAGAACTTCCATCATCTCCGTATGATCATATGCAAAAAATTCTCTGAATATGGCAATATCATGCAACACAAGCTGATTGATGCTGCCTTCCACTTCTCCCCTGATTTCGCAGGCCAGACTGTAGCTGTTCTCATTATTTACCAGCAGATTCGTCAGATAACAATGCCACAGATTACCATAGAATCCATGGGCAGACGCCCGCTCCAGAAGTTCGTGCATACACTCATAAAACAACGGCCGGGCTGTAACATCGCCGGAACGGTAGTGTTCCATCAGCCACACCATATCTTTAAGAATCTTCCCGTCTTCCAGGTTTTTATAAACGATCAATTCCTCTTCCCGCATCTTCTGTCACCTCCTCCTGTCTAATAATTTCCCAGTATTTTCATGCTGCGCGCCTCTTCCCGCAGCCCTCGCAGTGCATTCTTCACCGCTCCGTCCGCCAGATTTCCCTCGAAATCAATAAAGAAACGATATTCCCAGTTTCTCTCCTCAATCGGTCGGCTCTCGATCTTACACATATTAAGATTGTTGTAGATAAAATGAGATAAGATTCTGTAAAGAGAACCGCTCTCATGTGAAACCTCCAGGCAAAGGCTTACTTTGGCCGCATTCTTCAAAAATATCTTCTGATTCGTGACAATGATAAATCTCGTTGAATTGTCCGTCGATTGATTCACGCCCCGCTCCAGAATATCCAGTCCATAAATCTTCGCCGCCTGCTCACTGGCGATCGCTGCCTGGCTTAAATCCAGATCCTCGATCACTTTACGCGCGGCAAACGCATTATTCTGCATGCTGATCTGCTTCCAGTTCTCATGCGCATTTAAATAACGGGCGCTTTGCATCAAAGACTGCGGATGGGAATAGACCGTCCGTATCTGGTCGATATCTGTCCCCGGAACGCCCAGAAGGCAGTGCTCAATCTTAATAATCTGTTCCCCGACAATATAGTTCTCAAACTCCACCAGCAGATCATAGATCTCACTGACGATCCCGGCGGTTGAATTCTCGATGGGCAGCACCGCAAAGTCCGCACTTCCCTCCTCTATGGCGCACATGGCGTCCCGAAAAGTATCTACATGGAAGCTGTCCACATCTTCCCCGAAATATTTAAGCATGGCCATCTGGGAATAAGCGCCCTCCGCTCCCTGGAAAACCACTCTGGCCTTCTGTACCTCCAGCTGATCCACATCAATGAAGGGCAGTCTGCCGCCCGCTCCCTCTCTCGTCAGCCGATTATACTGCAGCTTACGGCTCATGGACATAATCTGTTCAAACAGTTCCTGTATCCCATGGGCATTAAACTCATTATGCGCCAGACTGCGGACTTTGCGCAGTTTCTCTTCCTCCCTCGTCTTGTCCAGCACTTTCTTCCCTGTCTCGATCTTATAATCCGCCACCTGCGAACAGATCTCCATCCGCTCTTCGTACAGCTCTACGATCTGCTCATCTATCCGATCCAGCTTTCTGCGCAATTCTAATAAATCCATTGTGCCTTCTCCTCCTGCCTTCCTGTTAACGTACTCTCTGCTCTCCTGCTTTCCAGGCATGCTTCTTTGGTCACTGCACACGCCTGCTGCCCGGCATAGGCCGCCGCATAAATTGTGCCGGAGCTTCTTTTTAATACTGCTATCATCTTAACGCAAAACCCCCTTGATAGCAAGACAGTTTGAAGCTATAATACTATTATAAATTTAAATTATATAGCAGTGCAATCTTCTGTATTGTTATGATAATCCGGAGGTAACCATGACAAAAAAAGCTAAAAATATCCTGTTCATAGTAGTAACGTTCGTTGCCCTGATCGTAATCATGTTTCTTACAATCCTGCCCAGCCGTATTCCATTAAACAATGACGATACCGTCGGCAATACTCCCGGTAATTTGAATAACGGTGGATATTTTTGCGAAGCAGACGGGCGTGTCTACTTTGCCAACGCCTACGATGACTATGCCCTGTACTCCATGAAGCCTGATGAATCTGATATCAGGAAATTAAATGATGGCGCGTTTTCCTGCCTGAATGTGGGCGGCGACTATCTGTACTATTCTATGATCGGTAAGACCGAGGATTTTGATCTGGGCTTTATCGGAAAGCCTTACGGCGTCTACCGCAGCAAATTAAACGGCAGAAAATCCACCGGACTGGACCGCTGCCACATCATCAACATGCGGCTGTGCGGCAATTATATTTATTATGAGAAATACGACAACAAGGACGCCGTCTCTCTGGAAAAGATCCGGATCGATAAGAAAGAGAAGCAGACCGTGGCGCCGAAAATGATCATCAATCCCAACTGCTACATAGACGGCAAGATCTACTACAACGGCGACGCAGCAGATCATTATCTCTACGCACTCGACACCGCCACAGGTGTCTCCGAGGTGGTGTGGGAAGGAAATCTCTGGAACCCGATTGTGCAGGACGGTTATGTATATTATATGGATGTAGGTAATGATTACCGCCTGTGCCGTTACTCTATCAGCAGCGACGTAATAGAAGTACTTACAAATGAACGGCTTGACATGTTCAATGTCTATGACAATTACATCTATTATCAGGTAAGTTCTCCCACACAGCCCGCATTAAAGAGGATGATGATTGACGGCAGCTCACAGGAAGTCGTCATGGAAGGGGTATTCCAGAATATTAATATTACTTCACAATATGTATATTTTAATGCATTCAACGAACCGACTCCTGTCTACAGAACAAGCACATTCGGCCCCGTTGGTGTTACCAGCTTCGATACTGCCATGCAGGCAGCACTGAAAGAAGAAAAACCTGACAGGAAAAACAAAGAATAATTTTTGAGTGACGTCCTCAAGCGGCGCCAACAAAAAGACCACACAACAGACTGCAGAGTCTGCTGTGTGGTCTTTTTAGGTCAGAATTACAAAAAGCGGTTGAACATATTCTGCAAAACCCAGGGGCAGATATATTTGCGAATCCAGATTTCCATAATTCGAATAATACACATACTTTAGCATATGAGAATCAATAAATACTGCAACACTTTCTATCGAAACAAAGGTTTCATCCCCGTCTTCATGAGCAGGTTCATCGTAGAATTCATATGTGTAGTTCCCGTCAAAGTCTCTGGAAACAACTTCACTTCATAAAGCACACCATACCCATCATCTTCATAACGGCCTGTTAAATAGTCACGGAAAAGCGTTTAGAAGAATTAGCATCCAGAATACCAAGTTCTATTGTTTTAATCGGCTTTGCCGCTGTTTCGATTCTGTATTTAAATTTTTCATACCCTGTCTCTACTGTTTGTAGTGGGAATTTTGCTATAACTTCTTTGCGACATCAGGACACAATTCACCAAGTTTAGAAGCGTTTGCTGTTCAATCGGCGTGTATCCCATAGATGATTACTCCTTTGCCTCTTGCTCCAAAGAAGAAAATCAATCTTCTTTACTTCCGTCAGTTTTCCTTATAATGCGGCATCGCAGAATCAAACGCTGCAATACACGCTTTCCCCATATTGAGAGCAATTGATCACAGCCGCCAGCATCTTGTTTACAAAAGAAACATCGATTGTGCCGCTGGTTTTTTCAAGACAAAAAACAATTCTCGAAACATTGAATACCTTTCTGAATTCCGGCATTGCCACATAATTATCCTGCTGGATTACAGAAAGGATGTCTATGTAAGACCTTAAGCCGAACGTCATCACAAAGCTATCCTCAATGATCATATTGGGATTTAACGTAACCACCCCGTCACCACCTCAAAGATATTTCTTAAACGCCTTTTTTATTTTAACCATAACATCAGACAGCCAGTCAAATTGCTCCTGCCATTTCGACCGGTCTGAAAGTTCCGCCGGACGCTCTATGATAATCTTGCTCGCTCTGCGTTCTGAAAAACATAATCCTGAAATGCCACCCAATAGTCATGCCTATGCTGCTGTGTTTCGCTGATAGACTCATTTTTCTTTGCTTCCTTTGTCCAGTTGTTCGGCTTTTCTATGACCTCAAATTTTACTGCCGGTTCGGAAGTGCCTATACGGTACAGCTTGATTTCACAAAGAAAAAAACCGATTCTCTCATCAGTGTGGTTGTTCAGCCATTCAATAGCTGCCTTATGCTCCTCACGAGCGTGTTTCACTACCCAAACAATCACATCAGCAGACTTGCCAGACGCATAAGTTATCAGCTTGCCGAGATGGTCGTGGTTGGTATCCTCCAGCTGATTCTCGATAATGATTTTTCTGTCCGTCCCCGTCTCGGACGCAAAGATATCGACATTGAAATCGCCAACTGAGGATTCCGTCTCATCTACAGTAATATCAATCCCTATCGCATCTGCAAGTAAGGAAATGTTATCGTCCTGCGAAAGCCACGGAGTAAAATCCAGGGCTTCATGCGGCCACACTGCCCGCATATCCTTTATTTCTTCTAATCTACTCAAATTCACCATTGTGTCATTCCTCCTCGCGTTTTACATAGGTAAGCTGAATATCATAACCGAGAGCTTCGATCATCTGTACAAAAATCTTATTCACAATGGAATCTCCCTTCTTGATAAGCCGATTCACATACTGACCCGTTGTGCCGACTTCTTCTCCGAGTTTTGCCTGTGTCAGATCAGCTTCAATACATTTTACTTTAACATCAACTTCAAAATTATTCTTGACCATATTTTAATTCCTCTGTTGTTTCCAGCAAAATATTTATTGTTCTATTGCACTTACAGTGTTATTTATTATAACATTAAATGTAAACATTTGTACCTCTCAGCGAAAAAAGACATCTGACCATAGACGAGTACCATTTCTGTCCGAATATCTGTTATGCCCGTATCTCCATACAGTCCCGAAAGGTGAATGTAACCTCTTTATATCTGTCGACTGTGGCGAACTCGACCATGCTGCCCCAAAGGCTGCCCCTTTCCATATCATGTAGGTTCCAGTTCATTCGCAATCATTTACACCTCCATCTACTTTCGATTCTGGCAATCTGCCTGCCTGTGCAGCCATCTTCTTCTCTTGTGATTTCACACGACGTTCCAATTTTTTGATATCTTCAGAAGGAGGCAGTTCCTCCGGCTTAATACCACGCTGACCAAGCATTTCGCGCACAGACAAATTATTCTGTACGTGTTCACCTGTGATGGCGCGTTCACCCTGTAAATCTTTTTCTTCAACATTATAGTTGGTCATTTCTGTTGCAAGGTTTTTTGCTGCAATTGTCAGTGTAGGCAGAAAGTCTGCGAGCGGCCGATTATCTTTCACCCCCAACCTTGCTATCATTCCCATCGTGGTATGACCACCAAACAAAGCTTGATCACCTTTAGAACGAATGCGACCAAAACCGACATCATCGACCCCACGTTCATATATATTCTGAGAAAGGCGCTTTTCGGACTCGCGTAGTCTGCCACGAGCCTCAGTACGCTCAATCAGCGCAATGCGTTCTTCAATTAACTCCTGCTTACGGGTCTGTAAGGCGAAGTAGCTTTGAGCAAATGCAATTTCTTCCTTTTTGGGATCGCCGTTCTGGGCAATCAGATAGCAGGCATAGCGGGTCAGCATATAATCCTTGACAGATCTATGTGCTCCACTCCCCAGAAGAACCATTTTCGTGACTTCACGAAAATGGTCAGACACCTCGATACCACTGGTTTCGCAGGATTCCATTGCACGGGAGATAGCTTTATCAAAATTTTCCCAACGCTCATAGCCCAGCAATGGCATCAATTCACGGGCATACCAAAATTCAACTTTTGCGGTTTCATCACTATGTATAACAAGGTCAAACTGTTCTTTGATCTGACCGACTCTTTTTTTATCCATTATCCTTCCTCCATATTCTCAGATAAAATTTCCAATATATCGTTGGGTGTGCAGTCCATAGCCATACAAATGCTTTCTATTCTATCTAGTGCCATATACTGGCCATTTTACTCCCTCCTTTTACAAACACTACATATAGTATATCATATTTTTGTTTTATTATCAATGAAATTTCGATTTTTATAATTCTCGAGCAGCCATTCGTGGCTACTTATTTTTTGCTCATTTTTACCTCCATTCCGAAGCGTTTTACGCTGAGGACGCGAGCAGAATTTAGGAGTTTTCCGAAGGAATACTCCGATTTTGCTCTGCGATCAATAGAATTTGTGACGCTTCTGCACAAATTCTTGGTTGAATAAATTGCTCATCAGAGAATTTATTCAACCTTATACACCGGAAAAAAAGCCCTTTGACGTGACTAAATAGTGAGAAATGAAAAACTTTCTTCAATAGAGTTCGATTCGGACAGATTTTTCGCTTATAGGAACTTATAGGAATAGGAAAGAAAAATTAATCCTCCGGATGGCTGCTTCAAAGACCCGGATGATAAACATCACTGGATCGTGTACGAAATCGCATCCGCTGTGATCAGGAACATCTTCAAAATGTACGTAGCCGGAAAGGTGCCTTCCCAGACAGCTAAGGCGCAGCGACTCAGCATTGATTCCTTCCTTGCACAGGTCAAAAAGTATGCTGTGATCAAGGAACCGGATGCGGAGATCATCCGTATCTTGGTGGAGCGTATCGATGTGTTCAAGACAGAGAAGGTTCCGGATACCAGAACGAAAAACAGACCATCCTCATAAATTGAAACTTCATTGGTGCAGTTGATCTGCCCCAGGAACATAAAAAAACGGCATAGCCGGATTTCTCCAAATTATGCCGTTTTTTCCAGGGAATAAAATCTCTTAGTGAAACACTCTTTCGGTTTCCTTCTTATTACTGCCATCATTACTTTGCCGTGATCGCAAAACGCTTCTGCAGAACTGCATCATCATACATACATTGATAGACGGACCTTATTTTTCCGGCCATATCTTCTCCTGCCTGGCTGTCCATGACAGGCAGAACCATGATGCGGTAGTCCACGCCCCACAACCTGCTCTTGGTAGTCGTCATCTGACAGTCTGCACCCTTATAAAAAGCGATGCGCCTTTGCCGGACTTTTCTCGTCTCCTCGTCCAACCCCGGCAGTTCATCATCCTCCACTTCGATCATGATCCCGCTCCAATCCGCACACTCTTCCCGCAGCATAGCCAATGCGCAAGATCCGTATCCTGATCCCCGCAGTTGTCCACAGACTGCAAAATAATCCAACAGCAGCATCTTCCTCTTATGGTCTGCAAGTAAGAAAGCATACGCGCAGAGAGTCTCTTCCCTCTGCCCTTTCCCTTTCTCATAAAATCCATACATATAATAATTCTTCTTCAACCACATCTCTTTAATGATAGAGAACGGCTTTACCTCATCCGGCGGAAAGTCTCCCTTCAGATGTTTCTCATAAATCTCCTCTGCCACGTTGATCGTCAACTCACCTGCATATAATCCTGCTCTGTCCATTGCTGTATCATCTGCCTCCGTTATTCCACATGCGGGCGTTCACAGCCCTCTCTTACCTGCTCTTCCTCAAATAGCTGCCGCACACTTTTACGCAGAACCGGATGCTCTGCATACGGTGCGATCTGCATGAGAGGTTCCAGCACAAAACGCCTGTTATGCATATCTATATGCGGCAGGATCAAATCCTTTGAATACAAGATGTAATCCTCATAGAGCAGTATGTCAAGATCCAGCGTCCTCGGTCCCCAGTGTACCTTGCGCTCTCTTCCATGAGCCTGCTCTATCTCATGCAGCTTCAAAAGCAGCATCTGCGGTGTATACAATGTATCTGCCTCGATAGCGCCGTTAAGGAAATCATCCTGTTCCACGCCTCCATAAGGTGGTGTTTCAATCCAGTCGGAGACCTGCAGCACCCTGCATTTATCATCGGCACGCAGCTCCTGCACCGCCTCCTCCAGATGTCTTCTCCTGTCTCCCATATTGGATCCGCAGGACAGATAAACCTTGTGCCATCCTCTTGTAATCCTCACCGACACGGATTCAAAAGGCAGCGGGATCGGCGCTTCCGGTTTGCGTACTTCCAATGTCACCCGTCTGACAAGAGGGAACGTAAGCAGCAACGCTTCCGCTGCCTTCTCGGCAACGGTCTCTATCAGCTTATACGTATGTTCCCTGACAAAACCATCCAGAAACCTGCACACTTCCCCATAATTCGTGGAAAGCGCCAGATCATCCAGAATACCCGCGGGCATCGTATCCGTCTCCAGAACAGCATTGACGTAAAAATTCTGCCCTTTCTCATTCTCCTCCTGATAAACCCCGTGATGGGCAAATATCTGTAAATTATCTATCCTGATCTGATCCATATTATCTATCCTCATGCTTTATCCCAACCTCATCTTCATCCCGTCTGCCTGCTCGTTTCCTGCCGCCCTCGGCTCCATGACGCTGCTTCACCTACCCTCCGATCCGCATGAAAGTCACCTGCAGTTCCTGTCCCTGGCAGGCTGCCTCTCATATCCGTCCCGGATCACCTCCGCCATCCTGATGGCACGCACATTCTCTTTCACATCATGTACCCGGACAAACATAGCCCGCTTCAAAACCGCAAACACACTGGTCACAAGCGTTCCTTCCACCCGCTCCTCCTTAGGAAGGTTCAATGCATTGCCGACCACAGACTTCCTGCTGGCGCCAAGCAGCAGCGGATACCCAAGGGAATGCAGCATTTCCATCCTGTCGATTATCTCCAGATTGTGCTCATAGGTCTTTCCAAAGCCTACCCCCGGATCCAGGATGATCTTATCATCAGCGATCCCTGCCTGGTGTGCGATCTGCAGTGTCTCTTCCAGATCCCACAACACTTCTTCCATATAGTTTTGATAAACGGCCTCCTTACGGTTGTGCATTAAACAACATGCGATATTTTCATTTGCGATCACTTCTGCAAGCGCCGGATCGAATTTCAATCCCCAGATATCATTGATCAGATCCACACCTGCTTCGATACCGGCTTTTGCCACCGCAGCCTTGCATGTATCCAGGGAAATCGGTATGTTAAATCTGGACTTAATAGCTTCTATAACCGGAATTACGCGTTCTTCTTCCTCCTCTGCCGTGACCGGCGTATAACCCGGCCGGGTAGACTCACCGCCTACGTCCACTATATCCATACCACCCGTTATCATTTCCTCCACATGATACAACGCCTGATCCAGCTTCTGATATCTGCCCCCATCAGAAAAAGAATCCGGCGTCACATTCAAAATCCCCATTACATACGTATGCCCCTGTATGGCAAAATCCCTGCTTCCTATCCTCAAATCATCTCTCCCTTATCATCATTATCGCCATTATAAATTACCATTCATCCTGCAACGTCAGTTAATTAAGCCAGTACGCGGCGTCTGCCATTTCATGTTTCGCTTTGCTGATCAATCAATAAGTCAGATCTCTTTATCTTAAGCGCACCATCTCATAAAAATACCGGCGCAGCTGCTCATCCTCCTGAAAGCACCCTCTGGCCGCCGTCGTGACCGTTCGGCTGCCCGGCTTTGCCACGCCCCGCATGGTCATACACATATGCTCCGCTTCCACCATCACCATCACTCCCTGCGGTTTCAAGCGCTCCATAACGGCCTCCGCGATCTGGATCGTCATCTGCTCCTGTATCTGCAGCCTTCTGGCATACACCTCCACTGTGCGGGCCAGCTTGCTCAGCCCCGCCACTCTGCCGTCGGGCAGATATGCAATGTGCACTTTGCCGTAAAAGGGCATCAGATGATGCTCGCAGGTGGAATAAAAGGTGATATCCTTTTCCAGGACGATCTCATTGCTCTGCACTGCAAAAGTTTTGGAAAGATGCTGCGACGGATCCTCATCCATCCCCCTGCAGATCTCCCCATACATCCGCGCAACCCGGTTGGGCGTGTCAATAAGCCCCTCTCTGGTCACATCTTCACCGATTCCTTCCAGCAAAAGCTTTACTGCCTGTTCAATTTTCTTCTGATCTACCATGAGCATCTCTCCTGATCGTGTCTCTATGTTCTACCACATTGATCAGTTCTCCCAGATATGAGAGAGAACCGAATGCGATGATAACGGCATCTTTATCCTGACCTGCCAGCAGATATGCGATCTCCACCGCTTCCTGTATACTGTCTGCCACCGTCACGCTGTCGTGAAACATGCTCGCTGCCTGTGCCAGTTCATAGGCGTGCAGCGCCCGTTCACCGGCCGGCGGCGTTACCGTAACGATATGTTCCGCCAATGTATAAGTATCCTGGATCACCTTATCATATTCTTTGTCTTTCAACATTCCCATTATATAGATGATCCTTCTGTTTGTAAAATAAAATCTGATACTTTCGGCCAGCTTTCCTGCCGCGTCCTCATTATGCGCCCCATCTGCAATGAAAAGGGGCTTCTTCCCGATCACGTCGAACCTGCCCCGCCAACGTGTCTCCAGAAGTCCCTGCCTGAGCTGCTCCTCCTTTACCGGAAAGCCCAGCCTGCCAAGCGTGGAAATGATCTCCACCGCCGCCACAGCATTTTCAATCTGCACCTGTCCCGTCATCGTAATGGCCAGCTTCTTATATTGTTCGTAGGTAAAATACTGTTTCGCTACGCCGTACCGGATATTCTGAGCCTGGTTTACATCCGCCACATGAAATTCGGATTTACAGAGTAACGCCGCCTGCTGCAACACTTTCATAACCTCCGGCTGCTGCCGGACCGACACGACATAACAACCGCTCTTTATGATACCCGACTTAACCGACGCTATCTCTTCCAGCGTTTCTCCCAGAATCCCCATATGGTCTCTGCTGATCGAGGCAAACGCCGCCACAAGGGTCGTCTCTATAACATTTGTAGCATCCGAAGCCCCGCCCAATCCCGTCTCCAGCACTACGATCTCACACTGCTTATCCAGAAACCAGAGAAAGGCGACCGCCGTCTCCACCTCAAAAGCCGTAGGATGGGGCAGTCCTTCTGCCGCCATTGCATCCGCCGCCGCCCTGACCGGTTCTAAATATCTGCACAGATCCGCCTGCGTGATCATCCTGCCGCCGATCTGAAACCGCTCCCTGTAATCGCTCACGGTGGGCGATATATATATCCCTGTCTTATATCCGGCTCTCTTAAGTACGGTCGATACATAGGCAACGATGGAACCTTTGCCGTTGGTTCCCGCTACATGTACAAATTTCAGCCGATCCTGCGGATTGTTCAGGCGTCTGCACAATTCACGCATGGATGAAAGCCCCATGACACTTCCATACCGGCCAAGATCCTCCATATAAACCATCGCTTCTTTATAATTCATGTGCGCCTCCCTCTCTCACAGGACCGACCTCTCATTCCACTGCTTCTATTCGTTAACGACACCGCTTATTTCCGATCTGTACGTATATAATACCCCGGTTATGGCAATCCTGATAGAGATATCCTGCTGCCGTGCAGGCCTATGGCCTTTAACACAGTTGTGCAGACAAACCGGAAAGGAACAAAATACTATGCGAAAGTTTATTCACAATTATATCCACTGCGGCCTGCTCGGCTGGTTTCTTGAAATTACCTTTACCGCTTTCCAGGCATTCCGCAGAAGGGACTTCAAACTGCCCGGCGTCACCTCGATCTGGATGTTTCCCATCTATGGACTGGCAGCCTTACTGGCTCCCCTCTGCCGCCTGCTCCGCCATCAGAATTTCATTTTCCGCGGTCTGGTCTATACCGGAATCATCTTTACCGGGGAATTCCTGACCGGCATTCTTCTGCGCAGACGGGAACTGTGTCCCTGGAATTACGAGCGCTCCCGCTGGAATATCGCCAAAGTAATTCGCTTAGATTACGCCCCCTGCTGGTTTGCCGCCGGACTGCTGTTCGAACGTCTTCTCCTGGAAACAGAAGAAACTCATCGAACCATCTGATCGGAAGATTAATCCTACAGATCATCCTCGTCGATATCAGATGCATTGATATTCAATGTATTTAAGGTGCGGCGCTTTCTCCTTGCCTCTTCCGCTGCTTTCAGGATATAGTTCTTGATTTCCCTGGCATTCCTGATATGCGTCAGAAACAGCTGCGGGTGCGTATTGTCGCCCGTATAGCATGCTACCGTACCCAATCCAAAAATCCGTTCTGCCAGGCTTACCTGCAGTTCCACATCCTGTATTTTATATAAATAGCAATCGTTCTCTTTTGTATTCAAAAGGCCCTCGTTGATGGTAATCACTTCATCCGTCACTGTATATTTCGTAAATGTAAAAGGAAGTCCAAAGAATACCCACCGTTTCCGTTCCACATATTCTTTCCTCTCCCCTGTATCACGATCGTCATCGCCTCTGTTAAGCGTCAATTCCTGCTCCAATGCCTCTGTCCTTGTCTCCATCATTACCTCCATTCCAAAAACATCACACCTGTCAGATTACATACATATCTTACTATAACACACCCCCTTCTTTTTGACAAATTTTTAGAGCTCGAAATGTACAGCTTGAAACTCGTATCTCTTTATGATATGATATACAAAATATAGGGAATTCGGACTAATCACACACTATAAGGAGGGTAAATCCATGACTGCGAAAGAATGTATCCTGGGACGCAGAAGTATCCGCAGGTTTAAAGCCGATCCGGTTTCTCATGATCTGCTGGCACAGATCGTCGAGACCGCATCTTATGCTCCCAGTTGGAAGCATACACAAATCACCCGCTATATCGTTGTCGAAGGTGACCTGAAAGAAAAAATCGCTGAAGAAGGCACTTCTCTTTATCCCGGCAATGCTCCGATCATCTCCGGTGCGCCGGTTCTGGTTGCTGTTACCGTAATTAAGAATCGCAGCGGTTACGAACGTGATGGTTCCTTCAGCACACCACGTGGTGACGGCTGGCAGATGTATGATGCCGGAGTCGCATCTCAGACTTTCTGCCTTGCCGCTTATGAACAGGGGCTTGGCACAGTTATCCTCGGCCTGTTCGATCAGGCTTCTATTGAGACCATGCTGCAGCTGCCGGAAGACAGAGAACTGGTGGCTCTTATTCCCGTTGGCTATCCGGATGAGGCGCCTGCCGCTCCCAGAAGGAAACCTGTAGAAGACTTGTTGTCCTATCAATCATAGTTCCATATTTTAAATAGAAGAGAACATTCTCTTCTATTTTTTTGAGAAACAAAATTACTGAGAAAGAGGTAGAATAATTTATGAGACATCTGATGAACCCACTGGACTTCAGCGTAGAAGAACTTGATAAGCTTTTCGATCTGGCAGAAGACATCGAAGCTGATCCCGCCAAATACGCCCATGCATGCACAGACCGCAAGCTGGCTACATGCTTCTATGAACCCAGTACCCGGACAAGACTCAGCTTTGAAGCTGCCATGCTGAATCTGGGCGGACAGGTATTGGGATTCTCAGACGCCGGATCCTCCTCGGCTTCCAAAGGAGAAAGCGTATCCGATACGATCAGAGTTATTTCCTGCTACGCTGATATCTGTGCCATGCGCCATCCCAAGGAGGGTGCTCCCATGGTTGCTGCCGAACGTTCCCGTATTCCGGTGATCAATGCCGGAGACGGCGGACACCAGCATCCAACGCAGACATTGACCGATCTTCTGACGATCCGTGCCCTAAAAGGAAGGCTTGGAAATTTTACCATCGGCCTCTGCGGAGATCTGAAATTCGGACGAACCGTACACTCACTGATCAACGCTCTGATCCGTTATACCGATATCCATTTCATCTTCATCTCTCCTCCAGAGCTGAAAGTTCCCGATTATATCACGGATATGCTGCGTGAGAAAGGCATTACTTATGAGGAAGTGATCCGTCTGGAGGACAGCATCTCACAGTTGGATCTATTGTATATGACCAGAGTCCAGCGGGAACGTTTTTTCAATGAGGAAGATTATGTCCGTTTAAAGGATTTCTATATACTGAATAAAGAAAAAATGAAATCAGCCAAACCGGATATGCTGGTACTGCATCCACTCCCGCGGGTCAATGAGATCTCCGTGGAAGTAGATGACGATCCACGGGCCGTTTATTTCAAACAGGCGCAGTACGGCGTCTATGTCAGAATGGCTCTGATCCTCACTCTGCTTAATTCTGCAGATTAAACGGCAAAAACAGACACAGCTCATTTACGAGATCTGCCTGCGGTAAGCCAAACAATATAACCAGGAAAGGAACATGAACATGTTAAATGTAGGAAAAATTGAAGAAGGCTTCGTACTGGATCATATCAAAGCCGGTAAAAGCCTCTCCATCTATCACCATCTGCAGTTGGACAAACTGGACTGCACCGTAGCGATCATCAAAAATGCCCGCAGCAACAAGATGGGTAAAAAGGATATCCTGAAAGTAGAATGTGACATTAATACTTTAAATTTGGATGTTCTGGCCTTCATAGACCACAATATAACCGTCAATGTAATCAAAGATGGTAAGATCGTAGACAAGAAAGAGCTTATCCTGCCAAAGGAGATCCGAAACGTGATCAAATGCCGAAATCCACGCTGCATCACTTCCATAGAACAGGAACTCCCTCATATTTTCGTACTTGCTGATGAAAAGAAGGAAATCTACCGTTGTAAATACTGTGAAGAGAAGGCCGGCAAATCGGCATCGGCTTGGTAAAAACATCAGAACATATACTAAAATAACACCATGAAAGCTGATACTTTCATGGTGTTACTGTTTATGCCTCTTTCTGGCTGTTTATAACAATTGCCTCAAATTCTTCTCTGGCCGATCCCAGACACTCCATCAATTTCGGAGAGAAAATCCCGCATTTACCGTTAATAATCATATCATATGCTACATCCAACGGGAATGCCGCTTTATAGACTCTTTTATGTACCAAAGCATCATATACATCGGCTACAGACACAATCTGGGCCGCGATCGGAATCTCTTCTCCTTTCAAATGATCGGGATAACCTCTTCCGTCATACCGCTCATGATGATGTCTGCAAATCTCATAGCTGACCCTGCGATATTCGCCCTGCTGAATGTCTCCCAACATATCAATGACATCACAGCCCCTGGTCGTATGAGATTTCATCACATCAAATTCTTCATCGGAAAGCTTACCAGGCTTCAGAAGAATACCGTCAGGTATCACGATCTTACCTACGTCGTGCAGAGCCGCAGCAGAAGTAATGATATTGATCATATTCTCATCAAGGCCATACTCCGGGTGCTCCTTAGCCACATGCTTTGCCAGTATATTCGTAAATGTCTTTACACGCTTAACGTGGTCTCCGGATTCCAGGTTACGGAACTCCACCACATTACTCATAACATCTATGATATGGTCGTTCATATGACGCAGTTCTTCTGCCTGTTTACGCAGCACTTTCGTCTGTATTTCCACCATTTCTTCCAGATGACGCTTATTATAGTACAGATCGATCACGTTTCTGGTACGCTGTTTTACAATATAGGCATCAAACGGTTTCTTAATAATATCGCTTGCACCCAGCCGATAGGCATCACGCTCGATCTGCGTTGTTGCCTCACCGGTGATCAAAAGCACTGGAATGTTGTCGATCCAGTTACGCTTTTTCATCTCTTCCAGTACTTCAACGCCATTCATAACAGGCATAACAACATCCAAAAGGACAACTGAAATCTCCTCAGGCTTAGCGGCAATGATATCCATAGCCTCTTTACCGTTAGCTGCCTGAATTGTTTCATAGTCATGAAACATCTCACAAAGAATCTCTCTGTTAATATCTACGTCGTCGACAATCAGTATGGTTGATTTATTCATGATACCCTCCATGCTTTCGCCCTGCGGAATCTCAAGCCTATATGGAGAATACCCGGTGTTCGAGTATTCTCCAGCCACCTCTCATTCCAATCTGCTGCGTTCTGTTTCGCAGACAAAATCCACTTTGCTGCCTTTCAGCCATTCACCTGTAAACAAATATTCTTCCTACAAAAACATTCTAAACCTGAGCCACATCCTTCATGGAGAAGCTCATTCTGCCCATCTTATCCTTACCAAGACAGACTACTGTCACCTTATCTCCTAAAGTCAGAACATCTTCCACATGATTGATCCTCTCTCTGGCAATCTTGGAGATATGGACCATTCCTTCCTTGCCGGGTGCAAACTCAACAAAAGCGCCGAACTCTTTGATGCTGACCACAGTTCCCTTAAAGATCTGTCCCTCTTCGAAGTCTGTCACGATCGTCTTGATCATCTCCACAGCCTTATCCATCATGCTCTTATCTGTACCACATACGGACACCTGTCCGTCATCGGTAATATCAATCTTAACACCTGTGCGGGCGATGATCTCGTTGATGGTCTTACCACGCTGCCCCACTACGTCACCGATCTTCTCAGGATCGATCTGTACAGAAATAATCTTAGGCGCATAAGGTCCAACTTCCTTACGAGGCGCCGCGATAGCCGGCACCATACACTCAGCCATAATGAATTCTCTTGCCTCACGGCATCTTGCAATGGCTCCTTCCACGATCGGCTTTGTCAGTCCATGGATCTTAATGTCCATCTGGATCGCCGTGATACCGTCATGGGTACCCGTCACCTTAAAGTCCATATCACCGAAAAAGTCTTCCAATCCCTGAATATCTGTCAGCAAAACGAAATCATCATCTGTATCTCCAGTCACAAGACCACAGGATATACCTGCAACCATCTTCTTGATCGGCACGCCTGCCGCCATCAATGACATACAGGATGCACAGGTGGAAGCCATGGATGTAGAACCGTTGGATTCAAACGTCTCGGACACCGTACGAATCGCATACGGGAATTCTTCCTCGGAAGGCAGTACCGGGATCAACGCCCGCTCTGCCAGTGCTCCATGTCCGATCTCTCTTCTGCCCGGTCCACGGCTTACCTTCGTCTCCCCTACAGAATAAGACGGGAAATTGTAATGATGCATATATCTCTTACTCGTTATATTTTCATCCAGGCCATCCACTCTCTGAACTTCCGACAACGGCGCCAGCGTACACACATTGCAGATCTGTGTCTGACCACGCGTGAACATAGCAGAGCCGTGCACTCTCGGAATAATATCCACTTCCGCCGCAAGGGGCCTGATCTGATCCAGTGCCCGGCCGTCCGGACGCTTATGATCTTTCAGGATCATCTTGCGCACCGTTTTCTTCTGATACTGGTATACCGCCTCACCCAGCACAGCAAGATATTCTTCGTTCTCCGCAAATGCCTCCTCCAGCTTAGCCGTGATATTTCTGATATTCTCCTCACGCACCTGCTTCTCATCCGTGAAGACAGCTGTCTCCATCTCCTCAGGTGTTATGATCTTCTTCATATCCTCGAACATCTGCTCCGGAATCGCACAACTTTCATAGGTATGCTTCGGCTTACCCACTTCCGCAACGATCTTATTGATAAATTCAATGATCGTCTGATTCACCTCATGTGCTTTATAGATCGCCTCCAGCACTCTGTTTTCCGGCACTTCATTCGCACCCGCCTCAATCATCATCACTTTCTGTGCCGTGGAAGCAACCGTCATCTTCAGATCGCCTTTATCCCACTGCTCCTGGGAAGGATTCACGATCAGCTCTCCGTCCATCATTCCCATCTGCGTCATTGCACAGGGTCCGTCAAACGGAATGTCTGAAATGCAGGTTGCGATAGCTGTTCCAATCATCGCCACCAATTCCGGACGACATGCCGGATCCACACTCATAACCATATTATTCAGTGTAACGTCATTGCGGTAATCCTTCGGGAACAAGGGACGCATCGGTCTGTCGATCACACGACTGGTAAGAACCGCATTCTCAGAAGCCTTACCCTCTCTCTTATTAAAGCCGCCCGGAATCTTCCCTACGGAATACAGCTTCTCTTCATATTCAACACTACAGGGGAAGAAATCAATTCCCTCCCTCGGTTTCTCCGACGCCGTGGCCGTTGATAATACCGTTGTCTCTCCATACTGCATAAAAGCGCAGCCATTAGCCTGTTTACCTACTCTGCCAATATCCGCCCGAAGGGTGCGGCCGGCCAGTTCCATTGTATAAGTCTTATACATGATCTTCTCTCCTTTTCTCCCATTCCCGCAAAGTGAAACCATAGTCATAAAGTGAAGATATCTCCACGGTACAGACCTGAGTCCACTCATATCCACTCTGCGAAAACATACTATATGACAGGCAGAAGATGCCGAAACTACAAATATCTGCACAAAGCGGCAGCTTTACTCTCATTGCTGCTCCTTGTACATATATTTGTGGTCTCGGATGCTTCTTCTACCCATACATCGCCATTTGCTCCACGCCGTATCATCTGACTTCATAAAACATATTTCCGCAAAGTCATTTCCACCGGACGTTCTCCTGTCATGATGAAACCGAAAAGGCGAACGAGACTGGATATAATCCAGCCTTACATCCGCCTTCTTGATCTTATTTCCTCAGTCCAAGTCTTTCAATCAGAGAACGATATCTCGTGATATCCTTATTCTTCAGGTAAGCGAGCAGACCGCGTCTCTGACCAACCATCTTAAGCAGACCACGTCTGGAATGGTGATCTTTCGGATTCGCCTTAAGATGCTCCGTCAACTCCTGAATCCTGGCTGTAAGAACCGCCACCTGTACCTCCGGTGAACCTGTATCGCCAGGTGTTCTTGCATACTCATTAATAACTGCTGTTTTCTTTTCTTTAGAAATCATTTTTTCTCCTTTCCTGCAGGGGATCGCTCTATAACCCCTTTAACCGCCGGACACCAAGATCGGGTTGGAGCCTCCCGTCTCCGAGTGTCAGCTGTCTCCTATTTGTAAAGAGCTTCTGCACTTCACACATCGACTATTCTACCATACATAGTATAGCTTGTAAAGTATTTTGATGTCTGTATAACTCGCAAAATCGCATACAGAGCGATTTTACTCGCGAAACAGTGCAAAGCTGAACTGTTACAAGGCCTTACCGACACTACTGTCAAAGCTCACTTACAATTTAGTCCTGCAGGATTCTGACCGCCTTAACCGGACTTCTGTATGACACATTGGAAATACGGATCCCTGTCTTAGGGTTGCTGGCATGAATCACCTGTCCGCCGCCGATATAGATGGCCACATGATTGATGGTTCTGCCGTTGCCATAGAAAATCAGGTCTCCCGGCTGTGCCTCCGATACTTTAATAGTGGTTCCGCTGTTCGCCTGAGCCACCGAAGAATGCGGAAGGCTCACACCATATTTCTTAAAAATGCTTAACACATAGCCGGAACAGTCCGCTCCTTTCGTCAGGCTCGTACCGCCCCACACATAAGGATTGCCCAGGAACTCTTTCGCATACTGACACAGATCCACACGCACATCGGATACACCTTGTCCATAGAACAGCTCTGTCATCGTGACCGCCGTCGCCAACTCAGAACTGACTTCCACATACTCCGCCGAAACGAACACTTCCTCGTCATCCAGATAAACTCTGACCCAGTCGCCCTCTACCCCGGCCACTTCCAGTTCTTCTCCATTCGGCACCAGAGTGATCACCTCGGAATCCGTATTGGCCTGCGCCCTGACCTTCAGACTGTCTGTCGTAACATGCGCCATGGTCACTGCCAGCTCCTCTGCTCTGCGCTTGGCCGGTATTCCTGTTAACAGATATTCCAGACTGACATATCCATCTACCTTACCGGATCTGATATGTGCCCACGTGTCATCACTGTCCAGCACCTCGCAGGCCGCATCCTTTGGAAGCTTGCCAACCAGCTTGCCGTCCTCCGCCGCAGCCGCACGGATATTCAGATTATTGTCCACATTGGCAATTCCCAGATTCGTATATCCCCAATTGGCATTCTTAGCTTTCTCATATGCCCTGGCATACTCCGTTTCCGTCTTGGTCTCTTCCAGAATCTTCCCGGAACCGATACCGTCACCCAAAATTTCTTTCAGGGAACTGCCCTTCTGTACCGATTCCTCTTTCTCGATAACAGAATCGTCAATCTGTTCTTCCCCATCCTCTTTGACATCCCGGCTCCCTATTCCAGCCGCTTCGCCCGCAACACCGCTTTCCGTTCCGGTTTCACTGCCGGTTTTGTCTGACGCATCGCCCTCCTCTGCAGTTGTCTCTGTCTCCGCTTCATGTGCTGCGTCTTCTGACGTATCTCCGCCTTCTATTGTTTCTGCTGTGATCGTTCCTATCGGCAAAAGATCCGGAATATTAGATGCTCTTGTCTGCAGCGGCATAAAAAGTAACAGACAACCTGCCAGCAGATACATAATCTCTCTTCTTTTCATAACTTATGTTCATCCTCTCGGGTTTGTTCTGGCACCCCGGTCAGCAGTGTCTTTTGCCGCTGTCCGATCGTACACATAGAATCTGTTACACTTTTTGTTCATACTTTGTAATATTTCCGTAACATTTCCGAGAGTTATTATAACAGCAGAAGCGTCATCTGTCAAACAACTATTTTCACGCTGGAATATCTTCCCCATAATTATTGGAAAAAGCAATGTTAACAGCATGATCCGCAACCCGCTCGAGTCCGGATATAATATCCGAGTACAATGCTCCTGCCTCCGGAGAACACTCGTTATTTGAAAGCCTGTCAATATGTTTCTGTTGCAGCTCTTTCTCCTTCTCATCAATAGCATCTTCCAGATGCACCACGTCCTCCATATGTTCTTCCGTGCTCTTGACAAACATTTCCACAGAAAACCGAAGCAGCGTATTGACCATATCCAGCATCTCGCCCAGCTCTTTCTGCGCATCCTTCGAGAATCCCACTCCGGTCTCAATCCGATGTACGGCAGCCTCCGCGATATTCTCGGCATGGTCGCCGATCCGCTCAATATCATTTACCACATGGAACAGTGCGCCAATGTTCTTCAGGTCTTCGATCGGCAGCGTCGTCTGATTGATCTTCACCAGATAGTTGGTAATCGCATGGCTCAGGAAGTCAATATTCTTCTCCACTTCCCTCACCTCTTCAATCTCGTCCTGATCCAGTGTCATCAGTACATTCATGGCCCGGTTCAGATTTTCCGTAGCAAGGGACGCCATACGATCCAGTTCCTTAATGGCCTCCACAACCGCCGTAGCAGGATTCAAAACCGACTTCTCACCGATATACTTTAACTGATAACTGTCTCTGTACCCTACCTTCTTATCATCCCCGGACACAAACAGATAGGTAAGTTTAACGATACCCTGAATAAAAGGCATCATAATAATCACCTGAAAAACCTTGATTGCAATATGCGCATAGGCAACGACACGCCCCAGATTATTTCCTGTCACATATATAAGCATTTCCACGATCTGATGCACGCATAATCTAAAGATAATATAGACGATGATCGTTCCGATCACATTAAAGATTAAGTGAATGGCGGCCGCTCTCTTGGCATCCTTCTTACCATTCAGGGAAGCCAGCAGCGCTGAAGTACAGGCGCCGATATTACAGCCGAGAATAATAAACATACCGATATCCATCCCCATCAGCCCCTGATTGGCAAGCAATACCATGATACTGACTGTGACAGAAGAACTTTGAATGACTGCCGTCAGCACTGCTCCCAGAAGCACCGCCAGAATCGGTGTCTGAAGAGAGGCAAACATATGTACAACTGCAGGCGAGTCCTTCATGCCCGCCATAGCGCCTGACATCGTGCTTAAGCCCATAAACAGGACTCCAAAGCCAATAATGACTTCCCCCCACCGCGAAAGCTTCTGTTTCTTACAGAACATAACGATCAATACGCCTACAAGCAGAATCACCGGAGCCGCCTTCTCCAATTTGAAAGATACCAAAAGAGCCGTCACCGTTGTACCGATGTTCGCCCCGAAGATAACTCCCGCCGCCTGTGTCAGAGTCATCAGTCCCGAATTGACGAAACTGACTACCATAACCGTACACGCCGATGATGATTGAATGACCGCCGTAAAGAAAATACCCACCAGAATACCGGTAAACCTGTTCGTCGTCAGCCGTTCCAGAATAGCCCTTAGTTTTGCTCCGGCAACTTTCTCGATACTGTCGCTCATGATGCGCATACCGTACAAAAACAGTCCCAAACCACCTGTCATGGAAAGAATGATCGCTGGATTCATCTGTATATAATTCCCTTCTTATGTATATGTAACGCTTGTATCAGTAACACCATTGTACTTATAATAAATGCCCATCATGCTCAGCCTGCAAAAGCCATGTACGAAAGCTTATGCAGGGCCGAAAGCAAAATTTCTAATGCTGTTAACTATATTCTATCGAAAATAGCATATACTGGCAAGCCCAATCTGCTATAAAATGCTCCCACGCCGCCACAGTCCGGCTCAAACCATGTAATAAGTCTCTCCGGCAGCAATATCCTGTGCCAATTGCGCCTTGAGCGCTTCCACTCCGTCAAATTTCATTTCAGGCCTGCGAAACTCCAAAAGCTGTACTGAAATATCCGTTCCATAAAGATCTCCGGCGAAATCATACAGGTAAGTCTCCACCCCCATAGCGGCGCTGTCACTCACAGTGGGCTTACATCCGATATTGGAAATACCTTTATAACACCTGCCGGCTGTCACAACTCTGGAATAATACACGCCGTTAGGCGGCAGAAGCTTATCCCCCTCCGGTATCAGATTTGCAGTAGGCATGCCAATCCTTCGGCCAAGCTTCTTGCCATGTTCCACACGGCCGCTGATACTATACGGCTCACCAAGCATACGTGCTGCTGTTTTCATATTTCCCTGCCTGACCGCCTCTCTCACTCTGGTGGAACTGACTTCCACGCCTTCCGCCATGACCTTATCGATCAGTTCCACACAATAGTCATATTCTTTGGCAAACTGTGCCAGAAGCGCATAATTACCTGCGCCTTTCTTCCCGAAAGATAAATCCGGTCCCGCACAGATATAAGCAGCCATCATCTGCTCCGCCAAATACCGACGTACAAATTCTTCCGGTTCCGTAGCTGCCGTCACTGTATTCAACGGAAACTCAATCAGTACGTCAACCCCCATCCGCTCGAATAGCCTCCGCTTTTCTTTCCGCGTAGTCAATTCTTTCGCCTCTCCGCCAAAAAAGGCTGCCGCCGATGTGTCAAAAGTAAACACCGTGGCCAGATACCCTCGTTCCTTCTGTTCGATGATCTTATGGATAAGCGCCTGATGCCCCAGATGCACGCCATCGAATTTACCGATGGCTACGGCGCTTCTCTGATTCAATTGAAACGTTATCGTCTGTTCTATAATCTGCATGCTCTTCTTATTCCTGTTTGATTTCTATTGCTGTTGAGTTCTCACTGTTCATTCCCGCAGCACTTCCTGCTGGTTGTAACATCCCGTCAGAGAAACATCCGGACCGGTTTCATAGCGCCTGTTTTTTTACAATATCGGTAGATGCCATAAAACTTTCCTGTGTCATCATACACTCTGATCTGTTCTCCATCCAGACAGCGTACTTCCGTACTCATATCTTCCATGCGGAGCAGATTACCGTTTTCTGCCATTCTCCTTCCACGGTCTGTCACCACGACAGCCGGATCCTTCACAAAAACTTCATCCGGTTTCACTATCACATCATCCAGCTTTTGCCGGTCACGCAGCGCTTCAATCTGCCCCAGAGTCAAAGCCCTTTCCAGGTCAAAAATCCCCACCCTGTTCCGGATCAGAGACTCCATAGCGCCGCCGCAGCCCAGCTTTTCTCCTATATCATGGCATAAAGTTCTGATATAAGTTCCTTTGGAACAGACCACCCGCATTTTGACCCGGGGCAATGCAGTTTCCTGAATCTCCAGTTCTTTGATCAGTACCTTTCTTGGCTTACGTTCCACTTCTTTGCCTGCCCGCGCCAGTTCATACAGCTTTCTGCCGTTGACCTTCAACGCCGAATACATGGGCGGGATCTGATCGTATTCCCCGCGAAATCCCATTACAGCCTCTCTTACTGTCTCTTCCGGTAAAGCTTCTGCCACATCCGGCTCACACTTCTTTATTACCTGCCCGGTCATATCCTGTGTATCGGTGACCACACCAAGGCAGAGTACTGCAGTATACTCCTTGTCCCAGTCGGTCAGAAGATCGCACAGCTTTGTACCCGAACCTAAACATACAGGAAGCACGCCGACCGCCTCCGGATCGAGTGTTCCTGTATGTCCGATTTTTTTCATTTTACATATGCCACGGAGTCTGGCTACTACATCATGCGATGTGTAGCCTGCCTCCTTATATACATTTATGATTCCGTTATACATAAATTCGCCTCTGCTCTTACTATTTTATGTTCAGCTGCTCGGCAATCCCTTTCGAAAGGTTATTAATATTATCATGATATGTACCGTTCATCGTACACCCCGCCGCACGGATATGGCCTCCGCCGCCAAACTTCATGGCTACAGACGCCACATCCACGCTGCCGTTAGAACGCAGGCTCACTTTATACTCAAGCGTTCCCGTTTCGTACATAAAAATAGCGCAGTCCACATCTTTCACAACCTGAAGCTGATTCACAATCCCTTCCAGATCTTTTGGATTCACCTGATAGAAGTCCATCATACGCCGGGACACCATACTGACAATACACCTGTTATTCATAAACCTGACACTCTCCAAAACCGCTCTGCCCATGATCTGCGTCTGGACGTATGTCTTTTCATAAAACGTCTTTTGAATGATATCAGAAAAATCAAACCCATATTTAATTAATTCAGCCGCAACCTGCAGTGTCCGCGGTGATGTATTGGAATACCGCAGCACCCCGGTATCATGAATAATCCCGATATAAAGAGCTGTTGCGATTTCCCTGTCGATCTTATCTGCATCCATCAGATCATAAAGCAATTCCGCCGTGGAGCTTCTGTCTGCCTCCACAATGCGCACGTCTCCGCACCCCGGATTGCTGATATGATGGTCAATATTGATCCTCTTACCTGCTTTTTCATAAAGAGGTCGTGCATCTCCCAACCGATCATCTGCACAATCCAAAACAATAAAAACATCATACATTTTATCCGTATTAATTTCAGATTTAATTTCTTCAATATGGCTGATGCAGTCAAATATCTCCGCCGGTTTCTCAAGAAACACATCTACTTCCGCCCCGGGAAGTTCTTTCTTTAAGTATAGATACAGTCCCATAACCGAACCAACGCAGTCCCCATCCGGCCTGATGTGACCGCTGATCGCTATTGAAGCCGCATTTTTCACTTCATCGATTATCTTCATTCTGTTATACTGCCTCCTTCTTGGCCGATCACCTCGTCTATCTTTTTAGACATATTCACACCGTAAGCTATCGACTGATCCAGGATAAAAGTAATCTTAGGCGTGTTACGCAGATTGATCTTCTTAGCCAACAGACTGCGAATATAACCTTCCGCACTTTCAAGACCAGCCAGCGTATCCGCCTGCGCAGTCTCATCCCCCAGCACACTGATCCAGGCCTTGCATGTCTTTAAGTCCGGCGCCACCTCTACCGCCACCACCGAGGTCATCATGGCAATTCTGGGATCCTTAATTTCCCCTCTGATGATTTCAGCCAGCCCGCGCTGTACTTCTCCGTTAATCCTGGTATTCTTAACACTGTTCTTACGCATTATACCCGACTCCTTTCTGCTGTCCACAGATTATTCGCCTGCTCTTACGCTTTCCCTTCTGCTTCGCACAAACAGGATACATCTTATAGCAAACGCCAAATACATTTGCCGTTTACTATGAAAGTCTTCGACTTTCACAGCATGGATGGCCATGCGGCCCGCCAGGCGGCAGGCTGAGCATGATGTACGTTTACTATAGCCGCTCGAAACCGAAATCAGCGAGGCACCTCAACCATAACATATGCTTCTACAATATCCAGCTCCTGCATCTTATCAAATCCGTCAAACACAAGACCACATTCAAATCCGGCCTTTACCTCCTTGACATCGTCTTTAAACCGTTTCAAAGAAGCCAGCGCGCCTTCGTAAATCTGTTCACCTTCTCTGGTGATCCGAATCTTACAGCCTCTCTGGAACTCTCCGTCAAGCACATAGGAACCGGCAATATTGCCAATGGCGGACGCTTTGAAGATCTGACGTACCTCCGCATGACCGATAACTTTCTCCTCGAAGATCGGATCCAACATACCTTTCATGGCCGCCTCTATGTCTTCGATCGCCTGATAGATAACCTTATACAGTCTCACATCCACGCCTTCCTGCTCGGCCACAGCCTTGGCTGTCGTATCCGGCCTTACATTAAAGCCGATGATGATTGCCGATGACGCAGATGCAAGGGATACATCAGACTCATTGATGGCGCCTACGCCGCCATGAATACATTTTACAACTACCTCTTCGTTGGACAGCTTCATCAGACTCTGCTTAACAGCTTCCACACTACCCTGCACATCCGCTTTCACGATCAGGTTCAATTCCTTCAGGTTACCTTCCTGAATCTGATTAAACAGATCATCCAGAGACATTCTCTGTTTAGTATCTGCAAGCATCTCTTCTTTATGCTGAGCCATATAAGTCTCTGCATAAGATTTCGCACTCTTATCATTTTCATGGACGACGAATACTTCGCCGGCGCTGGGCACATCCGACAGACCAAGAATCTCTACCGGTGTAGAAGGAATCGCTTCCCTGACTCTTCTGCCCTTATCGTCTATCATGGCTCTCACTTTACCATGGCTTGCGCCTGCCGAGATAAAATCACCTACGTGAAGCGTACCTTTCTGCACAAGCACTGTAGCAACCGGGCCGCGTCCCTTATCAAGCTCAGCCTCAATCACCAGACCTCTGGCATTTCTGTTCGGATTCGCCTTCAACTCCATAATTTCCGCTGTTAACAGAATTGTCTCCAGCAGATTCTCCAAACCTTCCCCTGACTTGGCCGATACCGGCACAAATTCCGTAGATCCGCCCCAATCTACCGGAATCAGTTCATACTCTGTCATTTCCTGTTTCACTCGATCAATATTGGCGCTGGGTTTATCGATCTTGTTCACCGCAACGATAATCTCGATGCCTGCTGCCTTGGCATGATTGATTGCCTCGACTGTCTGCGGCATAACGCCGTCATCCGCAGCAACTACCAACACCGCAATATCCGTGGAGTTGGCGCCTCGCATACGCATCGCTGTAAACGCCTCATGGCCCGGCGTATCCAGGAAAGTAATACTCTGCCCTTTAACAGTAACCATGTAAGCACCGATTGCCTGTGTGATACCGCCTGCTTCCTTATCCGTCACATTAGTCTTACGAATGGCATCCAGCAGCGAAGTTTTACCATGATCTACGTGTCCCATAACACAGATAACAGGCGGTCTGCTTACCATGGAGCCTTCATCCTCTTCCTCTTCCTTCAGCAATTCTTCAATAACGTCAACCTTGACTTCCTTCTCACAGATAATATCGTATTCAATCGCGATATTTTCCGCATCCTCATAGCTTATCTCAGAGTTCAAAGTCACGATCTGTCCCTGCAGGAAAAGCTTCTTAATAATCATAGACGGCTGAATCTTCATCTTATCAGCCAATTCCTTGATCGTCAGAGATTCAGGAACCGTGATCACCTTGATCTGTTCCTCTGCCTTCTCCTCCGCCTTCTTCTCCGGCTTAATAAAACGTCCTGCCTTATTACGGCTCTTTACTGCTGCATCATCCTCTTCATAGATCAGATCCTTTTTTGAACGCTTATCCCTGTCCTGATTTACTCTGCGTTTTTCTTCTTCCCTGTGCTTTTCCACGTCCTTGCCAGGCGCCTCGGGCACAAAACTCTTCTGGTTGTTATTCTTCTTAAATCGATTGTCCTGTCCGCCATTGCCTCTCTGAGTGCGGTCAAAATTTCCACCGCCCCGGTTAGGGCCTGCACCAGGGCCGCCGCTCCTGCGATCACCCTGATTGTTGTTATAAGACGGACGGCCCTGGCCTTCAGGTCTGCGATTTTCTCCTGCACTTCTCGTTCTCCCCTGTTCCTGCGGCGCTCTGGCAGCCTGTTGTGCTGCTTTTGCCTTCTCCCGTTCACGCTCACGTTCTCTTTCCAACTCCCGTTCCCGTTCACGCTCACGTTCCAGCTCACGCTCACGCTTCTCCTGCTGCCGCTGCTCCATTCTGCGTTCCTGCTGCTGTCTCTGGCGCACCTCATATGGCTCTGCGGTGACGGGAATCGGTTTCTGAGTCGGCCTTATGATCTTATGCGGCACATTCTGTGTCTGAACAGGCCTTGCCCCGTTTCCGTTCTGTCTTCTATCCCTATTGTCATTATTGTTTCTTCGTCCGGCATTGCTGCCCCCCTGTGAAGACCGTTGTCCCTGGCCCTGTCCCTGCATCTTGGAATGCTGCGGATTGCTCACGAAGATGATCTTTTTCTTCTTAGGCGCCTCACCTCTGCTGCTTTCACCTTTTCTGCCGTCAGGATTCTGTCTGACAGACGCCTTACCTTCTGGTCTCGCCTGAGCTGCCCCTGCCTCTGTTCTTGCCTTTGAATGCGGTTCCGTCCTGGCCTCAGTCTTCGGCGCGGTCTCTGCTCTTTTCTCTGCTTTCGACGCTGCACCGGCAGCTGTCTTCTCAGTCTCCGCCGCTGCTTTCATCCCTGCCTGCCCGTCTGGCGCTGTCACCACAGCCTTATCTGCCTTTACCCCCGCCGCTTTATCCGCACTTCTGCTTCCGCCGCCAAACTGTTTACGCACCAGAGCTACCGCATCTTCATCGATAGAGCTTTGTGCCGCTTTCACTTCATATCCTTTATCCTGCAAAAAAGCGACCAGCTCTTTACTCTGCTTCTCCAGCTCTTTTGCCAGCTCATGTACTTTCATTTTCGCCATGCTCACTACCTCCAACTATTTCGAATCTACCAAATGCTTCTGTATCGAATCTGCAAATCCCTCATCAGTCACAGCAAGACAGGAACGCTCTTCCTTGCCGATCGCGTGCCCCAGTATCTCCTTCTCACTGTAATATCTGTATGGCACCTTATAGAATTCACACATGTTACTATATTTTTTTCTGGTGTTATCCGAAGCATTCTCCGCTATGATAACCAGATATGCTTTTCCGTTCTTAACTGCTTCCTCTGTCGCAAATCCGCCACTGACAACATTTCTGGAGCGAGTGGCCAGACCAAGCATAGATAACACCCGATCTTTATTCGGTCTGTCCTGCATGTTCCTCCTCCTCAAACTCCTTTTCCAGATTCTCATAAACTTCCTTCGGGATGCTCATCTTAAAGGAACGTTCCAGTCCTTTATTCTTCCGCGCCTTCGCCAGACATTCCCTGTTCATACACAGATAAGCTCCCCTGCCGTTCTTTCTGCCGGTCATATCCAGGACAATAGAGTCTTGTTCGGTTTTCAGGACACGCATCATCTCTTTTTTACTTTTCATTTCGCCGCAGCCCACACACTGCCGCATTGGAACTTTCTTTGCCATCACTGTATCCTCTCTACTGTCATGCGATATACGCCGACCATTCCTATCCTCTCACATTTCTTCCGGAACCTTTACCGGTTCTTTATCCTTCCACAGACGTCTCTTCGGGTTCCTCATCGTTGTCGTTCTCGTAAACTTCCTCCTCATAACCCTCATCGTCATAAGCTTCTTCGTCGTACGCTTCCCCTTCGTCGTATTCCTCGTAACCGTCCTCACTCCCGTAAGACTCGTCATCGTACTCCTCGTCGTCATAGACATAGTCTTCATAGCGGAAACCTACCGCATCCTTCGCCTGCGTCTCGCTCTTGATATCGATCTTGTAGCCCGTCAGTCTGGCGGCCAGTCTGGCATTCTGTCCCTCCTTACCGATAGCCAGAGATAGCTGATAGTCCGGTACTACCACCTTGGCTGTCTTCTCGTCCGGATCTGCAAACACTGCCACAATCTTAGCCGGGGACAAAGCATTCTGAATCAGGTTGCCGGGGTTCTCATCCCAGTTGACAATATCAATCTTCTCACCCCGCAGTTCATCCACAATGGAATTGACTCTGGCACCGTTGATTCCCACGCAGGCGCCTACCGCATCCACATTCGGGTTGGTGGAACGGACCGCCAGCTTCGTTCTGCTGCCCGCTTCCCTGGCAATACTCATGATCTCCACCGTGCCGTCCTTAATCTCTGTCACTTCGGCCTCGAACAGACGCTTCACCAGCTCCGGGTGCGTACGACTTACAAGGATCCTCGGTCCTTTAGGTGTATTCTTCACTTCCAGGATATATACCTTAATTCTCTCTGTCGGCCTGAAATTCTCACCTTTGACCTGCTCGCTCTCATTCAGGATGGCATCCGCCTTTCCAAGATTGATGGAAATGTTCCTGCCGATGTGGCGCTGTACGATGCCCGTCACCACATCCTTCTCTTTCTCATAATACTGGTTGTAGATGACGCTTCTTTCTTCCTCGCGGATCTTCTGTAAGATCACATTCTTCGCGTTCTGTGTCGCAATACGCCCGAACTCCCTGGATTTGATCTCCACATGCAGCATGTCGCCCAGCTGCGCCTTATGAGAAAGCTCCCGTGCATCCTCCAAAGAGATCTGAAGCACGTCGTCCTCCACTTCCTCCACAACCTCCTTCTCGGCATAACACAGGAAATCGCAGGTCTCCTTATCGATCTCCACTTTCACATTATCAGCCTTTCCGAAATGGTTCTTGCAGGCAGTGATGAGAGAATTCTCGATCGCATCGAAAAGTGTCTCTTTGGAGATATCCTTCTCTTTCTCCAGTATGTCCAGCGCCTCCATTAACTCCTTATTCATTTTCCGTTATCCTCCTATGTCTGTTAATCTCTCTATACTCAATTCCTTATGTTTTCCTGCTGAAATCAACCGCTTTGGAAATCATGCTTTCTGTTCCGCCCTGTCCGTCAGAAATCCAGCGCCAGCCTGATCAGAGCCACCTCGGAACGCTGAAATACACGTTCCTTTCCGTCTTCCTCTATCGTCACGGTCTCCCCGTCATATGCCTGCAGGATACCTGAGAATTCCTTCTGCTTATCAATCGGCTTATAGGTCTTCACTTCAACCGTCTCTCCCAGGCTTTTTTCCAGATGACGGTCTTTCTTCAAGGTTCTGCCCAGTCCCGGACTGCTGACTTCCAGAATATAAGCGTCCGCAATATAATCTTCAACGTCCAGCACATCCGACAGCGCCCGGCTGACGTTCTCGCAGTCTCCTATACTGACCCCGTCTGTTTTATCAATGTAGGCACGCAGATACCAGTCACTGCCCTCCCTGACATACTCCACATCATAGATCTCCACACCAAACCGCTCTGCGATCGGCAGCAGAATCTGCTCCGTTCTTGACTCATATGTTTCTCTTTTTGACATAGATTCCTCCTGCTTATCTTCCACAGTCATTCCGATACTCTTGTGGTACGTTCGTTCCCGTCCCGGTATACCGATGCCATAGCTTCCGTGCCGACAGTATGATTACCCGCTTCATATAAAAGAGTGGACTCGCAAGTCCACTCTCCATCTTATCTTCTTAATTTAAATACTTATAGTAGTATAGCATCCTTTTCCAGCATTTGCAAGAAATTTTTCCATTTCCTCCTCCGTAAGCATTTCTGACACAGTTATTCTATGAAATACCGCGTTCTCTTCTGCTCCTACAGCCGGAATACTTCCATCTCCTTCTGCAGATCATCTGCAATCTGCCTCAGCTCCGCAGCATTCTGGGAAATCCGGGACATATGTTCTCCCACTTCTGTCACCGAAGCAGAAGTCTCCTCGGTTCCCGCTGCATTCTCCTGTGCCAGAGATGTGAGATTCTGTACGATATCCACCACATTAATTCGTGTATTGTCTATCTTCTCCATCTTCTCAGCGATAATGCGGATCCCGTTGATTGTCTTATCAATGCCATCATGCATCTCCATGAACCGCTCCTTCGTCATACCCACATTCTCATTCTGATCTTCCATAACCTGCTTGACTTCACCCATGGTTCGCACTGCCTTCTCCGAATCTGTCATCAACAGAGCAATGATCTGACCGATCTGTTTTGCAGATTCGTTAGACTCTTCAGCCAGCTTCTGGATCTGCTCCGCCACTACTGCAAAGCCCCTTCCCTGCTCTCCGGCTCTGGCCGCCTCGATAGCCGCATTTAAGGATAAAAGATTGGTCTCCTCCGCAATAGACGTGATCAGCGTGGTCGCTGCTTTGATCTTCATCGCGGATTCGTTCGTTGTATTGGTCTGTTCGTAGATCAGTTCGATCGCACTCTGCGCCTTCCTGTTCACTTCTTCCATCGTGTCCAATGTTCTGGCCGCCACTTCGCTGGAAGAGTACATACCTTCCGCCGTCTTATTAAGTTCCTCCATCTCCATGCTGTTCTCTTCAATCATACTGCCCATCAGAACAATATTCTCGGTAGCCTTCTGCGTTTCATCCGCCTGGGACATAGCGCCGTCCGCCATATCCTGAACCGCCTGATCCACCTGCTGCACCGTATTGAAAATCATATCGGTATCGCTGTTTAATCTGTGAGACGTCTCCATGACCGTAGCGCTGTGTTCCTCAATTCTGCCAATCACACCCACAAGCTGTTCCCGAAGAATATCTACCGCCCGGCTGATGGCGCCGATTTCATCTTTTCTCTCGCTCAGCTTCTTCTGGCTCTCATCCTCCCTGAAATCCAATCCGGCAAATTTCATAGCCAGTTCCGCTATATGTCTGAGCGGTTTTACAATCACATTACAACAGAAAGAAGCAGCTATCATACAGATCAGCATCGTAATACTGCCCCAGAAAATACAGGTCCAGAATATCTCATCCGAAGATTTCATCTCACCGCCGGAAGATTTCATGGCTGCATCTTCGTCCGCTGTTATCACAAATATGTAGGAACCATCCTCCGTTACACTGTAGGCGGCATATTTCTTCTCCCCGTTATAAGTATATTTCACGGAAACCGTATCCCGTGGAATATTGCCTGCCTGTATCTGTGCTACGGCGCCGCTTACCGCCTCATTCTCCACCGGATTGCCGATCTTGTCAGCCGTCGGATGATAACACATGATCCCGTTCCTGTCCACGATATAGGCATAGGATCCATCCAGATCCATAATATTTACACCGCCTGCCAGTTCCTCCCAGAATGCGGTATCCGGCTCCTTTCCTTCTTTAATAAGATCCGCCACTCTGAGATTCATGGTCTTTCCATAGGAGCCTGCCAGATCATCCATGTAGCAGACAACCATATCCTTAAACTGTTCACTCGACATGGAACTGAAAATAGCAATCAGCGTTAATCCAACGATCACTATAGCTCCCATGGCCATGAATATGATTCTGGCGCGAATTGATGTCAATGCCGATATTCCCATATCTGTTTTACTGCTTAAATTTTCGCTTTCCTTTGTTGTTCCGTTGTTACTCATGCTGCCTTTTCCCCTTTACTTCTTTCTTGAACACGCTTTCCTATTGACAGGACAAAACAAAGCCGGATATCAATAAATTGGTATCCTGCGCCCTGTTTATCATTATATCCAATTTTCAGTTCTTCTTCAATCCCGTTTTTTCAAAAGCTTCAGACTGTTTTCTGTTCGTCTCTGCCCTCTCCGACGGTCAGATTCCTATTTCAAAATATATTATGCTCCAGTCCTCGACATTTCTCCGTCTGATTGCACCCACCTCTCTGTCATATTACCGCTTTACGCTGTGTCAACTTATAAAGCTCTTCCGCAGCCAGTCTGGTCTTCGCCACGATATCCCCGCAGTTCTGCGGAAAACAGTAATACTGTGCCCTGGCGTCCCCGATGCAGATGACATCCCCGATCTCATACCAGTAGAAATCCGAGTACAGGCTGTAGGAAGCCATCGGCTCCTGTCTGTACTCCAGCCTGCCGTCACAGCCTGTCAGGTGAAATCCTTCCTTCGTGTGTACCAATTTACCCTCTCCCACCTGGTAGACACAGTCCGTGTTAACCAGCATATAGATCGTAACCGGAACCTCCAGCCTGTAGGTTCCTGCTTCCAACTCCTGTCTGACACACTCCCGCTCCCACCGATACCAGTCCGGAATATGCGTAAACCGGAGCGGTGCGCATGCTTTTGTTTCCGCACTCAATGCCGATTCCATATTCTTATCTTCATACGCCTGCAGATAACCATATTCTGTCAGCTCATAGATTTCACCGCACAGCCTGCAGCCGATCTTCGTCCCCTGCCCCTGCATCCGGCCTTCCGTCCTGCAGCGGGGACACTTATACAGCATTCTGTTCAAACCGTCTGCACGGAAAGGCTCCGCCACCCTGATCTTATTTTCCTGCTGCCATCTGAAATAATCAAAGGTAAACTTCTCCTGCAGTATATCATTTAACTCCTGCGGCGACTTACGTGCAATCTCCTCCGACGAAAGCAGATATTCCACTTCCGCCGACACCCGCACTTTGCGCAGCTGCAGATTATTGTACAGCGGATCTCTGGCAAAAGCGCCGTTTGTCCGTATCATAACCACCGGCACTTT
This sequence comes from uncultured Lachnospiraceae bacterium, assembly GCA_947576945.1. Taxonomy (GTDB): domain Bacteria; phylum Bacillota; class Clostridia; order Lachnospirales; family Lachnospiraceae; genus UBA3282. The sequence goes on from CANPTH010000024.1 coordinate 49,055, forward strand.
AAGAAGCTTAAGACACTTGCCAAGGCTTTCCGGCAGAGGCGTCTGGGTGCCGTCAAAGCTGTAACTCGCCTCCGGGAACATCAGGATAGAACTCTTTAATTCTCTGACCGCATAGACCATATCCCGCACCAGCGTCACGTCCATCATAAATTTTCTGGTCGGGATGCAGCCGATCAGCCGCATCATCCACCGCTTCCCCACAAACCCGTCTGATGTACACACGACGTGAAAAGGCCGCGTGACCAGAAGCCTGGCCGCTATCTTCAAGTCTATGAAGCTGGAATGGTTCATCAGCACCAGACAGGGTTCGTCTTTGCCCAGCTTCTCAAGTCCCACCGTCCGATACGTGAATCCTGTCATCCACAGATCCCATACAGACAGCAGCAACAGGATAATACGGAAAAGCAGCCTCTGCCTGATCGGTTTCTCATGCTCCCGGACCGGAAGCGCAAGCACCTCCTCATAGCCCATTTTTGCGGTCTTTATCTTCATATGTACCCCCCGTCATACGGCATCCAGGAAGGACATGCCGCACAGCATTGTCTTTCTTCCTAATTGTGACAATTTCAGTATACTATACGGGTTATGAGGCCGCAATCGCTATCTTCATCATCGATCCGTATAACTTTATCCATGACTGCTGTCGTCTCCTCCTTCTGCACAGCTGTCTCTTCGACTGTCTCCTGTCAGATCCCTGATAACTTCACCGGCAAGGATCAGGCCCGCCACCGACGGCACAAAAGCCACGCTGCCCGGCACCGTCCTTCTCATGCCGTTTCGTTCCTCCTCTTCCCTGACCGCTTTCTCCTGCGGCATTAACGGCGTTTCTTCCGAATATACTACCTTCAAATGTTCTACATTCCGCTTTTTCAGCTCCCTGCGCATCACTCTTGCCAGCGGACAGACTTTCGTCGCATAGATATCCGCTACCCGAAATGCACTGGCGTCCAGTTTATTCCCCGCACCCATGCTGCTTATGACCGGCGTCTGCGTCTCCTGTGCCCGCAGGATCAACTCGATCTTCGCCGTCACGGTATCCACCGCATCCACCACATAATCATACTCCGCAAAGGAGAACTGCTCTGCATTTTCCGGCAGGAAGAAGCACCGGCGCTCCCGTACCCGGGCTGCCGGATTGATCTCCAGGATCCGCTCCCGCATGACTTCCGTCTTATACCGGCCTATCGTGTTATGGACGGCAATGATCTGGCGGTTTAAATTCGTCAGACAGACCCGGTCATCGTCAATCAGGTCAAATGCCCCTACGCCGCTGCGTGCCAGCGCCTCACACACATAACCCCCCACGCCTCCGATCCCGAACACCGCCACCCTTGCACGGGCCAGCCGTTCCATTGCCGCATGCCCCAGCAAAATCTCTGTCCTTGCAAACTGTTCCGTCATATACAACCTCTCTTCTCCTTCGATTTATTTGTTATGTTCGCTATATTCATCCTATTCATTTTGTTCATCTTATTCGTCCTGTTCAACGCATTTTCTCTGTCTGCTCCATTCTCTTTATGTGCTTATTCGATTCCTTTATTCGTTTTCCAATATACTCTCTTTCCCCCTGTTTCGCAATCCTTTCCAACAGTTCCGTCATTCCCCTCTCCGTAATCCATCCTTCCCCGTCTGCCAGACCATTGCTGCCTGTAACAGTTCAGTCACTTTTCCGCCGTCTCAAAATTGCATTGATTTTTTTCTGATATCGCCTATAATATATAGTAATCGACATAACAAATTGCTGCTTCCGGTTTCTGCCAGAGCCACATACGGAAACCTTTACAGAACCGAAAGCACAATTTGGGTGCCGTTAACTTATAGAAATAAATCTCTATCAAATTTTATGGCAAAAGGAGTCTGATCAATGGAAATCACAAAGGATATTCGATACGCAGGTGTAAATGACCACGAAATAGACCTTTTCGAAGGTCAATACACAGTAGAAAACGGCATGGCATACAATTCCTATGTCATCCTGGACGAAAAAACTGCCGTTATGGACACAGTGGACGCTTCTTTTTACGAGGAATGGATGCAGAATATAAGGCAGATCCTTGGTTCCCGCACACCGGATTATCTCGTTGTACAGCATATGGAGCCGGATCATTCCGCCAATATCAGCGCTTTTCTGGAGGCATTTCCGGATACGGTCATTGTCTCTTCCGCACCGGCCTTCAATATTATGAAGCAGTTCTTCGGCACCGACTATGCCGACAGGCGGCAGATCGTCAAGGAAGGCGATACCCTGTCTCTGGGCGTACATACACTGCAGTTCATCGGCGCGCCGATGGTGCACTGGCCGGAAGTCATCGTGACTTATGACCAGCAGGATAAAGTGCTTTTCTCTGCAGACGGTTTCGGTAAATTCGGCGCGCTTGACGTGGAGGAAGACTGGGCATGCGAAGCCCGCCGCTACTATTTCGGCATTGTGGGCAAATTCGGTATGCAGGTTCAGAACCTGTTAAAGAAAGCTGCGGCTTTGGACATCCAGGCTATCTGCCCGCTGCACGGACCTGTCCTGAAAGAAAATCTTGGATATTATGTAAATCTGTACCAGACCTGGTCCTCCTACAGTGTGGAATCCGAAGGTGTTATGATCGCTTACACCTCCGTCTACGGTAACACGAAAGCAGCGGCACAGCTGCTCGCCGACAGGCTGACCGAGAAGGGCTGCCCCAAAGTAGTGGTAGCCGATCTGGCGCGTGAAGATATGGCCGAGTGTATGGAAGATGCCTTCCGCTATGGCAAGCTGGTTCTGGCCACCACCACTTACAATACGGATATGTTCCCTTATATGCGGGAATTCATCCATGAACTGATCGGACACAATTACCAGAACCGCACAGTAGCGCTGATGGAGAACGGCTCCTGGGCCCCCCTCGCCGCCAAGGCCATGCGCTCGAAACTGGAAACCTGCAAGGACATTACCTTTGCGGAGCATACCGTACAGATCCGCTCTGCCCTGAACGAGGACAGCATCGCCCAGATCGAGGCGCTGGCCGAGGAACTGTGCAGTTAATGAACAATCAGCAGGAACAACGTATCCTGAAATTGAATCAAGAAGATGCAGGAAAGCCTGACCTTTACCAGTCTTCCTGCATCTTTTTACTGTCTGTGCATAACCCAGGGTTAAAATCCCTTGCCATATGTCCTGTCTCAAAAGATCTACACCGGTGCGCTGACATGTTCATTTTCAGTCAAATAACGCAGAACAAATTTTCAGCCTGCAAGACGGCTGAACGAGGGCTATCGGCGGCATCGCCGATTAAAATCGACGCGGCGGATGGAAATTCAGGCATCCACACCCAGCCTGCGCAGTTCCTCGATGGCCTGCTCCCGATCCCGGAAATGGATCGTATGGATTCCGAACTTCTCTGCACCTGTCAGGTTCACCACCGTGTCATCCATAAAGACACACTCCTCCGGCACCAGATCATAGCGGTCGATCAGCATCTGGTAGATCTCCGGCATCGGCTTAACGACCTTCTCCTGATAGGACAGGATGCCGCCATCCATATAAGGAATGAAATCCAGCGCATGAGCGCAGTCCGTCTCCGCTTTATTCGAGAAATTGGATAAGTATAATACCCGATATCCTTTACTTTTGAGTTCCTGTATCCACGGGATCGCATAATCAAGCCGCTTTATCATGGTACTCACATCACGCAGCACCTTCCAGATATCCTCTTCGATCTCCGGATCCGACTTCACGAATGTCTGCACGATCTCTTCCTCACTCATGGCTCCTCTGTCGAATTCATTCCAGCTCGGATTCTTTACCGTGGCCTTCGCGATCCTCTCCACCATCTTCGCATCATATCCAAAGCTCTCATAATGCTCTTTCCAGGTAAACCCGGCCAGCACATTGCCGATATCGAATATAATCGTCCTAATCATCTTCTTTTTCTCCTGTCATACCAAATTTACAGCAGTTTCCGCCGGGCCATGATCCTGCTGACAGATACCGCTTTCCACTTCCATTTCACGCCAGCAGTAATCGCAGCATATGTTCTGCCGCCACCGATAACGGGCTTTTGGGATCCGTCACCACACAGAAATGCCGTTTGGGAATAATCTTATTGAACCGCAGCTCAAACAGCCGCCCATCCTCCAGGTGTTCCTGTGCAAAATCTCTCACAACACATCCGACACCCAGATTGCGCAGCGCAAACTGTACGATCATATCACTGGTAGCCAGTTCAAATTCCGGCCGTATCAGCACTCCGTTCTTCTGTAGAAAAACATCCATGCAGCTTCTGGTACTGGTAATGCCTTCCAGGCATATGAGAGGCATCCGTTCCAGCTCCTGCAGATCCAGCATCCGGTTCTTATACTGCATGAACTTCCTTCCGGCCACGAAGACGTCTTCAATCTCCCGCACAGTGTTTGCCTGCAGGCCGCTCCTGTTGTCAAAAGGTGTACTGACTACACCGAAATCAATCTTATTCTCCCGCAGATTCAGAAGCGTCTCCGGCGTGGGCGCATTGCTGACCATCACGCGGACTTCCGGATACTGCTCATGAAACTGCTCCAGATAAGGGAGCAGATAAAACTGCAGCGTCATGTCACTGGCCCCGATATGAATCTCTCCCAGCTCCAGATCCAACATCTGCCGAATCTTCTGCTCACCAAGCGCAATCTGCTCATACCCCTTTGCCACGTAGCCGTAAAGTATCTCTCCCTCCGTCGTCAGACGCACACCCCGAGTCGCTCTGGCAAAAAGCTTCACGCCCAGAGCCGTCTCCAGCTGCTTTACGGACTGACTGACTGCCGGCTGCGAGATATGCAGTTCCCCCGCTGCCACAGTCAGACTTCCCGCCCTGGCTGCGTGATAGAACACTTTATAATATTCCAGATTGTTTACCGCTTCCATACCCTTAACTCCTGATCCTGTTGTCAGGATGTTCCCGCTTACGCTGACTGTTGATGCTCAGCATCTCGCCAGTCCGTCTACATGAAGTACTTCGCCACTGATATAGGATGCCATATCCGATGCCAGAAATACGAAAGCACTGGCGATATCTTCCGGCTGACCCATGCGGCGCAGCGGAATCTGTGCAATCATCGGCTCGATCACTTCCTTCGGCACGGAACGCATCATATCCGTATAGGTAATACCGGGAGCCACCGCATTGACTCTCACGCCCTTCGGCCCCAGTTCTCTCGCCAGAGAAAGCGTAAACCCATTCACCGCAAATTTAGAGGTAGGGTATGCGATACCGGCAGGCTGTCCATACTGACTGACCATCGAAGAAGTATTCAGAATCACTCCGCTTCCCGCCGCAACCATGTACTCACTGGCCGCTCTGGAACAATTGAATACGCCCTTCACATTCAGATCCATCACCTTCTCAAACTTCTCCGCCGTATAATCCGCAAAAGGCGTACTCTCCGAGACACCCGCATTGTTGACCAGAATATCGATCCGGCCATACTTCTCCACAACTTTATCAAAGGCAGCCTTCACCGCATTATAGTCGGACAGATCCGGCCAGATTCCTTCTACAGCCCCATCCGGATAAGCCTCTTTCAGCTTTCCTACCGCCGCGTCAGCAGTCTCCTGACGGCTTGCGCACAGCACAACTTTCGCACCTTCTTTCATAAATGCCTCCACTGTCGCATAGCCGATTCCTCTGCTGCCGCCTGTAACGACCGCAACTTTATTCTCCAGTAACATTGTTTAACCCTCCTTTACGTCTTAGCCTGTTATACCTTCAATTGACAAGGTAATTACAGTATAGCATATAATTCTATTCGCAGCATATAAAGTATGGGAATTATTTTTTCCTGTAAATGATATCCGCCCGGCCCGGTCCATTGGAAACCATGGTGATCGGATACCCGATCTGCTCCTCGATAAATTCCACATAGCGGCGGCAGTTTTCCGGAAGTTCTTCATAACGGCGGATACCTCTGATATCGCATTGCCAGCCCGGCAGCTTCGTTATCACCGGTTTCGCCTTCTCCAGCTTACAGGTAACCGGAAAATCCGTGGTCACTTCACCGTCGATCTCATAGCCCACGCAGATCGGAATTTCCTCCAGATACCCCAGCACATCAAGCACCGTAAAAGCCACATCCGTGGTACCCTGCAGACGACAGCCGTATTTGGAGGCCACACAGTCAAACCATCCCATACGCCGCGGCCGTCCTGTCGTCGCACCGTACTCGCCGCCGTCACCGCCGCGTCTGCGCAGCTCATCCGCCTCATCCCCGAAAATTTCAGACACGAAAGCGCCCGCCCCCACCGCCGAAGAATAAGCCTTGCACACCGTAATAATCTCCTTGATTTCATGAGGCGGCAGCCCTGCGCCGATGGCTCCAAAAGCCGCCAATGTGGAGGAGGATGTCACCATCGGATAGATACCGTGATCCGGATCCTTTAACGTACCCAGCTGTCCCTCAAGAAGAACCGTCTTCCCCTCTTTCAAAGCCTGGTTCAGATATGCGGACACATCGCACACATAGGGCGCTATTGTCTCTCTGTACCCATGCAGCGTGTCAAGCAGCTCTTCCGGCACAATCTGCGGCTTATGGTACAGATGCTCCAGGATGACATTTTTCGTTTCACAGACACGATCCACCTTTTCCCGTAAAAGTTCCTCATCAAAAAGCTCACTCACCTGAAACCCGATCTTCGCATATTTATCCGAATAGAAAGGGGCAATCCCGGATTTCGTGGAACCGAACGACTTGCCGCCCAGCCGTTCCTCCTCGTACTGGTCAAACAGGATATGATAAGGCATCACCATCTGACATCGATCGGATACCAGAATCTTCGGCATCGGTACATTTCTCTCCGTGATTGACCGGATCTCATCTATCAGAATCGGTATATTAAGCGCCACGCCGTTACCGATCACGCTCGTCGTGTGGCCGTAGAAAACACCCGACGGCAGCGTATGCAGTGCAAATTTACCATAGTCGTTCACGATCGTATGACCTGCATTGGCGCCGCCCTGAAAACGAACGATGATATCCGCCTTCTCCGCCAGCATATCCGTGATCTTGCCCTTTCCTTCATCTCCCCAGTTGGCTCCCACTACCGCCTTTACCATTGCACATCCTCCTTTTTCCATCCATGCCGCTCTCTTACCTTTGCGCCGCTTTGTCTGTATGATACATATACGCCAAACACGGCAGACAAAAAGAGCCGCTATATCTGTTTACTTTTCACAATAAACGATTATATAGCAACTTTAATCATAAGTAAAATCAATAATTATTATACAATATATAATTATATCTAATCTTTGCGCAGGAACAGCACGCACCGCTTTTTTATCAGAATGCCCGCCTCCATGCCGAAACACTTTGATAAAAAAGCAGCTGTTCTGCTTTCATCCTGTCGGACACGAAATTCGAAACATATCTTCGCAGGCCCTGTGCACAAGCTGTGCCTGCTCCGTATCCGCCATCCTGTAATACACTTCCCTGCCTTCCCTCCTGCTGACAATCAACCCGCTCTTACGCAAAAATTTCAGATGATGGGAAACCGCCGGATCGCTCATCTCCATAACTGCCGCAATATTGCTGACACATTCCTCGCAATGGCACAGAAGCCAGAAAATCCGCAGCCTGCTGCCGTCACTGATCTGCTTAAACATCTCTGCTGCCTGGATGCACTCCTCCTGTCCCGGCAGCTTTGCCAGCACCCGGTCAATATTATCTCCATGATTATGGGGCAGATTCCCTGTCACCGGATTTTTTCTCTGTTCTCTCTCCCTGTCCATTCTGTCGTGCCGTCTCCTTCTGCGCCTGTCTTCTCAATGTAACAATACAATTTCTATTCCTTATAGTACAACGCCCTGGTGGCATTCAGCACAGCAATAATCATCACGCCCACATCTGCAAAGATGGCCCACCACATATTCAATGTCCCTGCCGCTCCCAGGCCCAGACAGATAAACTTCACTGCCAGCGCGAAGATAATATTCTGATGTACGATTCTCAGCGTCTTTCTGGAAATGCCGATGGCTGTGGCGATCTTCTCCGGGTTGTCATCCATCAGGACAATATCCGCCGCCTCAATGGCAGCATCCGCTCCCAATGCTCCCATGGCAATCCCCAGGTCCGCTCTGGAAAGTACCGGCGCGTCGTTGATCCCGTCTCCCACAAAAGCCAGTTTCTCCTTCGGTCCTTTTGTATCCAGCAACGCCTCCACTTCCGTTACCTTGTCCGCCGGAAGAAGTTCGCTCTTTACCATGTCCACACCAAGCTCTCCTGCCACCGCATCCGCCACAGCCCTGGCGTCTCCGGTTAACATAACTATCTTCCTGACTCCTGCGGCTTTCATCTTCGAGACTGCCGCCCTGGCATTCGGCTTCACCACATCCGCAATCAGGATATAGCCTGCATACCTGCCGTCGATGGCCACATGAACTTCCGTCCCGATTTGCTTCGGCGTCTCATAAGCAATCGCCAGCCGCTCCATCAGCTTCCGGTTACCGACCGCCACGCTCCTGCCATCTACCAATGCAGTAACGCCATGTCCGCCAATCTCTTCCACTTCACTGACTCTCGCCGGATCCACCGCCCGTCCATACGCTTCTTTCAGGCTCCGGCTGATTGGATGGCCGGAATAATGCTCGGCGTACACCGCCGTCTCCAACAGTTCCTCCTTCGTGCGGTCCGCCGCCGGTGCAAGGCATGTCACCTCAAAAACACCTTTCGTGAGTGTCCCGGTCTTATCACACACCAGACAGGCAGTGTGGGACAACGCCTCCAGATAATTGGATCCCTTAACCAGAATCCCCTTTGCTGACGCACCGCCGATACCACCGAAAAAGCTTAAAGGAATGGAGATCACCAGAGCACATGGACAGCTGATCACCAGCGTCGTCAGCGCCCGGATCACCCACTGTGACCAATTGGCAGTCTGCCCTGTCAACAGATTGATGACCGGCGGCATTACCGCCAGCGCCAGTGCGCCAATACACACTGCCGGTGTATAATATCTGGCAAATCGGGTGATAAAATTCTCCGATCTGGACTTTTTCATACTGGAATTTTCTACCAGATCCAGAATTTTTGATACCGTAGACTCTCCGAATTCCTTCGTCGTGCGCATACGGATCACGCCGGACATGTTCACGCACCCGCTGATCACCTCATCACCCTCCTCTGCCTCCCGCGGCAGACTCTCCCCGGTCAGCGCACTGGTATTCAATGTGGAGGTTCCTTCCACGATCACACCGTCGATCGGCACTTTCTCTCCTGGCTGCACCGTGATGATCGTTCCAGGCTCCACTTCTTCCGGATCCACCTGTACAAGCTCACCGTCTTGTTCCACATTGGCATAATCCGGACGGATATCCATCAAGGCCGTAATATTTTTGCGGCTCTTTCCCACGGCATAGCTCTGGAACAGCTCTCCGATCTGGTAGAAAAGCATTACCGCCGTGCCTTCCACATACTCCCCCAGCGCGATCGCTCCCACCGTGGCCACCGCCATCAGAAAATTCTCATCGAATACTTCTCCATGCACAATCCCCAGAACCGCTTTCTTCAAAATATCATACCCGATGATCAGATACGGAATCAGGAACAGCATCAGCCTCACGTAAGGAATCTCCACCGGCAGGAGACAAAAGGCCGCTGTCAGAACCGCCGCCAGAATGATCCTTATCAATACCTTCTTTTGTTTCTTTGTCATGGTCTGCCTCCCTGTTATAACAGCGCCATGGAAAGAGACTTAAAAATGCTTCCTTCCTGCCGCCGTTCTTTTCGTTTTTATTATATGAACATTTAAACACTTATTTAATTATTTGTCAAGAAAAATATTCTGCCCTAGCGTAAGTTTACAAGTTACTAAAGTCTCAGGGGCTGAAAGCCTTTGATTTAA
>CANPTH010000025.1 GCA_947576945.1 uncultured Lachnospiraceae bacterium
CAGTCCAGTTATTAGAGATATAATCTTACCAACACACTTACGGACTAACACCAAATTTAAAGAAGGTAGGTGCGAATAGCTGCTGTGAACTAAAATCTCCTTGACGTGTCGCTGACATAATGATATAAAATAATTGTCAGTATATGGCTTTTTACGCATCAGGAAATCAGTCTACAGGAGGTCATCATGCCGAATACAGAACAACTCCAAAGCGCCATGCCGGTAGCGCCTGTCAAGCTGCTCACTACCAAATCTGCTCTGCCGCTGGCACACAAGGTCAACCAGCATCTTGTAGAATACCGCAGAACATTAGACAACACCTTCAAGAAGGATCCGGCTTTCCATGGCTATATGGAAGACGATTATCTCATAGAAATAGAGTGTCCCCGTTTCGGCACCGGCGAATCCAAGGGAATTCTCAACACTTCCGTCCGGGGCAAAGACGTTTTTATTCTGATGGATGTGTGTAATCACAGCATTACCTATCAAATGAACGGGTACACCAACCACATGTCCCCTGACGACCACTATCAGGATCTTAAAAGGATCATCGCTGCCATTAACGGCAAGGCACACCGGCTCACGGTAATCATGCCTTTCCTCTATGAAGGCAGACAACATAAAAGAAGCGGCAGGGAATCTCTGGACTGCGCTTACGCCATCAAGGAGATCATGGATATGGGCGTCTCCAATTTTATCACCTTCGATGCCCATGACCCCAGAGTGCAGAACTCCGTTCCCATCAAGGGCTTTGACAACTTCACGCCCCCTTATCAGTTTATTCAGGCGCTATTGCGCACGGAAAGAGACCTTATCATCGATAAGGAGCATACTATTGTCATTTGTCCGGATGAAGGCGCTTTGGACCGTGGTATCTATTTTGCCAACGTACTCGGCGTGGATACCGGCATGTTTTATAAAAGACGGGATTACTCCACCATCGTAAACGGAAAGAATCCTATTGTAGCACATGAATTTCTGGGGGACAATATCGACGGCAAAGACGCCATTATCATAGACGACATGATCTCCTCCGGCGGCAGCATGATCGACACTGCCAGACAGCTTAAGAAGATGAATGCCAAGCGGGTCTTCATCTGCTGCACCTTCGGCCTCTTTACGGACGGTTTGACGGCCTTTGACGAAGCTTATGAAAAATGTTATTTCGACAGGATCATTACCACCAATTTATGCTATCAGCCGCCTCTGCTGCGGGAGAAGCCTTATTACCTGGAAGCAGACATGAGTAAATTTCTGGCTTCCATCATCGATTTTATGAATCATGATGCCTCTATGTCCAACATCTACACTCCTACGGACAAGATTCATCAGATTCTGGCAAAGTACAATAACCGTGAAGTGAGCGGACTGGATCTCTGATGCACTGTTGTGATCGTTCAGCTCTTCTTCCTTTTACGAAATAAAACTCCGCTAAAAAGGCTCGGCCGCTATGACCGAACCTTTTTATTATTCTACTCCTGCTTCTCTTCCTTCGCCTTCGGGAACGTCAGGATTACCTTAAACAAATCGCCGTCCAGCTGAATCTCAAAGGTTCCTTTCTGGGCCTCCGTCAGATTCTTGGCGATGGAAAGTCCCAATCCGCTGCCCTCCGTCGTTCGGGATACATCTCCCCTGATAAACCGTTCCGTCAGTTCATCCGGATTGCAGTTAAGCGGAGAGGCCGAGATATTCTTGATCGATATCACGATAAATTTCTTCTTATCCGGCATATCCTCTATGGACAGATAAACACGGGTTCCTTCCATGGCATACTTATAAATATTGTTAAACAGATTCTCCATCACGCGCCAGATCCTGCGGCTGTCTGCCTCAATTACAGCGTTTTTCACACGCACATTCATTACCGTGGTCAGATTCTTCAGCTCAAACTTCTCACTGAATTCTCCGATCGTCTGGTTCATCAGCTCTGTCAGGTTGATTTGCTCGAAATGCAGGCTGATGTTGCCGGATGTAATCTTGCTGGCTTCCACCAGATCGTCCGTGAGCTGTTTCAGGCGCTGGGATTTCTCGTCCAGTACCTTAATATAATTCTGCACCTTCTCATTATCGATACGTTCTCTTTTGATCAGATCCACATAATTGATGATGGAAGTCAGCGGTGTCTTGATGTCATGGGATACATTGGTGATGAGGTCCGCTTTCATGCGCTCATCCTTCATGCTGATCTCCACAGCCTCTTTGATCCCTTTGCCGATACTGTTAACCGAATGGGCAAGCGTCAGGTTATCCCCATGCAGCTTCTCCGTTTTCACCTGGTGTTCCAGTTGTCCGTTGGCAATGGTCTCGATGCCTTTGACGATCTGCTGCTGCTCCTTTGCGTTCTGGTAAAGAAGATGTCCGACCGCAACGTCAACAGCCATCGTGATAAACACCAGCACCAGTATGCCGAACGACGCATTTGTATCAAATGCCCACACCATCATCAACAGATTAAACAATAGAAAAAGTCCATAAGGGACACATGTCCTCAACACGATATCGCTGTTGTCATACATTTGCAGCGTACATCTTTTCAGCAGCCGGAAGAATCTGCACAAATAGCTGTTCTTCCACAGGACCCTGGCCCTCAGCCGCCTGACCAGACTGTAGAAAAAGAACATTGCCACCATATCCACCGCAAAAACCGCTGCAAACAATGTCGCCTTAAACCACTGCGTATGTGCCACCGTCTTATGTGCCATCACATCCGCAACATTCAGATTCAGCAGCTGCGTCACTACGACCATTACCCAGGCAATGAGGATCGCCATGCCAAATCCCAGTAAAAACATGATCTCCGTGGGAATCCTGTCAAAAGAAGTCAGACGTACATACGGTCTTCCTTCCTGATCTACATCTTTACCCGTCACAACAGTCAGATAACACAACAGTACAAGGTACAAAATGCCGGCTGCAAATGCCAGTGCAATCCACTGCATAAAATAGGGCTGATAATTGTTAAATCCCGCCTGCCCCTGCGTAAAAGCATCTTCTGCCGGATAAGAAGTATCCACGCCGAGCCAGATTTCAACCGTCTCCGGATAGGCGTAGTCATACTCCTGCAGAATTTGTCTGACTGTCTCTTCATCAATAGACGTGTTCGTCAGATAAGTCATGTCCGCCGGACTATAGTAGATATATTTTCCCGGAAAAAAGAATTCTTCCCCTTTCTCCTTGTCTTCCGCAAGGGACAAAACATTGCCGATTTCCTGCTCCTCTTCCAGATTCGTATAGATCTGTGTATTCTCTCCCACAGTCTTACGGATCAGATAACGGACATTGGAATTTTCCATGCTGTAGTATTGCTTGGCTTCCAGGTACTCATTGTAATTATAGGACAGGCTATTGGCAGCATATTGTACGTTATGGCACAGATCATAGTACAGATCCCAATCGGACACATACTGCTCCAGATTCTTGCCCTCTGCCGTCTTATAGCGGTTGACCAGCACATTGTAAGTGCTTATTGCACCACTGTCATAAAGTGCTTTAGTCTCATCTTCAAGCATGGCAGAATCTGTCGCTGTTTCCCTGTCATCATATTCGACAGTCTCCAGATTCGCAGGGCGATAATCATCCACGAAACCGTCCGTATCCTCTGCATCTACCCACAGCTGATTAGACGACACATCATTGACAAATGTGTAACTCTCCACATCGGACTTTAAGTAACTGGCGTCCGACGTATTATAATACTTACTGTCCGGGTCTATGACCGTTACCCTGGTCTGGTCTGCCAGGAAATCCCTGGCCTGTGCACCGGTCATCTCCGTTCCCGTCCACTCAAATCCGTAATTCTGCCATTTTAACAGATCTTCCAGATAATAGCTGGCCGTTACATAACGCTCCGGCAAACCGATATCCCGAAAATTATAAGCCGTGACATCTATCAGCTTACGGCCATCAAAAACACCGTCCGTCTCCAACTGGCCGCTCACTACTCCCAGCCGTATGATATCCGCTGCCGCATAGCCAAAAATATTGCCAAACAGCTCAGACTCTTCATATTTCTGCTTGCGGTCCATGGTATACATATTGAAACCGCCTCGTGAACGAAATCCCTCCACATACACCGTCGAACCAATTGCCACAATAAACACAGAGAGCACCATCACTGCCAATGACAGATGCTGCACAATACACAGGAACATCCTGGCCGCATGGTTTCCCCTTTTTACTTTCTTCTTTCTGCCGTCTCTTTGCTTCCTGTTTCTGTTCCCGTCCTTTTTATCTATGATCTCTTCTGTTTTTCTGCTATCTGTATCTGTCTCATCTGTATATGCTTGCACCTGCTTTTCTTCCTCTGCTGTCATGCCTCTTTCATCTTTTCCCATCTTTTCCTCCATGCCGAAGCAGTTTTTTTGCGGAGGCTGCGAGCCAAATTTCAAATTTGGCTCTGCAATTTCGAGTTTGTGGCTCCGGCACAAACTCGCAGTTGAAAAATCAGCACATCAGTGTGATTTTTCAACCTTTCCTCCATTCCGAAGCGCCTCGCACTGAGAACGCGAACAGAATTCAGGAATTTTCCGAAGAAATACTCCGATTCTGCTCTTCGATCAACAGAATTTGTGACGTTTCGCGGATTTGTTTCACTTTACTGCTTCTCGATCTTGTAGCCCACACCCCAGACCACCTTCAGATATCTCGGCTCCTTGGGATTAATCTCGATCTTCTCCCGAATATGTCTGATATGTACTGCCACCGTATTGTCAGCCCCAATAGCCTCCTCATTCCAGATGCTTTCATAGATCTGATCGATAGAGAACACCCTGCCGCAGTTCTTCACCAATAACAGCAGAATGTTATACTCGATCGGCGTCAGCTTTACATTCTCTCCATCTACTGTCACTTCCTTCGTATCGTCATTAATACACAGACCGCCTACCTGGAACAGCGCATTATTCTCCGTATTCAAATTCCCCAGCGTCGTATAGCGTCTTAGATTGGACTTCACCCTCGCCAACAGCTCCAACGGATTAAAAGGCTTTGTCACATAATCGTCCGCCCCGATATTCAATCCCAGAATCTTGTCATTATCCTCCGATTTCGCGGACAGGATAATGATCGGAATACTGGAGTACTCCCTGATCTTCAATGTAGCATGGATTCCGTCCAGTTTCGGCATCATAACATCAATCAACAGCAGATGAATCTGCTGCTCCTTGAGCACTTTGATCGCCTGCTCCCCGTCATAAGCCTTATAAATCGTATAACCCTCCTGAAGCAGATAGATCTCAATCGCATCCACAATCTCTCTGTCATCATCACAAACCAGAATATTAGCCATGTCACCCTCCCCTGCATATCGTATTGTTCCTTTTGTCTGTTATAACTCTATCAAGAAAACCTAAAGGAAAAGATGGGAAATTCTTTAATGTTTTCTTAATTCACCCTTTAAAATAATTCTTCTGGTGCACCTCCTTATAAAGTATCACAAAGCCCAAGAAAAGCCCCCAGATTCCCTCTTTTGCCATGACTTGCTCTGTGTGAAAAAAGGAAATCGCTGTTATGACAGGTACACAGATCCGTCACCTGGATCTGACCGGCCGGTATTCCTGCCTCCTGCAGAATAATCTCATTGGCCCGCCAGAGATCCAGCAGATACTTGCCGTCTCCCCTGCTCTCCAGAATCTGTGCAGCCTGTCCAAAGCCACGAAATTCCTGTATAAAAGCTTCTGCAACATCCTCACTGACCTCGTAACAGGCCTGACAGATGGAAGGTCCGATGGCTGCTGTTAAATCTTCCGGCCTTGTACCATAAACCTCCCGCATCTTCTCCGTCACACATCTTCCTATCCTGGCCGCTGTTCCCCGCCATCCGGAATGGGCCAGCGCAATCGCCTTATTTCTTGTATCTACAAAATATAAAGGAACACAGTCCGCATAAAGAGTAACAAGCACCAGTCCTGGTTCGTCGGTCAGAAGTCCGTCTATCTCATGATAATCTTTAGGCCGCAGAATTCCTTTGCCGCCGTCCTGTCTGGTCACCACCCGCAGATTCACCGTGTGTGTCTGGTCAGAACAGACCATGTCTTCCAGACTGCATCCCAATACCCCGGCAATCCTTCTGAAATTCTCCTCCACAGCATCCTTTTCATCTCCTCTGGCATAACTCAAATTCATGCTGCCGTAAATACCTTTACTGACTCCGCCCAGCCTCGTCGAAAACAAATGCCGTACGATCCCTGTCTTTTCCAGCAGCGGAAATGTCAGATACTCCACTTCTCCTGCCTTCTTTCTCTTCATCTTCATACTGCCCGGATGTCTATATAATTCCATAATCTCTTTCCCCCTGTTATGTTTTACTTCCATGCAAGATAATCAAACGCATCCTTAACCCAGGTTACCTTATCTCCATCCACAGCCACCACGTCAAACCTGATCGGTGTATCCTCCATACATTGATGCACCATCCGATAATAATCGGCCACCCGGCAGATCCGCTTTTGTTTGGCATATCCCACCGCCTCCGCAGCCGTTCCCTTATTACCGTTGCTGCGGTACTTCACTTCAAAAAAAACCAGGTATTCACCGTCATAACCAATGATATCGATCTCGCCCTGCCTGCAGCGAAAATTCTGTTCACAGATCCTGACACCCCTGGATAATAAACAGGCACAGACCTGCGCTTCCTTCTGTGCCCCCTGCTTTCTTGTATTCACCTTTGCCTCCATCACGCACACCTGCGCCCTCTATCCTGACACAGGTATTCTCTCTGCATACGCCTGTCTTTATTCCCCTCAGTCATAAACTGCACAGCTCTTTCCTGGGCGCCGCTATTTTGCCGCCGCCATCTTTGCCTTGATCTTATCCATGGAATCTACGAAAATAAGGATCTCCGCAACTACCTCGTATAACTCCGGCGGAATCATATCTCCGATCTCCAGGCGGGACAGGGTATCCGCCAGCTTATCGTCACGGTGCACCGGCACTGCCGCTTCTTTCGCTTTCTCGATGATGCGCTCCGCCAACTCTCCCCGGCCGGATGCAATAACTCTTGGCGCCTCCTCAGAGGGATCGTACTCCAGCGCGATGGCTTGTTTCGGCTTCTTCTGCGCCTCCCCCGTCATTCCGGGGCCCGGTCTCTTCTGCGTCTTCCCCGCCATCGCCGTCTGTCTCGCTTTCTTACGCTCTTCCTGTGTCATAACCGCCGCTTTCCTTTCTACTTCCTGTGCTTCGTCACGCCCTCATATCAAAAGAAGTACGGCTGAGTACCGAAATATTCTTCTCCTGGTTCAGAATCGTCTGCATAATCCCACCGTCCTGCTCTTCTTCTTTCACTTGAAACTGCGCCTTTAGCGCATATCCTCTCTTCGTCAGCCTCTCGTCCAACAACGAGATATGCTGCTCTATCAGGTCTAACGCACTTTCATCCTGCAGCGTAAAATTCGTGTTTACTTTATTCTGCTGCATCGCCACATACACATCCAATGCACCCAGATGTTCCATATCCAAATGCAGAAGCGCACTCACATTGCCGTCCTTTGCCGCCAGATTCTTCTTGTTCGTATAGACATAAAGATCTCCGTGCGCATTGTTGCCTGCCATCTTAAGCGGCAGCTGGATATAAGTAAACATATGGTTCATCTGATTCATAAAGTCCACATTATTCTGCAGGTTCTGCACGCTTCTCGCCACAGGAAGATCCGCCTTGCCAGCTGTCTGTATCGCCTCATGCAAACGCATACTCTGTTCTCGAATCCGCTCATACAGCTGTTCCACCCTATGCGGCTCCGCCACGTCCCGGGGTTCGATCAGCCACTGTCTGCCCAACTCTGCCTTTAACAGTCCTTCAAACTCTTTTCCGGCAAAAAGTCGTTCCAGCATCTGCGAAGGCATCTCATGTTCTCCTGTACCGGACAGCATATGACGAATCAATGTCAGTACATCCTTCGCCGGCAATACACCGTTTTTGATCTGTACGGCAGTCTGCTCATCTATGCCAAGCTCCCGCAGCAGATTTCCCAAATCATTCCACTGCTTCGCTGTCAATACCCGATTTGGATCCTCCTCCTGCACAAAACCGCTTCCGTCAGTCCCTTCCGTATTCAGAAATCCGGGATCCATCAGCCTGCCGGGCTGTGTTCCTTCCTCTGCCGCTGCACCGCTTTCCGCCCCCTTTTGCACTGCCGCTCCTGTGTCATCTTCTGCAAGGATATCCAATACCTGCCCGTAAAATGCATATGCCTGCCCGATTCTGCCCTCGCTCATCAAGTCACGAAAAACTTCCGGCAGCTCCGACATAATCGCCTCCGCACTGCCAAGCAGCTGATGTCCGGTATTCTGGTACTGCTCAAACTGTTCAATATTCAATTCTGTCACGGCAAGTCCCAGCCGGATCATCTGAATGATAGAAGCCGGATTCTGCCCGGGAAACTCCAGAAGCTGCCTGCTGACATTTAAGATCGTATCTTTGTCAATGGGCATACCTTCCTCCATCATCCTGGCTACCATCTCTATATTTTCCGCAGTCTCCGGCAGACCGGCCGCCCCCAGTGCACGCAGGATCGTCGCCTGATTGGCCATATTAGCATATAAAGGCGTCAAAGACAGTACGGATCCGTTGTTGGTCTTCACTTCAAAGCTCATATTCTGTCCCAACGCCAGGCTGATACTCTGATCAATTCTGGCATTGATCAGCAGTTCCTGGCTGAGTGCGATCTGCGCAACATTACCACTCCTGCTGACAACTGCTCCCTGAATCGTCTGTCCAGGCAAAAGATTCCGAATCTCATTCTGTATCCGGTAGCTCCGTTCCCCCCTGGATACGGCTTCCGATGATTTCACCGTATCATTTTCCCTGATATTCTGATTATTTCGTTTAAAAATACCCGCCAGATTCAATCTTTATCCTCCCGCAACAGGGCATCATGCTCTATCAGTCCGTTAATAATATCCATATTAAGGACAGCACGCATAAATACCTGTCTTTTGCATTATTAAGTTGCACAAAAATGTGTGATGAAGGATCTTCTATGGATCGGACACGGCCCATATTTCCTTAAGGCATCCACATGCACCTGTGCGCCATATCCTTTATTCGAAGCGAAACCATATTCCGGATATATCTCGTCATACTGCATCATCAGCCGGTCTCTCGTCACCTTCGCCATAATACTGGCTGCCCCGATGGAAATACTCCTGGCATCCCCTTTGATAATTGGCACCTGTCTGATGGTAACCTGCGGAATCGTCACCGCATCATTCAACAGCAGATCCGGCGCCACCGTAAGCTTACTGACTGCTTCCCGCATGGCTTCATAGGTCGCCTGCAGAATGTTAATCTCATCTATCCGCCCTGGTGTACTGTATCCGATCCCCACTGCCACCGCCCGCTCCATAATAATCTCATAAAGCTCTTCTCTCTTTTTTTCGGACAGTTTCTTCGAATCATTAATATACAGTATGTC
Organism: uncultured Lachnospiraceae bacterium; assembly: GCA_947576945.1. Taxonomy (GTDB): domain Bacteria; phylum Bacillota; class Clostridia; order Lachnospirales; family Lachnospiraceae; genus UBA3282. The sequence continues at coordinate 9,411 of CANPTH010000025.1, forward strand.
ACAGTCTTTCGGCAGAATAACGGCGCCCGCCACCACCGGACCAGCCAGCGGCCCTCGTCCTGCCTCATCGATGCCGCAGATATGTTCATACACCGCATATTCCCGCTCGTATCTCTGTAATTCCCTGCTCCTTGCCACTTCCTTTTCATAGGCAAGAAGCCTTCTTCGCCCCTTCTCCACGGCGCCGCGTACCCCGGCCCGTGCATCCTCCGCATACTGCATAAACAAAACAGGCAGTTCCTCTATCGCAGCTGCCTGTATCTTCTCTGTAATTTCTCTAATACTCTCTCTCATTTTTCCTCTATTCCGAAGACTTTTCCATTCACAGCCAACGCATACAGATCCATTATCCTGTCATCGATGTTTAATAAATCCAAACTTATCAAGCGGCCAGATCCGCAGCCATGCCCTGCCTATGATCTCGTCCCTCCTGACATTTCCCACAGAAGGATCTCTGCTGTCCGTGCTGTTGTTCCGGTTGTCCCCCATTAGAAAATATTCATCATCCGCTAACACAATATCCTCATAAGCCCGGCCCGGATTCTGGATTACCTCCTTACCATAAGACTCCTCCAGAACCTCCCCGTCAATCAGTATATTGCCCATCTCGTCAATCCGAACCGTCTCTCCCGGCAGGCCGATCACACGCTTTATGTAAAATGTATTCTCCTCATAGCGGAAAGGAAACACCACGATATCGAATCGTTCCGGATCATGGAAATGATAGCTTATCTTATCCACGATCAGATTATCCTCACTGCTCAATTTCGGTTCCATAGAACTGCCCTGCACCTGCGTCCGCTGTCCCACAAAATGGATCACCAGATAAACCGCGCATAAAACAAACAGCAGGTACAGGCTGGTGCTTAAAATTTCTTTCAGTATTTTTTTCATTCTGTCAATTCCCCAATCTATCTCTTTATGACTCTATTCAAATCTCTGTACATTTTACCGGTTATCTTTTATATCTGAATCAATCCGGCATCTCCAATGTAATCCGGCCGATCCGGCCGCTTCTGAAATCATCGACCACGATTGCCGACGCTTTCTCATAATCTATCTCCTGTCCTTTTTTATAGCATTTACGGACTTCACAGACATGGTGAAGCACCGCAAGCGGCGTGTCCTCTGCGTCCATACCATTCGTATCCTGCGCAATCTGGTATCTCTCATACAAAGCCTCCCGATAATGGATCAGAAGATAAGCGATCAAATCTGCCGCCAGCTCCGTCATCTGCAGGATCTCGTCATTCATGGAACCGATCATCGCCAGATTCCTTCCAACCTCCTCACTCTCAAATTTAGGCCACAGAATACCCGGCGTATCCAGAAATTCCAGCTCCTTATTCAGCCGGATCCACTGTTTCCCCTTCGTAACGCCCGGCTTATTTCCGGTCTTCGTGCAGGCTTTACCGGCAAAAGAATTAATAAAGGTAGATTTTCCTACATTTGGAATCCCCACCACGATGGCACGCACCGGACGGTTCCTGATCCCCCGTCGTCTGTCACGCTCAATCTTATCCCTGCAGGCTTCCCGGACCATGCCATAGATTGCACGCAGCCCCTGACCGCTTCTGGCATTTATTTCCAGCACATGAAATCCTTTTTCTTTAAAATATTCCATCCACAGCTTATTAGCCTTCTCATCCGCCAGATCTGATTTGTTAAGCAGGATCAATCTGGCTTTGTTCTTACCAAGCTCATCTATATCCGGATTTCTGCTGCTGAGCGGAATTCTCGCATCAACCAGCTCTATTACCAGATCAATCAGGCTGATATTTTCCTGCATCATTCTCTTTGCCTTCGTCATATGACCCGGATACCATTGATAATTCATCTGTTTCCCTGTCCTTTCCGCTCCTCTATTCGATCAGTCCGATGCCTTCTTCTCCCGCCGGCATATGGAACCATGCCTTCCCGATAATATTATCTTTCTTAACGCCGCTGATATTGCCGGACCGGCTGTCTTCACTGCTGTTACGATTATCCCCCAGTACAAAAAACTCATCTATTGCCAGCGTCAGTTTATTCTCTGCAATCCCCGCATCGATCATCCTGTCAAATTCTTCAGGTTCCTCCAGAATAATATCATTAATATAAACACTGCCGTCCTTAATCTGCACAGTCTCTCCCGGCAGGCCCACGACTCTTTTCACATAGAAATGCGAATTCTGGTTCCCATTGGGCAGAAAAACCACCACGTCTCCCCGCTTCGGTGTAGATAGTCTGTAGATCACACGATTCACTAAAATCTCCTGGCCATTAAACAGTGTAGATTCCATGGAATCCCCGATAACGCTTGTACGCATCCCAACCGAATACACAATCACAAATGCCAGAAAGACAGCCGCCACACCCCCCACGATCATCTCAAATATATCCTTTATTATCCGGGAATCCAGTTTTTTCTTCTTCTGATAAAAAGTTAATCCCTTTCTCCTCGCCACACGTATCTTCCTCATTTCCTATACTCAGTCAGTATTTTGCGTCCCTGTAAACACTCTTCTTTGTACACACCTGTCCTTTATGCGGACTTTAAAACAAACGCTGTATCAAAAACGCACTCTTCTTCAAAAAACGTTCCATAAAAAACAGAAACAAGTATAAACCCACGACTCTCATAGTATAGCACGAACAATCTATTATGTTCAACTCTAATCTTGACAACGTCCATTCCCACCGCATTGATTCAAGCAACAATACCCTCAGCGAACAAAGGGGCCTTCCTTCCCGGAAAACCCCTCACACTAAGTTTTATAAATATCTCCACCCTCATAGAAATAATTATTATCTTATATCAGAATATATGATTTGCCTTCAACACGCCGAACACGATCACCGCCACCAGCGCGATCACGCAGAACAGAATGAATTTATCCAAAGACCGGATGGAAATATTCGGAAGCTGCTCATAAATTCCTTCAAACGCACTGCCTCCGGAAGACTTCTTCTCCACTTTCTCCGTATCGGCATGCTCCATTTCCTGATCCCTTCTCTGTTCTTCTGCCATATCATCTATTCCTTTCATTTGATTACTCCGCCCGCATTCCCTTTGTTATATTATTTTTTCTGCAGGTACTTTCTCAGGTCAAGAGCAACTGCGATCACGATTACAAGACCCTGTGCGATATATGTATAAGCCGGATCCACACCAAGAAACTGGAGACAGATCTTCAGAATCTCAAATACCAGTACGCCGATCAGGATACCGCCCACGCGTCCCACACCACCGTTAGCGGATACGCCGCCGATGGTACAGGCTGCAATCGCCTCCAGCTCATAGCCATTACCGGTAGCTGTAGATGCACCGCCGGCCTTTGCACCTACCAGGAAACCTGCCAGCGCGTACATGCATCCTGCCAGAATGTAGATACGGATCAGGGAACCGCGCACATTGACACCGGCAACCTGTGCTGCATTCTCGTTACCGCCGATGGCATACATATACTTACCATGACGGGTTTTATTATACAGGAACCAGAAATAAGCGCCGATCACTACCGCGAAGATCATCAGATAAGGGATCGGTCCCAGGGATCCGCTGGCAACAGTCAGATAGCTGGTCTTGTAACCGCCCATAGGCTGGTTATTGGTGATCAGGGAACAGAGACCGTAGATAATGGTCTGCATACCCAGAGTCGCGATGAAGGGCGGAACCTTGAGTACAGAGATCACAACGCCGTTAACGCCGCCAAAACATCCCATGATGACCATAACGATGATCAAAGCCACCGGCCACGGAATATCCGGCATCCAGGGCAGCATACGTGCCGAATAGTCAACGCTCTGCAGCAGCATAGCTGCCAGACACGCCGCCAGACCTACCGCACGACCTGCGGAAAGATCCGTACCTTTGGTGATCAGACAACCCGATACGCCGCAGGCGATGATGAATCTGGGGGATACGTTTACTACCAGATTCTTAAAGTTGGTTATGGTAAAAAAGTTCTGTGTTGTAGCGCCTGTCAAAATAGCCAGCAGCACGATCAGAATAATGATCGCATTGTTGGATAAGAATTTTTTAACATTAAATGAATTTGCCATGATAGTGTTCTCCCTCCTTATTCAAACTGGGTTGCAAGTGCCATGATATTCTCCTGATTCGCTTCATCACCGCCGATAAATCCGGTCACACGGCCGTCACACATGACCATGATACGGTCGGACATACCAATGAGTTCGCTCATCTCGGAAGAGATCATGATGATACTCTTGCCCTGCTTTGCCATCTCGGCAATGATACAGTAGATCTCATACTTGGCTCCCACGTCGATACCGCGTGTGGGTTCGTCCATGATGAAGACATCCGGACTGTTAGCCAGCCAGCGGCTGATCAGCACTTTCTGCTGGTTACCGCCGGAAAGCGACTGAATCTGTGTCTTGGAAGATGGTGTCTTGATCGAAAGCTTCGCCACATTCTCCTGAACAAGCTGTTCGATCTTACCGTCATCTAACATAAACCCGCCGATCAGATACTGATTTAAGGATGCAATGGAAACATTATCTGCAATGGACAACACGCCCAGGATTCCCGTAGCACGACGGTCCTCTGTCAGCATAGCGATACCGTTATTAATGGCGTCCTTGGGCTGATTGATCTTAATCTCCTGCCCTCTATAAGTAATCTTGCCCGCCGTATGGCTGCGAAGTCCGAACAGACCTTCCATCAGCTCCGTACGCTGCGCGCCTACCAGGCCGGCCACTCCCAGAATCTCACCTTTCTTCAGCTGGAATGACACATGGCGGAAACTCTTGGGATTAATGGATGTAAAATCTTCCACCTCAAAGACCACTTCACCGGGCACATTCTCGCGCGTCGGATACAATTCGGAAAGCTCACGTCCGACCATCTTGGTGATGATGAAATCGGTGGTCAGATCTTTGGCCGACCAGGTTCCGATATACTGTCCGTCACGCATGATCGTAACTTCATCACTGATCCGCAGAATCTCATCCATCTTGTGGCTGATATAGACGATGGACACGCCTTTGCTGCGCAGCTCATTGATGATGGTAAATAGCGCTTCCACCTCCGCTGCTGTCAGGGATGAAGTAGGCTCATCCAGGATCAGCACCTTACAGTCGGCAGATACTGCCTTCGCGATCTCGACCAGCTGCATCTGTGATACCGAAAGACTTCCCAGCTTCGCCTTCGGGTCGAAATTCAGATGCACCTCTTCCAATACTCTGGCCGCATCTTCATACATTTTATCATGATCGATCACGGTCACCGGACCAAGCTTCCTGACCGGATAACGCCCTACATAGATATTCTCACCGATACTTCTTTCCGGAATCGGCTGCAGCTCCTGATGTACCATGGCGATACCGCGGTTCAAGGCATCCAGCGGACCCTTGATCTGCACTTTTTCTCCTTCATAGATCACTTCCCCCTCGTCCATGTGGTAGATACCGAACATGCACTTCATCAGGGTAGATTTACCGGCTCCGTTCTCGCCCATCAGGGCATGAACCGTACCCGGCCGCAAATTCAACTGCGCACCGTTCAGCGCTTTGACACCTGGAAATGTTTTTACGACATTATGCATCTCCAAACGATACTCTGACAAATTGATAACCCCCTTTATGTATCAGAAAGAAGTGCATGCGCCAAATGCACACGCACTTCTCAGTGATTTACATTCTCATATTATTGTGGACTGCTTCTGCTTACTGGAAGTCAGCTACGTTATCCGGAGTAACCTTCACATAGTCTACATAGATGGACTGCTCGCCAGACGCATATGTCTTACCGCCAAGCAGCTCTTCCATAGCCGCAACAGCGCCTTCTGCCTGACCCTGAGCGTCATTCAGAACTGTACCTGTCATGTTGCCGGATGCCACTTCGTTAAGAGCAGCGTCAAGAGCATCAACACCTACCAGATAGATGTCCTCGTTTACTGTACGGCCTGCTGCCTGGATTGCCTGCAGAGCGCCGATTGCCATATCGTCATTGTTACAGAAGATAACTTCGATCTGGTCACCGAATTTAGCAAGGTCGTTCTGTGCAATCTCCTGGCCCTTGTTACGATCCCAGTCACCACGCTGCAGATCAAGCTCTTCTACTTCGATACCAGCGTCTGTCAGTGCCTTTACAGAGAACTCTGTACGATACTGTGCGTCAACGTTCTCCGGGTCACCCTGGATCATGATGTAGGAAACCTTACCGTCGCCATTGATATCACCCTTGTTCTCGGTATCCAGGATCAGCTCACCCTGCATGGTTCCGGACTGACGTGCGTCACATCCTACATAAACCAGCTTGTCATATGCGCTCATCTGCTCTGCCGTAGGCTCACGGTTGATCAGAACGGTCGGTACGCCTGCGTCTTTAACGGTAGCGATGATCTGGTCTGCTGCAGATGTCATAACCGGGTTGATGATCAGCGCGTCAACGCCCTGTGCGATGAAGTTGTTGATCTGGTTGTTCTGCTCAGCCTGGTCATTCTTACCATCCATGAATGTTACTGTATAACCCTTGCCCTCCAGGATCTCCTGCAGTGCATTACGGTATGTGGTCATGAATGCGTCGTCAAACTTATAGATGCAGACACCGATGTTGCCGCCTGCGCCTGCTGCTTCCGCTGCTGCGTCAGCATCCTCAGCCGCTGCGTCTTCTGCCTCAGCCTCTACCTCTGTTTCTTCTTCGGCCGGAGCCTCCTCTTCTGCAGGCGCTTCTTCTTCAGCCGGAGCCTCTTCTGCAGGTGCTTCTGTCGTTGCAGGCGCTGCATCATTGCCGCCACATGCTGTCAGACCGAATACCATCATGGATGCCATTGCTATCGCAAGCACTTTTTTCAATTTCATAGTTACAAATCCTCCTTTATTCTGCCAATTTTAGGCGATTTTATCATCTTATGCCATAATGTGCACTCCCTTTTACACATTATGACCACTGACAAAGCTATTGTACTGGATTATTTATTCGTTTTCCATAAGATTTTCTTGGAATAGTTATGGATTTTCTTTGATTTTTGTAATTAATATCTCCTGTGGCGTCCAGAAATAGGTGTTATCCGTCAAAGAGTATTCTTCCGGCAGTTCCTCCCCCAGTGCACAACTGGCAGCCAGTTCCAGGATCGCGTCGCAATAAACCTCTTTATTGGAAGAGACCGTACCCAGCAGTTTCCCGTTCTCGATAGCCTCCAGTCCCGGTGTGGTGCCGTCTATGCCGATCACATTCACATCCTCTTTCTGTGCCCTCTCCAAAGCGTCGATGGCTCCCAGCGCCATATCGTCGTTGTTGCTGATCACCAATTCGATGGTATCCGGATACTCTGAAAGCCACTGCTCCATCAACGCCGATGCCTGACTGCGCTCCCAGTTGGCAATGCCTCCCGTGATCCTTTCAATGGGTACGCTGCCATTCTTCAGCGTCTGTACAGACCATTCCGTGCGGATCAGGGAATCCTGATGGCTGCTTTCTCCTTCCAGCATCACATAGCTGACCACACCATCTCCATTTAAGTCCACTGCCTCCGGCTGCTTCCGATACAGATCCACCACCATCTGCCCCTGCAGAACCGCCGTCTCTTTGGCATCCACTCCTACATAATAAAGCTTGTCCCAACGGTTCATATCCTCCTCCACCGGCTGACGGTTAAAGAATACCACCGGCACGCCCGCAGTCATCGCCTTATCGATAATCAACGAAGTGTCCATGCGGTCTACCGGATTGATGCACAGCACGTCACACCCTAAGGAGATAAACCGCTCCACCTGATTATTCTGAGTATTCTGGCTGCCCTTGGCCTCCTGAATATCCAGCGTCACTTTGATGCCGCTCTCCCGCTCATATTCTTTGGCCTTTTCTTCTATAATGCTGCGGATATTATTGATAAAAGTATCGTCACCGCGATACAGACTGATGCCGATGCGGATCGATGTCTTCTCTTCTTCCCTGTGCACCCCCTGGCAGGAAGTTATAAGAAGACACACCACACACGACATGATAATCCCAACTGTTCTCTTAAGAATATTCCTGTTCCAATTCATTGGTCTATGCCTGCCTTTTCACTACAATAATCTTATTTACTTCCAATTAATACAGCGCCAATCTGTTCCCTTCATTCGATCGGAAACAGCATTTTCTCATAAGCCGGATTCCGCAGATCTTCTTTCTTTATATAATGGGATTCCATCACCGTAGGGACGCTGCCCGCCCCTTCCAATGCCCGTACTGCCTCACGTACACTGTAATACCCCAGGCTGAACTCATCCGTCACACAGATTCCCGTGATCAATCCCCGATCCAGATAATTGAGAATCGGTATTGTAGTTCCTCTGCCGTACAGACCCGAAACGGCAGCAGAGACCGCTTCGCTGCCAGCCAGAACTCCTGCCGCTTCTGTCAGGATCTCCGGGTTTTCCGCCAGAATCACTACCTTTTCTGACTCATCCATTCCTGTTTTCTCCAGCATCATCCAGAATCGGTCTTCCTCATTCCTCATGATCATCTGCACTCTGCCGCCTTCTTCCACAAACGCTGCCTTAACACCTTCTAAAAAAAGACGATCCATATCGCTCTGTACGGCCGAATCCCTCAGCACATACACCGGGTTTCCCACGGGCTGTTCTTCCAGAATCTCTCGAGCCAGCCGCTCTCCCATCTTCTCATAATCAATGATAACATTCCCGGCGCCGGACGCTTCCGCTACACCGGCACGCAGCAGAATCACCGGGATCGTCATCTGCCTCTCCGCTATCTGCTCTTCCTCCACCGGCACAACAATCAGCGCATCGGCGCCATCCTGTTGTTCCCTATTTATCAGCTCCATCTGTTCCTGCGCATCCAGCTTTTCATACAGAGTAATCAGCTGGACATCCGCATTGAACTCAGCTGCCGCCTGATCCATCCCCTTACGAAAATTACTGTAATTATCACTCCTCACATCCTCGATGATCACTGCAATCTGATAAATTTCCCGCTCCGGCTCACGAATGATCAGATCCGTAGAGCACATGAGAAACAGTACTACCAGACACACAATATATACCACTATCAGCACTCTTCCACTTTTTCCTATCATATTCGTGCCTCCTGTGTCGTCTCCGAATACGCCTGTGCCGGAAGATGAATCCTGATGACCGTTCCCTCATCCGGCTCCGACCAGATCGTGAGGCCATAGCTCTCTCCAAAGTAAAGCCTTATCCTTTCATTGACATTTTTAACGCCAATGCCGGAACCTCTTTTAGAAGATACATGATTCTGTTCATCCAGAAGACCCTTTGCCTGCTCTGCCGTCATGCCAAGCCCGTTATCACTGATCCGGAACCACAGCTGATCTTCTTCCCGGTATGCCTTCACGCAGATTTCTCCGTCTCCATCCATAAATTCCATACCATGATAGATGGCATTCTCCACAAGCGGCTGCAGCATCAGTTTCAAACTCACCAGCTCCATCACCTCCTCATCGGCATCGATCGTAAAGACGAATTTGTTCTTGAATCTGGTCTGCTGAATCATAAGATAATTGCGCACATGCTCCAGCTCATCTCTGACTGTGATAATACTTTTTCCCTTGCTTAAGCTGATTCGGAAAAACCGTGCCAATGCCGTCACAATCCGAACGGCGTCCTGCTTTTGTTCATTCTCGATCATCCACACGATAATATCCAGCGTATTATAGAGAAAATGCGGGTTAATCTGAGACTGCAGGGTATTGAACTCACTTTTGCGCTTGGATTCATGCTCAGACACAATGTCTTCCATTAATGTTTTGATCCGCTTTGCCATATCTCCGATAGAACGGCCCAGGTGCCTGATTTCATAAGAACCTCCCTGGTACACCTCTGTGTCCAGATCCCCTGCCTCAATCGCGTTGACAGACTTCTCTAATTCCTGAATCGGTATGGTAATACGGGACGAGATAAAATTGTTAGTAAGCACCAGTACCAGCAGAAAAGCTCCTATCACAAAAACTCCGAACAGCTGTATCTTCAGATTGTTAAGCGGCAGTCCTTTTTCCGGCGTAACGCTTAATAGTTTCCATCCTGTATAGCCAACAGATTTCACGCTGACTTCCCGCCATTCTCCCTCATAACGTTCTCTGAAGCTGCCATCCCTGTATCCCGCTGCCATTGCGGTATTCTCCATCATTTGTCCCGTCTCAATCATCTGCATCCGGGGATGATAGATCAGCTCCCCGCTGCTGCTGACCATATACAGATAGCCCTGATTACCCAACGTAATATTATCCAGAATCTGCTGTAAACTACTGTAGCGAATATCCAAAAGCAGAATTCCCTGCTCTGTGGAGGTGCCGTGCGTGATCTCCACCGCCCGTGTCAGCGTAATGACCCACCGGTACTGGTTCTCATTATTGTCAAAAATATACTGCACATGAGGCGTGGTAAAATGGAGATTATCCGTTCGGTTAAGCGTATTTCCAAACCACTGCTCCTTCGTCACATCCAGTCCTGTCTTTAACCGCGCTGCAGGCACTGCCTCCAAAAGTTCGCCCTCCTTGGACAACAGCGCAATATTTGCAATGCTGTCTTTATTATTGTCATACAACAGCGTGATCTGACTGTTTATAGTCTCTGCATTCAGATCCGCATTCTTGATGACGCCATAATAAAGGCTGTCAGACAACTTCATGATAGTGCGCAGGTAAGAATCTACAGAACGGTTGATCTGTCCCAGAACAGCCTGATTCTCCTCACGCACAGCCGCCGTCAGCTGCTGGGACATCTGCGCATACAGAGTCACCCCGATCAGAACGATAACCGTGAGCGCACTGATTGTAAAATAACGGAAAATCGTATAGCGGATGCTGGTCTTTTTGCCGGTTCCCGTCGGTATCTGCTGTTCCATGGCACTCCTTTCCTGCGATGTTATATCTACTGAGTGTCCGCCTGTGTCCCGCGATATTTGGTGGGCGACACGCCGTAGCGCTTCTTAAACACATAACTGAAATAATTCTGTTCCTGATATCCCACCTTCTGTGCAATCATGTATGTCTTGTCATCGGTCTCATTCAAAAGTTCCACCGCTTTTTTCAGGCGTATCTCTGTCAGATAATTGACATAGGCCTGTCCTGTCTCTTTTTTGAATACGGTAGAAAAATAAGCCGGACTCATATGCAGATGCCGGCATAGTGTCTCCACAGACAACTCCGGTTCTGAGAAATGTTCTCTGATATACTCCTTCGCTTCCTGAATGACTCTGTGTGTGGTATTGTCACGCTCACGATTCATGACCTCATTCATACGGCAGGCAATAGAAATAATCCGATCCGTAAATTCCTCCCGACGGCAAATACCTTCCATGACTTCCGCATACTGCGCTGTAGAATCAAACATCTCGTCAATATCCAAATCATGCTGCTGCATTAATCTTATCATACAATTGGCAATGGAAAGCATATAGACCTGATACTGCCTGGCATGAACCTTCGCATCCTCCATACGGCCTGAAAACTCCCGGATAACACTGTCAATCTTCTCCGGCGTACCGAACTTGACTGCCGCTACCAGTTCTTCTTCATCCCTGTCACTAAACTGCAGTTTCCCTTTGCCAACCGGCTCCACGTCATTAATATAAATAGGCTTTCCCATCCCCACGATAGCCCGATATCCCAGCGCATCCGCCGCAGACTGGTACGAATGGCTGATCTCCGACAAAGACTCACAACTGTAGCCAACACCCACAGTAATCGTAACCTCCAGAACACGACGACATTCTTTACAGATATCATGAAGCAGATTACTGAGTTCTGTCTGGGTATTGCCTTCATCGATAGCCATAATCACGGTAATCTCATCCATAGAATTAAAAATGGCAAAACGGTAATAACCTCGCAGGGAATCCTCGACCAGTCCTCTCACGGAAATAGGAATCAATTCACGGGGCAGCGTAAGCGTCTGTGCCTGTGTACGCTCTACATGAATGACTGCCGCCACCCATCTGCGCGCATCCAGAATATCAATACCATACTCTCCAAACTTTGGCACAGCTGCATCCGCATCCGCTACGCCGCGTACCAGATCATTTAAGAACAGCTCCCGCAAAATCGGCAGATTCCCCAGGTAACTCTCCCGCAAAGAATCAATGTCGCGCCGCTGCTTAATTTCCTCATCCAGATTCTCTTTCACTCTGGTAAGGATTTCCGACAGTTCCTCCACGTTCACCGGTTTTAAAATATATTCTGTCACATGAAGCTTGATCGCCTGCTGCGCATACTCAAAATCATCATATCCGGAAAAAATTAAAACCCTGATTGAAGGATACTTTGTCCGGATCCGCTTCGTCAGCGTCAACCCATCCATATATGGCATACGAATATCTGTAATCACCACATCCGGCTGCAGCAGCTCCACCTTCTCCAATGCTTCCTCACCGTTTTCGGCATCCCCAGCCACTTCAAATCCCAGCCTTTCCCACTCCATCTTGCGGATAATTCCCTTACGAACCTCCTCCTCGTCATCCACCAGCAAAATACGATATAACCCCATAGCAATAACCGTTCCTTTCAAAACTCCCGTATACGGCCCTGGCAGGAACCGAAAGCAGAAATTTGTTATACATTTACTATAAAAATACACAGCGAAAACCCGCCACGATATAATCCCATTTTAGCATAAAAAAACTGATACTACAAATCTCTTTGCAGTATCAGTCTCATTGCCTGACCTTCCATATGCAGCAGTTCCGTCGCCTTCCCTGTCACACTGTCGTCGTCTTATTTTACCAGCTCTTTCACTTTAGCTTTCTTGCCGACACGATCTCTCAAATAATTCAGTTTCGCACGTCTTACCTTACCTCTTCTGACTACTTCAACTCTCTCTACATTCGGAGAATGCATGGGCCATGTCTTCTCAACACCAACGCCGTTGGAAATCTTTCTGACTGTGAAGGTAGCTCTGTTGCTTCCGCCCTGTTTCTTTAATACAGTACCTTCAAAAACCTGAATTCTCTCGCGGTTCCCTTCCTTAATCTTACCGTATACCTTAACGGTATCGCCCACGTTGAACTCGTCAACTTTGTCCTTTAACTGTTCTGCTTCGATTTCTCTGATAATCTGGTTCATAGTCTGCCTCCTATTTCTATGGATGTTCTTAATACATTTCGTAACAGAGGACCATCTTTTTAGCAACATTAATAATTTAGCATATTGTGGCGATGATTGCAAGTAAAATTATGTATTTTCTTTCCTTACCCTCACGCCTTACGGCTGCAATATGCCTCATACAGATCCGGCCGGCGTTCCTTCGTCCTTAAGATGGACTGTTCCAGACGCCAGGCATCCACTTTGGCATGATCTCCGCTGAGCAATATGGGCGGCACTCTTTTGTCATGCCAGATCTCCGGCCTGGAATACTGCGGATACTCCAGAAGCCCGTCACCAAAGGATTCCGTCACCGCGGAGTCCGTATTGTGCAGAACCCCGGGCACCAGCCTGGCTATGGCATCAACCATCACCATGGCCGGAAGCTCCCCGCCGGTGAGTACATAATCCCCAATAGAAATCTCATCCGTTACGATCTCCTCCAGCACACGCTCATCAATGCCTTCGTAGTGCCCGCACAGAAAGATCAGGTCTTCCTCCTGTGCCAGCTCCTGTGCCATTTTCTGATGAAAAGTCCTGCCCTGCGGCGTCACATAGATTACCCGGCTGCCGGAAGCTCCTCTGGCAGCGATCCTCTCTTCCACCGCCCGCCAGGCATCATAGACCGGCTGTGCCTGCATCAGCATCCCTGCGCCGCCCCCATAAGTATAATCATCCACCTTACCGTGCTTATCCAGCGTATAGTCTCTGATATTCACAGCCTCAATAGAAATACAGTTCCGTTCCACCGCTCTTCCGAGTATGCTCGTGTGAAGCCCCTGCAGCACCATCTCCGGAAAGAGTGTGAGGATGTGGAAATTCGTCATCTTAAGATACCTCTCCCTTTCTTACGGCCTGCAGCAGATTTGCCGCCACAGCCCCGGATCACAAAAGCCCGTCCATGATATGCACCGTGATTACGCCTGCCTCCATGTCGATATACTTCACGCACTCCCGGATCGCCGGCAGAAGAACCCGGGTACCCTCTTTGTCCCCACGCTCCACCACATACACATCATTGGCTCCCGTCGCCATCACATCTTTCAGCAGGCCAAAGGCTTCTCCTTCCTCGGTCACAACCTGCATGCCGATCAGGTCTGCGACGAAGTATTCATCCTTCTTTAAACGCACCGCCTTGTCCCTGGTCACATAGAGCTTCGCACTCTTATATTTTTCCACATCATTGATGGAATCGTATCCTTTAAACTTGAGGATCACATACTGTTTGAAAAACTTGACGCCCTCTATTTCCATATCCAGACGTTCCCTGCCCGTATCCATGATCACTTCTTTCAGCTTCTTAAAACGCGCGGCATCGTCTGTAGTGGGAAATACCTTGACCTCCCCTCTGATACCATGGGTCTGTGTGATCACACCGATTTGTAGTTCAGATATCATATCTGTCCTTTCCGTAACGCTCCATTTTCTCTGAAAAATCTGCCTCTTACAAATTTCCCGCCGGAAACTCAGATGCATCCTCTCCTGTCATATCCTGTATCGAAACGACATGGCAGATTGCTGCTTCCTGTTCCTGCCCGACCATGTGCGGAAACATTTCCAATGCCGTTAACTGCAACAAACCTCACAGATTGCTCCGTGAGGCTGTTTGTCAGATGATTTCTACATCCACTCTCTTATTGTCTTTCGACGATGCGGCTTTTACAACAGAGCGGATCGCTTTCGCAATTCGTCCCTGCTTACCGATCACCTTACCCATATCCGACGCTGCGACATGAAGTTCAACAGTAATATTCTTACCTTCTTCCTTCTCCGTCACAACGACCTCATCCGGATTTTCTACAAGAGCTTTGGCGATCACTTCAACCAATTCCTTCATTGTCCACCTCCAAAAGCTATTTTGTACAACGGACTACTATTTGGTGATACCTACGCTCTTGAAAATTCTGCTGACAACTTCTGTCGGCTGAGCGCCGTCTGCCAGCCATTTCCTGGCTGCCTCTTCATCTACCTTGTAGGTGCTGGGATCTGTATTAGGATCGTAAGTCCCGATTTCAGCGATGCATCTTCCGTCCCTCGGAGATCTGGAATCTGCCACTACAATTCTGTAGAAAGGATGTTTCTTCTGTCCCATTCTTCTTAATCTGATCTTAACTGCCATTTTCTTTGCCTCCATAAAAAAATTAATAAAATATTTGAAACCCTTAGGAACCGCCGGAAATAACTCCTGCCAATCCTTAAAACGGGAATTTCATACCGCCCATACCGCCAAACATGCCCCGTCCCCGTTTGCCGCCCATCATACCGGGAAGCTGCTTCATCATCTTCTGGGACTGTTCAAACTGCTTGATAAATTTATTGACAATCGCAATATCTACGCCGGCGCCTCTGGCGATCCGGTGCTTCCTGCTGGGATTCAGCAGCTTGGGATTTTGCCGCTCCGCCGGCGTCATGCTCAGCACGATCGCCTCCATGCGGGCCAGCTGCTTCTCATCCACCAGGGACTCGATCTCTCCCATCTTGCTTCCCATCCCCGGCATCATGCTCAGGATACCGGACAGGCCGCCCATATTACGCATCTGTTTCATACTCTCCAGATAATCCTCAAAGTCGAATTTGCCCTTCTTCATGCGGGCCGCCATCTGCTTCTCTTTCTCTTCGTCGATATCCAGATTCTGCTGTGCCTTCTCGATCAGCGTCAGCACATCGCCCATCCCGAGAATTCGGCTGGCCATACGATCCGGATAGAACTGCTCCAAATCCGAAAGCTTCTCTCCCATACCAATATACAGAATCGGCCTGCCTGTCACAGCCTTGATAGAGAGCGCCGCACCGCCTCTGGAATCACCGTCCATCTTGGAAAGAATCACTCCGTCGATGCCGATCTTCTCGTCGAAATCCTTCGCCACATTGACCGCATCCTGTCCTGTCATGGCATCCACCACCAGCAGACTCTGATGCACATCCACATTGCCCTTGATCTCCTGCAGCTCCGCCATCATCTCCTCGTCGATATGAAGACGTCCCGCCGTATCCAGGATCACTACATTATGGCCGTTCTTCTGGGCATGTTCGACAGCCGCCTTCGCAATATTCACCGGCTTATGGTTCTCTCCCATGGAGAAAACGTCCACCTGCTGTTTCTCGCCGTTGATCTGCAGCTGTTTGATAGCCGCCGGTCTGTAGACATCACAGGCCGCCAGCAGCGGCTTCTTGCCCTTTAGCTTGAGCTTGCCAGCGATCTTGGCTGTGGTGGTCGTCTTACCGGCGCCCTGCAGGCCGCACATCATAATGACCGTAATCGACTTGCCGGGCTGCAGAGTAATCTCCGTAGTATCGGAACCCATCAGGGATATCATCTCTTCATTAACGATTTTGATTACCATCTGCCCGGGATTCAATCCATTCAGAACATCGGCGCCGATGGCTCTCTCCTCCACCGATTTGACGAACTGCTTCACAACCTTGAAGTTAACGTCCGCCTCTAACAGCGCCATCTTTACTTCCCTGAGCGCCGTCCTGACATCCGCTTCCGTGAGACGCCCCTTGCTCCGCAGGTTCTTGAACACATTCTGCAGTTTATCGGTTAAACTTTCAAATGCCATAGGATTCCATGCCTTTCAAATCATACTAACCTGTATCACAATTCCTGCAGGATCTCCTGAGACAGCTTCCTGATCTTAACACCGCACAGACAGTTCTGTCCGGCATCCGCCGTCCCTTCCGCTTCCAGCTGTGCTGCCAGCTGACTGATACAGGCGATCTTCCCCTTAATGCTCTCAAATCTGGCAATCAGCTTCAATTTGTCTTCATATCCCTGCAGGATCCTGTCACAGCGCCTGACAATATCATGCACCGCCTGTCTGCTGACGCCTTCTTCCTGCGCGATTTCTCCAAGAGACAGATTGTCATATACGATCCTCTCATAGATCTGCCGCTGATGCTTCGTCAACAGCTCTCCGTAGAAATCATACAACAATCCCTGTTCCACGATTTTCTCCATGTCACTAACCTCTGCCGGACATGCCAAACCGCACCCGACTTATGCATTCTACTATAGGAACGGACGGGTGTCAAGTATTTTTTCTTTACAGACTATTGTTCATGCCGGTTTGTCCCGTGTTATCCTTGTTTATTTCCATATTACTGAAAACCGCCTGACGGCTGCGCTTTCTCTTGCCGTCAGGCGGTTACTTTTACGACGTTACGATCTCCAGATACCCTACCATCTTACTCAGATCAAATTCTTTGAGTACACCTTGATTCGGTTCGTAATAATGCCCGTCAAAACCTACCAGATAATGACTGTATCTGCCCATTTTCTCCATGATAATACAGCAGTGCGGAAGCTCCACATGCTTGCCCAGCGTATAGACAATCCTGTCTGCATGGCGAATTCCCAGATACTCCAGCGTGGCGATCATCTTGCTCATGTTCGCCTGCCACTCACGGCACTTCATGATATCACAGGCTTCATCCAGCGAAGTACCCGCGATCATGGCTATGCAGGCCTGTCCGCACAGACCATCCCAGGGCTGCGTCACCAGATCCATGCTGTCAATCTTACGGATCGGATGTTCCGTGCTGTAGGGACTGCCTCCCATGCTCACCACATTGCCCACGATCTCGATCGAGATCAGATACTTCTTGCCCAGCTCCACCTTGGCCAGCGTATCCGGATTGACCGGAATATCATAATATCCCTGTCCTTTCGGCACCAGATCACATATAAAACAGACATCGTCGAAGCACACCCTGACCGGCGCATCTCCCACCTTCTCACACACTTCCCAAACATTAAAGGGCACCGCGATCGTGTTCTCATTCTCACGGAATTCCACTGTTCCTTCAAATTCGTATTTCATTGATAACCCCGCCTTTCTGCAATTTTAACTGCTCTTATTTTATCATGAACCCCTGCCCGAAAACAACAGTATTTTAATTTACTCGTCCTGCACGCCGTCTGCCTCTTCAAAACTGATATTCAGATCCACATTCCCCTCGATTCCTGCGACTTTGCCCTCATCCGTATACTGCCAGATCTTAAAGGCATAAGGATAATACATCGGCTCGTCATAGAAAGCGACCCACTTGTCATACGCCTCCAGCTGTGCCAGATCAAGCATTATCATGAATGTCTTCATATTGCCGTAGATCATCGGCGTATAACCTGCTGCTTTGATCTTCTCACAAAAGGCGATACAATACTGCGTCCGCTCTTCCTTCGTCAGATCCCTGGTTCTGGCATTGGCATTGGAGACCGCTTCCACATCAATGACCACCGGATAGTCGATCGGGTAAGGCTCCAGCGCATCCAGCACGAACTGTGCCTCCTCTTCCGCCTCCTCCACACTGACCGCCTGCGTGAAGAAATATACGCCGACACCGATATCATTGTTCAGCGCTCTCTTAATGTTGTCCTTGAAATTCTCATCCTCCTGAATCTCACCCTTCGTGTATCCTCTGATTCCCAGACGGATGAAGGCATATTCCACACCATCGCCGGCCACCAACTCCCAGTCGATCTCCTCCTGATATTTCGACACGTCAATCCCCTTGCGGGAGATCCACTGACTGTTGTCATAATAGTTCATGACCTGATCACCGTTCCTGACAAACTGCTCCAGATCGTATGTATGCCGTGCCAGATCATCGGATATGGGAAAAAAGTGATACTCCCCCGCATCCGCCACCACAATCTCGTCCGGATAAAAATAGCGTAACATTGCAAGCGTCCCATCACCATTTAACATCAGCTCTTTTAACTTATTCAGAAAATCGGACTGTACCTCCTGCGTCTTCTCATCTGCAGTCTGCGTCACCGCACTGGCAATCATGGCATCCACCTCACCCTGCGTATAGGTAACAGTCTCATCCATCCGCACGGCCTCAAGCTCATTCATTACCACCGTGTTTTCCATCTGGATAGCCCGATACCGGAATACCATAACCAACGTGATCGTAATGGCTGTCAGCGTCACCAGACACAGAATAATTGAACCCACCAGGATTCCATTCTCGCTTCTTCTGCGCTTTTTCTTATGTCTCTTACTCCGCAAATTCATTTCCTGCATACATTTCTCCTATCTCTGAAAAGTTACATGCCATACACACCTGCGTCTGCGCTATTCTCAGATCCGTTCGCTGAAATAGCTCTTATATCCTTCCCCGAAAATCTCCGTAGCGCTGGTCACAATCATAAAAGAATTCGGATCTTCCTCCTTCACAATTTCTTCTGCTCTCGGGAATACTGTCTTCTTCATGGCACACATGATCACCCTCTTCTCATTGCCGCTGTAGGCGCCCTGCCCGTTAATATAAGTAGTTCCCACATCCAGATCTTCCAACAGACGCTGCGTGATCACTTCCGGCTTATCACTGATGATATACAGAAGTTTCGCCTCATCCCGGCCATACAGCACCACGTCCATTGCCACAGAGCAGCATCCTACCGCCACTGCCGCATACAGCGCTGCGTTGACATCCTGAAAGACGATCCCCGACAGCGTTACTACCGTAGCGTCTATCATCAGAAAAAGATTCCCCGTCTTCAAATGCGGCAGCTTTAACTTAAGCGCCTTAACAATAATATCCACCCCGCCGCTGGTGGCTCCGGCCCGGAAAATCGATCCGATTGCCACCGCCTGAATGATACCGCCTGCCACTGCTGCCAACAGTATATCATTGGTGGCAGCCCCTACGCCTGATAACATATTGGTAAAAAAGGAAATCGATACCGTGGCATAAATTGTCGAAATGGTAAGTTCGATTCCAAACTTCCACACACCGAAAATCAATATTGGTATATTTAACAGCAGAATTAAAGTACCGGTACTGACCGGCACCAGCCTGCTTAAAATAATCGCCACACCGGTAATCCCACCGGGCGCCATGTCGTTCGGATCAATAAAAAGACTAAGCGCCACTGCATAGACAAATGTTGCCACTGTTATAATAATATATTTCTTTATCCATTCTGTCTTGCTTTTTTTTGAATTTTTTTTATTTTTCCCCATATGATAACCCCAATCCACCTTTTTATGACTGCCAAAGACTGCTCCACGGATTTTCTTATATCCTGCTTATATCATAACCTGTTCTCGCCATTTCATGTCCCTGATGCACAGGCAAATGCATATTTTACTTATGTCACCTCACCGCTTTCCCACCGTACAGCCATGGAATTTCACATAAAATCCGCATAGAAAAACCATGCGGATCCCGTTTTCCTTATTCCATTTTAAGACATGCATCTGCACTACCTGCCCTGCGGCAATCTGTTTCCTGTCAGATGCTCGCCCGGATCAGCTTCGGCTGGTAACCGTTCTGCTGCAGTGATGATATGATCTGGTTCTTATGTTCCGTCCCGAAGGCCTCCATGGTGATGCGCAGCTCCACCTCCGCATTGCGGTTGATGGAGACGAACTGGTTATGCTCTAACTTAATCACATTGCCGTTCTGCTTTGCGATCACGTCCGCTACTCTGGACAGCTCACCCGGCTTATCCGGCAAAAGCACAGATACCGAAAAGATCCGATCCCGCAGCACAAGGCCCTGCTGTACCACAGAGGACATAGTGATCACGTCCATATTGCCGCCGCTAAGAATCGCCACAATCTTTTTATTCTTCACATCCAGATGCTTCAGAGCCGCCACTGTCAGCAGACCGGAATTCTCCACGATCATCTTATGGTTCTCCACCATGTCAAGGAAAGAGACTACCAGCTCCTCATCCCCCACCGTGATGATATCATCCAGATTTTCCTTGAGATAAGGGAAAATGTCCGTTCCCGGTGTCTTAACTGCCGTGCCGTCCGCAATAGTGTTGACCTTCTCCAGCGTCGTCACCTTGCCGGCCCGCACGGATTCCTGCAGGCAGTTGGCTCCTGCCGGCTCCACGCCGACCACCTTGATTTTGGGATTCAGAAGTTTAGCCAGCGTAGACACTCCGGTAGCCAGCCCGCCGCCGCCCACCGGTACCAGAATATAGTCCACAAGCGGCAGTTCCTTGATGATCTCCATGGCTATGGTACCCTGTCCCGTAGCCACATCCAGATCGTCAAAAGGATGGACAAAAGTATACCCGTTCTCTGCTGCCAGTTCATAGGCTCTGGCACAGGCCTCGTCGTACACGTCTCCGTACAGCACCACTTCCGCACCGTAGCCTTTCGTCCTGTTCACCTTGATCAGCGGTGTCGTCGTGGGCATTACGATCACTGCCTTCACACCATAGCATTTTGCTGCATAGGCCACTCCCTGGGCATGATTTCCGGCAGAGGCCGTGATCAACCCCTTCTCACGCTCCTCCTCCGACAAAGTGCTGATCTTATAATATGCACCACGCAGCTTATATGCCCCCGTCAGCTGCATATTCTCCGGTTTCAGATACACCTTGTTTCCCGTCCGCGTACTGAAATGATCACTATAAATCAACTTCGTCTCGGATGCAACCTCCTTGACGATCTCATAAGCCTCCTCGAACTTATCCAATGATAATTCCTTCATCGCTTTCCTCCATTCCGAAGCGTCACAAATTCCGTTCCTCTCTTCCGGCTTTCCGCACAGCTTCTCGATTTCTCTGTTTCTCCATGCACTGTCTCTTTGCTCCTGCCTTCCAGTATCATTCTGCAGCCACGCCCTATTTCCGCTTTAGCATCGATCTCCGGCATCCTGATTTAATTTCAGGTCTTATCGAACAGCGCATCCACGAACTGCTCCGCATCGAATTTCTGCAGATCCTCTATGGTCTCCCCAACACCGATATACTTGACCGGAATCTGCAGCTGCGACTGGATCGCCACCGCAATGCCGCCTTTTGCCGTACCATCCATCTTGGTCAGGATAATACCCGTTAAATCCGCCACCTCGCCGAACTCCTTCGCCTGCTGCAATGCATTCTGGCCGGTAGTGGCATCCAGTACCACCAGATTCTCCCGGTGGGCATCGGGAAATTCTCTGTCAATGATCCGGTTGATCTTCTTAAGTTCCTCCATCAGGTTCTTCTTATTGTGAAGCCTGCCTGCCGTATCGCATAAGAGCACATCGATATTCCTCGCTCTTGCCGCATTTACCGCATCGAAGATCACACTGGCAGGATCGGAACCTTCGCTGCCGCCGATCATGTCCACCCCGGCACGGTTTGCCCACTCGCTGAGCTGCTCACCGGCCGCCGCGCGGAAGGTATCCGCCGCCGCGATCAATACCCGCCTTCCCTGCCCTTTCAGTTTCCCGGCCAGCTTACCCACGGTGGTAGTCTTACCCACGCCGTTAACACCGATCACCAGTACGATGGACTGCTCTTCCTCGAAAGCGTACGCAGTTTCCTGAACCTGCATCTGATCCTTAATATTCTGGATCAGGAAGGCTTTACAGTCGGCCGGCTCCTTGATATGGTTCTCCTTCACCTGCTCCCGCAGCCGCTCCAGGATCGCTTCGGTGGCCTGCACCCCGATATCCCCCATGATCAGAATCTCTTCCAGTTCTTCATAGAAATCCTCGTCTATGTTGGAAAAACCGTTAAATACGGAATCTATCCCATGGACAATGTTGTTCCTCGTCTTCGTCAATCCTTCTTTTAATCTGCTGAAAAAACCCTTCTTCTCTTCACTCATCAGTCATCCAATTCCTTATCGATCAAATTTACGCTTACCAGTGTTGACACACCTTTCTCCTGCATCGTGATACCGTAGAGACGATCCGCCTTCTCCATCGTACCGCGCCTGTGGGTGATCACGATAAACTGTGTATTTTTCGTCAGCTTATGCAGGTACTTGGCGAATCTGGCCACATTGCTCTCATCCAGCGCCGCCTCGATCTCGTCCAGAAGACAGAAGGGCGACGGCTTTAAGTTCTGGATCGCAAACAGCAGGCAGATCGCAGTCAGGGACTTCTCCCCACCGGACATCTGCATCATATTAACCAGTTTCTTGCCGGGCGGCTGGGCAATGATCCGGATACCTGCCTCCAGCACGTCCTCGTCCTCCATTAATTCCAGAGAACCTTTGCCGCCGCCGAAGAGTTCCTTGAACACCTTGTCGAACTCCCGGTTGATCTGCGCGAATTTCTCATTGAACTGCTTACGCATAGAGCTGTCCAGTTCCTCGATGATTCCCTGCAGCGTCTTCTCCGCCTCCACCAGATCGTCATGCTGGGTCTTTAGAAAGGTATACCGCTCCATCAGATTCCTGTAATCCTCGATGGCATTGACGTTCACGTCCCCCAGCTTGCGGATCGCATCTTTCAGAGCCGTAATCTCCCTCTTCATGGCGGGCAGGTCATTCATCTCCTCATCCTTCATGGACTCCGCATCGGAGAGGGTGATCTCATACTCGTCCCACATATAATTGATCTGAGACTCAATGGACTCTTCCATTCGTTCCCGCTGGCTGTTGAGACGATACACTTCCTTATCCAGCGCCGTCATCCGTTCGGACAGTTCTTCCCTCGTGGCAAAGAAATTCTTCTGTTTCCCCGCAAGCTCTTCCTTGAGGGAAATATCATCCTTTAACTTCGTCTCCGCATCCGTCTGTGTAGTGTAAGAAGAAGCGATGGTCTTCTCGATCTCCAGAATGCTTTCTTTCTTGCGCTCCACTTCTTCCTTTCCCAGATGCAGGCCTTCCTGCACCTCCTTCAATTCTGCGCTG
The DNA here is from genome assembly GCA_947576945.1 of uncultured Lachnospiraceae bacterium. Lineage (GTDB taxonomy): Bacteria > Bacillota > Clostridia > Lachnospirales > Lachnospiraceae > UBA3282. Next base: position 33,061 of record CANPTH010000025.1, read on the forward strand.
TGGCGTGCGATCTCGCCTTCCACACGCTCTAAGTTCTGTCTCTGGAAATCCGCGCTCTGGCGCATCTTCTCTACTTCCACATCCCACTCGGATACCTTGGCCGACTGTTCCGATTCTTCCGCCCGCTTTGCTTCCAGCTGTTTCTGGAATTCCCCGATCTGCGCCTCCACATTCTTTTCAAGCGCTTCGGAATCTGCCAGTTCTCTTAAGTTTTCATCCTTATTGACCTGGATCTCCTTGATCTGCAGCTCGATATCCTGCTGCTCTGTTTTCAGTTCGTCGAAACCTTCCTCCGTCTCGTTCTTCTTCTCCCGGGCCTGCGCCACGCTCATCCTGGCCGTATTCTGCTCGATGAACTTGCGCTGCAGCTGCCCTTTGACATCCTCAATCTCCAGACGCAGCTTATTCCGGTTTCTCTTCGTCTCCTCAATATCATTCAGCAGATTGTCGATATCCACCACATACTGCTTAACCTTCTTACCAAGCTCCTCCATCTCCCGGCGTCTGCCCAGCAGATTGGAATTGTTCTTAAAGGCGCCGCCGCTGATGGCGCCGCCGGGTACCAGCAGTTCACCTTCCAGCGTGACCATACGGATGCCGTAATCAAACTTTCGGGCAATCTTCACGGCATTGTCCACGTTGTCCACCACCACGATACGCCCTAACATTGCCTTGGCCACGTTCCGGTATTTCTTCTCCACTTTCACCAGCTCGTCCGCCATGCCGATCACGCCCTTTTCCTTCAGGGCGTCAGGATTCTTGAACTCCTGAGGATGGGTGATGCTGGTGAGAGGCAGGAAGGTGGCCCGGCCCGCCCGGGCCTTTTTCAGATAGCCGATCATGCGCTTGGCAGTCTCCTCATCCTCCGTGACGATATTCTGGATGTTGCCGCCCAGAGCCGTCTCGATGGCCGTCTCATATCTGGCTTCCGCCTGGATGATGTCCGCCACCACGCCGATGATGCCTTTCTCCTGGCCTTTGCGTTCCATCACGGCCTTGACGCTGCCGCCATAACCCTCGTAACGCTCCGTCAGATTGGCAAGCGCTTCCAGCTTGGACTTCTGCTGGTGATAGAGCACCTGGGTATCCCGCAGCTTCTGATCCCGGCCTGCCAGCTCCTCCCGGAAAAGCGAAAGCCGCTCCTCCATCGTCTCCTGCTTTTCCCCCAGTTCTTTGATGGCTGTCCCTACAGCCTCGAACTCTTCTTCCAGCTTCCTGATGGTCTCCGTCTGTTCCGCCTCGTCCGATTTGGCCCGCAGCAGCCTGGAATTCAGCTCCGCCCGACGAATGTTGATCTGCTCCAGCATAGTGTCGTAGCGTCCCATCTTGGACTTGATCGTGGCACGGTTATTTAACGCATCTATGATCGTATTCTTCCCGCTTTCGATGTGATCATTCAGCTCCTCGATCCGACTCTGGGTCTCCTCCAGCAGCTGCCTGGCTTCTGTCCTGGCCTGCTCCAGCTGTGTCAGTTTCTGATCCGTCTGCTCCTTGTCCGCAAGGATACCGTCTTTCTCTTTCGTGCGCGTATCGATCTGTTCACTGATGCTGCGGATACGGCTCTGTAAATGCTCCTCGTTGCCCTCTGCCGAGTGGATCTGTTCCTTAAGGACATTGATCTCACCTTCCAGCTTGGAACGCATCACCCCGGTGTCCGTCAATGTGGCCCGGGCCGTCTCAATGGCCTGATCCAATTCTTCGATCCGGCCCACAATCTGCTCATATTCTTCTTTGATATTTTCATACTTCTTCGTGGTCTCTTCCAGATCCCCGCCGGCGATCGTGAGCTTGCCGTCCGTCTCCGCCAGCTGCTGCCGCACCCGCACATTTTCCAGCAGGAACACGTTCACGTCCAGCGTCTTTAACTCTTCTTTCTTTTTCAGGTAGACTCTGGCCTTCTCAGCCTGCTTCTCAAGGGGGCCGGTCTGTTTCTCAAGCTCTGCCAGGATATCATTGACCCGGACCAGATTCTGCTTCTCATCTTCCAGCTTCTTCTGAGCCGCATACTTCCTGCGCTTGAACTTAACGATGCCGGCAGCCTCGTCGAACAGCTCACGCCGCTCCTCCGGCTTGCCGCTCAAGATCTTCTCGATCTGGCCCTGTCCGATAATGGAGTACCCTTCCTTACCGATACCGGTATCGTAGAAAAGCTCGTTCACGTCTTTCAGACGGCAGATGGAGCCGTTGATCATATATTCACTCTCACCGGACCGGTACAGCCTTCTGGACACCGTCACCTCATCATAGTCGATAGTCAGCTGATGATCCGTATTGTCCAGCGTGATCGCCACGTAGGCATAACCCAGAGGCTTTCGCATCTCCGTTCCGGAGAAGATCACGTCCTGCATGGAAGAACCCCGAAGCTGCTTGATCCGCTGCTCTCCCAGCACCCATCTGACGGCATCTGCCACGTTGCTTTTTCCGGAACCGTTGGGCCCCACAATACCGGTAATACCGTTGTGAAACTTGAAATTTATCTTATTGGCAAAGGATTTGAATCCGTGCACCTCAATGCTTTTTAAATACATACGTACCTCAATCTGTCTTTCTACTACCGTACAAATATCTTCATAACCGGACTGACGCCTGTCGTATCATTCACACAGGATCCCGTCAGCTCCCGTCTAATTCTTTCGTGCAGACACCATCTTTCGCCGAAGAAGCGCTTCGTATGCTGCATGCTGCTCCGCGGCCTTCTTAGAATGGCCGCTTCCGCATCCTGCCTTCCTGTCATCTACCATCACTTCCACCACAAAATTCTTGTCGTGCTCCGGCCCCTCTTCCCGGATCAGCTCATAACGGATTCTGCCGCCGCTCTCCTTCTGAATCTCTTCCTGCAGAATAGTCTTGGCATCGTAGAACAACTGCTTATGTTCTAAATCCGACAGAATGAAACGCCCGACGAACGCCTGCGCCTCCGTAATACCGCTGTCCAAATAAACAGCGCCGATCACAGCCTCCATCACATCCGATATAATCGAATCCCTTTTTCTGCCGCCGGTCAACTCCTCTCCACGGCCAAGCAGAATAAACTGATCCAATCCAATCTGCCTTGCACAGAAAGCCAACGCCGGTTCACAGACAATGGAGGATCTGAACTTTGTCAATTCTCCCTCCGACATCTCCGGATATTCCCGAAAGATAAAATCGCTGCTCACCAATTCCAGAACCGCGTCGCCAAGAAACTCCAATCTCTCGTAATCCAAAAATTTATTGATCTTCTGCTCATTGGAATAGGAACTGTGAGTCAATGCCTGCCGCAGCAGTTTCTTATCTCGAAAGCAGTATTCTATTTTCTCTTCCAGCTGTGCAAGCCTGTCCTCCAACATAAAAACCTCCCGCATTTAAAAAGCCCTTTCATGATAAAAAGGGCTTCCCACTTTACATTACTGTAGAAATAACTGACATATTTGACAGCTCATCTGCCGCGCTGTCCGTAAACTGTGTATATGCTTATTAACACCCAATTTCTATCTGATGGTGGAAACAACAGGCTATGGATGCTTAAATACAATTTCTGATCAGCATGGCGGCCTCTCCCACCGTCGAGATTTCTTTTACGGCTTCAGCCGGGATCTCAATCTCAAATGCCTCCTCGATTTTCATCACAATCTGATAGACATCCAGGGAATCCGCTCCCAGATCCTCCGTAAAAGTTGTTTCTTCCGTAACCTCATTAGGGTCCACATTCAATATATCCGCAATTGCTTCTTTCAACTTCTCAAATTCCATCCTGACAGTTTACCCCTTTCACCTTCTCGTTTGTCTCTGATCCGTGCCCTATACCGCCGGCACAAATATTCTTACTATTACTTCTCTCCGGACACGATCCCGTCAGCTTGAAGCATCTGTTTAATCTTCTCACTGATCTGCTGTTCGGTAAAGGTGATACACTGTAGTATGGAATTCTTAATCTCTATGGATTTGGAGCTGCCGTGAGTCTTCACCACCAGTCCCTTAAGGCCGAGCATCGGCGCACCACCGTACTGCTCCAGGTCAAACGCCTTAAGCGTCTGTTTCAGGGCCGGTTTCACAAGGAGCGCTCCGATCTTACTGCGCAGGCTTGTCATCATGCCTTCTTTCACCTTCGAAATCAGCGTAGCGCCAACCCCCTCATAAGTCTTCAGGATAACATTCCCTGTAAAAGCCTCGCACACCACTACATCTGCCGCACCTGCGGGAATATCTCTGGCTTCCACGCTGCCGATAAAATTGATGTCCGGACAGTTCTTCAGGAGCGGGAATGTCTCTTTGACAAGTGCGTTACCCTTCTCCTCCTCCGCACCGATATTCACAATCCCTACTTTCGGATTCTTAATCCCCATCACATGCTCCATATAGACGGAACCCATCTTGGCAAACTGTACCAGGTGGGAAGGCCTGGCGTCCACGTTAGCGCCACAGTCGATCAAAAGAGAACATCCCGCAGCTGTAGGTATAAGCGGCGCAAGAGGTGGTCTCTCCACCCCTTTGATACGGCCCACGATTACCTGTCCGCCCACCAGCGTTGCGCCCGTACTCCCCGCCGATACATACGCATCGCAGGTTCCGTCCTTGACCAGATTCAACGCCTTCACCAAAGAAGAATCCTTCTTCTTACGGATTGCCATCACGGGCGGCTCCGCCGTCTCTATAATCTCGGAAGCAGGCACTACCTCGATCTGCTCCTTCGGGTATGTATGACCGGACAACTCTCTCTCCACCGCCTCCTTCACACCCACCAGATATACCTTGACCTTACTGCTCTCATTGACGGCCTCCACCGCCCCCTTCACGATCTCCTGCGGGGCATTGTCACCGCCCATCGCATCCACCGCGACCTTAATATACTCGCTCATCACTACACCTCGTATCAGCTTCTGTCACTTTATTCTTTGATCTCATCAAGATCCGTCAAATCAGCATGCACTGCATTCAGGAAACTTTTACTCCTGTTGAAAACCAAACTGTAAAGATAATTTCAGTATACCATATGCGAAAACCAAAGTCTATGATAAATGAAATCCGCAAAATAAAGAAATCAAGGAATCATACACTCTACAATCCCTTGATTTCTCTAAATATCACCCGCATTAATCAACTGCGATAATTTCTTTTTTGTTGTATGTGCCGCACTTCTTACATACTCTGTGGGGTACCATGAGCGCACCGCACTTACTGCACTTAACCAATGTAGGGGCAGTCATTTTCCAGTTTGCTCTTCTCCTGTCTCTTCTTCCTTTGGAAGATTTGTTCTTAGGACAGATTGACATCGTCTCACACCTCCTTACTCCCGTTAAAGATATCTTTTATTACTGCCATCCTGGGATCAGGAACAAACGTGTCACAGTCACATGTTCCCGTATTCAGATCCTGTCCACACTGACGGCATATACCGCGGCAGTCTGATCTGCACAGAATCTTCATAGGCCAGTTGATCACAATTTCATTGCACAGCAGTTCTTCTACATTCATCTGATAACCATTCATATACTCCTGATCGTCGCCGTCCTCCGGTGAAGGCGTTCTGTCCGGGGCATACACCGTCCTGTCGACTGTAAGCTCCAGTGTCGTATTCACCTCCCGCAGACATCTACTGCAGTGAGCGGAGAATGTAATCTTCCCCTCTCCTTCCACCCGTGCTCTGCCTTTCTCAAGATTGGTAAAGGTCATTGCAAAGGGTGTCATACTGTTCACCGGAAATGTCTCCCCGCCAATCGTAATCTGACTGACCTCCGGTTCTGCCTGCATCGTGACTACCTTGTCCTCATTGAGTAAAACTTCAGTTAAATTCACGAACATAGTTGACTCCTATCCACACTCAAACAATTATACCCATGGTCTGCAGGTTTGTCAACATAAATTTTATGCCAGCTGCGCCTGTACTGCCGTCAGCGCCACCACACCCACGATATCCTGCCAGGAACAGCCTCGGGAAAGATCGTTGACCGGCTTCGCGATGCCCTGCAGCATAGGCCCGTAAGCCTCCGCCTTACCCAGCCGCTGTACCAGTTTATAACCTATGTTACCGCAGTCCAGATTCGGGAAGATGAGTACATTCGCTTTACCCGCCACTTCGCTGCCGGGCGCCTTGGACTTGGCTACATGCGGCACCAGAGCGGCGTCTGTCTGCAGTTCCCCATCGATGCACAGATGCGGATACTGCTCATGGGCGATGCGGGTAGCCTCCACCATCTTATCCACCAGCGGGTGCTTCGCACTGCCCTTCGTGGAGTGGGACAACATGGCAATGATCGGCTTGGCTCCTACCAGGCTCTTAAAGCTCTTGGCAGAAGTATCCGCGATGGCGGCCAGCTCCTCCGCCGTAGGATCCTGATTCAATCCGCAGTCCGCAAAGAGAAATGTTCCCTTCTCCCCGAAGATACAGTCCGGCACATCCAGAATAAAGAAACCGGATACCAGCTTCACTCCCGGCGCCGTCTTCAGAATCTGCAGTGCAGGCCGCAGCGTATCCGCCGTGGCATGACAGGCGCCGGCCACCATACCGTCCGCGTCGTTGGCCTTGACCATCACCACGCCAAAAGTAAGATAATCGCTCAGGAGAATCTCTCTTGCTTTCTCCGGCGTCATCCCTTTGTTCTTCCTCGTCTCATACAAAATATTCACATAACCGTCCAGCTTCTCCGACTTCTCCGGATCAACAATCGTGACACCGTCCAGCTCCACCTCCAGCCAGCCGGCACCGTCCATGATCTTCTCCTCATTGCCGATCATAATGATGTCTGCAATCTCTTCCTTAAGAATACTGGCCGCCGCAATCAAAGTTCTCTTGTCATTAGTCTCCGGCAGAACGATCGTTTTCTTATCACTCCTTGCTTTCTCTTTCATCAAGTCAATATAAGACATACTGTACCCTCCTTGTATGCATTTTGACAGCTTTTCCCAAACACCCATATTCTACACTGGGATACCATCATAATATAGAAACAGTAAATTAATTATACAAAAAGAACGGCCTGTATACAAGACAGAACTCCTGTAAACCTGTTAATTTTGTATCTTTTTCCATTTACAGCGTGCAAAATATTTTATTTATGATAAACTATAATAAACGACATAACTGATTTCGCTTTTAATGGGGATTTGCTATATATAAGGGGAACTCGTCGTAACGCTTTCGGAAGTAAGAGGGGTAACTGACTATGAAAACAGTAGGTATCATTGCAGAGTACAATCCATTTCACAATGGACATGCCTATCAGATTGCTAAAGCAAAAGAAATGACAGGCGCAGACTACTGCATCATTGCCATGTGCGGAGACTTCGTGCAGCGGGGCGCACCCGCTTTGGTGAATAAATATCTGCGCGCGGAGACTGCCCTTAAATGCGGCGCCGATCTGGTATTGGAACTTCCTGTCTATTACGCATTAGGCAGCGCGGAGTATTTTGCTTCCGGGGCTGTCGCCCTTTTTGACAGGCTGGGAATCGTGGACACACTGTGCTTCGGCAGCGAATGCGGTGACCTCAACATCCTGTCGGAATTTGCCATCAGCCTGCTGGCTGAAGACTCTGTCTTTAAAGAAGCGCTGGATAGACATCTGCGGATGGGTTATGCATATCCCAGCGCCAGAAATGCCGCTCTCCAGGCCAGTGCGCCGCAGCTGACACCTTACCTGCATGTCATGACAACTTCCAATAATATTCTGGGCATCGAATACTGCAAAGCCCTTTTTAAGCGCGGCAGCAAAATCGTCCCCTACACAACCCATCGGGCCGGCAGTTCCTACCATGACGCCAGCCTGCTGAATACTTTTTGCTCCGCGCTGGCGATCAGAGAGGCCATCGATGCTTCCGGCAATCTCTCCGAGGTCACGAAACTGATGCCGCCCATCGCTTTCAACCTGTTGTCATCACAGTTTGGCAAATCCTGTCCAATCCATGCAGACGACTTCTCTCTGCCGCTGCACTACCAGCTGCTGTCCGAACAGGCAGAAGGCTTCACCGCTCATCCCGATATTGACCAGGATCTGTCGGATCGCATTGAGAATCTGCTGCCAACATTCCGCGGCTTTACGGATTTCTGTGAGAAGTTAAAGACCAAGAACCGTACCTACACCCGTATCGCTCGAAGCCTGATGCATATTCTTCTGCAGATCAGGAAGGAAGATCTTCTTACCTTCCAGTCCGAGGATTATGTCTATTATGCGCGCATACTTGGTTTCCGTCAGGATGCAACGCCGCTGTTGACCGCCATCAAGGCAAATGGTACCGTACCGTTGCTCAGCCGGCTTTCCGATGCTGACGAACTGCTGCCGGCAAACGGACAGAAGCTTCTTGCCAAAGACATCTATGCCAGCCATATCTATCACAGTCTGGTGCAGAACAAATTCCCCGACACGCCCGATCATGGTAACGAATATACACGTCCTGTTTTGAAAATATAGAACAGATCGTTTCATTTAAAATATCCCCGCAGCTTTGCTGCAGGGATATCTAGTACTCCGTACTTGAAGTTCCTGTGCAAATTTTCGAGGATATTTTTTCGAGTGTACAAGTTCAGAAACGGAGGCGTAGCGGGCTACGTTGAGTATTCTGGGCTTGTGCAATCGGGAAAATAGACCGAAATATTTGCACAAGGGTTTTCAGTACGGAGTACTAGCTTGTAATGTACTTACCTTCAATTGACTGGCGCGTCCGGCTTAACTAACTGACATTGCAGGTGTATACAGCTCCTTCCTGTGATCAGGCCGGACTCAGCGCCTCCTGAATCGTACTGACAATCCGATCCCGCACAAGAACAGCAATCTGTGCCGTTGACATATTCTTATACTCATCATAAGGAATCGCCTTCAGGAAATGCACCTGTGTCACCACCGGCTTCAATGTCCATTCCTCGAACGCCTTGTAGGAATCGATCAGCGCCACCGGGATGATAGGCACTTTCGCTTTTACGGCGCTCTTAAAACTTCCAGCCTTGAATTCTCCCACAGTATTGTGGTTCTTATAATAACCGCCCTCCGGAAAAATAATGAATCTGCGCCCATTCCTGGTATCTTCCGCCAGCTCTCTAATAAGCGCCACCGACTGCCTCGGATCATCTTTGACCAGCCTTTTGCCATGGATCAGATCGATAAACTGCTTCACCAGAATGCCGTGAGATTTCGCATCATCGATCACCACCGAACATGGTTTCTCATGAGCATACATGATACCGAGCGCATCATATTTGCCCTGATGGTTGGGAAACAGCATATAACCGCCCGCCTGGGGAAGATGTTCCGTACCATACTTCCGGGTGGAGATATGTCCTGCCTTCATCATACGGCGGATCGCAAGCTGCGCATACCTGTAACATTCCTCTTCCGAATATTTTTCTCCATGCCTGGCCTTGTAAGCCATCCTGGGTATCATATAAATTCTGGGCAGATTACACACGATAACCTGTAGAAAACGTAACATATTTGCACTCCATTTCTACTTTGACACAGACGCCCCGTTTTCTATAATAAAGGGGAAAACAGCTTCAAAAACGGACCGATCACATTGGTCTTCACAAACTTTTTCTTACACCACTCTAACGTAATCTGTTGAGACACAGCAAAGGTCTCCTCCATGTCTCTTTTCAGATCCCTGATCATAGATGCCCGGTACAAAAAAACACCGCACTCAAAATGATGATAGAAGCTTCTGTAATCAAAATTGATCGTCCCCACCACTGCCGTCTCGTCATCACTGAGCACACATTTGGAATGGATAAATCCCGGGGTGTATTGATAGATTCTGACACCTGCCTCAATCAGACTCTGATAATTGGACTGTGTCAGCCAGTAAATCGTCTTCTTATCCGGCGTTCCGGGCGTCACGATGCGCACATCCACACCTCGCTTTGCCGCCAGCTTTAAAGCTGTATGCATCTCATTGTCCGTCACCAGATAAGGCGTAAAAATATAAAGATATTTCCTGGCCGCACCGATCATATTCAGATAGACGTTTTCTCCCACCGTCTCTTCATCCAGCGGCGTGTCCATATACGGCTGCACGATCCCCTCGGCCGCCGGCCTGTCCACGAACTGATGACGGTATCTGCCATAATATTCTTCCGTATGCCGGGACATATTCCACATCTGCAGGAACATGACCGTAAAATTCCACACCGCTTCCCCTTCGATACGGATCCCCGCATCCTTCCAGTGGTCGCCATGAGTACGCTTGTAATTGATATATTCATCCGACATATTGATGCCGCCGGTATAGCCCACCTTTCCATCGATCACCACGATCTTCCTGTGATCCCTGTTGTTGAGCACCAACGCCAGAAAAGGAACCAATCTGTTGAAAGCGACACACTTGATCCCCTTCTTCTCTATCATTTCATTATATTCCTTCGGCAGTAGAAATACACTCCCAACATCATCGTAGATCAGCCTTACTTCCACTCCGGCCCGCACCTTGCGCTCCAGTATCTCCAGTACGGTATCCCACATGGTTCCCTCTCCCACAATAAAGAACTCCAGAAAAATGAATCTTTCCGCCTGCTCCAGATCCTTAAGCAGCTGCTTCCACCATGGAAAGCCTTCCGGATAGTAATCTGCTCTCGTATGCTCCCAGGCCGGAGTATTCGCATAACGCAGGATATAATCACACTGGTTGGCAATACCTGGATCCGCTGCCCTAAGTCTTTCCATAACCTGCGCGTCCTGCTGCAGATTCGACCGGACAAGTTCACCCGTATGCTCCATGGCCATATACAATCTCTTCGGATGGAACACATGCCCCAATGCAAGATACATGACACCGCCAAAAAGCGGAAAGAGCAGGATCGGCACGATCCATGCCATCTTCACCGCCGGATTACCCTGTTTTAAAATCAGCGCAATAATGACGCCAAAACTGATCAAACGCAGCGCCATCGCGATCTCCACATAATAATTGCCCCACACGACGATCTCCATCATAAAGAACGCCACCTGCAAAATCACGATGAATGCCGTAATCACCAGCCTGTTTAACGCATAATGTAAAAATTTTCTCATTTCAAAAATCCGTTAACAATCTGCTCCTCTGCTTCCTTCTCCGTCAGCCCCAGCGTCATCAGCTTCATTAACTGTTCCCCGGCGATCTTACCGATGGCCGCTTCATGGATCAGATTCGCATCAATATTGTTTGCTGTCAGCTCCGGCACTGCGCTGACACTCGCTTCGTCCATGATGATGGCATCACATTCGCTGTGCCCCTGACACTTACCGTTTCCCACGATCCGGCTCTTAAAAAGCTGTCTGGAATGTTCCTTGGCCACCGACCGGGAAATCAGATTGACACTGGAATCATCCCCGTTCATATCCACGCTGAAATCCGTCTCCGCATACTGCCTGCCATGGGTCATGATCTTCTCCCTTATGACCAGGGATGCGCCCTCGGCCACCTGGGCCGTGGTGATCCGTTTGGTGGAATCAATCCCTTTGATCTGTACCGTATCCATTTCCAGGGATGCCCCTTCCGCCAGGTGAATCTCAGTCGTCGGATTCATAAGCCGCTCTCCGCTGCCATCCCCGCTGCCATAATGCTTCTCCACATATCTGACCTTCGCATTCTTCTCCACAAAAAATCTATGAATCCCCGAATGCTCTGAGGCGCTGCCGCCGCTGTTATGGATACCACAGCCGGCGATGATGGTCACATCCGCATTCTCTCCTACAAAAAAATCGTTGTATACGCTCTCCTTCAATCCACTCTGGCTGAGCACCACAGGAATATGCACACTCTCGTTCCTGGTGCCCGGTTTGATCCGGATATCAATACCGGAACGGTCCTCCTTCGTGGTAATATCTATATTGGCTGTCGTATTCCTGGCCGCCATCTGTCCGTTGGCACGGATATTATAAGCACCGGCAGGTATCTCATGCAGTCCTGCCACCTGCTCCAACAGGTTCTGTTGTATTGCATCCATCACTGATACCTCCCTTTTATAATTTATCTGTCAGTGTCTTACAGTGCGCACCGGCGCCAAGAAGCTCCGGTATCACCTCTTCTTTACTTCCTACCTTCTTAATCTGCCCATCCGCCAGCAAAATGATACGGTCCGCGATGTTCAAAATACGCTCCTGATGGGAAATGATCAGAATAGAACCGTGAATCTCCCCATGCATCTTCTCAAACACATGAATCAGATTCTGAAAACTCCACAGATCGATTCCGGCTTCCGGCTCATCAAAAATGGAAACTTTCGTTCCACGCGCCATGATCATGGCGATTTCAATCCGTTTCAATTCCCCGCCAGACAAAGATGCATTCACCTCACGGTTTACATAATCTCTGGCACACAGCCCCACTTCGGAAAGCATATTGCATATTTCCGCCATGCTGGCATCTTTACCGGCCGCGATGGACAAAAGCTCCCGCACCGTAATCCCTTTGAAACGAACCGGCTGCTGAAATGCAAAACTAATTCCCATATTGGCCCGTTCCGTGATAGAAAGATCCGTGATATCCACTCCGTCCAGCAGGATCTGCCCTGCCGTTGGTTTTATGATTCCCGCAATGATCCTGGCAAGCGTACTCTTACCGCTGCCGTTTGGCCCGGTCACGGCAATGAATCTGTCCTCAATGGTCACATTGATATCTTTCAAAATTTCTGCCTCTCTGTTTTCATCTTCCGCAGAGTAGCAGACACCTTTTAATTCTAACATGTTGTCACTCCTTCTCTCAATTCATTAGAGTATCTTATCACAAAATCGAATACTTAGCAATCTAAAAACTGCCGGTATATGATTCCCTCATATACCGACAGTTGTCTTAAAATTTCAGAATATATTACCCAGCTATGCCTGTGCTATGTACGGTGCGATCGCCGTCTCAATCTCCGACAGCCTGTCGTGATTTTCCAAAACTCTGAACTCCACAGGCTTTGACAGATCCATGGAAAAAATACCCATGATAGACTTGGCATCGATCACATATCTGCCCGTCGCCAAATCAAAATATCCGTCAAACACTTCGATCGCCTTGACAAATCCTTTCACCCTGTCAATAGAATTTAAATCCAGCATATAACTTTTCATTTTCTCTCACACCCTTCCCTGCTGTCTGCAGCGTCATGCCTTACCGGCTTCCGTCTGCTTTTCTCACAAACAATTTTATGTCATTTTCAACTTTTTGTACAGCCCCAAGTTTACATGTTCCCAAACTGCACGTAACAGTTCAGCCTTCGGCTTCACTGTCACCATTTCATCCTGTGCATCCGCAAAGAATTCGTACGCTTTACAAAAACATCCTCCCGGCATGATAAATCAAAAACGCCACGATCCACGCTGCACCGCACTGCATACATACAATGCAGACCGTCTTCCACAACGATCCCATCTCCCTTTTGATGGTCGCAACGGCCGCCACACAGGGCGTATACAATAATGTAAATACAAGATAACTGACCGCAGCAATCGGCGTGAAGATTTCCCCCAACGTCTCGCCAAGGCTGCTCATGCTGGTTCCTGTCAGCACACCAAGCGTACTGACCACCGCTTCCTTCGCGCTGAAACCGCTGATCAGTGCGGTAGCCGCCCTCCAGTCTCCAAAACCAAGCGGTGCAAAGACAGGTGCGATCAGCTTTCCGACCATGGCAAGCAGGCTGTCGCCGGAATCCGTCACCACGTTCAATCTGCTGTCAAAGGACTGCAGAAACCAGATGAGCAATGTCGCAATAAAGATCACCGTAAAAGCACGCTGCACGAAATCCTTCGCCTTATCCCACATCAACAGCAGCACACTTTTCGCCGACGGAAATCTGTAATTTGGCAGCTCCATCACGAACGGCATAGGCTTTCCATGAAACATTGTCCTGTTCAAAATAACTGCACTAAGAATACCCACCAGAATTCCCAACACGTACAGCCCCATCATCACAAGTGCCTGGTACTCCCGGAAAAAAGCCGCCGTAAACAATGCGTAGATGGGAATCTTGGCAGAACAGCTTATAAATGGAATCAACAGGATCGTCATCTTCCTGTCACGTTCCGAGGACAGGGTCCTGGTAGCCATGACCGCAGGAACGCTGCAGCCAAATCCTATGAGCATCGCCACAAAGCTCTTGCCGGAGAGTCCTATCTTACGCAGCGGCCTGTCCATCACGAAAGCAATTCTGGCCATGTAACCGGAATCCTCCAGGATCGACAGGAAAAAAAACAATACCACGATGATCGGCAGAAAACTAAGCACACTGCCCACGCCGGTAAAAATACCGTCAATCACAAGACTCTTTACCACCGGATTAATACCGTACTCCACCAGCGCCCGCTCCGCCGCTGCCGCCATCCAATCGATCGCCATACTCAGAAGATCGCTCAGGAAAGTACCGATCACCCCAAATGTCAGCCAGAATACCAGCAGCATGATCAGCAGAAAAGAAGGGATCGCCAGATATTTTCCCGTCAAAACATGGTCAATGCGTACACTTCTCCTGTGCTCCCTGCTTTCCAGGCATTTGATAACCGCCTGCCTGCACACGCGCTCGATAAAATCATACCGCATGTCAGCGAGCGCAGCATTGCGGTCCATGCCGCTGTCTTTCTCCATCTCCACGATGCTGTGTTCCATCAGATCCAGCTCATTTTCCGAAAGATGCAGGTTTTCTATGATATCATGATCGCCTTCCACGATCTTGGTCGCTGCGAACCGCGGAGAAATACCAATCCGCTCCGCATGGTCTTCCACCTGATGACTGACCGCATGTATGCATCTGTGCACGGCGCCCTTTTCACAAAAATCCATCACCTTCGGATAGATACGGCGCTGTGATACATCCTTTATGACATGGATCAGATCCTCAATCCCTTCATTTTTGACCGCACTGATGGCTACCACCGGAATTCCAAGCGCTTCTTCCATCTTCCCGATATCGATGGTTCCGCCGTTGCTGCGCACCTCATCCATCATATTCAACGCCAGAACCATGGGAATATGCATCTCCAGAAGCTGCAGGGTCAGATAGAGATTTCGTTCAATATTTGTGGCATCTACAATATTGATAATCCCGTCAGGATGCTCTTTCAGGATAAATCTGCGTGTTACCAGCTCCTCATTCGTATAGGGACGAATCGAATAGATTCCCGGCAGATCCACCACACAGTCGCCACGCTCCCCACGGATCTCTCCCGTTTTGGAATCCACCGTCACTCCGGGAAAATTTCCCACATGTTGGTTAGATCCTGTCAGCTGGTTAAACAAGGTTGTCTTGCCACAGTTCTGATTTCCTACCAAAGCATATCTCATTTTCCTGCCCTCACCCTCATCTTTTCCCGCACGCGTTCTTTCAGAAAACTACTTCAATTTTACCGGCATCTTCCTTGCGGATCGTCAGCTCGTATCCCCGCAGATGAATCTCGATCGGGTCACCCATAGGCGCTGCCTTCTGCACTTTAACAACCGTCTTCGGAATCAGGCCCATATCCAAAAGCCTGCAGCGAAGTTCTCCTTCCCCACCAACCTTCACGATCTTCACTTCCTGTCCTACTGCTATCTGATCCAGTGTCATCTTCCATCTCTCCCACTATGTAGTATTCCCGGGGCTTGATTCTAATCCCCGGTATCTGCAGTATATTGCCGCATAAATTCAATATCACGGCTGCTGTGGCGGTGCATCCGGCTGATATACCTGCTTAAATGCCCGATACGTCCTGCCCATTCCCTCCGCCAGCGTGGTATACGCAACCCCGAGTTCCCGCTTACTCTTCTCGTTGGAACAAAGCAGCGTCTCTTCGGCTTTGGCCGGAAAAGGAATCGGGATTTGCTGTGCCATGGCGCTGTCCACCGTGATCGGGATATCCTGCAGTGCGGCTCTCACTTCCGGATCTGCCGCTTCTTTCAACGTCTGAAAGAAAAGGGCATAATCCACATCCCCATCCTGGCAGAGGTTGAAAGCCTGCCCATAAGCTTTCTCATTGCCAAGGGTACGCAGCAGCGCCTGCGCGGCATCCTTTACGTACACAAACTGAAATCTGCCATCTGCATCCACAAACGCAGGAAGCACCCTGTTTTGCAGCATCATCTGAATATATACTGATTCCCGTGGCGCATAATTGTACGGACCATAGAGAATTGCCGGACGAAGCACCGTCCACGGAATGTGCCGTTCACCGCAGACCTTTGCAGCTTCCTGCTCTAATGCCACCTTTCCTGCAATGTAAGCCCCTGCCTCCCCCGGAAAAATCCGCTGTTCCAATGAATATTCTTCCGTCCTGACCGCACTGCCGCCTCTTGCATAAGCATCCACTGTGCTGATTAACACGTACTGTCCGATCTGTCCGGCAATCCCCTGAACCGCCAGCTCCACGTCTCCCGCCTGATATGCACAGAAATCCACAACTGCATCATATTTCTCTGTACACTGTGCAAGAACCTCTGCATCATGCCTGTCACCGGTGATTTCATCTGTCCCAAACGCTCCCATTGAATAGGTTCCGCGGTTCAATACCGTGACCGTATGCTCTTTCAACGCTTCCATCACAAAGACTCTTCCATAAAAATAACTGCCCCCGATTACCAGTAAATTCATGACCGCCTCCTGTATTATGCTTTACTCCATGTCAGTGCTCTGTCCCGCCGTCCTGCACCGATACCACCCCGGCTTTACACAAACGGATTAAAGTACCGGCTGCCGTCCCAGAAAGTCACCACCAGATCAATCACCAGAACCACAGCCACAAATCCGATCGTCAGCCAATCATTCCTTTGCATCTTTCTTTTCACATACCAGGTACGTTTCTTATTTTTACCAAACCCCCGCAGCTCCATGGCATTGCTGACTGTCTCGATACGATTCAGGCTGGACAGGATCAACGGCAGCAGAATAGCCACCGAATTTTTTAATCTGGTAAAAAGCTTATCCTTCCCCGACAGATCGATTCCCCTTGCCTGCTGCGCCTGGCTGATATTATGATATTCTCTCTGTACATCCGGTATGTACCGCAGCGCCAGACTGACAGAATAGCCGATCCGGTAACTGACGCCGATGCTTGCCAGAGACGCCGCAAATTCGCTGGGATCCGTACATGCAATAAACAAAAGCGCTACCGGTACCACGCAGATCACCTTCATCGTCATGTTGAGATGATAGAACAGCTGTTGTAATGTGACCGTATATGGCCCGGCGATCGTAAAAAGCACCGTCCTGCTCTCATACAGCTCTACGCCATACTCCGGCGCAAACAGATAGACGAACAGATTGTTCAGCAATAGAAAGACAGCCGCCAGCCCCAGCACGATGCTGATATCCCGGATCCGGATCCGGCTGATCTTAAATACCACGGCGCTGATCATCAACATACAAAGCAGCACTCTCGTATCATAAGTAACCATGGAAGCCACGCTCCAGGCAAGGAAAAAGATCAGCTTCGTTGTACCTGTCAGAGCATGTACCGGACTTTCCCGCCTGATATAGCTTAAGATCGCAACCTTAGCCATACTATCGCACCTCCTTCTGCTCATACCCTATAAAGCACTCCGTAAAAACCTGCGGTTCCTCAATACCACATGCCAGGCTGAGTGTATACAGGCTGGTCTCCTTTAAGTTAGCCGCCTGCACCAGTTCCGGATTATTGAGTACATGCGCTGCCGTGTTGTCCGCCAGCATACGGCCATCGCTGAAGACGATTGCCCGTTTCGTATATTCCAGCATCAAGTGCATATCGTGCGTGATCATCAATATAGTATAACCCTTTTCATTTAATTCCTTCAGGAAATCCATGATCTCCGTATAATGGTGATAATCCTGTCCGGCCGTAGGCTCATCCAGTATAATGATCTGCGGTCTCTGAACAAGAATACTGGCAATGGTCACACGCTTCTTCTGCCCGAAGGATAAAGCCGAAACAGGCCAGTTCCGGAAAGGATACAGCCCGCAGATCTTTAATGTCTCTTCCACCCGCCTGGTCCGTTCCTCCTTTGGCATACCGCTTTGCACCAGTGCCATCTCCACCTCATCCCAGATCATGGGCTTTGATATCATCTGATTCGGATTCTGCATCACATAACCGATATAAGCCGCCCTCTCCTTGATCGTATCCCCTTTCAGGTCTCTTCCTTCCATGCTGATAGTTCCGCAAACAGGCTTCTCAAATCCACAGATCAATTTGGCCAGTGTACTCTTTCCGGCCCCGTTTCGCCCGACAATACTGACCATCTCGCCCTTATAGATCGTGAAATTCACATCCTGCAGCGTATATGTGTCCGGCGTATATCCAAACTTAAGATCCCTGATCTGCAACAGCTCCTGCCCATGCTGTTCCTGCCGGATCCCCACCCGCTGCGAATGATACCAGCGTCTCACCTGCTCTTTGTCTTCCTGCTGCAGCTGCAGGCCGTCCACATGTTCAGGATTCAGCGCCTCCCTGATCTCAACGCCCGCATAGCGCAGCGCCGTCAGATACAGTGGTTCCCTGATGCCGTGCTGCAATAACAGATTACCTGAAAGCAGCCTGGCAGTCGGCATATCCGCTATGATCTGCCCCTCATGCATCAGTATAATCCTGTCCATCCGGCGCCATAACACGTCTTCCAGCCTGTGTTCTATGATGATCACTGCCGCACCCGTTCGTTCATGAACCATATCGATCAGTTCAATCGTTGTCCGTCCTGCCGCCGGATCCAGGTTTGCCAATGGCTCGTCAAACAGGAGCACCTTTACCTCTTCCACCATCACCCCCGCCAGACTGACCCGCTGCTTCTGCCCGCCGGACAATTCATGAGGAGCATACTCCAAATGGTGCACAATATCCACCAGGCCGGCTACCTGATCCACCAGCTGCTTCATCTCTTCCTGAGGCACACAATCGTTTTCCGGCGCAAATGCAATGTCTTCTCCCACTGTCAGCCCGATAAACTGTCCATCCGTGTCCTGCAATACCGTCCCCACCACATGGCTCAGTTCGAAAATACTGCTCTCCTGCGTCTCCTTGCCGTCAACCAGCAGCCGGCCTGTACTTTTACCCGGGTAAGCAAAGGGAATCAACCCGTTAATACAGTTACCGATTGTACTCTTGCCACTGCCCGACGTACCGGCGATCAATACCCTTTCCCCCGGATAAATATCCAGATTGATATGATGCAGCGTAGGCTCCGCCTGCGACATATATTGAAAACCGTAGTCCTGAAAAGAAATTACGGGAGTTGTCATATCACTGCTCCTTCTCTTGTTTATTGCTGCGCTGCATGTGAAGCTGCGCATTCTGTCGGCTTCATAAAGAACACGTTCCTTTCTTACGAAGAAAAGAGCCGCCGTATCCATCGATAACGGCCGCTCTCATTGATCCGTGGTCTGCTTAATCCTCCTTACTCAGAGAACCTTTCCTGACAACCGTCTTCGCATATGCAACTAACAGCAGCGAACCTACGATACCGGTCGTGACCATATTGGAGATACCTGCCATCAGGCCCTGCGCAAACAGTTTCTCGATGGGCTCCGAATAGATCAGAATATCAAGGCAGGGCGCAACAAGTCCCCATGACAGCAGATGTGCAATGACCTGCGCTACATTAAAATGAACAATCTTCCTGGTGTCGATCCCCTCATTGATGTCCAGCTTCATCGTCACAACTCCGATCACCAAACCGGCAAATGCAGAAGCAATGATCCAGCTCCACCAGGGTCCATAGCTGGTCGCATCAATCAACGTATGACCGATGAATCCGATCAACAGCCCGGCGATCGGTCCGAACAGGGCAGCAAATACTGCCTGTACCGCATACTGCAGACTAATGTAAGTATTGGGAACCGGCGTGGGTATCGAAACCTTACCTAACACAAAAAATAATGCCGCGCCAATACCGATCGCCACCACAGTTTTCACAGATAATTTCTTCATTGGAATTACCTCCCTCTCACTGTAAAATGTTTTATTATGTAGAAATCACACATCTGTATTATAGTCTGACTGTCGACATGTGTCAACTGGAACAGTCAGATCCCGGCATGGACTGCAGCCGGCGAAGTTACATTTCAAGGCCTGACCGGCCGCAAACCGGTTACAGAAACCTATATATCAAGTTGCAGCTGAACTTCCGATTCCGCCTGCTGCTTAAATTCCTCGACCTGAACTGTACTGAGTTCCGGAAGGTCTTCGATAGACTTCACTCCGAAACTGCGCAGAAACTGTTCCGTTGTACCAAACAGAAGCGGACGCCCTGGTGCATCCAGCCTTCCAACCTCCATGATTAAATCATATTCCAGAAGTTTATTGACCGCATGATCGCAGCTGACACCCCTGACCCGCTCGATCTCAAGCCGCGTCACCGGCTGCTTGTACGCTATAATCGATAACGTTTCCAATAATGTATCTGTCAGTACAAATTTCTTCGGCGCTTTGGCAATCTTGATCAAATACTCGTATAATTCTCCTTTGGTACACATCTGTACAGCGTTATCAAGTACCGTCAGACCGATTCCCCTGTCCTGCAGACTGTAATCCTGCGCCATTTCTTCCAGGATCTCTCCAGTCGTCTTCCTGTCTTCCTCAATCACGGCGGCAAGACTGTCTATGGCAACAGAATCTCCCATCGTAAAAAGAATTGCCTCTAATACTGCTTTTGCCTTTGCTCTCTCCATATTTTCCTCACTGTGCCGGACTCACTATCCGACTGATGTCAGCTGCAGCGGCTCCTGGCTGCTTACATCCTTCGTCGTTATGATAATATCTGCAAAAATATCTTCCTGTTCAATTCCGATCCTGCCGGTCTTGATCATCTCCAGAATCACCAGAAATGTGACGATCACTTCCATTTTACTGCTCTGCTTCTCTAGCAGCTTACGGAAACTGAAGGTTTTGTGGCTTCGCACATACGCCTCCACATAAGTCATTTTAAGATCCATATCGATCTCGTCTTTCTCAATATTTCCAAAAGTACTTCTGACCGGATCAATCTTGTCCTCCTGTCGCTTCATCACCTGCTTAAATATCTCATGCAGCTTCTGCAGCGTCATATCACCGATCAGTTCCTCATAATTCACAGGCTGCCTGTACTCCGCTACCTCCTTCGGCAGCGTAGGATTCTTATAGAAACTGCGCTCTGCATCGATCATACGATCCCTGAGTTCATAGGACATATATTTACACATCTTATATTCCAGCAGTTTTTCTACCAGTTCTGCTCTGGGATCCTCCTCTTCTCCCTCTTCATTCACTTCTTTCGGGAGGAGCATCCTGCACTTAATATCAATCAAGGTAGCCGCCATCACAAGAAATTCACTGACCACATTCATATCCTCGGTTTCCATCTGTCTGATATAATCCAGATATTGTTCCGTGATCTCTACGATCGGTATATCATAAATATCTACTTTATTCTTGTCGATCAAATGCAGGAGCAGGTCTAACGGACCTTCAAATACTTCCAGCTTTACAGGAATCGCCATAACAGCTTGTCCTTTCTAGGTGTCTTCCTTATTTATCTCTACCACGACCAACTCGCCCGGATTAAAGATCCGCAGCGGAATCGTATGCGTCCCCAATCCACGGCTGAGAAGCAGGGCTGCCCTTCCAAGTTCAAATCTGCCGCCGTCATATTTCGGAAAAAGACTTAAATTAGGCGACAGCACCCCTCCCAGTATGGGCAGACGCATGATACCCCCGTGTACATGTCCGGATACCACCACATCCGCACCCCAGGCCGCATATTCCTCAAAATACAGCGGATTATGTGCAATCAGAATCTGGCAGGCATCCTCTCTTGGCTCCCCCAGAGTCTTTGTAAGATATTCCGCCGGCATGGGATGCTTGCGAAATCTCCTGTAATAATCCCGGTCGATCTGTGAACCGCAGACCGCCACATTATACGCCGGCAGATAAGTATTCTGATTGATCAGGGGTTCAATTCCCGCATCCCTGAGTCCGGCCACATATTGTTCGTATATATTTCCATATTGCTCCGGATACAGCTGCAGACGATACTCATGGTTTCCCATACCGTAATAAACCGGATATTTTTCCGCCAGCCGCCGCATCAGCGAAAGCGCCGCATCGAAGCCTTTTCCTTTTATGGCAGTAAGCATATCTCCCGCCACCAGAACTGCATCGGGAGATATGCTGTCAATCTGCGAAAGCAGCCGTTCATTCTCTTTGCCGTATGACTTATTATGAAGGTCGGAAAGAAGAACAAATCTGCAGGGCTTCTTTATCTTCCCGGACAGAATCTTATACCGCACCGTAATAAATCTGTTGCAGTCCCACGCCGCCACCGACAGACATAATACGGCCAGAACCAATATTAATATCGCAATTCCTTCCAACATACAATATCCTCATAAATAATGTAAAACACACAACCCGTAAAGTATAACACATACCGGTATGTCCCCGCAATCCGCGAACTTCCGTTCTATCGCAAACCTTTTGACAGGTTAGCCTTACGCTGACGCAAAGCGATTTCAGAAGAACAAACCCTTACCGCTTCATCAGGTACAGGATCCACACCTTTTTCCAGTAATCCTTATAATCTGCCTTCTCCACTCCCTTTGCCGCCAGAATGGACACGCTGCCTATCCTGGTACCGTTCAGCTTATAAACCGCTTCCCCCACTGCGTCTCCCTCGGCTACCGGAGCCTGCACAATATCCGGCAGGCTGATCTCTTTCTGGATCTCGCTTAAGTTACTGCCTGTCGTATCCAGATACTCAAAAGGTCCTTCATAAGTCAGATACAGGATATCCTCAATCCCGCCCTCGATCTTCTGCTCCGGCAGCGGATCCTTATTCTCATCCGTATACATCTGACTGACACTGTACCCATAATTTAACAGGGTAATGGCATCCTGAAAACGGGTTTTGGGATCCGGCGCTGCCATCACGACAGCAATCAATTCCATGTCATCCTTTTTCGCAGTTGCCGACAGACAGTAAAGCGCCTTCGAGGTAGAACCGGTCTTTAGTCCTGTGGTCCATTCGTATTGCTTCAACAGTTTGTTCGTACTGGCCAAAGTAAAAGGAGTCGTCCCCTGTGATGTCTTATGCTCTATATCCTCCATCCATATTTTCGTATATTCGAACACTTCCGGATATTGTGTAATCAATGCTCTCGACATGATCGCCACGTCTCTGGCCGATGAGTAATGGTTATCGGAATCCGTAAGTCCGCAGCAGTCTTCAAAATGGGTGTTCTGCATGCCAAGCGCTTCGGCCTTCTCATTCATCAGCTTGACAAACTCGCCCTCGCTGCCTGCTATGTACTCTGCTACGGCTACACTGGCATCATTGCCCGATGCCACGGAAATACACTTGATCATCGTATCTAATGTCTGTGCCTCTCCCTCCTCCAGAAAGACCTGTGATCCGCCCATGGATTTCGCATAGGCACTCGTTATGACCTGATCCTCCAGATGAATCCTTCCGCTCTTTATGTGTTCAAAAATGATCAGTAATGTCATGATCTTGGTGATACTCGCAGGACTCCTTCTCGTATCCGCATCCTGCTCACAGATCACCTGACCGGTAGAAGCCTCCATCACTACATAGGACGGTGTCGCCACCTCCGGCGCAGCCTGCACCGTCATCGACAGATTCAGAAACCCTGTGTGCAGCAGGAAACACCCAAGCAGGAACCATACTGTGATCCGTTTTCTTATTATTATAACCATGCTTCTTCTGTCACTCCCCATACACTGTTCTGTACTATACATATTAGAATGGGACAACAGATATTCCGATCACACACAACAAAAAACAGCATGACTGTATATCAATCGAGCAGGGAAGAGTTTCTCCCTGCGCATCGGGTAGGAGGCTACCCATTAGTTGAGCAGCCGACCTCCCACACCACTGTAC
>CANPTH010000026.1 GCA_947576945.1 uncultured Lachnospiraceae bacterium
CACCGTAGGACTTTCACCCACCGAATTCCAAGCCCTTAGCTGGGCGCACCCTATATGATAAAACAAGAATCCCCATGAATGGAGATTCCCGCACGAAATGTATTCTTTTTTACACGAAATGCACAGACTGTTCACGAAAGTGACAGCGGCATGGTCACTTCCGCCGCAAAGATCCCC
Source organism: uncultured Lachnospiraceae bacterium (assembly GCA_947576945.1). GTDB lineage: Bacteria > Bacillota > Clostridia > Lachnospirales > Lachnospiraceae > UBA3282. Next base: position 178 of record CANPTH010000026.1, read on the forward strand.
GGCTCGTTGGCCAGGTTAAGATAACCGTCGTACTTATCCACCGCCGCCTTTACCCGCTTCATGCCCAGACCGTGATTGCCCCGTTTTCTGCTGATATAACGGCTGGCCTCGAAATCCGGTTCCTCCTTCGCCGCATTCTGCACGGAAAAGTACAGCTGACTCTTGTTGACCGTCAGATAGAGACGAAGAAACCGTTTCTCCTTCGCCACCTGGGCGCAGGCTTCCAGCGCATTGTCAAGCAGATTTCCCAGAATGACACAAAGATCCACATCCTCCACAGAAAGCCTTTCCGGCGCCTTCGCGCTGCAGTTCACGGCTACCTCCTGCCGTCTGGCCAGCGTCAGCTTGCTGTTCAGAATGGCATCCACCATCAGATTGCCGGATCTGACAAAGGTATCCACCCGGTCCAGTTCCCGCTCCAGCTGGTCCAGATAGGCACCCATCTCCTCCGTGTTCCCCAGCGCAAGCTGCGCTTTCATCACCTGCATATGGTTATGGTAGTCATGCCGCCATCCCCGCATATCCATGTAGACGCTCTTGATCTCGTCATACTGGTGTTCCATCAGCTCCGACCGGAACTGTTCCGTGCGAAAGTCAAACCCCTTTTTATAGGAAAAAAGTGTCCCCTCCACCGCCACAAACAAAAGCGCCTCCAACACAATGCCGCCCCACAGAAAGATACTGCGCGGCAGCGCCGTCGTCTCCACCTGCCCCGTACAGCCAAGCAGCCATAGAAAAGCCCCTATGATGCCGTAGGCTGCCACAAGCAGCACGCCGTTCCACAGCCTGAGACTTTCCCGCTTCTTCCCCAGCAGAAGCAGAAACACAAGCATGATCCCCCCATGCAGCACAAAAATCTCCTCGGCTTCCACTACCAATACCCCCACTGCAATACACAGGCCCGGCAGCAGAATCCGCCATCCCTGCCGCATAAAGGCTTCCGCATCAAAAAACAAGTCGTACAGCGTCAGGATTCCGGCGATCAGGATCCACGCCGCTGCCGCCCGGAATTTTATCCCGAACAATGGTACGAAAAAGGAACAGGCCAAAACCGCACCCGTCAGGCAAATACCCAGCGCGCGCTTCCCGATTCCCTTCTCCATGCTTCCCATCTGCTCTATATAATACCAATAACACCCCAGCCACAGCAGCTGAAAAATTTCCTGTTCCATCCGGAGTTCTGCCTCTCCCTTATTCGCTTATTCCCTTATTCTTTTACGTTCTCACTTTTTATAATAGTTAAGATATGCCCTGTTGAGCGCCTCCCACCTGTTACGGGAGACCGGAAGCGTTTCCCCGCTGTCCATCAGCACATCCTTCCTGGTGATCCGGCTGACATAGGCCAGATTCACCACATAAGAGCGATGAATCCGGAAAAAACCGCCGTAACGCGCAAGCCGCTCTTCCAGCTCCCGGATCCCCGTCCGACAGCGCACTGCCTCTGTCGTGACCGCAGCTACCTCTGTTTCCTGAACAGTCTGCCTCTTTGTCTGCGGCGGTTCTTCTTCCATGCTGTAAGCAGAACGGACACAATGCACCTGCGTGTCGTGGGCATCGCTTTCCAGATAACAGATCTGCGCCAGTCTGACCCGCGCCGTGCCCCCTGCCAGATCCAGCAGCAGAACCGGTTCTTCCTGCCCGCACCGCTCCTTCGCCCGGTCAAGACAGGCAAAGAACTTCTCCCGCTCCACCGGCTTGATCAGATAGGACACGGCCTCCACATCATAGCCCTCCAGCACATAATCCGCAAGCCCCGTCGCAAAGATGATCTGAACGCGCTTCCCTTCCTGCCGCAGCCTGCGGGCCAGACTGATACCGTTCATCCCCGGCATGTCAATGTCCAGAAGCATAATATCCGCTTCTTCCCAGTCTTCCCTGTTAAACAGAAACTGCTCTGCGCTTTTGCACGGCGTGACAGCGATCCCGCATTTTCTCCCCGCCGCCCACTCTCTGACCAGGGTTTCCAGAAAAGAGAGCGAAGCCGCCTCGTCGTCACATATGATAACATGCAGCATTGGCCTGTCCGTCCTCCCTTCGCTGTCATCGTCCGGCCTGCTTTCCCATTACGTACATCCGGCCTTTTTATCATAGCACACTCTGAAAAGAAAAACATCCTGTCAGCCTGCGAAAATCGGATCTTATGTTTCCTTCTATTTTGAAATAACCGTTTTGTTCCCTCTGCAATATCTAATCCGGTATACCAACACACACAGCAATCCATACAGGAAGATTGCCACACCCGACTCCAGGTATCCCATTGCAGTTTTTTCACCATAAACGTCCGACAGAAATGAGAAGCAAACTGTGACCGGATGCCAGTTAACTGCCCTTCCATTTACTACAAATACTCCGGATATACCAAGGAGCATTGACAGTATACTTCCCCATATATATTTTCCGCCGCTCTTTCCAAACCACAAAATCACGGGCAGTATCCCTAACGTGATACAGATGTTATATGCAAACGCTTTCATACATTCTCCTGCCATTATAAGCACGGCCGGACGGTTTTTTAACATAATGCCTGCCGCCAGAAGAAGCGCTGTTTCAAACAGTGCGATTCTGACCGTCAGCAAAAACAGGACTGCCACTTTCGCTTTTACCGCATCCTGCCATCTGACCGGTATCACCAACAGATTTTTCAGCGTATCCTTTGCATATTCCTGATCTATCATGTATCCGCCAATCAAAGATACCGTAAACGGCAGAAACAGCATTGCATTGTTGTAAAAAAACATTTCTGCAAACCCTTCCCATTCAGGCGCCCCTGCCTTAATCTGCATTTGCTGCGCAAAAGTAATGATAAACGAAAAGAGAATGCTGAGATATCCAACCAAAACCATTGTCTGCCTTTTCAATTTCTTTAATTCCGCTCTGATCAATCTCCTCATCATACATCGGCCTCCTGTCTTTTATAAAGCCACAGACTGATTCCGACGGAAACTGCCGCTGTTGCCCCCAGCAAAAAGAGTCCCCTGTCCATTGAATAATACAGGATGTCCAACCCCCGCTGCAGATTATCCGTATACTCCAAAATGGTAAAAGGATAGGTGATACGGTATGCTGCCAAAACAGGCAGATGCATGTCAAGACAATGAAACATGGACAACTGCCATGTAAACAAAAAATCAACGAGTACATAACAGTTAATCGCAATCATTGAAATCAGATTCCTTTTTCGAAGCAAAATGATCAGAAGCAGCACAGGCATTGTTGCACAGATGCTGCACAGAGACGTTCCCAGATAAATCCCGAAAATGCGGACAACATCCGGCATATAATTCCGCAGGAAAATTCCTCCTGTGACCGTATAGACAGTATAGATTCCCGAAAGTACCACGACAATCACAAGGGCTGAAGCCAGTTTTGATAAAAAAATCTGCCATCCAGGTATGCCGATCACCAGAATATTTTTCAATGTGTGATTCCTCTCCTCCAGTTCAAACAGGTTTAAAAGCATGACCGAAAAAGTAAACGGAATCATAAGAAAACTTCCAAACATGACATTCGCACCGATCAAATTCCTGAAGGGATATTGGTTTTTTATGCAGAGCAGTGTGCCAAACGCAGGGATCAGGATACCGACTGCCCACAACATCCCTGCTGTCTTCTGACGTCTCAGTTTCTTCAGCTCATTCCGGCATATGTTAAGCAATCCCCTCACCTCCGGTTATCCTTTTAAAATAATCTTCCAGCGTATCACTGCATTTGTTGATGGCATCTACATAAATATTTCGTCCTGCAAGAAACCTGACGATTTCCTTTGTCTGTATCCCCTCATCAAAAATCTGAATGCAGCCGTTCCTCATAATCCGATAATCATTGATATGAAATTCCTCTTCCAGCATATGGATCACTGTTTCTGTCGAATCTACAGACAACAGGATATAATGCATATTTCTTTTCTTCAATTCCTCATAAGGGCTTTCTTCCAGCAGAATTCCTTTGTCAATAATTCCTATCCTGTCTGCCAAAAGCTCAATCTCTGACAGAATATGGCTTGACAGCAGAATCGTTTTCCCACAGTCCTGCGCAAGCTCCCTGATAAAATTCCTTGTTTCCATTACCCCGATCGGATCAAGTCCATTAATCGGCTCGTCCAGTATCAGGACTTCCGGATCATGGATCATGGCGGCTGCAATCCCCAGCCGCTGCTTCATGCCAAGAGAAAACGCAGAAAATAGTTTTTTGTCTTTATAAGTCAGCCCAACCCTCTCCAGACTTTCTTTTACAGCATCCCGTTTTACATATCCCCGCAGGTCAGCAAGAATTTCCAGATTTTCCGTTGCCGTAAGGTTTGGATAAAACCCCGGTGTCTCAATCATAACCCCTGTCCGCCCCAAAAATTCTCTTTTATTCCCTTCAAAAGGCTGTCCGAACATATAGACAGTTCCTTCTGATATCATGGATAAACCCAGCAGCATTTTCATTATTGTTGTCTTTCCGGCTCCGTTCCTTCCCAAAAGGGCATAAATTTCACCTTTATTTACATGGAGATCCACACCCTTTACCGCGGCAGTATCCCCATAATATTTCGTCAACCCTTTCGTCTCAATGATAAAGTTATCCATCATCCCGTCATCCCTTTCTTCATGCGCTGCCTGTACGTCTGTCTGCCGTTCCATAGTATCACACTTTTTGCTCCTGTAACCTTACGAAAACCTTGCAAAAAAACTGCCCGGCCCGAAGGCAGAACAGTTCATGTATCATTTTCTGATAAAGGAAATTCCATGGCAAAACAAATCCCCTTCTTTTGGGGTTCTACAAAAATCTTCCCGCCCTGGATCAAAACCAGTTCCCGCACGATCGCAAGCCCCAGACCGCTTCCTTTGCTGCTGTGGGCATCCCCCGCCCTGTACAGCCTGTCAAAAAGAAATGGAATCTCTTTCTCCAAAATTCCCATGCCATTGTCACAAACTTTCACAACAACCGTAACACCAGACCGCACAATCTCTATCCAGATTTTAGAAGCCCTGCTGTGTTCCATTGCATTCTTAAGCAGATTATTCACACAGCGCTCATAAAAAACCCGGTCCACGCTGATCTGTATTTCGTCCATGTCTGATGTGAAATCATAGGAGACTCCATTTCGTTCAAAATCTGCAACCCAATTTGCAAAAACAGCCCTTGTTTCCTCTACGATATCCAATGGTTCCATTTCTGCTTTCTCTTCTTTGGAATTGAGCTTGAACCACTGAAACAAATCGTCCAGATACTCTTTCAGGACATATGCTTTTTCCCTTGCCTGCCGGACAGATTCTGCGTTCATTTCCCCATGAACATATTGATAATAAACGGCATCCAGATGACCGATGATAGATGTAAGGGGCGTGCGGATATCATGCGATAAACCGGTCATGAGCTCTTCGTTCCTTCGTTCCAGCCGCTTTGTCTTTATGATGCGTTCCTTATTATCCATCATAATCTGATTGAGCTTATAGCAGGTATCTGATAAAAAGGAATGTTTCCTGATCAGGATTCTTCTATCTGTTTCCCCCTTTATGATTTCATCTAATACCTGGTTGATTTTTTTAATCTGCCTGCAGATCCCTGCCAGCAATAACATGAGACCCAGACAGATTATCATCAGCGCTATCATTTCCATATGCATTTACTGCCCTCCTCCAAAGCGGTAGCCGACGCCCCTGACTGTCTGTATTATCCTCGGATTTTCCGGATCGTCTTCTATTTTCTTTCTGATCTTACTGACCAATGCCATAATGTTATTATCGTCATAGACATAATCATTCTTCCATACAGCCTTATAAATCTGCTTTTTTGTATAAGCACGCTTCGGAGACGAGGCAAGAAAATACAACAGGTCAAATTCTTTTCCGGTCAACAGCACTTCTTTGTTTTCTTTCAATATTCCTTTTATCTGCGGAACAATCGTAATCTTATCGAAACAAATCTCTTCCTGCGGTAAAATTCCATTCTTTAACACCGTATTCCTCCGAATCTGGGACGCAGCCCTCGCCAGCAGTTCCTCCATATTAAAGGGTTTCGTTACATAATCATCCGCACCGATTTCCAGGCCGCTTACCTTATCTGACGGAGAATTTTTTGCAGTCAGCATAATCACAGGAACCGCATACAGTTTCCGTATTTCCCCCAGAACTTCAAAACCATTTTCGCCATGCAGCATCACATCCAGCAGCACAAGATCATATTTTGTCCGTGACAGCTTATCAAGCCCCTGTTGCCCATTCCACGCCGTATCCACTTCATATAACCCACACATACAGTTTTGCAGCAGCTCCAGAAGAGACCGGTCATCATCTATAATCAGAATTCTGTTCATGATCCACATTTCTCCGTTCTTTCAAATCTCATACTGTACACAGTCCATACAGCCACATTGAAATTATATGTGGAAATTCGGACTATAACAAGCATCTAAAATATTTTCTGCTTGACACGCGCAGACTATCGTGATAGTCTGTAATCAACCAACAGACTATTGCAATAGTCTACAGGCTGGAATCGACAGAATAGAGAATGAAGATGGCCAAGCGGCAAATTAAGCTGGAATGGAGGATTGATTACTATGAAACTATTCGACTCAGAATTGAAAGTCATGGAAGTGCTCTGGGAACAGGGCACGAAATCAGCCCGCGATATCGTAGACGTACTGTCACAGCGCATCGGCTGGAACAAGAACACCACCTACACGGTGATCAGGAAGTGTATCGAAAAGGAAGCTGTCAGCCGCGAAGATCCGGGCTTTCTCTGCACGCCTCTGGTCACCAGAGACGAAGTGGCGCGCAGTGAGACCGAGCAGCTGATCGACAAGATGTTCGGCGGTTCCAGTGAATTGTTTTTTTCATCATTTCTGAAAAATCAGGGAATCTCGGAGGAAGATGCCGAAAGGCTTTCCCGTATGATCAAGGAGGCGAAATAACATGTTACATTTCAGATTTTCCATGCCCTTACATTTTATGATGCTTTACGGAAGTGTGCTGCTGCTCATGGTGCTGGCGCTGCGCCTTCTTCTGAAAAAGAGACTGCCAGGCTATGTTTTCCCCCTTTTGTGGGGACTGGTGATCGTCCGCTTTCTCGTCCCCTTCTCCTTAAGCAGCCCGCTCAGCGTGAAGGCTCCCGGCCTGCTTTCAGCGCCTGCAGTCACAAGCGTCACTGTTTCCGCAGAAGCCGCCGCCTACAATGAACCCTCTACGGAATATCTTTCCGAGGATACGGAGATTTCTTCCGTCACAGAAGACGCGGGCACAAATGATGCCATCGTCACAAGCATGCCGGGTGCATCCGCCACGGCCGATTCCCATCTGACTGCAGATACCGACTTTGTCATCTCCCAGTCAACGGAAAACGCAACAGATCGCTCCACTGTCCTGTCAACGGACGTCCTGCCTTTCTTCTACAGGTATGATTCGCTGCGAACCCTGCTGCCGGTCTTCTATCTGTCCGGCGTCATCGTTACGGCGCTCCTCCTGCTGCTGCAAAGACAACGCTATGTCCGGAGGCTGAGAGATAGCCTGCTGGTGGAGCACAACGAAACCGTCAATACGCTCCTGCGCGAGATGCAGATGGCACATATTCTGGTCTTTACCAATGACGAGATCGCCTCCCCTCTCGTGTGCGGCCTTCTCTCACCCCGTATTTATCTGCCGGCACGGATGGACTTTGGGAATACGGAGATGCTGCGCCACATCCTGGCTCATGAGACCATGCATATCAGACGCCGGGATAACTGGGTTAAGACGGCCATGTTGGCCACGCTCTGCCTCAACTGGTTTAACCCGCTTGTCTGGCTGATGGCCGGATGCCTGGCATCCGATCTGGAAACCGCCTGCGACGAAGCCGTGCTGCGCGCCTGCCGGGAGGAAAATGCAAGACAAAGCTATGCCTGCAGCCTCCTTGCCATGGCCGTGAGCGCCAGCCGTTCTCCCCTCCTGTACAGCGCCTTTTCCAAGACAGAGGTAGAGAGAAGGATCCAGCGCGTACTGCGCTACAAAAGGACGTCCCTCCTCATGCTGTTCGCCGTCTCCCTGCTGCTTACCTGCAGTACCGTGGTGTGCGCTACCGGCGGCCAGGCTCCCTTTGACTCCTGCCTGAGCAGTACCTGCTATTACGGGAGTCCCGATTCCCGCTGGGCCTTCAAGGTTTCTCTGACCCGCGACATCGCGCTTGGCAGGAATCCCGGAAAACGGGCAGATGACACGATCCTGGCTGTCTTAAAGGCGGACGACACCGGCGATCCCGACCTGATGGCGGAACGGATCAGGGAAGCTCTGTCTGCTGAATTCCATGTGGAAAAGAATGCCTTTGCCCTCAGCTATACCCTCTGCCTCGATTCGGAGACCGAAGCCGAAGAATACGCATCCTGGGGCCTGACCAGAAATGAAAACGGTTTTTTTCTCTATCAGGGCAGCCCGGTCCACAGTTTCGCCGATGAGCTGAACAAAATCTGGCAGTCCAATATGAACGGCAGTCTGGATATCGTCGTCCACCGCGACCGGTACGGCTGCATCTCCACCGTCGTCGCGACAACCGAAGACGGCACCGTAGTCAGTCTCTTCTCCACCCCGGAGGAAGAAAGCGATTCCTCCTACGACCGGACAAAACACCAGTAGACAACCGGCAGCACCGCCGCCGCACCAATCCCGTACAGCACAAGCAGGATGGGCACCGCTCCCATTACCCGGCCGCCCAGCGTATACAGGTCAAAGTAATCCAGCGCTGTGCCCACCTGCAGCAGTCTGTCCGGCAATAACCCCAGAATCTTATTGACTGCAGCACTTTCCAGATTCCCCAGAAAAGACGGCAGGAAAATCAGCACAAAGGGCACCATCACCGCCGGCACGGCGGATCTTACCTTGGCAGACACCAGCATACACAGGCCTGCCATAAACAGACATCCCACATAGCCGCCTGCCGCGATCAGCACATATTTCTGCCAGACCGTAAGGTGATAGAAACATTTCCAATCCCCCTGCTCCGTCTGCACCGGGCAATTCCAGCCGTCCGCACCCAGATAGCCCAGCACCGCAGCGCTGTAGATGAGCGTCACCATCCAGTAGACTGCCGTGACGATCCCGACTCCGGCCCACACCTTGGCCGCCACCGCCCTGTCTCTTCCGTGGCAGGAAGCGAAGAACACCGCATCCGCCCGCCAGACGAATTCATTGGAGAAAATGCCGGCCACCAGATAGCCCAGAAACAGCATAGTGATCATCACCACCGTCGGCGCAAATGTAAACAGCTGCGTCCACCCCTTCCGATAATCATAGTAAAATGGCGACTCAAGGCTCTCATACTGTCCGATCAGATATGCCTTTTCCGCTTCCGAATACTGATCACCGGCCTCATCCGCAAGCCACTCCTGCAAGAGTCTTGTCCTGTTCTCATAGAAGGCTCCCGCCGCCTCTTCCGTCAAAGAATCCGCAGCTGTGCTTCCCCATGCAGGGTCTTGATATTGGAAACTTTGTATCGTTTCGTGTAGGAAGCTGCCTCATTTCGCGGTACGCTCACCCGCCATACCTGCTCCGGCATTCCGGCGGTCAGTTCTTCCGTCGTACCGGCAATACAGATTTTCCCGTCTTTCATCAACAGAATCTCATTGGCGATATACTCGATGTCCGACACGATATGCGTGGATAAAAGCACCAGTCTGTCCTGTGCCAGCTCACTGATCAGATTGCGGAAGCGGATTCTCTCGTTGGGATCAAGCCCCGCCGTCGGCTCATCCAGAATCAGGATCCTGGGATCATTCAGCATGGCCTGGGCGATTCCCACCCGCCGCTTCATGCCGCCGGACAGCTTCTTCATCTTCTTGTTCTCCGCCTTCTCAAGCCCCACCTGCTGCAGCAAAAGCGCGGTCCGCTGTCTGGCTGCAGCAGGCCGCAGTCCCTTGATGGAACTGATATAGCGCAGATAATCCCTGACCGTAAAATCCGGATAAAAACCGAAATCCTGCGGCAGATACCCCAATACTCTGCGATATGCGCCGTCCAGCTCAAAAATATCTTTCCCATTCCACAAGATCCTTCCTCCCGTCGGCTTCAACAGGGTGCACAGTATCCGCATCAACGTAGTCTTCCCCGCTCCATTCACGCCCAGAAGTCCATAGACCCCCGTCGTCAAAGTACAGGATACCCCGTCAACCGCCGTCACATCCTGAAATCTCTTTGTCAGATTTTCTATTTCCAGTTTCATAATCCCCGCCTCCTTTTATCCTTCCATCTCCTTCTATCCTTCTGTCTCTTTCTATTCTTCTGTCTCCTTCTATTCTTCCGTCTCTTTCTATCCTTCCGTCTCCTCCAGGACTGCCCTGCAATTCCTCTGCCCCCTGTAAATACAGTAGAGCAGGTAACAGAATGCCGTCACCAATACGCCATACCAGACAGGCACAGACACCTTTTCATAGAGATTCCCCAGCAGTACCACCTGCAGCCAGATTCCGGACCAGAGCAGGCACAAAAACACAGTGAATGCTTCCGGACAGGCCCGCCTGCTGTACAGCGTGCGGAAACAGATGCAGCAGGTCACTGTCAGCGGCAGGAAAAACTGGAGCATGATCTCTTCCGGCACAAGCTGCCCGCCTCCCACGTTCACTAGGAAAAAAGCTGTCAGCATCAGCACATCAACCATTGCAAATGCGAACAATCTGGCCGCATAGATCTGCCGCAGCGAGTAAAAGGCTGCTCCCTCTACTTCCATTGCGTTCCTTTCCCGGTTCTTCCACAACTCCGGCAGCAGGAGAACGCCAAACAGCGGCGCCGCGACTCCCATGATCCGCTGCTCATAAGAATTTCCTTCCATATACCTGATGAGCATACACAGAGCCACCAGTACCATTCCCTGCAGCACCCACCACCGCCTGCGGATATAGCCGGCCTGCTGGTAGAGAAATTCCGCTCCCGTCAGGATATCGTCGCCCTCTCCCTCATAGAATGCCGCTTTTGCACTGCGGACTACCTCCTGCAAATGCTCTCTCCTGTGCGGCGGTGACAGGGCATTCTCCTGCAGCCGCAGTCTTTCTTTGAATTGTCTGTCTGTTCTATTCACACATGCACCCCCATATCGCCCTCTTGACAGATCATGATCGTCCTGCCTGTCAGTCTCCTGCAGACACAGCAAGACGCCGGACACAGTCTCTTTGAAAATCGCTTTCTATAATCAATGACATCAGAAATTTCGTTTACTCTATCTATAATAACGCTGGCAAATCACAAAAAGATAGCCGCATAAAAAAGAACAGCAAAAAACCTCTGCTGCCCTGTTATCGCTTTCGCTCAGACCGCAGAGGTTCTCCAATATCAGATCTTTTTGATTATAGTTTTGATTATAACTTACCCTCAGTGAACAAAGGTACACACGGTTTGTTCACTGAGAGTATTATAATGAAATATCACTCGCCCTTCCTCGCGATCACGCAATACCAGTCTGCCTCATCCACATCCTCCCTCTGCAGACAAGCCGGAAAATTCATAATCTTAATATCTTCATAGCGCAGTTCCCTCAGCTTATGCAGTAGCAGCTCTCTCTTGACCGGAATGTAATGCTCCTCGAATTTCTCCTTTTGGAAAATCCTGTTGTCCTTTTCAAAAGTATAGAGCAGGTGGAACGTCATCGAATCGTCTTCGTGATAATCCCACACCTGGATCAGATTGACCCTCGTATCCCCGTCAAAAAACGGGTTGTACAGGTAGAATCTGTTCCGCTCCCGCAGGATCTTATCCCAGTTGCGCACGTCAAAATACAGATACCCGCCCGGGTTTACCAGCCGGTCCATCTGCCCAAGCGTCGCCAGGACATCTTCATTGCTCACATAAGGCAGCGAATTTCCCGTGCTGGCGACACAGTCAAATTTCTCCGAAAACTGTTCGGAAACCGAGCGGAAATCGCAGCACTTCACTTCTATATCCACATTTTTCTTCTGTGCCTTTTGCCTGCACCGTGCCAACATCGTCTCACTCAGATCGGAGCCGTACAGACGAACCCCCAGTTCCGCCAACGGCAGTGTCACATTACCGGAACCGATGCTCACATCCAGAAACGTTTTCACCGGTTTGTCCTGCAATACAATCTCCCAATGTTTTCTGTATGCCTCGTATCTGCTTTCATCCTCCAGCAGATCATAAATGTCCGCCCTGTCGTATACACTGGCCATAATAATTCTCCTCCCGTTTTTGATCAATCCTGTCTTTCTTCTTCGCTTTCTGACTGCTTGTCTAGCACTCGTCACATTCCTTAAATATATAGTAAACGGCATAACAAATTTCTGTTTCCAGCTCTTGCAGGAGCCATATACGGCAGCTCCTGCAAGGCCGAAAACGAAATTTCTAATATCGTTAACTATAACACTGCAAAGCGACCGTTGTCAAGGAAAACGCTACTCCCCGTCTCCCAAATACCCGGCCAGCAATTCCCGTGCCCGTCTGATCCTGTACTTTACAAGCGGCAGACCGATTCCCAGCATCACCGCAATATCCTTCTGTTTCTGTTCCTGCAGAAAATAGAGCACCGCAACTTCGCGCACCTCCTCCGGCAGCCGCTTAAAAGCCATCTGCACATCCAACCGCTCCTCTGCCTTGTCCGCACGCATATCCGCCTGCTCCGGCATCGTCTCCGTCGCGATCTCCTTATGCTTCCTGTGATAATCATGGCACGTGTTGGCGGCGATCACATACAGGTAGTTGGCCGCCTTTCCATAATGCCTGTACTGCTTCAACGACCGGAAAAACCGCTCAAATGTTTCCTGCGTCATATCCTCCGCATAACCATGATCCCCGATATGCACCTGACAGTAGGACAAAATCCGGGGATAATATTTTTCCACAAAAATCTCGATCGCCTTTTCGTCTCCCATGCGCATTTTCTGCACAAGCAAAAAATCTCTGTCCATACCGGACATCCCCTCGCTTTGTCTATACTGGTCTTTGCACTCTGTTCCTGCCTTCTACTTGTGCATCCCGCTTCTGCATTCCGTATCACGAATTGCTCTTTCTATCAATATAACGTTGCCAGTCAACAAAAAGATAGTTTCCGCGTATGAAAAATATACTGCCCCATCCAGCCGCACATGATCAGCTGTTTCACATGTTCAACTGCTTCTCATGCTCAACTGCTTCTCATGCTCAACTGTTTCTCACAATCGTCGCACCAAACGGCATCAGCGCAAGTTTTGCGATCTTAAAGCACTGCAGGCCAAAGGGGATACCGATGATCGTAATGCAAAGCAGCAGGCCGTTTATCGTCGCTCCCACTGCCAGCGGAATCCCGCTGACGATCAGCCACACGATATTCGCCAGCAGCGATATGGTCCCACCGCCATACTGTACGTCCTTCCCAAAAGGAAAGAAAGCCACGGAAGCAAACTTAAAACACTGCCGCCCGATCGGAATCCCGATGATCGTTATACACCACAGCAGGCCGGCAAATGTCCATGACAGCCCCTGCAGAATTCCTCCACAAAAAAACCAGATCAAATTTCCCAGACAACCCATACCAGTAATATCCTTTCTCCAAAACCATGCCACTCCTGCCTGCATGCAAGAGCAGCACATTCTCTGTTTTTTATCATAAAACGCCCTTTTGAAAAAGCGTTTCACAGGTTTACTATTTGCCTGCTGCACTTTTATGTCATCACAGCATCGGCACGGCAACACTCTTTATTCTATGGACTTAAGCGACTCCGCCATATTGATTTTCTCCAACTTAAAATACATCACTCCGTTCACCAGCATGGCAAATATGAAAGTAAGCAGCAGACTCCACACATAACTGGGCAGAGCGATTATCGTTTTAAAGGAGATCATATCAATATTGATCTCATACATCACAAAACTGTGCAGCCATTTTCCAAGGCCAAGTCCTACCACTGCCCCCATACCTGTCAGTACCAGGTTTTCCCTGAATACATAATCGGCCGTCTCTCTGGCATAGAAACCTAATACCTTGATCGTTGCGATCTCCCGGATACGCTCCGTGATATTGATATTCGTCAGGTTATATAACACGATAAACGCAAGGCTTCCGGCGCAGGCAACGATCAGGAATACAATATAGTCCATACTCTCCATCATTGTCGCGATCCGCTGCCGCATATCCGCGGTAACAGAAACCGTCAGCACATTTTCCATATCTGACAATATAGCCGCCGCCTCATGAACATCCACTCCATCCTGTACCACCGTATACACACCTTTATATTCCGGTTCTATGCCTTTCTGCTCAGTATAGGTTTCTTTATTAATGTAAATATAATTATAGACAAAATTCTCACACAGCCCCGATATCCGCACCGTAAAACTATGCCTGTCATTATCCCGGAAGACCACCTGATCCCCAACCCGGATTCCCATATTCCTGGCCACTTTCTCCGTCAACACCGCCTCTCCTTTCCCCGGATAGGAAAGCGGCTCTCCTTCCGACGTATGCAGATTCAGAAAAATGCCCATCTCCTCCGCATCCTCCGGCACTTCCAGATAAATGGATTTAATCCTGCCGCCAAACTCCAGCTCCACACTCTCCTCACAGTGATATGCAGACAACGCCAGCATATCTCCCGACTTCTGCGCTATTTCCTCCCTGTCCTTATCCTGTATCCGCTCTGAAAAAGTGATGCCGATATCATAAATCTGCACTTCGTCATACTGCATATCCGCCACATTTGTCACTGAATCCTTGACTCCAAAACCGGTGAGAAGCAGCGCCGTGCAACCGCTGATGCCCAGAATCATCATAAAGAAACGTTTCTTATACCGGACGATATTTCTGATCGAAACCTTGTGCAGAAATTTCATTCTGCCCCAGACAAAAGGAATCTTCTCCAGGAAAATCCGTTTTCCGCTCTTAGGCGACTTTGGGCGGATCAAGCCGGCAGGAACTCCCTGCAATTCATGCCGACAGGAAAAATACGCCGTACCCATAGAACATAGAAGCGCTGCCGCCAGCGAAAGCAGGGCCATCGGAACGTCAAAATAGTACTGAATGTCACCCATACTGTACATGATACCATATCCCATCCAGATAACACGCGGGAATAACCATGTGCCGCCAACACATCCCAAAATTGCTCCAACCACCGCTGCTGATCCGGCATAAAACAAATATTTGCTCATAATCGCTGCATTTCCATATCCCAACGCCTTTAAGACTCCGATCTGGGTCCGCTGCTCCTCTACCATCCGATTCATGGTTGTCATACAGATCAACGCCGCCACCAGAAAGAAAAATACGGGAAACACATTGGCAATGGCTGCAACGATACTGGAATCACTCTCATAGCAGGCATAGCCGATATTGGTGTCTCTGGTCAGCACATAATCATCCGGTTCCCCTATATCTGCAAGTTCCTTTCTGGCATCGTCAATTTTGCGCTGTGCGTCTGCAACCTCATCCTCAAACTCCTTCTCCGCATCCGCATATTCTATTCTTGCATCCGCCAGCTCACTCTTGCCCTCTTCCAGATCCGCTCTGCCCTCCTCCAGATCCACTTTCGCATCCGCCAGATCCCGTCTGGCCTGTGCAAGATCCTTTCTGCCCTGTTCCAGATCCGCTCTGCCCTCCTCCAGGTCCGCTTTCGCCTGCGCAAGTTCTGCCTTTCCTTCCTCCAATTCTTTTCGGGCCTGCGCCACCTGTTCTTCTGCAGACTTAAGCTCTGCTTCCGCCTCCAAAAGCTGCTGCTCCTGAAAGGCGATTTTTTCTCTGGCCTCCGTGATCTGGCGTTTTCCTTCCTCAAACCCGCCTTTTCCTGCCTGTATTAGCGCAAGGCCCGCCCGTATCTGAGCAAGGCCATCCTTAAGCTGGCTGATCCCCTTCTCAATCTCCGCCTTCATAGACGAAATTTGTACCAGCGCTGCCGTAAGTTCCGCCTTTTTCTGTTCATATTCTGCCGTAAGCGCATTCTTAGACTCCTCATCCGTCGCCTGCGAAAGCGCATAAGCATACCACTGCTCCAGCTGTGCCAGCCCGGAGGTTATCTCTGCTTCTTTCTGCTCTAATTCTTCCTTCTGGCCGGGCAGCGCCTCTAACTGCGCCTGCAGCTGCGCCTCCTGCTCCAACAGTTCCGCTTCCTGCTCCAGTACCTGCGCCTCCTGCTCATGCAGCAGACGCTCCTTCTCTTCCAGTTCCCTCCTGCCCTGTTCCAGTTTATCTCTGGCAATCAACAGTTCCTGCCCGTTGGCAAAAACCTCCCATTCATGATAGCTGACCTCCTTTTCCGCATCCAGAAGTTCCGGCTCTTTCTCCGCAATCTCTCTTTCACCGTCTACAATCTCCTGCTCACCGTCTATCAGCTCCTGTTCACCGTCCACAATTTCCTGCTCACCGTCCACGATCTTCTGCTCACCATCTATCAGTTCCTGTTCACCGTCCGCAATCTCCTGCTCACCGTCCAGAATCTTCTGCCAGGCATCATCCAATTCCTCCCTGGCCTCCGCCTTCTTATCATTAAGTTCTGTCTGCGCATCCTCGATCTTTTCCTGCGCCTCCGCAATCACCCGTTCGTACCGGTCCACAGTCAGTTCATGGACAGTCTTCTCCACCTTTCCCTGCAGTCCTTCAATGTATGCATCATATTCATCCGTATAAACCTTATATTTCAGCTTGGTAGCAGCATAGATTTCCGTCAGATAATCACAGGCAAACGCCTCCTGGGGAACATAAAGAAAAGCGGTAATCTTGCCGTCTCCGATGGAAGTGGTACCCCTCTCAAAATTAATATAATAAGGAGAACGCACGATCCCCACCGCCGTGAACGTGCGCTCCTGAAACATATCCAACGTATCTTCCTCATTACTGTCCGTTACGGTAATCCGGCTGCCGATCATATCTTCACCATACAAAGCGGCATCCAATACACATTCATCAGCAGCCTCCGGCATTCTCCCGGCAGTTACCACCACCCGATTAATCTTCTCCGGCACCGTATGGATCTTATAGACAGATTCGTTACCTTCCCCGAAAGCACACAGCGCATCAATCGATATCGCTCCCTCCGCATCAGCAATCTCAGTAAACGCCGCCACCTCCTGCACAGCCTCTCTATCAAATCCCACCGATGACAACAGCCGAAAATCAAAAAAATCCTGTTCCTCCAGATAGTCATTCTCCGTAACAATCATCGCCGGCGTGGTTGCCTTCAATCCCATAAACAAACCTACCCCCAGCATCACAATCGCCAGAATAGCCATATAACGGCCAAGGCTTCCTTTGATCTCTCTGATCGTCGTTTTGATCATTCCATTCCTCATAAATCTGACTCCCGCAACCAGTATTCTGAATCCGTTCAGTCTCAGCCGCCATAGCATAAGACTGACCTATCGCCATATTCTACCACTCAATATCCTCTACCGGAACAATATGCTCATTCATCTCCATCTTCCACACGGTCCCGCTCTTCACCGTGATGATCCGGTCCGCCATGGCCGTCAGCGCATGGTTATGCGTAATCACTACCACCGTCATCCCTCTCTTCCTACAGGCATCCTGCAGAAGCTTCAATACAGCCTTGCCTGTATTATAATCCAGCGCTCCCGTCGGCTCATCACAAAGCAGAAGCTTCGGATTCTTTGCCAGCGCCCTGGCAATTGCTACCCGCTGCTGCTCTCCACCGGACAACTGTGCCGGAAAATTATTCTCCCTTTCCTTTAATCCCACCATCTCGAGAACTGTTCCGGCATCCAAAGGATCTTTACAAATCTGCGCCGCCAGCTCCACATTTTCAAGCGCCGTCAGATTCTGTACCAGGTTATAGAACTGAAATACAAAGCCGATATCATAGCGCCTGTAAGCCGTCAGCTGCTTTTTGTTATAGGCAGAAATCTCATTCCCGTCCAATAACACCTGTCCGGAAGAAAGTCCATCCATACCCCCTAATATATTCAGGATTGTCGTCTTCCCCGCACCGGAAGCTCCCACCACAACACAGAATTCTCCCTTTTCAATGGAAAAATTGACATTCTTAAGCGCCTCAATATCAACCTCACCCATATGGTAGGTCTTACCCACATTCCTAAATTCCACAAACGAACTCATCTTGTCATACCTTCTTTCCCTTTGGTTTGCAGTTTCATTATAACAGTTTGTGTCTTCTTTCCGCAACATTCAAAATCACTCAACTCTCCTTAAGTGGCACCATGAATATCAGCCCCTGCTCATAAGGCGATGCCGGCAGCAGTAGCATCGCTGATTGAGGACAACGCAGAAAACCGCTCAGATATCATGGTTCAGGGCGTGTATTCCTTTGTTCACTGAGGGTAGTATCTGTCAAGAAACCGTTCTCATAATTGAAACCTTCAAAAATCCATGTTAAAATACCTAAAGTGTCAAAACAACAAAACAAAATCTCCTTAAAGGAAGACACTCCACGAAATTACATGTGCTCCGATACTTACCTGCCATCACCGAGGTGTACTTATGAATAGCAGCTCCTATGATAATCTATCTTTCAGACAAAACAGACATAAGATACGACGGGCCGCCCGCCATGCTTTTCCTCCTACCATCCCTATCTTTGCGGGATTCTGGTTTCTGGGCATAACCTACGGTGTCTACATGCATGTATCCGGTTTCAACTTTCTCTACCCCCTGTTCATGAGTATGGCCATCTTCGGCGGCTCTCTGGAATTTGTGGCGGTGGAAATGCTGCTTTCTGCCTTTGCCCCGGTGCAGACCCTTATTATGGCGTTGATGATACAGGCCAGGCATCTGTTCTACGGAATTGCCATGCTGGATAAATTTAAGGGCACAGGCCTGAAAAAGATCTATCTCATTTTTGGCATGTGCGACGAAAGTTTTTCGATCAACTGCTCTGCCCAAATTCCCGAAGACATAGATCAGGGCTGGTTTATGTTCTTTGTCACCCTGTACAATCAGATCTACTGGGTGACAGGCGCTGCTCTCGGCGGCATATTGGGTTCCCTGATCTCCTTTAATACAGAGGGACTGGATTTCGTCATGACAGCAATGTTTGTTGTCATCTTCCTCGAACAATGGCTCAAAGAAAAGAGGCACTATACCGCTGTTATCGGTATGCTTGCCTCCGTAGTCTGTCTTCTTTCCTGTGGTCCGGATTCCTTCCTGATCCCCACAATGGCCTGTATCCTGTTGCTGCTGACCCTGTTTCGTAAACCCATTGAAAAGGCAGGTGACCTGACATGACATTACCCCAGCAGATCATTACCATCGCACTCTGTGCGCTCGGTACCATGACTACAAGATTTCTGCCCTTCCTGCTGTTTTCCTCCAGGAAACCGACGCCCGAGTACATACAATATCTGGGAAAAGCCCTTCCAGCCGCCATCTTCGGTATGCTGGTCGTCTACTGCCTCAGAAATGTCAGTATCCTGTCGGGCAGCCATGGTCTGCCGGAATTGGCCGCCATACTTGTTGTAACAGGACTGCATCTATGGAAACGTCAGATGCTTTGGTCGATTGCCGGCGGCACAGTCTTCTATATGCTGCTTGTACAGTTTATTTTCTGAACACTCCCCTCCGTGAACAAAGGTACACACGGTCGAATGACTGTGGTGAATGTATCCTCCAAAAGGTTTATCTTGCGGGCATTTGAAAATCTGCAAGTGCTCTGTTCAAATAGTCGTTAAAGGGTTTCATGATCCGGAAAATCTCCACTGATTTTTCAAGAAATACTTCTGCATCTCTCACTTCTTCGTCCTTTAGCGGGTACTCCAGATACCAGCTCTTAAATTTCAGATACTCTGCCTGCGGGTGTGCTTTATCATACCCTGCAGGAACATTCTTCAATGCCGTTCCCTGTACGGTGAAATACTTTTCAAAATTCGGCTCATGAATCACCTCTTCCCATTCTTCGCCGTGACGGGCAATAAAATCCCGTATCATCGCAGTCGCATCCTTAAACATATCCGCAAACAATCCGCCTCCCAGGAAAGAATGACCGCCTGGTTTTATCATAAGATAATACCCGACAGGCACAGGTAATTTCCCCTTTGAGGATATATGGGCGCGAAACGCAGGATTATAGGGCGATTTGTCATGGCTGAACCGGGTATCCCTTACGATCTTAAACGTAAGGTCTTTGGGAACATTATGCAGAATGCTGCTGTCAAATTTCCCGATTTCCAGTATCAAGGCCTGCAGCAGTCTCTCAAATTCAGCATTTGCCTTCTTATAACTGTCCTTGTTTGCGTGATACCACTCACGGTTATTATTCATACTGAGGGAAAATAAGTAGTCAATTATAAATTGTGTATTCATACTCTGTCATCTCCTTTACGATTTCCGGATCATAGAAAACTGCGTGGAATTCAAAAATTCCTCTATCATATGTTTTATGTGTTCGGGCGATTGATAGGCTTTACAGAATGAAAAATCCTGTGATAAATCGTCAATATCCTCCATGGCATTTTTCACATCAATCATAGTCTGCACAGGAATTTCTGCGGCTGTCATATAATCCAGCTGTAACGGGTTTAGCCTGTGACTCTGTATTGCATAATTTACTCTGTCTTTGCATTTACATCTCCCGCCGCCATATTCTCCGCAGTAGTCTCCTAAAAAGTCTGCCATCTTTTTGCGTATTCGGGAAAGCCGGCGGCGATACGCTTCCGGAGTTATTTCCAGGATATCTCCCGCTATTCGGCTGTCGACCTTAAACATTGTACCCAATATAAAAATACATCTGCTCTCCATATCAAGGCACTGCAGCATCACATTCGTACAGGACATTTTCAGTTCTTCTGCCAGAATATTCTTTTCCACATTTTGAGTTAAGTCCGGCACATCCTGTATTTTCCCGTTTTCGATATCATTTCCATAATATTCAAAACTCAACGGATAATGGCTGAACATATGCTTTTTGTAATTTTTCAGGTGATTTGCCGCAATACGGAATACCCATGTTGTAAATGAACTGTCACCCCTGAAAGAAGAAAGATGCGTGATCATTTTCAATAGAATATCCTGCGTGGCATCTTCTGCATCTGCAAATGTCCCAAGCATTCGCAGAGATAAATTGAATACCATATCCTGCACACCTGTAATAAGCGTTTCAAGGGCGTCTTTATCCCCTGATACAGCTTTGTCAACTAAATCCTGTAATTCATCATTTGTTTTTTTATTCATTCTTCCCTCCATGCCGAAGCCGCTTTTTGCGAAGGCTGCGAGCCAAATCTCAAATTTGGCTCTGCAATCCCGAGTTTGTGGCTCCGGCACAAACTCGCAGTTGAAAAATCAGCACATCAGTGTGATTTTTCAACCTTTCCTCCATGCCGAAGCCGCTTTTTTTGTTAAACCAAATCGCTCATCAGAGAATTCATTCAACCTTTGTTCCCTGAGGATACCTCCTATTTAATTAGACAATGCTCATCTTCTTTTGTGACAGAAAAAATCAGCCATTTCCTCCATATCAAAAAAGATTCTGCCTGAATCCACCACCTATAACAAGAATAACACCTTGCCATCTGATTAACAAGCGGCTTTGCCGCTGCTGTTTTCCCTTTGATTTTTTAATCTGCTCTTGCCGCTTATCCCTGATATGATAAAATGAGATTACACTCTTTCCATATCGTGTAAATACAACATACAATAATGACAGGAGTATCCAACTTATGAACAAAGAATTTTACAAGGGAAACCGCAACAGACTGTATCAGCAGATGAAAGAGAATTCACTGCTTATCCTCTTTTCCGGGACAGAAGTGCGCAAAACCAATGACGAATTTTATCCCTTCTACACCAACCGGAATTTCCTCTATCTCACCGGACTGGATGGCAAAGAAATGGCGCTGCTGGCAAGGAAAGACAGCGAAGGCCAGATACAGGAGAAAATCTTTCTGCTGCCTCCCGACCTGCTTGCAGAACGCTGGACAGGAACCCGTATCAAACCTGATCAGGCCTCAGAACTTTCCGGAATACAGGAATCCGGCTATGTGGGGGAATTTGAAGACGCTTTACATCGTCTTGCCGCAACAGGCTGCTATCAGCATCTGTACCTTGACCTCTACCGTGTTTCCCCTTCCGACCGGGATGAACCTGCCCATCTCCTGTTAAAGCGTGTGGCACAAAATTATCCCTATCTGAAACTTGAAAATGCCAATACCATTCTCCGGCGGCTGCGCACCATCAAACAGCCCTGCGAGATCGAAGCCATGCGTCAGGCGGAAAGGATTACCTGCGAAGGGATCACCGCCATGATGAAAACCTCCCGGCCCGGTATGTATGAATATCAGTATAAAGCAGTATTTGACTATGTACTGGGACAGTACGGCCCTCAGGGACCAGCTTTCCCTTCCATCATCTCTGCCGGACAAAATAATTTCTGCATCCACTATTATGCCTATAAAGGACAGGCCCTGGATGGAGATATGATTCTCAACGATGTAGGTGCGTGGCATGATTACCTGATGAACGACGTATCCAGAGGATGGCCCTGCAACGGCAGATTCAACGACCGTCAGAGACTGCTGTACGAATGCGCACTCAATACCTCTGACCACATGTTTGAGATCATCAGACCCGGTATGCCCATGAAAGAGGTAGATGCCGAGGCAAGACGTTATAACGCCGGCCTTCTTACAGACGCCGGCGTGCTGGACGATCCTGCCAATATCGGTACGTATATGTGGCATGGCGGCGCACATCATGTGGGCTTTGATGTCCATGATGCTGTAGAGACACCGGATGTGATTGCTCCCAACATGGTATTCTGTGTGGATATCGGCATTTACCATGAAGCCTGGGGTATCGGCTTCCGGCTGGAAGACAACTGCCTTGTAACAGATACCGGCTGTGAGAACCTCTCAGCCATCACACCCAGAACAATCGCAGAGATTGAAGATACCATGCAGAAAGCCTTTACGCCGGGGTTCTGATGCAGTATAGCGCTTTGAGGCATGTATGCCTTTGTTATGAAGGTGCAGAGTCAATATAACAAATTTTAAGGATCGAGAAGGAAAAACAGGATTATGAATCAGATATTGATGATCATCATGTCCGCCGGCGTCATACTCGGCGGAACAGACAGGCTTCTTGGCAACAGATTCGGCTTTGGGAACAAATTTGAAGAAGGCTTCCGGCTCTTAGGCTCCACTGCTCTGTCCATGGCCGGCATGATCTGCCTGGCCCCGGTATTGGCCGACGTTCTGGGACGTGTGGTCATTCCTTTCTATCAGCTCATCGGCGCAGACCCGGCCATGTTCGGCAGTATACTTGCCATCGATATGGGCGGCTACCAGCTGGCCGGGGAACTGGCTGTGGACAGCCGGATCGGCAGCTATGCCGGCATCGTAGTGTCAGCTATTTTCGGCTGCACCCTGGTCTTTACCATTCCCGTCGGTATGGGTATGATTCAGCCGGAAGACAGATCCCATTTCGCCAGAGGAATCATGCTGGGGCTGGCTGCCATGCCGTTGGGACTGCTTGTAGGCGGTATCCTGGCCGGTCTTTCCCTCCCGGAATGTCTGTTCCAGAATCTGCCTGTATTTGCCGCCGCACTGTTGCTTCTCCTTGGGCTGTGGAAAATCCCGGTACAGATGGTAAAAGGCTTTTGTATTCTGGCCGATAGCATACAGACTCTGATCACCATCGGCCTGATGCTTGCCGCAGTTGAATTTCTCTGTGGTTTTCAGCTTCTGCCCGGCATGGCCCCGCTTGAAGACGCCATGGCTGTTGTCGCTTCCATCGGCATCGTCATGCTGGGAAGCCTGCCCGCCGCTGAGCTGCTGCGCCGCCTTCTGACAAAACCTTTCACTCGCCTTGGCTCCAAACTTGGCATCGACCCGCAAAGCCTCACCTGTATGCTCATCGGCCTGGTAAGCGCCCTCCCCGCTCTTGCCGGGTTTCACGATATGGATCAGAAAGGCAAGGTTTCCCTCGGCGCTTTTCTCGTAAGCGGCGCCAGCCTGCTGGCCGCCCACACAGGCTTCACGCTCGCCGCAGAACCCGATCTTCTGCCTGCACTGGTATGCGGAAAACTAAGCGGCGCCATAGCCGCAGTCGCTTTATCTATTCTTATAATCAAATAGGCTCATTGTATCACAAAAGTCCCCGAAACCGTCACATTCCGGGGACTTTCACAGTCAGTCTTTCTGTCTTACACGATACCCTGCGCCTTCATCGCCGTAGCCACCTTCAGGAATCCTGCGATATTCGCACCGGCCACATAATCGCCTTCCATACCATACTTCCTGGAAGCCTCATCCAGATTATGGAAAATATTGACCATGATCTGCTGCAGCTTGGAATCAACCTCCTCAAATGTCCAGGATAATCTCTCAGAATTCTGGCTCATCTCCAGCGCCGAAGTTGCTACACCGCCTGCATTGGATGCCTTACCCGGGCAGAAAAGCACGCCGTTCTTCTGCAGATACTCGGTCGCCTCCAATGTGGTAGGCATGTTAGCGCCCTCTGCCACTGCAAAGCAGCCGTTAGCCACAAGTGCCCTGGCGTCTTCGAGATCAAGTTCATTCTGTGTCGCACAAGGAAGTGCAATATCACATTTTACTGTCCAAACACCATGCTCACCGGCTTTCTTCTCGTGATACTCTGCACTCGGTCTTGCAGCCGCATATTCTGTCAGACGGGCACGCTTCACTTCCTTAACCTCTTTCAGAAGCGCTACGTCAATTCCCTCCGCATCATAAATCCAGCCTGTAGAATCAGAACAGGTAACCGGTTTCGCACCAAGCTGCTGCGCTTTCTGAATCGCATAGATCGCTACGTTCCCGGCGCCGGATACGGCAATCGTCTTGCCCGCAATATCCTTACCGTTACATTTTAACATCTCCGCCGTCAGATAAAGCAGACCGTAACCTGTCGCCTCCGTTCTTGCGAGAGAACCGCCATATGTAAGGCCCTTGCCGGTCAATACACCTTCATACTGATTGCGGATCCGCTTATACTGTCCATACATAAAACCAATCTCACGGCCTCCCACACCGATATCACCTGCCGGAACATCGGTATCCGCTCCGATATGCCTGTAAAGCTCCGTCATAAAGCTCTGACAGAAAGCCATTACTTCCCTGTCAGATTTGCCCTTGGGATCAAAATCACAGCCGCCCTTACCGCCGCCGATCGGAAGTCCTGTCAGAGAATTCTTGAAGATCTGTTCAAATCCCAGGAATTTAATAATACCAAGATTAACGGAAGGATGGAATCTCAAACCTCCCTTATAAGGGCCAATTGCACTGTTAAACTGAACACGGAATCCATTGTTCACCTGTACCTGTCCCTTGTCGTCTACCCAGGGAACACGGAACTGCACGATCCTCTCCGGAACTGTTAAACGCTCCAGCAAAGCTTCTTTCCTGTATGCTTCCTCGTCCGCCTCGATCACGACGCGCAAAGACTCTAATACTTCTTTAACTGCCTGATGGAATTCCGGCTGTGCAGGATTCTTCGCAACTACCAGTTCATAAACCTCATCAACATATGACATATTGTATATCCTCCTTTAATCTGTATTTCATTCACTCCATTTACCATTATAGTATGCTTGAGAAAAAATCACAATAAAATTTATCACATTAACGTGTAAAAATCCCAGCGCATTCTTCTACATTTTTTGTACATATTGTACAATGATACCAGAATTCAAAAATACTTGTATACATTTTTAGGGTAACTGAAAATGAATCCATACATTTCATGGACTTCCGTTACATATTTATCGTTCGCTATAAATATTCCTTCATACACTCTATACTTTTTTCCTCAAAATCCATTAGTTCCTTCGCCAGTTCAACGGTATCATCTCCAGCCAGCTGATTATGCCTTAATGCCTTCCACATACTGGTAATCCCTCTGTTGCTTCCCTGTATCATCATCTCTGCCAGATGCTCTTTACTGAGATTCAACGCAGTATTCACATGTATGCTTCCCTTAAGCATCAAATCGGCAATCTGGCTCCCATGGTATACTTCTCCTTCCTTTTCCAGGATTTGATCCAATGCCTTATTATGAATTTCTGAATACCGCAGAGACTGCCTCGATAATTGCAGGGAAAACTCATCATCCTCAATTTTATCAAGAATTGTTTCGATCGCAGTCATTCCCATTTCTGTATTACGCTGTATCTCCTGCAAAACCTTTGCATCATCATGTTTCATGCCATACGTACCTCCTTTGTTCAGAATAAATTGTTCAGAATAAATATTTCTATACCTCCTTTTATGGCATAAAGCCGCTCGAGATTGCGGATCTGCAGAGCAGATCGCACAAACGATCTTTATCCGCCACTTATACACAAAAAAAGAGTACAGGATATTCCCATACTCTTTATCATTACCAAAATCACATTATCTTAAACATACTATTCCACGTAATCAGATTTTACATATGCCGTCTGTCCATTATACTTAATCTTTGTCCAGCCATCAGCCTGTTTCATAATCACTTCCAGTTTCTCGCCAATGTAGGCTGTACCTAATTTCTCACCATTCTCATTGGCTGATGCACGCACACGGACATTTTCCTTAACAGTCACTGTCCCTGTAGTCTGAGCCGAACTGCTGTTATCTTCCTGCTGCTGGTCTGCATTTGCTTCATCATCCGGTGTCTCATCAGTATTCTCTGACGTCTCTCCTGCATCCGCCTGCATGGTTTCTGACGGTTCTAAGAATTCACTCTTAATATATGCTTCTCCGCCTTCATAGCTGATCTTGCTCCAGCCGTTCCCCTTCTCTTCCAGAAGTGTAAACTCATCACCGACTGCCGCCTTACCCAGCTTATCTGCCGTCTCACTGTCAGATGTTCGGATATTAACTACATCGATCGCCTTGACTTTCGTCACTACAACTGCAGGTTCTTCTGTCCCAGGCAGATCGGAATCGCCAACCGGTTCATCCGCCGGCGCCTGCCCATCTGCATCCCCTGCCTCATCCGAAGAAGAGCTGCCCTCTGCACGAGCCAGAGCTTCCCCGACATTCTTATCAATTTCGGAATTCAGATCCACAATAAAACCGGCCAGCACTTCATCTTCTGCCAACATATCATTGTATGCTACCGCAGCCCGATTATTCAGATCCACCACATCATCCTGGAGATTCAACTCACGGATATAATTGAGCTCCGCTTCATTCTCCTCTCCATCCTCATTGATATAATATTCCCCATTCTCATTCGTGCATACATAGTAGACCCGCATACCCGGAACCGGCTTCTCATAATCCTTAAATTTAACTTCCGCATAAACATATGCTACATATGTGCCGTCCTTCGGCCCTGCTTTAGTATACACTTCCAACGTAGGATAGGATTCAATATATTTACTTGTCTCCTGTGCCCTCAGAATCTCCGTGGCATCAAGATGATCTACCAGCCTGCTCATGGTGTCAGTATCGCCATCCACCATCGCAGTATAATAAGTACTGAATAACTCATTGATCTCCGGCACCGCATCCTGCTGTAACGGCACTTCCGGCACTGCGATCAGATTATCCGCAACTTCAATATTACTCTCATTCGCTGCTTCTGCTCTCTCTTCTTCTGCAATCTTTCTCTTATTGGCACTGATCGCCACCGCAACCGTACCCACCACACAAAGCACCAATACAACAGGCATAATAACCTTGGAATATCGAAAGAGCCAGTTCCGGAAAATCTCCAGCTTGGCCTTAAGAAAATCCTGTATATTGTTATTTGACGTATTCATGTAAAACAACCTTTCTTAAGAATGTCAGTATAATGCACCCGACAGGACTCGAACCTGCATCAAAGGCGTCGGAGGCCTACGTTTTATCCATTAGACTACGGGTGCCAGCTATCGTATGAAATGTTACGATTTTGTTACATCTGAATTATCATACCACAAGCTGGCCTCGTTGTCCAGTACATAAAACAAATTGTTTAAAAAACAATCTCTATATCATCCTGCTCTGCACGTTTACTGTGTCAAACCACTACAGAATTTCTTCAATTTCCGCTTTCTCTCTGTCATAACGATACAGGCTGAATGACAGAATCTCTTCCGGATCCACCTGTGTTATATTCACTTCCTTTACCATCTGCCTGTAAAAATCATATTCCTGTCTGCCCTCGTCCGGCATCAGAAGCACTTCGTGAACAGAACTGGGCAGGATCAGCAGATCCGAATGCAGCCTGTTTGCCAGCAATTTCATCTTTTCTGAATAGAGCATTGCCGAAGCGCCATAAATCTTATTTCTGTTCGTCAATACATATAAAGACAATTCCTCTCCTTCTGTTTTCGTTCCCAGCATCTCTTCCAGCAGCATATGCATGGGCAGCAAAAGATCCGGCATTCTAAATCTCATATTACGATCGGCAATCCGGTAAATCTCCTCGGACGGCTTTCCCCACATATCCAAATGATTATTGTGAATCATAACAGACGCCCTTCCAATTGCCGGATCCTCCATCGCATAGTAAAATGTAATTGCAAGATCATGCCATTTAAACCAGGGTACATCCTTAAGCAGCTCCTGATTCTTTTCATAACTGATAACCTTATGACAGATTCTGCTTTCCACCAAAGAAAAATCCCGAAAAAAATCCATATCAAATTTTGAGTTAAAGGCATGCGCTTTATATAACGCCCTGATCTCTTCCAGAATCTCCTGTACAGAAACGCCATCCTGATATCGCCGATACGGTTCCTCCAGATAAATCGTCGGCGACATACTGTCAGATTCCTCCATAATAACAACCCCTGTCAGACGGATATCATTATTTTTAAGAACTTTTGTCAGTGTAACTTTGTAATTATCTCCCAGTCCTTCCTGCAGTAACAGGACGATCCTGTCCGTAAATTCCTTAAAATTCATTTTCCCTCTTTCCCATTCTCTCCGGGCATAGGGTAAATTCGTCTCTCCGAACCAAGCCGGCAGTAAAAAACAACAGCTGCTTACGCTGCTGTTGTCTTATAGGCTTCCTGATCAAAAAATGCCAGATATTATACTCTTGACAGATACTCCCCTGTTCTGGTATCAATCTTAATCACTTCTCCCTGACTTACAAATAAAGGAACCATAACCTTTGCGCCAGTCTCAACAATTGCCGGTTTCGTAGCGCCTGTTGCTGTATCGCCTTTAAATCCCGGCTCGGTATCCGTGATCTCCAATTCCACAAAAAGAGGCGGCTCGATTGCAAACACGCTGCCGTTATAAGAACAGATCTTCACCATCTCGTTCTCTTTCACGAACTTAAGCGCATCTCCCACTGTCTCCGCGTTCAAAGCAATCTGGTCATAGGTTTCTGTATCCATGAAGTTAAACAGATCGCCATCAGAATATAAATACTGCATATCTTTCCTGTCAATTCGTGCCTGTGGACATTTCTCAGTCGGTCGAAAAGTCTTCTCTACCACGCCCCCGTTGATAATGTTCTTCAGCTTTGTTCTGACAAAAGCTGCTCCCTTACCGGGCTTTACGTGCTGAAATTCGATTATCTGATAAACATTGCCTTCAAACTCAATGGTAATGCCATTTCTGAAATCACCTGCTGATATCATAAAACAATCCTCCTAATTTTCCACAAATATAATTCTTACTTAGTTTAAACTATAAAGTTTCTTTTTTCAACCTATTTCCCAAAAAAAGACAAAACTTTTTATTCTTTATTGAAGCTTCCATCTCCTGTTCTCTTTTTCACGAAATATCCGTGTCGGAACCGGCATGGGACTCAAGCACATGATCAATGGCCAGCAGATATCCGTCCAGCCCTTTCCCGTAAATCTGTCGGTCGCACGCCGGAGCTGTCACCGATATCCTCCGGAACTCCTCCCGTTCCATGATATTAGAGATATGAATCTCTACTTTGGGTACTGTAATACTCGCCAGCGCATCCCGGATTGCATAGCTGTAATGCGTATAAGCCCCCGGGTTAATCACAATCCCTTCCGTACCGTCAAAATAAGAATCCTGAATCCGGTCAATAATCGCTCCTTCGTGGTTACTCTGAAACACCTCGATGGTACAGTTCTCTCTCTGTCCCTTCTCTGCAATCATATGCAGGAGATCATCGTAGCTTCTCGTACCATAAACGCCCTTTTCCCGAATCCCAAGAAAATTAATGTTGGGTCCGTTGATTACCAATATTTTCATCCTTACCTCCATTCCGAAGCGCAAAGCGCTGAGGACGCGAACAGAATTTTAGATTCTGTTCTGCGATCAATAGAATTTGTGACGCTTCGGCACAAATTCTTGGTTGAATAAATTGCTCATCAGAGAATTTATTCATCCTTACCTCCATTCCGAAGCGCAAAGCGCTTCAATCTCCTGCAGGATCTGTTCAAAACTTTTGCCATCTACCTGAATGACAGCATCTGAAGCGCTGCTGTAAGCGCCATCTCTCTGTTCAATCAAAATCCTGATCTTCTCCTGCGGATCACTGCACTGCAAAAGAGGCCTTGTCGTATCGCCCCGCAGCCTCTCGTAGATCGTCTCCGCCTCGGCCCGCAGATAGAATACCTGCCCCAGCTCATGCAGCAGCTCTCTGTTTTCCGCTCTCAAGGGAACTCCGCCTCCCACTGATATGATGTGATTTCGTACGCTTCTCGTCAGTTTACGTAAACAATCTGTCTCTTTTCTTCTGAAATATTCTTCGCCGTCCGTTGCAAAAATATCTGATATAGAGCGTTTTTCCTCTCTCTCGATCTCTTTATCCGTATCCGTAACCGGCTTCCTCAGCCGGTAAGACAGCCTGAGTCCGACTGTTGTCTTCCCGCAGCCCATAAAACCGATCAATATCACGTTTCCCATCTGCAATATACAGCTCCTTTATCTGTTGTCATTCCCGGCATGGATATACTTTTCGCTCAGCTTTTTCTAAACTGTTCCTCTAATCTTTCATAAACAATCTGTGCATCCCGTTCCTTTACGTGCACATCATTCCACAGTTCATAAGCAATGATCCCCTGATACAGAAGCATTTTCAGCCCGTTACAGGCCCTGCCGCCGCCCGCCTTCACAAGCTGCATGAACCTGGTCTCCCAAGGATTATAGATTAAGTCAAAACCGGTGTGAACCTTTTCATAGAAAGCCGGGTCAGAAATGACTGCCCTGTCATTATGAGGCGCCAGCCCCACCGAAGTCCCCTGGACAGCCAGATACCGCCCTTCTGGAATTCTGGTGTATTCTTCCAGTAACATAGGGACGACAACCTGCCTCCCTGCAACACCGTTCACTTCCTCTGCCACCCGTTCCGCCTTATCATAGGTTCGATTCAGCATATATATTGTATCTGCTCCCTTCAGTGCACACAAATGTGCCACTGCTCTCGCCGCACCGCCTGCTCCCAGAAGGATAATACGTTCCTTCTCAATCTGAATCCGCTCGCTTACCATGGCACGGTACAGACCTTCCATATCGGTATTGTACCCTTTGTAACCAGTCTTTACCCTGACCAGCGTATTCACTGCCCCGATATTCCTGGCCAATGTATCAATCTCAGACAGAAAATCCAGCACCTCGCTCTTGTAAGGCACCGTTACATTCAGCCCCAGAAGCTGCAGCGCATCCGCTCCGTTAACTGCGTCCTCTACTCGTCCGGGTTCCACCGGAAACGGCACATAAACCAGATCATGCCCCAGCAGACCGGCCAATGTATTATGTATGACAGGAGACAATGTATGCTCCACAGGGTAACCAATCAGGCCACAGACTCTTGTCTTTCCGTTAATTTCCACCATCTTCTCCATTTCTGCGCTGCTTTCATGCTCAATCTGGCAATAACTCCAGCGCCGCTTTCTGCCATTCCTGAAAATCACAAATCGCTATAACGCCCTTTAGAACGCCTGTAAAAGAACAGCACGATCCATTCCAGCCTTCTCTTCAATACGATCTGTATCTCCTCCTTCGGGTGGACCGGCTTCACCAGCCACGTCCTGATCCCCGCCTTCTTCGCTCCCCATACATCCGTAAAAAGCTGATCTCCCACAAATATCGTCGTCTCCGGACCGGTGTGCATAAGTTCCATAGCCCTTATATAATTCTTAGGAGACGGCTTCCCAGCCTTATGAATATAACGGGAATGCACAGCATCATTAAACATTTTCACTCTCGGTTCTTTGTTGTTGGACAACAGCACACTTTCATAACCAATCGCCTGAAGTCTCTTAAACAGCGCTATACTACGCCTGTCCGCCGGCGCTCCGTGCGGCACCAGCGTATTATCGATATCAAAGATCACGCCTCTGTATCCTTCCCGATACAGCTGCTCGAAATCTATCTCATAAGTAGAATCCAGATAATGATCCGGATAAAATGATTCCAGAAATGACATCGCTTCCCCTGCTTTCGTCTTTGTTCTATGCAGCGATTGCCGGCCGTACCTGCAATCTCCCTGAATACGTAAACCTTCCGCCCTCAGGTCAATACCCTTCCATTATCATAACAAACCCCCTCACAATTATGCAAGGGGTTCGAGGGCTGTACTTACAATTTCTTAACGATCCTGTTATACCGCGCTGCAAACAGGATGCGCACGATACTGCTGAGCAGCATAAGTGCAATATCCCACAGCAAAAAGGCATATGCCTTACCGGAAAAAGCAGCATACCACGCCGCTTCCTCCCATATCTTATTCCCAAAAAAGAGAACCAGCAGGATCAGCAGCGCTATAATCATAAAAAACCATCTGAAACCATTGGCTATCATCATCGGCACACTTGCTTTTGCCACAATTTCTTTTTCCTGTTCCGTCATACAAACTCCCCGTATCTCACTTTCCAATCCGGTTCTTTCGTCCAGCTGTCACAATATATGCGCATTCTTTCCGTAACCGGCCCTAATTCTCCAATACTTTCTTCAGCTCATCCATAAAAGTATTGATATCTTTAAATTCCCGGTATACAGACGCAAACCTTACGTAAGCAACCGCTTCCAGATCTTTCAGCTTATTCATGACAATCTCACCCACCACCTGGCTGGGTATCTCTTTCTCTTCCATGTTGAAGATCTCCGTCTCCACCTCGTCCACCAGCTGATTGATCTGATTAGCGCTGATCGGCCTCTTGTGACATGCGCGCAGAACACCCGCCTCAATCTTGGATCTGTCATAGGTCTCCCTGTTATCATCCTTCTTGATGATAATGAGCGGAATTGTCTCCACCTTCTCATAAGTAGTAAACCGCTTGTCACACTCATCACAAACACGTCTTCTGCGGATAGAATTGTTCTCCTCCGCCGGCCGGCTGTCAATCACTCTCGTATTCTCATGTCCGCAAAATGGGCATTTCATCCGGATATCCCCCTTACTGTCAATCATTTGACCACCGTATATTACAGACTGTTCTCAGACAGCTCGTCTGTCTGCAACAGACTACTGCTATTATAGGTGAATACAGTAATTATGTCAACTATTCCATGAAAATCTATACACAAATATCCACAATAATGATATCCGGCCCAATCTGCTTAATATCTTTATAACAGATAACATAATTTGAATCACTCCCAAACAGACCGCACCATTTATTCTCTCCCGGAATAATCAGTTTAAAAATCTGTCCGGTACATTCATCAAACTCAAAATCTGTCACTCTGCCCAATTTCTGACAATTTTTCAGATTGATCACTTCTTTTTTCTTTAACTCTGAAAATAACATAGGAACCTCTCCGGGCTTTTTATTATTAAATGCATATGCCCGCAGGAAGGTTCCTATTCCTTTCAGTCCTGTTTCTCTACTCTATGGAAATATATTCATGGAATACATAGCCTTTTGTGCCGTCTTCCAGAACAATCTCATACCATTCTTTGTCCTCCGTAACACCGTTGCAGACATAAGTCTCTCCCGCCTTCGCGACCTTCAGAACATTGGTGCCGGACGTACTCGGCTGGTCACGCACATTCACATCAGATACCACCATGAGCCTGCTGGAGCCCCCTTCAGATGTCCCATCCGTCTGTCCCTGACCATCAGTTTCCTCTCCATCCTGTTCCGGCACTTCCTCACTCTCCTCACTTTCCTGTTCTTCCTGCTGTTCTTCCGCCGCCCTGTCATAATTCCTGGGCAGATACTGCCGCAGCATCTGATAACCCAGAAAAGCCAGCACCACCAAAAGAACACAGCCAACCACCACGGTCATTACTGTGATTACATCAATTCCTTCTTCTTCCTCTTCGTCCCAGTCGTCATCCTCCCAATCTTCCTCTTCGTCCCAGTCATCCTCTTCCCAGATTTCTTCCCGATAAACAGGCTTCTTCCTGCGCGGAGGCGGCGCCGGAACAGACGGCTGCTTCTTCCTGGACCTGGCTTCTTCGGAGACGGCGCCGGCTGCACCTGCCTTCCTTGTCGGAGTACCGTCCTCCGCTCTTCTTGTCTGCGCACTCCTGGATGATCCGCCTGCGGATGCCCTGCTCCTCTCTGAAGCGCCGCCTGCCAGGACACGCCTTGCAGGCGCTTCTTTCGCCGCAGACGGCCTTCTGAGGGTGGAATCTGCCCTGCGATCCTTCTTGATCTCAGCCTCCGTTTCCGAAAGGATATTTCTCTCGATCGCCTCGATGGGAATATCCAACGTCTCATCCGGCGCCGGCTGTCTTCTCTTCTTAGCGCCCACCACTCTGCCGCATCCTGGACAAAATTTAACACCATCGCGCAAAATCTCGCCACAATCCGGACATTTCTTCTCCCTTATTCTTTTAGCGCCGCATTTCGGGCAAAATTGATCGGTCTCCATCAAGCGCGCGCCGCATTTCGTACATACCATTTCTTCCACACCTCGTCCCATTCCCCTTTTAATCGCTCCACAACCGTAAAAAATACCGGTTCCCGGCATCCCCAAATTCACCCTGCTGCGGAGAAATACTTTCTGCCTGTACCCTGCGCCAGCCTTGATACAGCTGCCCATAGAAACAGGATACAATACTTCTCATAATAATGTATCAAAAAAATGTCACTTTGTAAAATAATATACAAATATTTTTCCTAAATTTTTCATGAATAATTATTGCCGATTCGTACATCCTTGTAAGAAAAGATACTTCACCGAAAGGACGGATATTACTATGGTACAGGGTAAAGTAGAAATCTGCGGCGTCAATACTTCCAAGCTACCGCTGTTGAAAAATGCAGAAAAAGAGGAATTATTCAAACGGATCGGAAACGGTGACGAAGCTGCCCGCAAAGAATATATCAATGGAAATCTACGTCTTGTCTTAAGTGTCATCAAACGCTTTCATTCCAGCAACGAAAATGTGGACGATCTGTTTCAGATCGGCTGCATCGGCCTGATTAAAGCCATCGATAATTTCGACAGCACTCTCAACGTAAAGTTTTCAACTTATGCCGTTCCCATGATCGTCGGTGAGATCAGACGCTACCTGCGGGACGCAAACAGCATCCGCGTCTCCCGTTCCCTAAAAGATACCGCCTACAAGGCAATTTATGCCAAAGAACATCTCACCCGCGTAAATTCCAAGGAACCTACCGTAACAGAAATCGCCGCCGAAATAGGCGTTGCAAAAGAAGACATTGTCTATGCTCTGGATGCCATCCAGAGTCCAATGAGTCTTTATGAACCTGTCTACACGGACGGTGGAGACACCCTCTACGTAATGGATCAGATCAGCGATAAGAAAAACCGTGAAGAGACCTGGGTTGAGCATATCTCCTTAAGCGAAGCCATGAAGAAGCTCAGCGAACGCGAACATGAAATCATTACGCTGCGTTTCTTTGAAGGTAAAACACAGATGGAAGTAGCCGATAAGATCGGCATCTCCCAGGCCCAGGTATCCAGATTGGAGAAAAACGCATTAAAGACCATGCGGATGTATCTTACTGCATAACCAAAACGAGTAAAACCCGTTCGGGACAAATCTCGTTCCGTATCATCTGAAAAGGGACTGCTTCTTATCCGGCGCAGCCCCTTTTCCTTCTCTTTTTCTAACTTTCTTTGCTCATCTCCTTCTTCAGCCTGCGCATAATTTTCTTCTCCAAACGTGATATGTAAGATTGTGATATACCCAGAAGCTCCGCCACCTCCTTCTGCGTAAGCTCCTGTCCATCCGCACTGCCCAGGCCAAAACGCAGCTTTATAATCGTCTGCTCCCGCTCCGAAAGCCTGGAAATAGCCTTGACCAACAGCTTGCGCTCCACTTCGTTCTCAATATCCTTATAGATCACATCCTCATCTGTTCCCAGGATGTCTGAGAGCAGAAGCTCATTGCCGTCCCAGTCTACGTTTAGCGGTTCATCAATAGATACTTCCATCTTATGCTTACTGTTTCTTCTCAGGTACATTAAGATCTCATTCTCAATACAACGTGATGCATAAGTTGCCAGTTTTATATTCTTACCGGGATTAAAGGTATTGATGGATTTAATCAATCCGATCGTCCCAATGGAGATCAGATCTTCCACTCCCACCCCTGTATTGTCAAACTTCTTAGCAATATACACAACCAATCTCAGATTGTGCTCTATCAGGATCGCCTTGGCCTCATCTTCATATTCCGTCCCAAGATCGCTTATGATCTCATTTTCTTTCTCACTTTCAAGCGGCGGCGGAAGCACCTCCGTCCCTCCTATGTAATGAATATCACCCTGCCTCGTCATAAGGAATCTGGTATCCTTATTTACCATCCTGAATTGAACCTTGCCGGGAAATGCCACTTTTAAAACCATTTTTAATCCTCCTAGTCTTCTAATAACCGGGGGTGGAGTATCATCTGATATACACTCTCTTCTGAAATACCTGCGTCACAAATTGCCAGAATAACATGTTCCTTCTGAAGCTTCCTTCCCTGTTCTTCTATAATCAGTTCCGGCAGCTCGTATGCATGCAGTATACCGCTTTCCCTGCCGACGCTTCTGAAAGGAATTGCGTGATATTTCTCAGGTCTGAAACAAGACTGCATCCTTGCCGCCAATTTCCTGCTGATCACACACACCGGCGCGCCGCTGACAGGATCCGCCAGATGATTGCCCGTATCAAGAAATGCCTGTATCTGCACGTTCTGCTGCAATGCCGGAATGTAAACGGACACCGTCCGAATACAGTTCTCTTTCCTGTTTCGAAATCCCCTGATAATACCTTTCATGATACAATATGCCAGGTAACCCGACACAAGTGTCATGATCATACTGTTTCCGCTGTTTAGAACCATTCTAAGGCGGTTAAGAATCCATATCATGATACTTCCCGAAAAAAATCCACAGCCAGCCATAATCAGGCTCCCATGAATCAGATTTCTGCCTCGTTCCATTCGAAAGGCAACACTTAACATGCAAATACTGACAGGAAGTTCACTTACAAGGATCCTGAACCAGACCGGACCTGCCGGCACAAGGATCGCCGCACAGATCATGGCCGCTCCCATTACCGCTCCCAGCCAGATTCTCAGATGCGTGGCAGTACATCCAAGAATCCTTCCGGACAGAGACAGCAAATACAGGTTCCCCACCATCTGCAGGATAAAGACACTGTCAATATACAATTTGTAATACACATCTCACCTCCGTGCTTCTGCTTTATTATAAGAAATGAGACATGAATATTCTGTCGTAACCGGGGAGCATTTCCAATTTTTTTAAAGACAGATAATAACAAAAAACCACAGGATCTGCTCCTGTGGTTCTCTTATTGTCTGTTTTCTATTTATTATTTCTGCTGAGGAATTCCGGAATCTTCAAAGACTTCTCCTCAATGGAACTCTTAATATCTCCCGATTTATTGATACCGTTTATAGGCTTCAGGGAAGAAGCTCCTGCTTGTCCGGTCATATTACCCGGCTGACGGACACCAGGCTTCAATCCTGAAGGCGCCGCAAAATTACCAAGGCCCGCTCCCGGCACAGCGCTCGGCTGCCTTCCCTGCATGGAAGTCGGAGTTATGTATCCGGATTTAAACCCAAGACCACCGGTCTGCTTTGCTTTCTCTTCAATACCGGTAGCAATAATCGTAATATTACATGTATCTGTCATATTTGCATCATACATCGCACCGAAGATAATGTTAACTTCATCGCCGGTAAGCTCCTGCACATAACTTGCAGCATCAGAAGCATCCGCAAGAGAAATATCGCCGGATACATTGATAATCACATGCGTCGCTCCGGATATTGTCGTCTCAAGCAACGGACTTTCCACCGCCATCTTGACAGCCTCGCTGGCCTTATCGTCCCCTTTGCCGCTGCCGATACCGATGTGCGCGATTCCCTTATCCTTCATGACAGTCTGGATATCTGCAAAATCCAGATTGATCACGGACGGCACATTGATCAGATCCGTGATTCCCTGAACAGCCTGCTGCAATACTTCATCCGCTTTCTTCAGGGCGTCAGGCATGGTTGTCCTTCTGTCAACTATCTCCAATAATTTATCATTCGGTATTACGATCAAAGTATCAACATTATCCTTGATCTTCTCAATGCCGGCAAGCGCATTGGTCATACGTGCTTTCGCCTCAAATCGAAACGGTTTGGTCACAACACCGACAGTCAGGATCCCCATATCCTTTGCCAATTTGGCGACTACCGGAGCCGCACCGGTTCCCGTACCGCCGCCCATACCGCAGGTGACAAATACCATATCTGCCCCTTTGAGCGCTGCCGCCACTTCATCAGAGGTCTCTTCCGCCGCCTTCTCGCCAATCTCCGGCTTAGCTCCCGCACCAAGTCCCTTCGTAAGCTTCTCTCCTATCTGTAACAGGGTCGGCGCTTTACATAACTGCAATGCCTGTTTATCCGTATTGATCCCGATAAATTCCACACCGCCAATCTCTTCATCAATCATTCTATTTACAGCATTATTTCCCGCACCGCCAACACCAACTACTATGATCTTCGCTGCAGAATCAGCATCATTTGACTTAATCTCAAGCAAGGTATTTCCTCCTTCTATATCCATGCATAAACTCTCATAGATTATCATATAATTATTTTTCGAAATTCGCAACCCATTTTTAAGTTTTTCTCTATCTTAATTTGTTACGATCCATACCCATATCCGTTTGCGCCGCTATTTACCTGTCAATTACGTAAACTGCAAAAAACGATCGTCCGGCTGTTCCTCAATCCTGCTCAAAACTGTAAGATTTCGTGTCCTCATTATATTCCTTCATATCCAGCACACCGCTTTTTCCTATAAGATCCGGCAGAATATACTGCAGTTTCATGATCTTTTCTTCAGTATATATATCATTTCCGAGCGCTACTCTCGCTTCCCCGAACAGCAGCGTGATCTGATAATCTGAGTCAAAATAAATCTTGTCCGCTGACATGGAATACTTGTCCAGCTGCTGTGTGATATTAAGTATTTCCGCGAACACTTCCGGTTTCTCTACAGGCAGCGGTTCATGTAAGACTACATGGTTGAACTTAAGTCCTGTAACCTGAGGAATCCCTTCCGTTTTCTCCGTGGAAGTCTCCACTACGATACCATCCTTATCAAAGTATACATATCGCCCCAGATATGTCACATATCCGGCAAGCGCTTTCTCATAGACCGTGATCCTGATCGTATCCTTCGCCTCGACAGTCACATCCATCATCTCAATAAAAGGAACATTCTCTATCCCTCTATCTCTGTATTTAAGCGAAAGGAGCAGGGAATTGTTCCCATAAGCGCCGCCCATCACCATATCCATGATCTCCTCATTTGTATAATGGATGTTACCTTCTACGTGTACCGTCGTAATCGTATAATTGTTGATGATATAAATATATGCTGCAATCAAAAAAGCCATCAGCGAAAGCAGCACAGCGGACAGAATCATCATTCTCCTGGTCTTATCAAACCTCACTCTCTCTTTCCGTCCGCTCTTACCACTCTCCGGTTTTATGTCGTCACTTTTCACAAGACGCAGATTCGGATTTTTTTTCTTTACTTTATTGTAAACCGCTTTCTTGTTACTCATCCATAAACCTCATGCAAGTTCTATATCCGCCCCCAGTTCCCGCAGATGTGAAACAATATCCTCATATCCTCTGTCGATGTAATGACGATTGACTACAATACTGGTTCCCTGGGCCGCAAGCGCCGCAACAATCAGCGCTGCTCCACCCCGCAGTTCCTGTGCCTGAACAATTGCGCCGTGAAGTCTTCTGCTGCCATTCACGTACGCCGTATTGCCTACAATGCTGATATCTGCCCCCATTTTCTCAAGCTCCGGCACGATCCGAAAACGATTCTCGAATACGTTCTCTTCAATCCTCCCCGTCTTTCCACACACTGCCATCACTGCCATAAAGGGCGACTGCATATCCGTAGGAAAGTCAGGATAGCATCCGGTCCTCAACACACATGGCCCACAGATACGCGCCCTGCCTGTTACCAGAATGCCATCCGGCACACATTCCACCATAGCCCCTAATCTGCATGCCTGATCCAGCACACTCCTCATATCTCCTGCCGGTGCGCCTTTCAGAAAAATACTGCCTCCGGCACACATGCAGGCGCACATATAGGTACCCGCAACGATTCTGTCGGCAGGAATGGAATACCTGACGGGAATAAGGCTCTCTACACCATGAATAACCAGACAATCACTGCCCTTTCCTTCGATCTTAGCGCCTGCCATCCTCAAAAAATCACATAACGCCTGTATTTCCGGTTCCCTTGCAGCCGGTTTGATCACGGTGACTCCTTCTGCCAGAACCGCAGCAAGCAGCAGATTCTCGGTCACACCTACACTGACAAAAGGCAGCCTGAATACCGCCCCTTTCAATCTTGCCGCCTCAGCAGAAAATCCCTTTTCATGCTGTTCGATCACAACTCCCATCCTGCGCAGTGACTGCAGATGCAGATCTATAGGTCTGGCGCCGATCACGCAGCCTCCCGGATACTCCATGCTTACCCTGCCGATTCTTGCAAGCAGCGCTCCCAGGAGCATAATGGAAGAACGCATCACTCCCACGGAATCGGCCGGCATATCACACTCCCTCAGACATCTTGTATCCACCCGCACAAGCGTTCCTTCTCTTTCTACCTTACACCCAAGACTCTCCAATAACCGCTGCATATGATATACATCAGCTATATCAGGACAGTTCTCAATCTCGCAGATTCCGTTTATCAACAGCGTTGCCGCAAGAATCGGCAGTGACGCATTCTTTGACCCTTGTATCTCAGTCTGTCCTTTCAGACAGTTGCCGCCATAGATACGAACAGCGTCCATATTCATTTACCTCTAATCTAAAATATGACCTATTCTATCTATATGGTTTTCCACGCAAAAGTTATCTTGTCCTTATAAATCCTTCAACCGTATCCCCCGTGCCACACTTAAGACAAGCCCGATCTCGATCAGCAGGAACATGACCGAGGAACCGCCATAACTGATAAAGGGCAGTGAAATTCCTGTATTAGGAATGGTATTCGTCACGACTGCAATATTTAAGATCACCTGGATGGCAATATGCCCCATAACCCCCACTACCAGAAGCGCGCCAAACAGATCCGGTGCGTTGTTGGCGATCACCATAAACCGCCAGATCAGCAAAATAAACATGATTATCACAGCATAACCGCCAAACAACCCAAGTTCCTCGCAGATAATGGAAAAAATCATATCATTCTGCGCCTCGGGAAGAAAGCCCAGCTTCTGCATACTGCCGCCCAGACCCTTACCCAGTACCCCGCCGGAACCAATGGCATAGAGCGCCTGTATTGTCTGAAATCCCTTGCCGTTGGCATATGCTTCCGGATCAAGCCACGCCAATATACGCGCGCCTCTGAAATCCAGACTGTTCGTCTGGGCCGCTCCCATCTGCACAATGACAAAGACAATAAGGGCAGCGCCTGCGGCCGTGGCCAGCCCCAGCAAAATAAAACGCTTATAATCCGGACAGGCGACAAACAGCATTAAAACTGCTATCCCTACTACAATAATTGCCGAACTCATATTCTGTGTAATCTTCCATATCATCAGGGCAATCGGCAGCGGAACCAGGATCACCATCCAGAATCCTTTGCGGTATCTTATCTGTTTCCCCATGGTACAGATCATACTGGACAGAAATAATATCATGCACAATTTGGCAACCTCCGCCGGCTGCAGCGAGATCGGTCCTATGTATAACCAGCGCTTTGCGCCGTTCGCTTCGTGCCCGAAGGGAATGATCAGAAGGATCAGGACCACCGAGACCAGATAACCGATCACCGCAAATCTTTCCCAAAAATGATACGGAACATTCGCCACAAAGATCATGGCCACAAGCCCTACTATCGTGGCAAATATCTGCTTTTTTAAATAATAGGCAGAGTCTCCAACATCCAGATTCGCGTCATAGGAACTGGTGGAGTACACCATAAGCAGTCCAAAAGCCAATAGAAACAGCACAATAAACAACAGACTGTAATCCATAAAATTCTCACTACTTGATCTTCTTCTATGGGATTCATTTCTTCGTGCCACTTATTCCGATTCCTCCAATCGATTCACAAGTTCCTTAAAAAGCCTTCCCCTGACTTCATAGTCAGGAAACATACCCCAGCTCGCACAGGCCGGGGACA
This sequence comes from uncultured Lachnospiraceae bacterium, assembly GCA_947576945.1. Classification (GTDB taxonomy): domain Bacteria; phylum Bacillota; class Clostridia; order Lachnospirales; family Lachnospiraceae; genus UBA3282. The sequence continues at coordinate 42,530 of CANPTH010000026.1, forward strand.
ACAATACTGCATCTCCCCTTGAAGCTTCCCTCACACAGACTGCAAAGGCTTCTTCCAAGCTGTCCGCCAGAACAATATTGGAAATGCCGTGCGCTTCCGCACAGGCAGCAATCTTCTCTCTTGTCTGTCCGATCAGTACAAGACACTTTACTTTACCCTCAAAAGCCTCGATCCACTCATCGTATACACTCTGCTTATCATAGCCGCCGCCGATCAGCACCGTCGGCTTACACATAGCTCTGATCCCCTGTATGGCGGCATCGGGATTGGTTCCTTTGGAATCATTGTAATAATCCACCCCGTTTCTGGTGGCTACAAACTCAATCCTGTGTTCCACAGCCTTGAACTGTTTCACCACTTTCAGAATTGTCTCCATCGGTACTCCCATGGCCTGTGTGACCGCCATCGCCGCCATGACATTCTCCACGTTACAGGCACCTACCAGATTCATATCATGAATGTTCATAACAGGAACGCTCCTGCCATCTGATGCCTGATAAATCTCCTCGCCCTCCTGATAAAAACCATCTCTCAGCTTTCGCTTCGAAGAAAACCATACAACACGAGCCGGGCATCTGTCTCCGAAGTCACGCGTGCGGCTGTTCTCATAATTCAATACGCAGACCTGTTCCTTCGACTGCCTGCCCGCAATCGCCTCTTTGGCTGCCGCATAATTCTCCATTGTATGATGTCTGTTCAGATGATCCGGCGTAATATTCAGGATCGCGGAAACATCCGGGCAAAACGCCTCCACAGTCTCCAACTGGAAACTGCTGATCTCTGCCACCGTGACAGTATCCTCCGTTGAGTCCAAAGCCGTCAGCGTATAAGGATTCCCTATATTCCCGACTACATCCACATCACTGCAGTGCGCCGCCATGATCTCCCCTGTCAGGGAAGTGGTAGTGGTCTTGCCATTGGTTCCTGTAATGCCGATTACTCTGCCCTTACCGATACGATACGCCAGTTCAATCTCTCCCCATATTCTGATTCCCCTGGCGCGAAAACTTTCCACAAACTCCGTGTCCGTCGGCACCCCCGGGCTTAAGATTACAAGCTCCACCATCTCGGCCACCTCACATGGCAGCACACCGATCAGGATCCTGACCTGTATTTCCGGCGGCAGCTTTGCCGCCACCTCCTCCCGCCGCAGCTTCTCATTGGCATCATACAGGATCGGATCAGCTCCTGCATACACCAATGCATTCACCGCACCAATCCCACTGATCCCGGAACCAACTACCAGCACTTTCTTCCCTTTTAAATCCCATGTATTCATACCGTCAATCTTCTCCCACTTTCAAGTATGCGGCATACACGCCGACAAGCTGCATCACACATATTCACGCAGTGCAGCCGGTGCGCAAGGTCATTGCACAGACTTCCTTCTTACAAATCTGACTTCACCAAACCCCCATCAAAGCTACCAGACACAAAAGAGCCGTCACAATAGAAAATACAGCTACCACCCTGGTCTCCGACCAGCCGCACAATTCAAAATGATGATGGATCGGCGCCATCTTAAAGATACGTTTTCCACCCGTCTTCTTAAAGTACGAAACCTGTATGATGTCAGAAAGCACTTCTACCATATAAATAAATCCCACAATTACAATAAAAAGAGGCATCTGCATCATGTAAGCCGCAGCCGCCACAAATCCACCCAGCGCAAGCGAACCGGTATCTCCCATGAACACACTGGCAGGATAGACATTAAACAACAGAAATCCCAGCAAAGCGCCCACCACCGCACAGGTGACAGGTTCAATCCCGCTCTCCATACCAATCGCTACCACACTGAAAAAAGTGGCCACCAGCACAGTCACAGAACTGGCCAGCCCATCCAGCCCGTCTGTAAAATTAGTCCCGTTGACAGTGCCGATCACGACAAAAAACAGGATAGGAATATTCATCCAGCCAAAATCCAGATACTGCCCTTCCATAAAAGGCACTTTCATCTCCAGCGAAACATCCGTATAATTCAGCAGATAAAATGCAAAAACACCGGCCACCAGAATCTGCAGCAAAAACTTCTGCCACACGCGCAGACCAAGAGAACGTTTTAATACAACTTTAATGTAATCATCCAGAAAACCGATCAATCCAAACCCTAATGTCGAAAACAGAACCGGAACGATCTTCGGATAATCTTTCACAAAAAAAACAGAAGTTATCACAACGCTGATCAGTATAAGAATGCCGCCCATCGTCGGCGTCCCGTTCTTCTTAAGATGGCTCTGAGGCCCTTCATCCCTGACCGTCTGTCCCACCTTCAGCCTCCGCAGAAAAGGGATTACCACCGGTCCTAAAATCACACTGATCGCAAATGCTAACATAACCGACATTAAAATCGTATTCTTCATCTCTTCCTCCAATCAATCCGTAAATCAGCCGCCTTTCCCTCACAGCCTGTTATTCCTTTGCGCCCGCGGAAAATGTGGATTTTACGCATTCTGCCGGACATAACTTCGTATTATTCCGGTATCTTTCTTTGATAATTTGAATAACCCTTTGCGTACACATATCATGCGTTATCTCAGCATTCTCTGATGCCTCCACAGCGCTTTATGTCTTATTATAGTCCATCTTTTCCAAATAGGGAAGAATGTTTTCAAAAAGCTGCCGTACCACCGGCGCGGCAATCTGCCCGCCGTAATAAGTGCCCTGCGGATTATTTATGATAGCGACTGCAAGCACCTGCGGATCGTCAGCCGGTGCAAATCCCAGAAAAGAAGCAATATACTTACCGCTTCCCCGGGGCAGTGTCTGGCTGGTAGCAGTCTTGCCACCTACACGATACCCCTCTACGGCGCCGTTTTTGCCGCTTCCTTCTGCCACAACCTGTTCCAGAATATAGCGCATGGTTTCCGAAGTCTCTGCAGATACCACATTTTCCCTGACAGGGTACGTAAAAACATGGCTCCTGCTTCCATCACTGTCTGCCGCCCTGACAGCAAAATGCGGCGTCACTCTTCTGCCTCCGTTAATAATAGAAGATGCGGTCACTGCCAGCTGAATCGGTGTAATCTGAAAAGACTGGCCAAAAGAAATCGTCGCCAGCTCCACCGGCCCGATATTTTCCACATTATGCATGATTGTGCCGGCCTCTCCCGGCAGATCGATCCCCGTCCTGTCAAGCAGTCCAAACTGCTTAAAATAATTATAATACCGCTCCACACCGATCCGCATTCCCACCGTGATAAACACCGGATTACAGGAATTCATCGTACCCTGCACGAAATCTTCCGCGCCATGGCCGCCCACTTTATGGCAGCGTATTCTGCGGTCTTCCACCATGATATACCCGGGACAGCTGAAAGTATCAGTAGGTTTGACCTCTCCCGATTCCAGGCCTGCCGCTGCCGTAATGATCTTAAATGTAGATCCCGGCTCATAAGTATCATTGATACATCCGTTGCGCCAAATTCCATTCAGCAGATTCTGCTTTTCTTCTTCGCTGATCGCATCCGCATCTATCGTTTCCGGCAGTGTATACGGCTCATTTAAGTTAAACTCCGGAACATTGGCCATGGCCAATATCTCTCCGTTCTGAGGATTCATGACCAGAATGGATACGCTCTGCGCCTCTTTCGTTTCCATGGTCTGCAGCGCCAGCTGTGTAGCATAACTTTGAATATTCATATCCAGACTGATATACAGGTCCCGGCCGTCGATAGGTTCCACCCGTTCTTCTCCCGCCTCCGCCACCTCTACGCCCTTTGCATCTGTCACAGTGAGGATTGTTCCCGCTTCCCCCTGCAAATATTCCTCATAGATAACTTCCAGGCCGATAATCCCCTGGTTATCCCCTCCTGTGAATCCCAGCACTTTGGATGCCAGCGAATCATAAGGATAATAACGCTTATAGTCCTCGTCTACTTTGACGCCTGCAAGATCATAGGCGCGAATCGTGTCTCCTGTACTTTTGTCCACATTACTCTTAATCTTTTCTATCGATGAATATTTCTCTACTCTTTTCCGGACATAGTCCTCCGAAAGGCCCAGTTCCTTACACAGCACGGCAATCACTTCTTCCGGATCCGTTACCTGGTTATGAATCACGGAAATTGTACAGACTGTCTTATTATCTGCCAGGATTTTGCCATTGGCATCTATAATCCGGCCTCTGGCCGCCTTAATGCTGCGCTCACGTTCATGAAGCTCCCTGGCTTTCATCGTATAATATTCTGACTGAAAGATCATCAAATAGGCCAGTCTGCCCATCAATCCTACAAATGCGATCACACACAGAAATAATGCCGTTACCGTCTTACTTCTGTGATAAGTTTTATGTTGATAAGGCGTCTCTTCTTTCATAGAAAAACCTCACAAAAGGTATTAGTATAATTTATTACTGCTTTTGTGAGGTTATTCTTACTTCCTGGTTTCACTTCAACCTTTCCAAAGACGGCAATCCATGTAATTCACATAGCAAGGACATAAACACCTGTCCTTCTGCTCCCGGCTGTCGGACACCTGCTCAATATTCCCTGGATATTTCATCGATCTTACATGCTTTCATGAACGCATCCAATTCTCCGGGATTCCTGATCAGGGCAATTTCCTCAAATTTTCCTGTACGAATATCCTTAAAGCCGGCCACCTGTTCTCCATTACAGATACTGCACTTCAAAATCGGCTTCTGCGTTTCTCTATCGTACTCATATTGATCGAAAGAGAACGCAGCGCCCGCCTTTTGATTCCGTAATCCACCATGCCTGCCCGCTGCTGCCAGTTCCTTTAAGCGGCCTAAAATTTTCAACACTGTTATCTTCATCCTTTCGTGCTCTTACGGCTGCTCTTCTTCCGTAGTCTCTCCGTCCCCTGCCGGCGTACCGGTGCCCTGGGGTACTTCCTCCCCTCCCAGCAGACTTCCGCCATACACCTGCGTACCCGTCTCCGGATCGTACAGGTAACCGGTAGCCGGATCTTTGAGATAACCCGTCTCCGGATCTTCCGGAAAATCCTTCCATGTTTCATCGGGCTGCATCTCTTCCGGCGGCGTTGTATCGCCTTCCGCCCCTTCTTCCTCGCTGCCTTCCGCATCCTCCGGAGCGATCGGATTCCCTTCTTCATCCGTCTGCGGTTTCTCCTCTGTGCCGCCGTCCGCCATCTTGATCTGGATTTTCAATGCTTCCAGTTCCTCTCTCTCTTTATCACTGAGCTCCTCTGTCATAAAGATATTCAGATACGGCAGAACTTCGGTCAGCACTTTCCTGACGATCCCTGTTGCATGCCTTGCGTTATCCTGATACTGTACGTTAGGTCTGTCCACCACCACATAGATGGCGATCTGTGGATCATCCGCAGGCGCATATCCCATAAAGGACACAACGTATTCATCGTTGCCGCGCGGAAGCGTCTCCGCCGTACCGGTCTTACCGCCGATCATATAACCTGCCGGTCTCGCCGTCTTTCCTGTACCCTTCTCACCGGTCACCACAGTATTGCAGAATTCCTTGATCGTATCGCTGGTGGACTGGGAAATCGTACGTTTTAACACTCTGGGCGCAATATTCTCTATGGTCGCACCGTCGGCGGTGGTAATCTTGTCCACAATATGCGGCTCATAATAATATCCGCCGTTGATAAGAGAACAAAATCCTGTGATCATCTGGATCATGGTGGCATTAAAACTCTGCCCGAAAGAGTTTGTCGCCAGGTCAGTCGGCCCCATCGTATTCTGATCAAACACCATGGACGCAGTCCGCGCCTCTCCCGCCAGATCAATGTTGGTCTTCAATCCCATGCCGAACAGTCTCTGGTAATCTACGAATGCATCCTTTCCAAGTGCAAACGCCACATTCATCAATACGACGTTGCAAGAACGCTCAATTCCCTGCTGTACGTTGATATAGCCGTCCCCAAAAGTCTGATGGCAGCTGATATCATGATCCCCTACATGAAGTTCCCCTTTACACTCATAGGACTCATTCCCTTTGATTGCACCGGCTTCAAGCGCCGCAGCTACCGTGAAGGGCTTGGCCACCGATCCCGGCTCGTAGGCATCCGTGATACAGTAGTTTTTCCACAGGGCATTCAGCTGCCGGTACATAGCCGCATCATCCATACCATTCAGAATCTCCCGGGTCACACTCTCACCGGTTCTGACACTGTCCTCATTCAGCAGGGGCATTCCGATCAAATTGTCCTTATTTCGCGTGTCGTTCAAATCATAGTTCGGATAGTCCGCCATCCCCAGGATCCTGCCCGTATTGACTTCCATGATGATACAGGCAACATGCTCCGCCGCATTTCCGGGCCTGTAGTTATCCTTTAACTCTTCCTGAAACTCTTCCAGGTATTTGACAATTATACTCTGGATATTACCGTCCAATGCTATGTGCAGATTGTTGCCATCCTTAGCCGGTATCGTTGTCCGCTCCAAGTTGGAGTCCTCGTTCAGATACCCGTACTCCCTTCCGTTGGTACCGCAGAGTATGTCATTATAGAACTCTTCCAACCCATAAGTTCCCACATTGTCATTTGTCGTAAATCCGATTATGTCACAGGCAAGCCGCCCGTTCGGATACTCTCGCTTATATTCAGGTTCAAACCATACGCCACGCAGACTTACACCTGTTTCCGGATCCGTGACCATTTCCTGATAGGCATTCATCTTCTCATATTCCACACGCTTTGCCATCACATAATAGGAAGAATCCGGATGCTGCGCTATATAATTTCTCACTTCGGCCGTATCGATACCGAAACACTTACGCAAAGCTTCCAATACCGGTTCGACGTTTTCCTCCTTGTCCATCAGGACTTTCGTATCAAGAATGACATTATATACCTTATTGCTGACTGCGAGGATCGTGCCGTTAGAGTCCACTATATTTCCACGCTTAAAAGGTATTGTCGTTGAATCGTACTCCTGCTGCGACAATACCTTCTGCTTATACTCTTCTCCGCTGTCTCTCGTAATCAGATACAGCTGCGCACTGAGTCCTGCAAAGACAAGCATCAGCGCCAGGAAAAGCACTACCAGCTTCCTCTGCATCTTTATGGTAAATCTGTTGCCGGAATTTCTTCCTCTTCCTCTATCGCTCAAATCATCACCTGCTTATTTTTTAACAAAACGCCCTGTCTCATCTGCATAATCCACCCCGCAAATTCAAAATCCGCAGTGTTTTCTCAGGCCGTCAGCAGCATTCACTGCGGAATATCCGCTAACTGCTTCACATAATCATTGCTTTCGCTGGCAAAAGAAATAATCTGTCCTTCCTCCGCATACTGCATGCCCAGCTCCTGGATCGCCACTCTTCTGATCTCCTTCAGATCCACACTGCTTGTTATTCTGGTATATTCCTCATCATTTGCCAGCTTCAGATTGTTCAGCTCCTTCTCCAGTCTTGCTATATGTTTCACACTGTTGGTGATGTCAGACTGCAGACCAACATAATTTATCAGAATAAATCCTGTCACCAAAAGTGCCACGCACAGGAATAAAACATATCCTGCGCTCATATGCCTGGCCTTATCCCTGTTCTTACGGGTTCGGTTGCTGACTTTCTTCTGAGGTCTCTGCTCGATCTCCCTGGCCACATTCAGCTGTCTCGCCGTATTTCCCTGCACATAATATCTGCTTCTGTTATCTGTCGTGCGCCGTTGATTTCCTGCTCTCTGCACTGCTGCCATGGCTGTCCATTTCCTCCATTCTATTAGTCCGCGTGCAGTCTGCGCTTTGCTATTCCCTGCAAAACACCCTCAATTTTGCACTTTTAGACCTTTTATTCTCAGCCAATTCCTCTTCAGAAGGAAGAATCGGCTTTCTGGTGATCACTTTACCTTTAGAAACCTGTCCGCAAACACACACCGGGAAATCCGACGGACAGGTACAGGGGGACTCATTTTTGCGAAAGGCCGTCTTCACGATCCGATCTTCCAATGAGTGAAAAGTAATGATGCAGATCCTTCCTTCAACCGTCAGCAGATCGATCATATCGTCTAAAGAATCCCGTAATACTTCCAACTCCCTGTTACACTCGATTCTGATCGCCTGAAATGTCCTTTTGGAAGGATGTCCTCCTGTCGCTCTCATTTTCGCGGGGATCGCCGCCCTGATAATATCATTGAGTTCCCCCGTTGTCTCTATAGGCTTATCCGCTCTTGCCTTAACAATATGCTTTGCGATGTTCTGCGCAAATTGCTCTTCTCCATAATCCCTGATGATATGATACAATTCCGTCTGCGTATATTGATTTACGATATCTTTCGCCGTCACGGTCTTTCTCTGATCCATCCGCATATCAAGCGCCGTATCATACCTGTACGAAAATCCTCTTTCAATATTGTCCAACTGAAAGGAAGATACGCCCAGATCCAACAGGATACCGTCCACCTTCTCCACTCCGGCCTGTTTCAGCGCCTGTCTCATGTTACAGTAATTATCGCGGATCAGTGTTATCCTGTCCTGATACGGCTTCAGCCGCCGGCCGGCTGCTTCTATGGCTGCTTCGTCCTGATCGATCCCGATCAGACGGCCCTTATCGCCCAGTGCGGATGCTATTTCATAGGAATGTCCTCCGCCGCCCAGCGTACCGTCCACATAGATACCGTCCGGTTTGATCCGCAGATTCTCTATTGTTTCTTTCAAAAGAACTGATGTATGCTCAAATTCCATCTTTTCGTCAAATCCCTAATCCCAGCTCTGCCATATGTTCCGCTATCTCATCCATATCCTCGAAAGACGCTATGCCCTCGAAGCGTTCTCTGCTCCAGATCTCTATTCTGCTGGCCACGCCGATGAGCACCACATCCTTGCTGATCTGTGCAAATTCTCTCAGTATATTCGGCACCAGGATTCTTCCCTGTTTATCAACTTCCACTTCTGCTGCTCCTGCCAGAAAAAATCTTGCAAACTGTCTGGCTTCTTTATTGGTAAGAGGCAGTGATTTCAGTTTTTCCTCGAATGCGTTCCACTCCTTGTTGTCATACACAAACAGACAGCCGTCGAGTCCTTTGGTCACCACGAAGGTGTCACCCAATGCTTCCCTGAACTTCGAGGGGACGATCAGCCTGCCTTTTGCATCGATTGTGTGATTGTATTCTCCCATAAACATCATCAATCACCTGCCCTGAGTGTCTGCCGCAGCTAACCGCCATCATCCATACACCTTCCGCCATACAAGTGGTCTGCCACGGAATCTGTGATTCGTCATGAAAATCAGTTCAATTCCTCCACTTCATTCCACTTTATACCACTTTCCACCACTTTGATACCAATTTTATACTAAACAGGTCTACATTGCAAGGAAATAATTAAGAAATTCTTTAGACAAAAAAAGGCAAAAAAAGAACCCTGCAGGTCATTTCCAACCTGCAGGATTCTCTTTTTACCTGTATAATCATTGTTATTTCATGCTTTCTTACAGCCTTATTCTATTCGTTATCCAGCGTGTTTTCTGTCTTATCCATTATCAATCCTCTTTTGTTCAGCCGGATACGTATTACGAGATCTGCAATCAAGGCTGCCACAAAAAGTGCGGCTGCGAGCACCTGCGATACGGCTATCGTTGTATTCGGAATAAACAGGGTATCCGTCCTGATTCCTTCAATCCAGGCTCTGCCAAGCCCATAGCCGCCCAGATACAGAAGCCACATTTCTCCTCGAAATTTCCTGTGCTGCCGGTACATCAGCATAAAAAGAAGAAGCGCAAGGTTCCACAACCCTTCGTATAGAAAAGTCGGGTGTACCTGAATGTAATTGGTACCGTCTATCATGTGGGCAGCAATACTCTCTGAGATATCGCTGCTTCTGACCGCGTCGACAGGCAGCCGCATGGCCAGCAGGCTGTCTGTATATTCGCCGAACACTTCCCGGTTCATGAAATTCCCCCAGCGTCCGATGATCTGGCCAAGCACCAGCGCCGGCACACAGATATCCGCGATCTGAAGAAAACTTAATTTCTTAACTTTACAGTATATCCACAGCGTGATAAAAGCCGCAATTACCGCACCGTAAATGGCCAGCCCGCCCTTGCGCGTATTAAAGATACTGAGCAGATCATCCCGGTAGAGATCCCAGCGGAAGATAACATAATAAATCCTCGCTCCGATAATGGAAAAAACGATCGCATAGATCGCAAAATCCCAGATCAGATCCGGATTCAGCTGCTCTTTCTTCGCAATGTGCGCCGCCAGCAGGATCCCACATAAAATACCCAGACCGATAATCACACCATAGAAAGCAATACTAAATCCGAAGATACTAAAATTCCGCGGCACATTCCTTAAATAAATTCCCAGATGCGGAAACGCAATGTCCGCCACATCCATGATATCCTGCATGAGCAACCTGACTCCTTCCCTGCATACAACTTATGCTGCACCGGTTTCAAAAACCGTACACTATACATTGAATCGGAACAGGATCACATCCCCGTCCTGCACCACATACTCTTTGCCTTCCATGCCCACCAGGCCCTTCTCTCTGGCAGCTGCAAGAGACCCCTGCTCCAGCAGGTTCTTGTAGTTGACTACCTCCGCCTTGATAAAGCCCCGCTCAAAGTCCGTATGTATCTTACCCGCAGCCTGCGGCGCTTTCGTACCAATCTTAATCGTCCATGCTCTGGTCTCATCTTCTCCGGCCGTAAGGAAACTCATCAGTCCCAGGATATGATAGCTCGCCTTGATCAGTTTCTGCAGACCGGACTCCGAAAGCCCCAGATCCTCCAGGAACATGGCGGTCTCTTCCTCATCCAGCTCGGCGATCTCCTGCTCGATCTGGGCACAGATCACGAACACCTCACTGCCATTTTCCGCTGCAAATTCCTTGACCCGCTTTACGCCATCATTACCGGCGCCGTCATCTGCCAGGTCTTCCTCCGCCACATTGGCCGCAAAGATCACCGGTTTATATGTCAGCAGATTATAAGAAGCAAGAAGGGCCGCCTCTTCTTCATCCTCTGCCTCATAGCGCTTCGCCAGCTGCCCGTTCTCCAGATGCTCCTTCAGCTTCTCCAGAAGAGCTGCCTCCCTGGCAAGCGTCTTGTCCATCCTGGCCGCCTTACCGGTCTTGGAGATCCTGCGCTCCAGGATCTCCAGATCCGAGAAGATCAATTCCAGATTAATCGTCTCAATATCCCGCATCGGATCGATAGCCCCGTCCACATGCACGATATTGCTGTCCTCAAAGCAGCGCACTACATGCACGATAGCATCTACTTCCCGGATATTGCTTAAAAACTGATTGCCCAGTCCTTCCCCCTTCGATGCGCCCTTTACCAGCCCGGCGATATCCACAAATTCGATGGTGGCAGGCGTCACCTTCTTCGACTGATACATATCCCCCAGCAGCTTCAGTCTCTCGTCCGGCACCGCCACAATACCGATATTCGGATCGATCGTACAGAACGGATAGTTTGCCGATTCCGCTCCCGCTTTCGTCAAAGAATTAAAAAGTGTACTCTTTCCCACATTGGGAAGTCCCACGATGCCTAGTTTCATATTATCTGATTCCTCCGTGTTTGCTCATTTTATTTTCTACGTACCATTACGATACAATCATTTCTCTATACCAAAATGCTCTAAATCAAAAAGCCCTAACAGCTATGATAGTATAGCATAGTAAGGCTCAAAAGTAAATTATATCGTTAACACAATTACTAACATCGCTGTGCCGAAGTCTTCCCTGCTGTAAAATCTCTTACTTTGTTCCGACAATTGCATTTCCTTCATTCATCACACGACATCGCTGACTGCTTTCAAGATACAGGAACTTCAAGTACGGAATACTGGTTATCCACAACCTCTGCCACCCACGAAACAAAATTCACCGCATCACTATGGATGCAAAAACTGTAAGGAGCACGGAATCACTCCTGCGATCATCAAAGGCCGGGACGGGAAAGCCCACATAATGTACGGAATGGCTTCTGCCTCCGCAGTGGCATGGGTTGTTTACCAGAAGTACTGTAACGGGATGCCTTTATACCGGATCGAACAGGATCTTGGGCGCTTAGGTGCAAAAATCAGTCGTGCAACGCTGGCAAACTGGGTGATCAAAAATACAGAGGCGTTCTTTGCTCCGATGTATGAGTATTTTCACCGGAAACTGCTGGCGAGAAACTTTGCAATGGCAGATGAAACTCCTGTTCAGGTATTACATGAGCCGGAACGCCGTGCGCAGACAAAGTCATATATGTGGCTGTTTCGCAGCGGCGAAGACGGAGATCATCCGATCGTCATCTACAAGTATTCCGAAACACGTGCAGGTGATACGGCAGTAGATTTCCTGAATGGGTTTCAGGGATATCTGATGTGTGACGGATACAGTGGTTACAATAAAGTATCTGCTGCAAAACGGCTCGCCTGCTGGGCACATATCCGCAGATATCTGATTGATGCGATCCCGAAAGGAAAACAACTGGATTATACACAACCTCGGTGCAGGGAGTCATGTATATCAACCAGCTTTTTGAGAAAGAGGACAAGATCCGTCAGAAATATAAAACGTCCGATGCCATCAAGGAAGCCCGGCTCACCCATGAAAAGCCAATCATTGAAGGCTTTTTGTCGTGGCTTGAAAAGCAGACCCCAGTCCGCAACTCACGTCTGGACAAAGCAGTGACTTATATCCGGAATCGAAAAGAACATCTTATGACCTATCTGGAAGATGGACGATGCAGTTTTTCGAACAATTTGAGCGAGAATTCTATCCGTCCATTTGTAGTCGGGAGAAAAGGGTGGCTGTTCTGTGATACGCCGGCCGGAGCCCAGGCAAGCGCCATGGCCTACACAATGGCAGAAATGGCCAAGGCAAACAAAGTAAATGTTTACCACTATCTTACCTTCCTGTTCGAGCATCAGCCGAACGATCAGATGACGGATGAAGAACTGAAACAGCTTGCTCCCTGGAACGAGGCTTTAAAAGCAGAAATCCAGAGACGGGTCGACAGCCAAAACAACAATGAATAACTGCTCGCAATAGTTAAATCGTATGTGAATTGGCAAGGTGCTTCAGTTGCTAAACCCAACCGGGGCATTTTTGATGTAGTAAAAATTTACTTATAAGTTAATAAAGTCCCTTTTGTGTGACGGTCGAAAATTAAGCGCTTACCTTTTTGAGCGAAGTTTGAGCAAAATCTTACTTATTTTTCAATAATTCCTAATGTCATCCTCATAAATCGAATATCACAAGCACTGCATGATTTAATCATACACTCCGGCAAATTATAAATCGTGCATATATAGTTATGAAAAAACACTACCCATATGTATTTTTTTAGAATATGTTCTCTCTGACTTGCTTCAATAATTGCAGACACATCCAAATCATCATATCCCCCATACTCATTAATTTTCTGTACGATATGTGTTCTGTGCTGTTCTAGTATAGCGTATCGAAAGTTCTTGTGTAAATAATGTGTATCTGCTATAGTGGT
>CANPTH010000027.1 GCA_947576945.1 uncultured Lachnospiraceae bacterium
GGTTCAGGTCCGTGTGGTAGCAATACCATGAGAGTTCAAGTCTCTTTTCCTGCATCACTAGAAAGAACTTTACCAAACGGTAGAGTTCTTTTTTTATAACATACAAACGATCCGGCACATCCAAAATCTTCAATAACCTTTTATATTCCCCGGCATAAAATAGTAGCAAACCACATAGGATTATAGGTTATTCATTATGTACGTTACTCTTTTTATCTTATTTCTGATCGCCTTTGTCTGTATGCTCCTTTTCCATTTCCGCAAAAAAAAGATCATCTGCAAAATCAAGTGCATGGATAAATGCCAGAAATGTTCTCTTCTGGAAGAACTTGCCGCACCCTTCGGTTACGCTTACCACTGCTGCTGCGGCTTCTTCTCATCGACCCTAGATGCATGGCAGAAGACTGCCGGCTACACATGGTTCTACGACTATATGGCGCCCCGCTTCCAGATGGTCTTCGATACCCTTCCGGTCTACTTTGATTACCGGAAAAAGACATGGCTGATCGAATTCTGGAAAGGCCAATACGGCATCAACACGGGAGCAGAGATCGGTATCTATCACGCCGACAGACTGTTATCCGAGGCAGAGTATCAGGTAGCTCATTTTTCTGCTGTCGACGAAACCGAAATGCTTTCCTGTTCTCTTCATCTCAGCGAAGCAGATGGCTCATATGTCCAGCTTTCTGAAAAGCACTGGTGGCTTACCGCTTTTGTGCCGGGCGTCTTTTCCCATCCCGGTGATCTGTGTCTGAAGGCCGCCATCTATTTTCCCAATGAAGAAATGATGGATGCATTCTACAACGGATTGTGCAAAGCCGGATATCCGGCGGAAAATATCACCATACAGAACTTCTGTCTGTCTTTCACCTTCCACCGGCCCATACCCACGCACTATGGCCTGTTTACACGATTCCATCGCCGGCTTTCCCAGTGCCTGAATCGAATATACTGCCGGCTTTTTGTCTGGGTAACCAAACCCTTCGTCTGCACAGAAGACCGCGTATTGTATCTCTATTTCTATCTTCCTTTTTGCTTTCGAAGGCTGATGCGTATACACCGCTTCCACAGGCGCTGCCACAGAAAGAACGGCTGCCATCGCCCGAAACATTGTCAGAAATGCCGTCCTCATCTTCATAAAGAGCCATAAAACATCGTAATCTATGGGTTCTCGGAGTCTCTTTGCCTTGTGCGCCGCCGGCGGAAAGTAAACCGCGAAGGTGTGTGCAGGACAGAATTCCAGACCCCGTATCTTATATAGGGAGGAACTCCATGAGTATCACAGGCCGACTGGACCGCGCTTTTGCACAGGCGCCCGTATTGCCCTTCAACAAATGTACCCGCTATGCTCTTATCAGCGACTGTCACAGAGGCATCGGTACCTCTTCAGACAACTTCTTAAAGAACCAGCACCTCTACTATGCTGCTCTGGAACATTATTACCGAAGCGGTTTCACTTATATTGAGCTGGGAGACGGGGAAGAATTGTGGGAGAATCGTAAACTGCGCAATATAACTGAGATTCATGACGATATCTACTGCATGTTCTCCCGATTCGAAGAACAGGGCCGGCTGTATCTTCTCTATGGCAATCACAATATTGTCCGCAGAAAGAACCCGGGCTTCCTGGAATCTTTGATCCTGCACTCCGAATCTTTGCCGGAAAAATCCCTCTATCTTACCCACGGCCACCAGGCCAGCCTGCTTAATTCCACGCTCTGGCCGCTGGCCAGGTTCCTGGTACGCTATATCTGGAGTCCGCTCGAAAATCTGGGCTTCTTGGATCCCACCAGCGCCGCCAAAAATTATGAGGTAAAAGAGAAATGCGAAGAGCGCCTGCGCGGCTGGGCCGAAGAGCGGCGCCGCATCCTGATCACGGGCCATACCCACCGGCCTGTGCTTCCACAGGAACCTTCCTGTTATTATAACACGGGAAGCTGTGTGCATCCCCGCTGCATCACCTGTATTGAGATTGAAAGAGGTGAACTGACCCTGGTGAAATGGACGATGAATGCCAGACCTGACAGTATTCTTTATGTGGCCCGGGAAATTGTCTCCGGGCCTGTGAAATTACTCTGAATATATCGGTTTTATATAAGCCGCCGGGAATATGGCCATCCATGCGGCCCGCCCGACGGCAGGCTGAGCATGATGTAAGTTTACTGTGCGAGCCACTTGTTATAGGGACAGCCGTTCTTCTTCATCACCGCCCGCAGTTCCACATAACAGCCGCAGGCTCTGCACATACCGTCTGCCAGCAGATCACAGTCTTTGCACAGGGAAAGCCGTTCCTCATAAAGCTGCTCTTTAACCTTAAGCTCTGCCTCCAGATTCCGGATATACGTGTGCAGATTTTCAAAATACGCCTTCTGATCCATATCCCTTGTAAGACACTTACGACAGTGACGCCTTCTCTCCATTTCCATCCCTGATATACGCCTCTTTCTATCTTTATCTCAATTGCTCTGATACCGTCATGCGGAATCCAAAATCGGCCCGGAGAATGCGTTATTTTATACGGAAACTGATCACGCTGCAGGCAGGCGCCGTAAAGCAGATTCTCCCGTCCTTGATCTCAAAAGCGGCAAATGCCTCTTCCTTTACCTTCTCCGGCTCATCGAAAGTATTATATGCATGCATCTCTTCCCGCAGAATCGCCGCCGTCACCTGTTCTGGCAAAAGCTGTGCGAATGCCATTTCCACCGGTACATCTTCCGTCACAGACAGATTGTTCAACGTCACATTCACATACCCTTCAGCATCCACGGATACGGATTCACTTAAAAGCGGCACCTGATATTCCGCTTCCATACCGATGGTCTCATTGCCCTCAATATAACTGTCCACAAGCTCCGCATCCTGATGATGCCTGTACATATGGAATACATGATAGGTAGGAGTCAGAAGCATTCTCGGTCCTTCTGTCAGAATCACGGACTGCAGCACATTCACCATCTGCGCGATACAGCTCATCTTCACGCGGTCACAATGCTTATTGAAGATATTCAAGGATACGCCGGCCACCAATGCATCCCGCATGGTATTCTGCTGATACAGAAATCCCGGATTTGTTCCCGGCTCCACATCAAACCAACAGCCCCATTCATCTACGATCATACCGATCTTCTTCTCCGGATCATACTGATCCATGATCGCACCATGACGCTCGATCAGTTCCTCGATATAGACTGCCTTGGCCATCGTCTTATACCATGTCTTATCGTCAAACTCCGTAGCGCTTCCCTTGTCCTGCCATCCGCCCGGATGCACATAATAATGCAGAGAGAGGCCGTCCATAAAGCCTTGCGTTCCCACCCCCTCACCTGGCTGAGGTTTCGTAAAACAGGTCTTAAGTACATTTTCCGTCCAGGAATAATCCGCCACATTCGGACCGCCGCACACTTTCCTGATTGGCGCATCCTTACGATACTGCCGTACATAAGTCTGGTATCTTCTGTACAGATTCGCATAATATTCCGGCGTCATATTGCCGCCACAGCCCCAGTTCTCATTGCCTACACCGAAATAATCAATTTTCCAGGGCTTCTCATGCCCGTTTTCCTTACGCAGATCCGCCATGGGAGACACGCCTTCAAATGTCATATACTCCACCCATTCGCTCATCTCCTGCACCGTTCCGCTGCCTACATTGCCGTTCACATAGGTCTTACATCCCAGCTGTTCACACAGTTCAAAAAACTCGTGTGTCCCGAAACTGTTATCCTCCACAACGCCGCCCCAATGCGTATTGATCATCTTCTTACGCCCTGCCTTGGGACCGATGCCATCCCTCCAGTGATACTCGTCTGCAAAACAGCCGCCAGGCCACCGCAGCACCGGAATCTTCATCTCCTTCAAAGCTTCCACCACATCCGTACGCATCCCGTTGACATTGGGGATAGCAGAATCCTCTCCCACATACAGCCCCTCATAAATGCACCGCCCAAGATGTTCCGAGAAATGTCCGTAGATCTCCGGGTTGATGTGCCCCCTCTTATTCCTCTCGTTAATAAATAATTTCGCCATAGCCGTTACCTGTTCCTTTCTTTTTATGTTTTCCCTTCGCTTTACTTTTCAGGATGCTTTTATGATTTCAACCGCCCCCCTCCTATGAAAAAGAATCCTGCCTGCAGGAAAGCAACTGCAATTTTCATCATTTACTATAAACAATCAGACCCATCCACATTAAACTATTCATCAAAGCTACATATACTAAAGTAACACAATCACCACAGGAGGCGATTCCATGCCCTGTCCTGCTCCAAAAAACCCTGTCACCATCGCCATTCTTGGCCGCAGCCATGATACCGGAAACTACGAAAACTCCCTCCGCAGGCTAAAGCTTTCCTGCTTCACCACCCTGGATCCCGAACAGGCTGACGCCGCTTCCCATCTGCTGCTGCCAGGCGGAGGCGACATCACGCCTGCCTTCTTCGGCCAGCAGAACCACGGCTCCCGCGGCATAGACACTGAACTGGATATTCTGCAGATGCAGGCGCTTGACTCCTTTCTCCGGCAGGGCAAACCTGTTCTTGGTATCTGCAAAGGGATACAGATAATCAATGTAGCCCTGGGAGGCACCCTCATCCAACACATCCCCACCGCAGCCAGCCACCAGTGGAACGGAGCAGACCAACACCACCAGGTCTACCACAGCAGCCTGTCCCGCACCGATTTCTTCTATCAGCTGTACGGACTCAGCGCTCCGGTCAACTCAGCCCACCATCAGGCTCTGGATCAACTGGGCAAAGACCTGCTTCCCGTCTGCCGTGCAGGCGACAATATCATCGAAGGCATTCAACATGCCATTCTGCCTGTTATCGCCGTACAGTGGCATCCCGAACGCCTGCCGGACGGCAGCGGTGACAGACTTTTACAGTATTTCGCAGAAATGGCGGTCAGGACTGTTTCCTGAAATCCAGTTCCAGCTGCCTGATCCCTTCTTCCAGCTTCTCTCTGTCTGCCTCATTCCTGTTGCGGAACCGCTCCTTCATATTCGAGGAAATAATATCCAGAAGCGCCCGCAGGGTCTGCCAGACAGCTTTCTCCGTCTCCGGTTCAAGCTCCTTTAAAGCCATTCTGATACGGTGCAGACTTTGCATCCAATTGGCCGTAAAATCAATCAGGTTATCGGTCTCGGAAGCCAGAATCACCTGATAAAAGGTATCCACAAAAGTATGCATCTCCTCCTGGGACAGCGACAGGATCCACTGGTTCAGCGCCTCATCCATAAATTTTCGCCCTGTATAGATATCGTTTACAACCACGAAGGCATCTTCCCTGACCAGCCAGCTATATGGATTGTGCTGGGCCAGCCCGATCGTTCTGCTCTCCACCACCTCATATCTACCCTCCGAATACAGAAGCATTCCCACCAGGGAAGACCGGGGCACCGTCTTACGTATCCGTCCCGCAATCTCCTCATATGCCCCCTGCGCCTTTACTTCCGGCCGAAATCCCGGTCCATCATGATCATAGATCGCTGTAATGCGGCTCCTCACATTTTCCCTGCAGTTCATAGACGCATAAACTGCCAGATTACCACCCTTGGAATGCCCGCCAACACAAAAATCTCCGGTAAACGTTTCCGTTGTATCATTCAAATACTCCACACTCATCCGCTGTCCCGGCACCGGCTCCGAAAAAGCCAGATTCAAATCCTCCTTCCACCCCACAATGCTCTCATCCGTTCCCCGAAAAGCCACATACACCATGCCATCCGGCAAATGGATCGTCACCGCCGAGAACTGCATCTCCGTATCCAGGTCAATTCGGTTTACATAATTCTCTATCCATGTATCATGGAACCGCCTGCTGCCATACATGCCCAAAAACAGCGCCGTGTTGTCACGTCGATACCGCTCGTCCCCATACAGAGAGTCATAGTTCTCGTGACGAAATATCTCCTCAAGGCTGACCGCCGCACGCTCTGCCATACCAGCTTTCTTCTCCACCCGATCCGTTGCAGCTTCCGGCCCTGCCGCCTTCTCCCGCTCTTCTGCCTTCCCCTTCGCTTCCACCTGCCTGTCCGCAGATAGCATCATCTCATCAAACTTAAGATACGAAAACTGACTGAGAATCAAACTATCCACTTCATTAAAAGGTTTCTCCTCCAGCGTATAGTCTCCATACTCTCTCAAATAATCTAAAACAGTTCCCATAAGCCTGTCCTCCGCATACAGCTGCCTGCATCTTACTTTGACAGCAATTCGACTTATCTGCCTGTCACAGCTCCTGTCACCGCACAGGCATTCTTACAGCTTCGCCTCCAAATGTTCAATGTTCTTGATCAGCACCGAGATCGTCCCGTCAGGATTGGTTATAAATTCCACACTATGCGGATTCTTATACTGCTCCATGGGAATTTTGATCTCAATCCCCGTATCCGTATAAAGATGCTGGCTTTGGTATTTGCGCACCGTATTTTCACTTTGCGGCTGTATCTCTTCCTTTACCATATCATACTTTTCCATCTTATCCTGAAATGCAATTTTTAATTCCGGTTCCTCCTGAAATATTTTCTCCGCCAGCTCTTCCACTACAAAACCGCCCTTTTCCTCGATCTCCTCCTGAATGATGCTCTTGGCCCGCATCTGCTTCTCATAGCGCTCAGTCTCATCGAACCCCTCTTTCTGCACGCTCTCTACCGCACGGCTCACAATGGACAGCTTCGATTTGTGAGACATATGAGCGCTGCATTTCAGGAAAAGAAAGGAAAAATAATTCGTCTTCTCTCCGTTCACTTCGTATTTTTTCTCAATCACCTGCAGGGCCAGATCACTCAAACGAATCAGCGCCGCCTCTGTCAGCCGCTGGGTCTCTGACGGCAGAATGGACTTATGCCGTATGATCTCATTGCGGTTGCCCTCCCCGTCTTCAGATGTCATCGTCCTGTGGGTATAGAACGCTTTATAATTCATTTTCAGAAGCGCCAGATATTCTTCCTCTCCTTCCCGGAAACGGACCACCATCAAATCCGCCGGCGGAATGTCAATGTTACTGCTCATAATCTCATAGAGAAGCCCGGCAATCTCTTTACTGACCGTCAGGAAGTCTTCATCCGAATAGGCATTCAGCATCTGATAGATTTCTGACTCCTCCTTATAAAACCGACACTCCTTGGCATCATCCCCTGAACTGATCCTGGCGATATGCTCCTTTAAAAATTCCGCGATTTCGGAACCATACTCCAGCTCCGTATCCGACAACACAGGCATTCCGATGGTAGAATCCATAATATGCACGATCACGTTTCTGATCCTGATGTCCTCTTTGTTCATTTGTATGTAGTATTCCTTTCTGTGATGCTTTATGCTTAGCTCATGCCTCTTTTGTGTTAATATTTGTCAGGATAATCTGTCCCTGTCTCGCTGCGCATCTGCGCCGCATACCGTTCCGGATCCCGTTCCATTTTCAGCATGGTATCGAAAGCCAGCAGCAGCATCCTATCCCCATTTTGTCCGCCCGCGTAAGCCGTTCCTCTGTGGCTTAAGTCCAGGTTGGCCTTAAAATGATCGATCTGCCACACCATAATATCCACCACACTGCAGCCTGCCACCTTATAGTCACAGAGAAATGCCTCATGCTCCAGATAATGCACAAATTCCCTGTAAACGCCCTCCGACTGCAAAAGCGTCTGCCAGAACTCCCGCAGAAAATCCGTATCTTCCCCAGCACAGGAACATAACGCCTGTGCCCATTGATATGCCCGTTCTTCCATAATTGCTCTTCCTTTCTCCCCACCTGCCGTTTTACAGTCATATACACAAGCCTGCTTTTTATATTAAGTGTAACATATTTCAGTTCTTTTTACCGCCCCTTATCGATATATATAGAATGAAAAGGCTGCCTCCGGCAGGAAATCCTGACGGAAGAATATGCCACCTGATAAGGAATGCTTATCGCTTATGGCTCTGCTGGAACGACTCAACGATCTGATCTGGAGTATTCCCCTCCTGACGCTTTTGATGGGAACCCACATTTATTTCACTCTGAAACTGCATTTCCCCCAGCGTAATCTTTTCTATGCGCTGAAGCTGTCCTTCGGTAAGGCAGACAACACCGGACAGAATTTATCGCCCTTCTCCGCACTGGCTACCACCCTGGCCGCCACCCTTGGCACCGGTAATATCATCGGCGTCTCCACTGCAGTGGCTCTGGGCGGCCCCGGCGCCATTTTCTGGTGCTGGATCACCGGTATCCTGGGTATGGCCACCGCCTACAGCGAGTGCTACCTAAGCGTGCTCTTCCGCAGCCGCAGCGCTTCCGGCGACTATGTAGGCGGCCCCATGTATGTGCTGAAGAACGGTTTACATAATAAATATCTGGGCGGTGTCTATGCAGTCTGTACCCTGATCGCCGCCTTCGGAGTCGGCTGCACCACCCAGGCCAATTCCGTCACCCAGGCCGCCCAGGCTGCCTTTCACCTATCGCCTCACCTGGTGGGGATCGTACTCGCATTTCTCACCGGTACGGTAATCCTGGGCGGCGTGAAGAGCATAGCCAACATCTGTGAGCGCATGGTGCCGGCCATCAGCTTTGTCTACCTCTTCGGCTGTCTGCTGCTCATGCTGCTCTATCACGATGTGCTGCTCTCCGCCTGTCTGCTGATCCTCAAAGATGCCTTTTCCTTCGGCTCTGCAGCAGGCGGACTGGCGGGCGCCGCCGTGCAGCACGCCCTGCGCTACGGCATCGCCAGAGGACTCTTTACCAACGAAGCCGGCATCGGCACATCTGCCATTGCGGCCGCTGCCTCCCATGTGTCCGAGCCACGCATTCAGGCCTATGTCTCCATGACCGCCGTTTTCTGGGATACCGTCGTCATGTGCCTCGTTACCGGTATCGTCATCGTAGCCAACATGCTCTACGATCCGGCCTCCACAGCAGGCGTGGCGGAAACCGGTCTGACGGCAGCCGCCTTCCGTCACCTGCCTTATGCAGGAGATGCATTCCTGACCATCTCTCTGGCTGCTTTCGCCGTCACCACCCTCATAGGCTGGTCCTATTTCGGTGAAAAAGCAACGGAATACCTTATGGGAACAAAAGGTATTCCGCTCTACAAAATCGGTTATATTCTGATGATCTACTTCGGCGCTATCATTCCCATGCGTCTCGTCTGGGAAAGCACCGACCTGATCAATGCCATGATGGTTCTGCCCAATGTGCTGGCATTGTACTGCCTGCGGAACCATATCAGGGACTAAGCGCTCTCGAATATCGGCCCGGCTTTCCCTGAAAGCAAACCCTCACCTCTGCAGAAGATCACACCCGGAAAGACGCCGCGATCTCCTGCAGGGAGCGGCTGCTTCTCTCCATAATTGCCATCTTACGCAGAATCTCCTCAGAGTCTACATTGGTATTCTGCATCGCACCGGCCACATTGCTGACTTCGTCAACAATCACACTGTTTAAAGAAGAAACAGTCTGCAGGGAGGCCAGCATCTCTTCGATGGAAGCGCCCATTTCCTCCGCCGAAGCCCCCAGATCCGTTGCAATGCCGTCGAAGAAAAAGGCGTCCTTCTGGTACTGCTCTGCAGTACTCACCATCGTATCGTAATCGGTCATAACCTCTTCCCGCACAAATTCCAGAAGCTTACCTGAGCTGTCTTTCAAATCCATAACGGAATCCACCACTTCACCAATCACCTTCTGGATCTTGTCTACCGTAACCTGGGAACTCTCAGCCAGATTCCGAACTTCCTCAGACACCACCGTAAATCCTCTGCCGGCGTCTCCTGCCCTGGCTGCCTCAATTGCTGCATTCAGCGCAATCAGATTGGTTTTGCCTGCAATATCACCGATCTCTTTGGAAAGATTCCTGATAACCTCGATTTTCTCTACTTCTTTCAGTGCCCGTTCCAGCTCTCCGGCCGCATTATGGTAAACCACTGTCGCCTGCTTCTGGGACTCCACCGTACTCTTATAGAGCTTGTCCGCCCGAATGTTGATATCTCTGGAAGCATCCGCCGATTCGGAAGCCTTGCACGACACATCATCTACCACCATGCCTATCTCTCCACTGGCATCACTGATACTCTGCGTCACTTCCGCCGCCTCCCGCACTTTATTATTGAGACCGTCCATTACCTGATCCATCTCATCAATCTTATTATTCAGATCTGCCATCTCGCTGTATGCCGCAGATGCTGTATCCGCAATATTCGCCGCCTCTCCGCTGGTGCCGGTGATGGTCTCCCGCATCCGCTGTCTGATCGCTCTGGCGGCATGGGTCACTTCCTCCACTTCATCACGAAATCCGTCAGCCACGACGCCCGTCACCCCTGACTGTCCCTGTTCACTGAAATCCCCGGCCGCAAACTGCTTCAGCTCCGCAATCGGCTCTAAAGCCCTGCCAAGGACTGAAGTCACTGCCAGATCAATGGCCGCCGTCCCTGCGATACCGACCAGAAGCCCCGCACCCACAGCGCTGCCTATACCGGCCTTACCGGCCACTACTGCCGCTGCCATTGCACCGATAAAAAGAACGATAAATGCTGCCGCCGAAACTGTAATGAGCAGCCTGCCTTTGATTGTTTTCATTATGTACTCCTCCTGAGGTCATCCTGTTTTGGCAATATTATACCCGAATTCTTCCTCTGCGTCCAGTCCGTGATTCACGAAATTCTGTTATTTTAAACATTCCGATACACCTCACGCACACGCCTGTTTCTACAGATATGTACCTGTTTTCCGGTATAAGCTGCAGCGCACTACTCCCCACAGTTCCACTTTATAACCGCCTCAGCCCTTCCTTCTCCTGCTTCCTGTAATAGAGATAGAACCCGACACAGATCACGGCCGACAGCAGCGAACCCAGCGGCGCAGCCCAGCCCATCGGATAAAGGGACTCTGAAAACAGCCTGCTGGCCAGCCAGGATCCCGGAATACGTACCAGCACAATGGCCGTAATATTGTGAATAAAAGAAACCATGGACTTCTGATCGCCGCAGAAATAGCCGCTGAAACAAAAATGTACCGCTGCAAACACACAATCAAAGGCATAAGAACGCAAATATTCACATCCTGCCGACAGCACGGACTCATCCCTCGTAAAAATGCCTACCAGCGTATGCGGCAGTATCTGACTGTACAATGCACAACAAAATCCCCAGCCCACTGTGATTGCCAGACTGTAATACAGACTCCTTCTGGCTCTGTCCGCCCGATCCGCCCCCATATTCTGAGCTGTGATGGCAGAGATGGCCGACAGAAACGCGGAAGGCACCAGAAACATAAAGCCGATCAGCTTCTCCACAATCCCCACTGCCGCCGAAACAATCAGCCCCCGGCTGTTGGCAATCACCGTAATCACGATAAAAGCAACCTGAATCAGGCCATCCTGCATGGCTACCGGCGTCCCCACCTTCAGAATCCTGCCAATCACCTCCCTGTCCATGTGAAAGTCCTGTCGGCTCACGCAAAAGCCCAGATTCTGCCTGCGTATCACGATAAAAGCAACCGTCACGCTCACCGCCTGTCCACAAACAGTACCCAGAGCCGCTCCCGCCGCTCCCAGACCACAGGCGCCTATAAACACGAAATCCAGCACAATATTTGTCACACATGCCACTGCTACGAAATACATGGGTTTTCTGGAATCTCCCGCACCGCGGAAAATACCGCTGATCACATTGTACGCTATGATAAAGGGAACCCCCGCGAAACAAATCAGCAGATAAAGCCTTGTCTGTGCCACTGCCTCTTCAGGTGTTAACATAACTTTAACAATCGGCACTGTACCCAGCAGCAATGCCGCCGTCATTACAACCGCAAACACAGAAAAAAACAGGACTGACGTTCCCACCGTCTTCGCCGCTGTCCGTTTGTCTTTTGCACCCACGCACTGTCCGATCCGCACCGTGGTTCCCATAACAAATCCTATAATTATGACTGTCAGCATATGCATCACCTGACTGCCGATGGCTACCGCCGTGGTAGTCTCCGACCCGTTGTAGAGTCCTACCACAAACAGATCTGCCATTCCGTAAAAAGTCTGCATAAAACTGGACAACAGGTAAGGTATGGCAAAAAACACCAGGTTCTTCGCCACGCTTCCCTGTGTCAGGTCGTTCTTCTCATTCATTTTTACCTCCATTCCGAAGCGTTTTATGCTTCGGCGTTCCCTTTCTCTGCCGGTTCATAATTGGAAATCGTCACCGTCTGGTAAGGTATCTCTATACCACACTTACCAAATTCCCTGACCAGAGCAACCCGGATATCACTGCATGCCCGGAAACTGTCGTTGAGATTCTGCGTCCATATAATAGTCTTCAATATGACGCCATTCTGCGTATAGCCGCTGGCGGTAACCGCATTGGTCTCCGTGTTCAGTGTCATTTCATGTTCCGCGCAAATCTGGCGCATGATCCCGATTGCCTTCTCGATATCTGCCCCGTATCCGATTTCGATCTCTACGTAGTTGCCGATATTCTCCGTATAATTCGTATTGATGACCACCGCCGAATCCATCACGGAATTGGGTACGATGCAGGTCTCCCCGTTAAACTGATAGATCAGCGTATGCCGCAGTGTGACATCCTTTACCAGTCCTTCCGCAATCACAGTTCCGCCCTGTATCACCCGAATCTTCTCATCCACGTTATAAGGCTTCGACACAGACAGGGAAATACCGCTGATCACATTTCCCAGCGCCTGCTGTGCCGCAAAGGTGGCTATCGCCAGAATCAGGGAACCGCTCTGCAGCAGCACCTTACTGATATCCTTCGTTACCTCGAACTGCTGTGCCAGACTATAAAACGCAATTACATCAATGATCACATTGACGGCGCTCTTTGTAAAGCGCAGATGAACTGCTTTCGTCTTCTGCGCCAGATACTTGAAGATCAGACTGACCAGGTAATTCGAGATCAGGATGATGACGACAAAAATACCTGCCTTAGATAATAAACTCATTTCGCATTCCCCCGTTGCTAAGATTCCGCTAAGATTTTACACATATATAAAATAACACAAAAAAAGAAAAATGTACAGAAATCGAATCTGACAATCCTCGTCAATAGAAGGAATGGAATGAATAAATAAGGAAATTGATTGCGAAGCAGCGCGCAATGTGTGATAATAGAGTTTAAAGGTTTTCTATATACATATAGTAAACGACATTAGATATTTCGTTAATTATAACACTTTCAAACACGATGAGGTTTTATTTATGAAGGATAATCAGAGCGAACACAACATGGGGGAACAGATTATGGATGCTCTGTCGGACGCCTTACAGGGCGGAGACTACAGCACTCTGAACCGGCTGGTCTCCCAGAGTGTCGTCAACGCTTTAAATGAAGTCGGAAAGCACATTTCTTTTGTGGATTACAGAGAGTCGCAGGATACGACACAGAGCCAGTCGCAGCAGAACAAAGAGAAAGCTCACAGACAGGCTCAGGAACAAACACGGCAGGCCGGAGAACCGGTTCACAGACAGGCCGGCAGACAGGCAGAAGGGACGCCGGAGCAGCCCCGCTGGCAGGCAACGCCACAGACACGACAGCCGAAAGAGAAAACGCACCAGCTGACCCGGGAGCAAATACGCCAGCAGGAGAAAGCACGACGACAGGAGCAGGCCAGACAGCAGGCCAGGCAGATGTACCGCTCTGACGGTCCTTACGAGAATATGCCGCAGGGATCCGCATGGCAGACTGTCCCCGGTGTTCCCGCACAGGCAGATACCTCTGCTCTCCTCCCCTTCCAGTTCAGGAAGGTCGGAAACGTATCCAGCGTCCTCTATCAGGTCTTCGGCGGAATCGGCCTGGGTATCACTCTTCTGGCTACCTTTCTTCATCTCACCGTCATAATGACGGAAGGTGTGGCGAGCATATCGGGCTGGATCCTCAACCTGTTCTTTCTCGCATTATTCGCAGGTATGATCCGACTGGGTATCGGGCAGCGCAGACGCCTTAAGCTGGCACAGCGGTATGCCGGACTGTGCGGCCGCAACCTGTACGGTGAGATTGAACATCTGGCCAGAAGCACCGGACGGAAAGCGCGCCGTGTAATCAGAGACCTGCAGAAAATGATGAAGCTGGGTATGTTTCCCGAAGGCCATCTGGACGAGAAGAAAACCTGTTTCATGTTAAGCGACAATATCTACAGACAATATCTGGAGACGGAGAACAACTGCCGGCTTCTGAAAGAAGAAAACCACAGGAATACGCACAATATAACGGAAACATGCGCCGGACAGGCCTCCGTTCCGTCGGAACAGGAAACGGAACTTAACGCCATGGTCGCGGAAGGTATGGAATGTATCCGCAAGCTTCATCTCCTGAACGACAGAATTCCCGGAGAAGTAATCTCTGCCAAGCTTTACCGGATGGAAAATCTGTTGAAAGATCTTTTTGGCAGTGTAAGGGAACATCCCGATCAGATGCACCGGATGCATAAGCTGATGAACTATTATCTGCCCACTACCTTAAAACTGGTGGAAGCTTATGAGGGATTCGACCGGATCAGTACACCCGGGGACGACATCATTGCCGCCAAGGCAGAGATTGAGAATACACTGGACACCATTAACCAGGCCTTCACCGAGCTTTTGAACAACCTCTTCCAGGACGCAGTGCTGGATGCTACCACCGATGCTCAGGTGTTAAAGACCATGCTGGCAAGAGAAGGCCTGATGAGCGAAATGGACTTCTCCACTAAATAAATGCCAAAACCCGGCAGCACGGCTTTTTCCATTATCCGCCGGAATGATACAACCATACTACCTTTACAGAATGGAGGATTTTAAAATGAGCAGTAATCTGGATGAAATGTTAAAAGAGGCGCCCTCTCTGACCCTGTCTCCTTTCGCACAGCCGGAGATTGTGGAAAAAAACACCACGCTCGCCGTGACAGAGGAAGAACCCAGGGTTCCCGAAGTAATACTGACACCGGAGGAGCAGAAGATGGTGGACGACTTCGCCGCCCAGATCGATATCACCGATACCCAGCTGGTAATGCAGTACGGCGCAGGCAGCCAGAAAAAGATTGCGGATTTCTCGGAAAGCGCCTTAAATAACGTGCGGACCAAGGATATGGGCGAAATCGGCCAGATGCTTGCGGACGTGGTTACGGAACTGAAAGACTTCGGTGAGGAAGAGGAAAAGGGACTTCTCGGATTTTTCAGGAAGAGCAGCAACAAGCTGGAAAGCATGAAGATTAAATATGATAAGGCGGAGGCCAACATCAACAGAATCTGCAAAGTTATGGAAGATCATCAGGTAACGCTGCTCAAAGACGCCGCTATGCTGGACAAGATGTACGAACTGAATCTGAATTATTTCAAAGAGCTTTCCATGTATATTCTGGCGGGCAAGCAGAAACTGCACCAGGCCAGAACCGTAGAACTTGCGGCTCTTTTAAAGAAGGCGGAACAAAGCTCTCTTCCGGAAGATACACAGGCCGCCAACGATTACGCTGCCATGTGTGAACGTTTCGAGAAGAAAATCTATGATCTGGAGCTGACCAGGACGATCTCCATGCAGATGGCTCCCCAGATCCGGCTGATTCAGAGCAATGATACCGCCATGTCAGAGAAAATCCAATCCACGCTTGTGAATACCATCCCCCTCTGGAAGAGTCAGATGGTGATTGCAATCGGCCTGAACCATTCCAGCGAAGCTGCAAGAGCCCAGAAGGAAGTAACGGATATGACCAACGCTCTCTTAAAGAAAAACGCTGAGGCGCTTAAAACCGCCACCATTGAGACAGCCAGAGAAAGCGAACGGGGCATTGTGGATATTGAGACACTCACCGCCACCAACCAGACTCTGATCAGTACCCTGGACGAAGTCATGAAGATTCAGGAGGAGGGACGCACCAAACGCCGCAGCGCAGAAACCGAGCTTATCCGCATCGAAGATGAAATGCGCCAGAAGCTTTTGGCCGTCAGCCGCTCTTCCCGCATTTCTTAACATGCTGGCCGGCATATACCTGCCGTCGGGCGGGCCGCATGGCCATCCATGCTGTGAAAGTCGAAGACTTTCATAATAAATATCAGAATATCAGCTGTCAGCTTCTGAAAGCTGATACTGCCTGGACAGTCACTTTACTGTTCAGGCAGTAAAATGACCATCCAGGCATTTTATTCCTCTGCACCGCCGATCAACGATATTATAGGTGAAAAAGGAGGCGTAAATGTAAAATGACAAAAAACAATGACACAATTGAAATCATCCATCCGGCAGAAACTGCAGACTCCAAAAAGCAGATTCTGCTCTTTCTTCTTGTTGCCTATGGGGTAACCTACGCAATGGGACTTCTGACCTGGTATGCCGGTGTCATATCCGCGGATGCCAGTCCTTTTCCCAATGCCCAAATGTTCTATCCGGCCGCCGGTGTGATGCTGGCTTATCTGGTAACCCGCCGGAACGATAATTTTCTGCCAAAATGGTTCTTCCTTTGTTTCCTGTTGGTAACCGCCGTCATGCTTCTCTGTGCTGTGTTCTCCGTATTCCTGCCCGGTCAGCAGCTTACCATGAATGGACTGACTATGTCCATATGGTCAGTCACAAGCCAGTATATTATCATCGGCGGCTCAATTCTCTGCTGGATCACACTGCTGCTCTCCGGTAAGAAAAGACGGGCAGTTTATGGACTTGGCTGGAAGCAGTGGAAAGCTTCTCTTCTATGTATCCTTGTCTTCCTGGTCCTCTACTTTGGCCGGGCCGCCATCTTCTATATCGCAGAAGGGCAGACAGACATAATCCTGAACATTCTGCAAAATCCGTCTACCTGGCTTTATCTGTTCACAATACCGCTGAACCTTTTGCTTTCTTTCGCTCCCTTTTTCGGTGAGGAATACGGATGGCGGTATTACCTGCAGCCAATCCTTCAGAAACGGTTTGGCCTGCGAAAAGGTGTTGTGATCCTTGGAGCAGCCTGGGGATTCTGGCACATCTTTCTGGACTTCTTCTACTACACCACACCGGACAGGGGACTGATCATGACGCTGTCACAGATTATTACCTGTGTAACCCTCGGCATCTTCTTCGCCTGGGCCTACATGAAGACCAACAATATCTGGGTACCTGTGATCCTGCACTTCCTCAATAACAATCTGGCGTTGGTGGTCGCCAATGAATATTCGGCGGATATCCTGCAAAATCAGGCAGTAACCTGGTCTATGCTCCCTTCCTCGCTGATTGTAAACGGGATTTTGTTCGGACTGTTCCTGTTGGCAAAGGAATTCAGGAAATCATAAGTCATAAGAGATCGGCATTCCCACGACCTGCTGTCTTCGGAAATGCCGATCCTCCATGGAACCACGTTCCCAGTCTTCGTCACTTCTTCTCCAGCTTGATACACAGCCGCCAGATCGGCCGCCCTGTCACCGTATGATCCGTAACGATCTTCTCATTACGATAGATACTGAGCAGCAGCCCGATCAGTACCGCATAAGTGACTGTCGATCCCACACCGAAAGACAGGAAAGGGAGCTGCACGCTCGTCACCGGAAATAGGCTGCTGTTGATCAGGATTCCTTCTACACAATTGTCCAGCAAAACCATAAAGCAGGCTGCCGAGATTATAAAACCCAGCTGATTCCGCTGTCTCCTTACAATCCCAAATACATGAAATATCAGCGCCGCAAAGGCCGCAACTACCAGCAGACCGGCAAGGATCCCGAACGTGAAGACAAGCTCAACCAGAATAAACGGATCTGTCCGTGGAGCCAACCACGTGATTTCATCATCAAAAGCAAATCCTTCATAACCGCCAATCAGCTTTGACTTCGCCAGTCCCTGCCTTATCCACACATATGTATAACCGCTCCCATAAGGATCTTCTTCCGGATGCAGCCACGCATAAATTCGCCGCAGTCTGTAATTGACAGCGGTATCCGAACTGGCTGCCAGGGAGATCAGACATACTGCCAGAGGCACAACCACCAGAACAGTTACCGCGATAAGAACCGCAGCTCTTCTGTTCACCTGGAACCATCCCCTGCAGATTGCCAGGATCAGCAGGACTGTCTGCATCATATATACCGCGAGGGCTGCATGCAAAATATTTGAGAAATAATATGCAAAAGCCGCTGTCATAAACTGTAATACGATCCCTATCACCACCACACTGTAACCCTTACCCCGCAATTGATACAAAATCCCTGCAAAAACAGGAACGTAAAGGTAAACCAGCATCAACATAACCGGATATCTGCCGTTCACTTCCCTGGACATCATTCTGATCACGAAAAAGGCCGCCGTCATCATCCAAAAGAGTGTCACGGCATACCGCCCGATAAAGCTGTAATCCAGAAAATACATCCCTGCCATCACTCCAAAGGAAATCAACAAAATCAGACTCTGCCTCCCAAGCTGAGTCAAATATACAGA
This sequence comes from uncultured Lachnospiraceae bacterium, assembly GCA_947576945.1. Taxonomy (GTDB): domain Bacteria; phylum Bacillota; class Clostridia; order Lachnospirales; family Lachnospiraceae; genus UBA3282. The sequence goes on from CANPTH010000027.1 coordinate 18,336, forward strand.
CGCACCGTTAGCCCCGCCCATCGGTGCATAACCGCCCTCTATGTATTGAAGCAGCATGCCGCCGAAGCTGAACAGCAACACCATTATGATCATCTTCACGTCTGTTTGCGGTCTGTGGATCCGATCCAATTCCACGCCAATCTCTACAGGATCTCCCATCTCACAGATTGCCCGTCTCACCGCCGTATTATGCTCCTCCCCCTTCTCTTCATAAGCCTCCGCCTGATCCAGAATATGATCCGACAACTCCTTCGCAACTAATTCCCGTGCCCTCACGCAGCGAATCTGATCTGTAATATTCCTGATAAATTCTTCCATACTATCCTCATTCCTTTCCTGCTTCTTCCAACATGCCGCTCATGCGGCATGAATGTTATTGCAATCCCATATTCCAATCAAAAGAATCTCCTTAACCCGCAAACGTCAGCCCGGTCCAAAGCACATTGAGCACTGCAGTCTGATATTCCTGCCATTCTTCTTTCCTTAACTTAAGATATTTCCTGCCATCCTTCGTGATACTGTAATATTTGCGAAGCTTCCCTTTGACCGGACTCTCATAGGATGTCAAATAACTCTTCTCCTCCAGAGAATGCAGCAACGGATACAAGGTTCCTGCTTTCAAGCTAAAAACATTGTTCGATTTCTTCTCCAACGTCTCGATCATTTCGTACCCGTACATATCCTTGTCCTCCAACAACCGAAGCAAAAGCATGGCGGTACTCCCCGAGATCAGCGATCTGTCTATTGCCATTTTCAATTCTCTCCTTTCTTTCCAGATACTTTATTATATAGATAATCTATATATAATACATTATCATTATATATAGATTATCTATATATGTCAACAGAAACCTGATCAGGCAATAGTCATGAAGAACAATGTCATATTATTTCAGCATCCCTTCAAACACTGTCTTGTTTACAGTAAATTCCTGGGCTCCCATGTAGCCCGGCGCCACCTCATACTCATCGAAGACGAGCACAAGATCTCCGTCGGCATCGAAGTAGAAATTCTGATCCTCCTTTAAGCCCTCCCAGTTCAAATCGGGGATATCTGTTTTGTCTACCCAGTACGCATTCATCTCATCCTCCGCCATCAGCGTACGCATCTGATTCCGAATCTCTTCACTGATAATCTCATTATAGCCGCTGTCCTCCCGGAACAGATCCTTTAACTGTACCTGCAGGCCGCTGCGCTTGTCTATCGTATAGAATTTGTAAGATTCCATACCGCTGCCGGCTCCCTGGTAAATAGATAATTTCAGGGTAAAATACCGGTCATTGTCCGTCACGGTCTCATGATGAATTTCCAGGCTGCCGTAACTTTCGCCAAGTTCCGCCGATTCTTTGAACTCTTCGACCAGCTCATTCGTCACCTCATCAATATCAAAATTCACCTGCTCAATCGTCTCCTGCAGTCTCTGCGTCTCTTCCGTCACTTCATTCCCAATCGTTTCCTTCTCTGTTACTTCAGCCTCATTCTTCCCGCTTTCCGCCTGTTCTCCAGCCACATCTTCCACCACAATCTGCGGTATTTCCACATTCGCATTAAAACGGTCGCTCTCAAACTGATAATCCCGGAAAGTAACTGCCTGAAACAGCTTTCCCACCACCGGCAGATTTCCCATAGCGTAGGCCATATCCGCTCCCGTATTCGGCAGAAGCACCAGCACAACCACGGCGGCAGCGACAGCAGCAGCTATGCGGAATCTGCGCACTTTGCCTGTTCCTGCCGTCACACGCCTGATACGCCCCTCCATCTCTTCCGGCACAGGAATATTCTGATACGCCTCCCGGCCTGCCATAATTCTGCTCTCCAGCACGGAGAAATCTTTCTTTTCTTCTGCCATCATATCTTTTACATTCTCTATATTCTTCATACTCTGTTACATCCTTTCCTTTTTTGGCTGTTTCTATTGGAATCTGCAGACTGGCAGCTCATATCTTTGTTCATATAAGCTCCCTGCGCAGCTTTTCCAGTGTCCTGTAGAGACGGCTCTTAACCGTACTCAGATTCTCCTGCAGTATCTCCGCGATCTCAGAAAGCGGCTTGTCTTCATAGAATCGCAGGATAATCAGCGTTTTCTCCTGTATGGGCAGACGGTCAATCGCCTCCCGCAGTTCCAGATCCGCTTCCTTTTCTTCCGCCGCTGCCATATCCTCCTGCAGGGTGTTCCGTTCTCTTTCATATTTTTTCAGATAGTCCTTGGCCGTATTGATCATGATCCGGTAAATCCATGTCCCGGCAAACTTCTCCTCCCGCAGGCTGTGTGCCCTGGCCATCGCCTTGCAGGCGCCCTCCTGTACGATATCCATGGCATCCGCTTCCTGATGCACATAACTGAACGCCAGCCTGTAGTAGCTCTCGTAATTCTCCAGAAGAATGCTCCGGACCAATGCTTCCTTCCTGTTGCGCATATCCTCTTTCCTTCCTTTCCTTTCTTTTGTGCCTATTAGACAGCTTACCCCGTCAAAAAGTTTCATCTCACCAAAAAATTTCGATAATACAAAAGACCGCCGCTATGAATCTCTTCACACACGGCGATCCGTCTTTTGCTGCTTATCTGCTTTCCCCGATTCTCTTAATCCCACTGTTTCTGTGCCATGTATCATGGCAGGTTTTCACGCTGTCCCTGCGTCTCACATCGTTAACTCCCTTCCCGGACTCCTTATCCGGACAATCTGTCTATCGCTCTGTGATCTTTACAAGCAGCTTTACAATCATTTCCATCTCATCGATGCAGGCATATTCGTACCTGCCATGGGCGTTCCCACCGCCGGTACACAAATTCGGACAGGGAAGCCCCATATAGGACAGCCTGCAGCCATCCGTACCTCCTCTGATCGGAGACACAATCGGTTCCACACCAAGCTGCACCATAGCCTCCTTCGCCTGTTCCACAATGAACATATTCTCTTCAAGCACCTCTCTCATATTATAGTAGGAGTCCTTCATGTCGATCACAAAGGTTCCTTCACCGTATTTTTCATTTAAAAAGCTGCCAATCCGCTGGAAATTCTCTTTCTTCTGCTCGAACTTCTGCCTGTCATGATCCCGGATAATATAATCCGCCGTCGCTTCTTCCACTGTGCCCTGCAGAGAATCCAGATGATAGAAACCCTCATAGCCGCAAGTATACATAGGATTCTCCGCCACCGGAAGCATGGACTGGAATTCCTGCGCCATCAAAATCGCATTGCGCATCTTATCCTTGGCCGATCCGGGGTGTACACTCCTGCCATATACGGTCAGCCTGGCCCCTGCCGCATTGAAATTCTCGTACTCCAGCTCACCCAATCTGCCACCGTCCACCGTATATGCATAGTCGGCTCCAAAAAGCTCCACGTTAAAATGATCTGCTCCGGCTCCTACCTCTTCATCCGGCGTAAACCCAACCCGTATTTTACCATGGGAGATTTCCGGATGCTGTAACAGATATTCTGCCATCGCCATAATCTCCGCCACGCCTGCTTTATCATCCGCACCAAGCAATGTCGTACCATCAGTCACGATCATCCGCTTACCCTTATAAGACGCCAGCTCCGGAAAATCAGTGAGCCGCAAAACCACCTGCTTTTCTTTATTCAGCACAATGTCCCCGCCGTCATAGTTCTCTATAATCCGTGGCTTTACCCCCGCGCCGGTCACCGCCGGAGAGGTATCCATATGCGCGATAAAGCCTATGACAGGAGCATCCTCATACCCTGCAGAAGCCGGTACGGAAGCATACACATAACAATGCTCTTTGTCGTATACGATCTCCTCTGCCCCCATCTCCTGCAGTTCCTTCTCCAGAAGCGCTGCAAGATCATGCTGCTTCATCGTGGAAGGCATCGTCGTGCTGTCCTCCGATGACTCCGTGTCAATTTGTACATATGCCAGAAATTTTTCGATTACTCTTTCCATTCTCTATCACCTCGTATTCTGTTGCCTGTTACCATTACCTTCAATTATATCATATCAATTCACATCCCCATCTTTTCCAGAATTCCTTCCGCGTTGATTCCCGGATGCGTCAGATACAATCGGCAAATCTGTTGTGCCAGTTCGTTATCAATACCATTTCGAACGGCAATCTCCCTAACAGATTTTCCCCTGTCTGTATCCCGCATCACAGCCTGTACCACCTTCTTCCTGTTCCGTCCGATACCGCCTCTTTCCTTTACCTGATGGGCAATTTCAATCTTTTCTACACGAACAGAACCGTCCTCCCCGATCTCCAGGACAGCAAAAGTAACCGGCTGGTTAAATCTTCTGGGACCGCAGCTTCCGGGATTCAGTAAAAACCGGCCGTCACTGTGCTTTTCCTCATACTTATGTGAATGCCCATAGATAATAACATCCATACTTTCCGCTTCTTTCGGAATATGTTTCTTATTGTGTACCATGAAAAAATGCAGTCCATACAGATTTATTGACAACGTCTCCGGCAGATTCTTCGCCCACTCCTTATCATTATTGCCACGCACCGCAAAGGTCGGAGCAATCTTCTGCAGTGCCTCCAGAATCTCCGGACTGTTGATATCGCCGCCATGCAGGATCCTTTCACAGCCTCTCAGCCCCTCTGCCACCTCCGGACGCAGCAGTCCATGAGTATCCGAAATAATTCCTATCCTGTGCATAACCCCTCCCTTTCGTCCAATATCAACCGGCTCCTGCCAGATCCGAAAGCGGTCTGAACGTATATCCCATCTCCTCCCACCTGGTCAACAGCTCATCCAGAATCTCTCCATTGGTCTGCGATGTATTATGCAGCAGTACCACCGCCCCGGGATGCACCCGTGAAGTCAGCTTATCAAGAGCTTCCTGATGGCCGGGCTGTTTGTCCGTATCCCAATCCACATAGGCAAGACTCCAGAACACTGTCCGATACCCCATCTCCTGAGCCATCTTCAGATTCTCTACACTGCATTTACCCTGCGGCGGACGATAGAAGGACGACAATTCCTTCCCCGTAATCTCCCGGAAAAGCGCTTCCACATCCTCCATCTCCTTTCGAAAGGTTTCCTGATCGGAGATCGTGGGCATATCCAGATGGTGATAAGTATGATTCCCTACCGTATGTCCTTCCTCCACCATACGTTTCACCAGATCGGAGGCTGTCTCCAGATAATGTCCCACCACAAAGAAGCCTGCCTGCACGCCATGTGCTTTCAACGCATCCAGAATCGGCTCCGTATTGCCGTTCTCATAACCGCAGTCAAAGGTGAGATAGATCACTTTCTCATCATCCTCTCCCACGTAGTAAGCATCATACCATGCCAGATCCTCGGCAGCAGCATTTCCTGTCGGCTGCGTTCCCGGCTCCCCGAAACCCAGCCCCCAGTCCTCAGAGGCAAGCGTAAGTTCCCATCCCTCCGGAGGTTCTTTCCTGTCATGCCCGGCTTCCAATCCTTCTCCATCCTTTTGTGTTTCCGCTCTTTTCTGTTGATCTGACAATGCCAGATCCTCCTGTCCTTTCTCTGCCGCACCCGGCAGTATCTTCTCTTCATTCTGTCCGGCTGCCGCCTCTGCCGCTGTTCCTTCTTCATCCTGACTGACTGCCGCCTCTGCCGCTGTTCCTTCCTCATCCTGCCCGGCTGCCGTATCCGACAATACCCTCTCCGCATTCTGCTTTCCGCTGTCTGCTCCCTCTGTATTACCGAATCCGCAGCCTGAAAGCAAAATAACCAGTACACCAAGTACACCAAGCCGGCGCAGCGGCATCCTTTTCTTTCGTATCATATCCCGACTCTCCTTATCCCGAATATTATTTTTGCTCCATTCCGAAGCGTTACAAATTCCAACTGAACCTGTTCAGTCTGTTGAACTAAATTGCTCATCAGAGAATTTGTTCAACCTTTCATCCATTCTCCTGTAAATTCTACTATCATAAAAAAGAAAAGACTGCCTCACTTCACAGCCTTTCCCATCTTTTTCAAAAGAACGGCAACATCAATCGGCTTCGTCAGAAAATCATTCATACCGCTTCGCATTGCCCGTTCCCGGTCCTCCTGAAAGGTATTGGCAGTACAGGCATAGATCAGAATCGACGACGCATCCTCGCGTGTAAGTTTCCGAATCTCGGCCGCTGCCGTACAGCCGTCCATCACCGGCATCTGCATGTCCATAAGAATAATGTCAAACTCCCCTGGCGCCGATTCCCGAAACAATTTAACTGCCTCTTCCCCATTAGCCGCATGTGCCGTCTCAAAACCTTCCATGGACAGAATCTCCAGCAGCACCTCGGCATTCAGTTCCACATCCTCAACCACCATGATCTTTCCCGGCTGCCCTGTTCCGGCTGTCCGGCTTTCTCCTGTATCTCCACTTGTTCCTACGGCTTTATCCCCGAATATCTCCACATCCTCCAGCAAATATTCCGGTATCTCCCTGACAATTACAGACGGAATCGTGACCGTAAATGTACTTCCCACATTCAGCTCACTCTCCACGGTGATATCACCACCCATGGCATTTGCCAGCAGCTTACTGATGGCCATACCAAGTCCGGTACCCTTGATCCCTTCCGTATGCCGGTTCCTCTCCTGACTGAAAGAGTCAAAAATCTGACCGATATACTCTTTTGATATCCCAATCCCCCTGTCCTCACAACGATAAATTGTGAGAACATGTGTCTCGTCTGTCTGTTTCTGAGATACCGACAGCCTGATCCACTTCCCCTTCGGCGTGAATTTAGCGGCATTGCCGACAATATTCATCAGGATCTGTTTGGTTCTTGTCGCATCCCCCTCGATACAAGGCACCGCGATCTCCTTCTCCACAATAAATTCCACACCCCGGTTCCTGATATTATCCGCCTGCATGGCAGTAATCTCATCAATCATCGAAGACACCAGCATCGGTTCATTCATGATATCCACCTTGCCAGCCTGTAATTTGGACATGTCCAGCACATCATTCACCAAAGACAGCAGATAATTGGCCGTGCTTTGGGATTTGCGAAGCCACTCTTTGATCTGTCCTCTTTGTCCCTCATTATCAATGTGGACCGTAATCAGATGATTCATGCCGATCAGTCCATTGAGCGGCGTGCGGATCTCATGGCTCATATTGGAAAGAAACTCCCGCTGTGACCTGGCGCGTTCCGCTGCAATCAGCGTCTTGTTTTGATATTTCATAACAATCAGGAGCATAATAACTACCGTCATCATACTCAGCACCAGCATCACCATACTCATGGTGACCAGTATTTTACTCTGCTCCGTAAACACTGACTCACTGAGAGACATGATGAAATACAGATTCATCTCCTTATCAAAAGGAATAAAATAAAACAGCTCCTGATGCTCCTCCCCCGCATGGGAATGATAGAAGGCAAAGGTTTCCCTGCTCTTAAGTTTCGCCCCTACCTCCTCATTGGTCATCTCTGAAGATATGGATTCCGACAGATGATCAAAAAGGTTACTGTATTTGTTCCGGTAGCCTTCTTTGCTGATATCTACAATATAATTGCCATCCATATCGACAAGCGCGCTGTGTCCCCTGCTCTGTCCGTCCTTCTTGTAGCTGTCGATAACCATCTTATCCCGAATAGAGGAAATATCGCTGACACCGATCATGGCGAGCATCTTCGTTCCGTCCACTTCATAATCCTGCAGCCTGACGCCATAGAGGATCCGTTCCTTGACTGTCCCCCCTTCCACCGTCTGTTCATCGAACCGGGCTACAACCCGCTGTTCCCCGTTAGCAAAATACAGCATCAAATCCTCACTGTCCTCCGCACCGCTAAGGGCATCTATTCCACACTGATCCGTATAAAGCGTACCGTCCTCCGCCAACAGATAGATATGGGTAAAGCTGCTGGCCGCACATTCCAAATCCATCCTGCTCTCGATCTCTTCTGCTGTCTCACAGCCATAACTCGCGAAACGCTCCTGAATCTCCGCAAGATCTTCCCAGCATATCTCAATATAAGTCTCAATCGCAGCCTTGTCATGAACTGCAATCTCACTGATCGAGTTAATGATATTATCCAGGATCGTTCTGTTCAATTGTCTGACGTAAACAAATGTCACAAAAAAGATAATGACCAGCGTAGCAGCAATTAACAGTAAATAGACATACCGATGTTTCTTTTCCACCAATTCCATCCCCTTGTTTAAAACCTTAATTTTATCATATTCCTTTTTGTTGGAAAAGTCCAGATTCTACTGTAATTGTCTGTTCAAAAATATAGGGAAGCGCTGCGCTGCCGCCGGTTCTGTTTCTCCGGCACAGACAGACGCTCCATACAGTCCGATGCATGAGAAACAAAGAACCGGAAAGTGCGGATGCCACCCTTTCCGGTTCTCTTCTGTCTTTTGCAGGAGCGCCTTCCTGCTCCACAGGCATGGGACTGTCCCTGTCATATGACGCTTTCCTCAACTCCGTTACTGATATAATCCCGTCAGATGTTCGATTGCCAACTTTCTCATTTCAGTCTGCGCCACATAACCTTCTCCATACATCTCTATGATACTTTCTGTATATTCTTTACTCTCTTCGGTAGTCTGCTCTGTCAAAAACGCATCCATATCAAAGGAGAGTCCGGCATCTTCAAAGATTGCCTGATAGACCATGGCTTCCTTCACCTGCTCCCTGGCACGCTCGTTCAGTTCCTTCTCATAGGCAATCTCATCCTCAATCTCAGTGCCCATATTATTGTCTCCATATTTCAATATGGATTTCGTTGCCTTGAGATACTTTGACGGGTAGGTATTTACTGTGGAATTCTCCACCACATAGTCAGTCAGATAGTCCTGCAGATGATCCTTATGAAAATCTGCTTCCACCTTCGCACGATATTCCGCTGCTGTGGATACCTCCTCGGTATCAGCAAGATTCTCCGCTACAAACTCGTCCGTCAGTTCCGGTGTTTTCTGAATGCCGTTAACAGTTACTGCAAAACTGGCATCCTTGCCTGCCATTTCCTCATTATAGTCTTCCGGGAAGGTAACCTCCACCGTCAGCTCCTCTCCCGGCTTGTGTCCAATCAACTGCTGCTCAAAATCATCCACGAGCGATCCGGAACCGATGGTTACGTCATAACCTGCTCCGCCGCTGTTACCGCCTTCGAATTCCACTCCGTCAACGGTGCCTACATAATCTATATTCACTTCATCTCCATCGGCGATCACCAGATCGGCATCCGTCTTAAGCTCCTTATGAGATTCCAGCATGGAACTGATCTCGCTCTCCACCTCTTCTTCTGTCGCTGCGACTTCTTCCTCCGGTACGGAAATATTCTTATAATCAGCCAGAGTAAGCGCCGTTGCCATATCTGCATTCTCAATCTTGCCATCTGCGGTAAGCCCTGCACTGTATTCCGTTCCAGGCGTCGTACGGATTGCCATAATATACAGCTGCTTACCCACCACGATCACAATCGCCAGCCCAAGGATCAACGCCACTGCAATACCGGTTATTCTGGCTGCCCGTGCTTCCCGCTTCGCTTTCCGAACCTGCCTCCTGCGTTCTTCCCGTTTTGCTTTGCTTTTACTCACGTCAGTCCCTGCATTTGCCTGAGTCGTCTTGTTCTTTGCCATTTTATGTGCCCTCTTTCTATCGTATAATAATTTCTCTAAAGAAATAATTTAACACATTTGGGCCGCAAAAGATATAGTTTCAATAAAATTCACAAATAATGCACAAATTTTATGCAAACCACGCTTTCATTGTGCGCAGCACGCGCATCAGTTCTTCCTCCGAAATGATATAGGGTACCATGGCATACATGCAGTTTAAGAACGGCCGGCTGAAAACCCCCTGTTCATAAGCAAACTGCTGATAACCTTTCAGGCTGTCCGCATCCTTTACTTCCACGCAGACACAGCCTCCCAAAATTCTCACTTCCCTGATCCCGGGAGCTTCAAATCCTTCCATCTCTCTTCTTGTAATCTGCTCAATGCGGTGAATCTTCGCCATATAATCTTCCTGCTCAAACAACTCGATGGATTTCAACGCCACGCTGCAGGCCAGTGCATTCCCCATAAAGGTAGGCCCGTGCATCAGCGCTTTCCTCGGATCGTCACTGTAGAAACCATCATATACCTTCTTATTGGCCACAGTGACCGCGTGGCCGATATAGCCGCCTGTCAAAGCCTTGCCCAGCACCAGAATATCCGGCTGCACCAGATCCGCAGCGAAACGATTGCCGGTACGGCCAAAGCCCGTGGCCACCTCATCGAAAATCAGCAGTACCCCGTACCGGTCACACAGCTGCCTCGCCCGCTTAAGGAATGCAGCGTCGTACATACGCATGCCGCCTGCTCCCTGTAAAAGCGGCTCCACAATCAGGCAGTTCAACTCCTCGTGCCGCTTCTCGAAAGCCTCTTCCAAAGCCGGAATCTCTGTGGGAATATGGAATACCGTTTTCTTCTCTCCATATGCTTCCAGTATAAAATGGTAATCCTCGTCGTCTCCCACCTCCATGGCCTTAAAAGTATCACCATGATAGGCATGGGTCAGAGAGAGCACTTTTGTCCGCTGCCGCTCCCCTTGGTTTACATAATATTGCAGAGCCATTTTCAAGGCCACTTCCACTGCAACGCTGCCGGAATCGGAGTAAAAACAATAGTCCAGGTCTCCCGGCAGGAAGTTTCTCAACTTATCAGACAGCCGTTGTACCGGTTCATGCGTCAATCCTCCCAGCATCACATGGGAAAACTGATCAGCCTGAGCCTTGACAGCCTCCGTCAATACCGGATGTTTATATCCATGGATCACGCTCCACCAGGATGAAATCGAATCGATTATCTCCCGCTCAGACGTTTTCAGCCACACGCTCTCTGCATCTATGATCTTCAAGGGTTCTCTCATTGTTTTCATCTGTTCATAGGGATACCAGATCATTATTGCCTCCTTCATGTAACGAAATATTCATGGTTATCCTTACTCATATAAAGACGCCAGCTTCTCAATCTCCATGGGAAATTCCGAAGCGCCCTCCTCCACACAGGCAAGCACAGGCAGTTTCGTCCTATACTCGCACATGCGCAGGTTATCCTCCTCCATTCTGTCACCCGGATGAAAATGATTGAAGATAATACCCTTCACAGGCAGCCCCTTCATCCGCATATATTCTGCCGTCAGCGCCACACTGTTGATGACGCCAAGCCCTGCATCCGCCACAATCAGACTGGATAATTCAAGTTTCCTGATCACATCCTCCAGCCATACTTCCCGCCCGCCAACACAGAGCGGACACAGAATACCGCCGCTTCCCTCCATGGTGACAAATTCGTACTGGCTGCAGATTTCCTCAAATCCCTTTACAACTTCTTCCATAACCACCGGCCCGCCCTCGATCCGAGCGGCAAGATGCGGTGATACCGCCGCCTCATAGACATAGGGGCACATCCCCTCGAGAGGCTGCTCGATCCCTGATACCTTCTTCACATACAATGCGTCACCAGGCAACAGCGCCCCCTCTCTCATCTGCTCATGGCCAGGCAGTACCATCCCTTCCTTCATCCGCTCATTCCCGCTCATGGCGGCCTTATAATAAGCAGCATTGAATCCACTCTCTTTTAATTTCTTCACAATCAGGCCCGTCACAAAAGTCTTACCTACATCCGTGCCCGTACCGGTAATAAAAATCTTCTTAGCCATTACACCGTCTCACCTCGAATCCTAAAGCATGAATCATTTCTTTGTCTGTCTCCACCGTGATCCCGGCCGTGGTCAGCATATCGCCTGAGATCGCAGCGTTTGCGCCGCTTTGAAAGCACGCCAGCCCCTTGTCTCCAACCAGTCCTCTTCCTCCGGCCAGCCGGATAGATGCGTCCGGAACCAGAAACCGGAAGACCGCCACACATCGGCACGCCTCTTCATTTGTCAGAGGCTCATTCTTCTCACAGGGCGTTCCCGGAATAGGATTTAACAGATTTACCGGTATTGACTTCACCCCCAGCTCCCTGACCGCCAGCACCATGTCGATCCGGTCCTCCATAGTCTCTCCAAGCCCCAGGATCCCACCCGAGCAGATGGACAATCCAGCCCTTTTTGCCGCCTGTAACGTCCGGATCTTCTCCTCATAAGTGTGAGTTGTGCAGACTGACGGAAAATAACGGGCAGAGGTCTCCAGGTTACAATGCACTCTGGATGCACCTGCCGCCTTAATCCTGCGAAACTGCGTTTCATCCAGCAATCCCAAAGACACACACACCTCGATGGAAGTCTCTTCCCTGATCCTGCGGATACTCCCGCACACCTGCTCCACCTCCACATCGGAGAGCCGTCTGCCGGATGTAACGATCGAATACCGCAGCACACCCTGCTGCGCATTGTGCTTTGCGCCCGCCAACAGTTCCTCTGTAGAAAGAAGCGGATAACTCTCTTCACACGACGTCCGGTAACTGGCGCTCTGCGCACAATACTTACAGTCTTCCGAACATCTGCCGCACTTGGCATTTACGATCGTACAAAGATCGAAACCATTTCCGCATACCTTCCTTCGAATCTCTTCTGCGGCTTTCTGCAGCCCGTCAAGCGGCTCCGTCAAAAGCCGCAGCGCCTCCTGCCTGCCAATCTGTTCCCCCCGCAATACCCTGTCCTTCATCTCTTCTGTAAAATTCATATGCTCTATCCCTCTCTCCTCTGCATTCCTTTTACGGCATATCATCCTTTACTCTGTTACAATTTCTTATCCTCTGACAGCCGCCGCTTACATATTGACCAATACCGGCCTGATCCGCTTCGTCAGTACCGCCGCCACAAAGCACAGACAAATATCGCCCGGAACCGCCAGAAGAAAGCAGTACAGAAACAGGGGCCACAACCCAATCGGTGTATTGATCACATAATTACAGATAATGTAGTAATACACCATTCCTGCGCCATAGACAATAGCCAGTCCAATGAAATTTGCCGTCAAAATTTTCCCGAAGGTCATCCCCACCGGCTTCTCTGTCATCCTGCCCGTCACATAGGCCGCCAGAATAAAGCCCAGAATATAACCGAAGCTCGGCTTTAAAACATACCAGAATCCGCCGCCCTCCGCAAATATGGGAAGTCCTGCCAGTCCAAGAAGCGCATAGGCGCCCACGCTCAGCGCCCCAAGCTTACCGCCCAGCAGAAGCCCCGCCAGCATCGTGAACAGGAACTGTAATGTAAAAGGAACCACCGGAACCGGTATCCTGATAAATGCTCCCACTGCTGTCAACGCTGTAAACAGGCTGCACATAGCTATCTTTTGAATTTTACTTTTCCGTTCCATCTCTTTTTCTCCATTTCACGATTTATAGTCCATCCGCACTCTACGGTATCAAAAAAAACACCGGTTGTCAACCTTATTTGCAAATAAGTTAACAACCAGTGTCGCACCTATATACCAGCATCAAAATCTTATAGACTCTGCTTCTTGTTCATATCAGTAATACGAACCAGCCTTCAAAAAGTTTCACAGAAACACAACACATAAAATTATCACACTTCTTTTCCGTCAATAAACACACGCTTCACCTTCGTTGACACTTCGAAGGGACAGCCGTCCGTGATGACCAGATCCGCATCCTTGCCGACTTCAATCGAACCTACCCGGTCTGCAATTCCTGCGTGTCTGGCCGGATTGATGGTAATCGCCTGCAGCGCTGCGAAAGGATCCATACCCGCCTGCACCGCCAGTCCAGCGCACAACGGAAGATATTCCTGCGGAATCACCGGCGAATCCGTGATAATAGATACCTGACAGCCGGCGGCCGCCAGCACGCCCGGCGTTGTCCAGCTCTTATTGCGAAGCTCATATTTGGAAGCGCTTGTAAGCGTCGGTCCTACCGCCAGCGGCACGTTCTCCTTCGCCAGCTCCTCCACGATCAGATGCCCTTCCGTCACATGCTCCAGAGTGATCTTTACCCCAAACTCTCTGGCAATACGAAGCGCCGTGAAAATATCCTCCGCAGCATGGGCATGGGCTTTTAAAGGCATCTCTCCTTTAATCACCGGAATCAGGGCCTCCAGCTTCATGTCAAAGGCCGGCTTCTTCGTCGGATCGTCGCCTGCCGCCTCCTTTTTCTCCAGATACTCTCTTGTCCTGAACAGCGTCTCCCGAAGCAGGGCTGCCGTGCTCATCCGGCTGGAATCTTTCTTCTCCCGGTAAACTCTCTTGGGATTCTCACCAAAGGCGCACTTCATGGCCACGTTGTCACGCACCACCATGTCCTCCACTCTTCTGCCCACCGTCTTGATGGTAACGAAGGTGCCGCCCAGCACATTGGCGCTGCCCGGTCCCACACAGACACAGGTCACACCGGCCTCCGCCGCCTTTGGAAATGCAGCATCCATGGGCTTCACACCGTCGATGCCCCGCAGCTGAGGACTGACGATATCATTCAGCTCATTGTAATCCATCCCTTCATAACCGATTCCATAACCGTCCAGCCCGATGTGGCCATGAGCTTCCACAAAGCCGGGGTACACATGAAGCCCCTGCGCCTCTACGATCTGCACGCCTTCTTCTGTCTCCAGATGTTCGCCGATCGCTTTGATCCTGCCATCTTCCACCAGAATGTCAGCCTGATAGGCCTCCTCGTGAATGGCGTCGTGGATATTTCCGTTTTTCACACACAACATAGTCTTACCCTCCTAATCTGCCTGTCACCGGGCTGTATACACAGCCTCCTGGCAGCGCTTTACTAACATTGTACAGGATTTTGCCATGTAATGCCATCCCTATAACCTCATTTCTTCTGTCAGCTTACCCATAGCAGTTCCCGGCTCATTGATCCTCCGGCCTCGTAAACCGTCGAAACGCCCGCAGAAACAATCCGGAACAAAGATAACCGACAAGTCCGAATCCGATCAGGAACCAGAATGCAAAAGCATACAGCAGATGCAGCAGACTCTCGATACTGATCAAAAAGCAGACTCCCATCAACAGCATCATCACAATCGTATAGGGAAAACAGAGCATGCTGATGACAAAGGCCTTCGACACGGTATCTTTCAGATCATTGTCAAACCGGGCAAGCATCGCCAGACTGTACAGCACCGTCGCAGAGAGCAGAAAGATCACCGCGCCCAGCAGTACCATGACTGCCTTTTTCTGCGGAAATGCCGTATTGAATACCGCATTGAAATTCAGGACGCAGCCCGCCAGAAACACCAGATAAAGAAGCCAGATCACCGTACTCTTCCAGAAGTTCCCGGCAAAAGCGCGGAAATAATCTCTGACCAGCCCGTTATCCTTCTTCTCCCGCAATTTAAAAAAGACAGCGTTCATCGCCGTCACGGAGGCCCCCGCTGTGACAACCGGCGCGGCGGTGAGCAGAAACAACAGATTTACACACACCAGATCACCCAGAAAGCCCATAAACCGCCACAAAGGTGAATTGATATCCAGGATCAGTTTACGCATTTTTCCCTCCATTCCGAGGCGCGGACGCGCCTGATGTGCGCATCCGCCGCCCCGGCAGTTTATAAAAATGTATTTCCTTTGTTCACTGAGGGTACTCTGCCAGCAGGCCCTTTTCATAGATCCTGACCGCAATATATTCCCTGCCCGGCAGTTCCACCTTGAATTTCCCGCGAAAGGCGCCGCTTTTTGTGACCGTCATATTCCAGGTATCGAGGACTTCCGCCACATATTCTTTCTCATCGTCAAAGTAATACTCTTTGAAGCCCGGGCGCCGATACCCATAATAATAGAGATAATACGGTACGGGAATCAGGCTGTCCACCGTTCCGGCCAGATCTTCCCCGAAGGGATTCGGTACATAAGGTTTCAGGCCGGGTCCCGGCGTCTCCTGCAGGATCTGCAGCAGGAACTTAAACCGCTCCGGGCTGGTTCCCTTCAACACACCACCGTGTGACCACCAGAGGATATGATCCTCTGCCAGATAAGTCTCCCCATGTCCCGGATAGCCGCCGCGGACTGCTCCTTCCCAGAATCTCCTGGTCATCTCTTCTCCGCTGATATTGCCCCAGTTGTGTTGGATATTTCCCTCATACACGATCTCGTCCAGCACCACCGGTTTCTGATAGCGCTCCCGCCACTCCTGCACACGCTCACCGGACAGATACGGGTCGATCCGCTGCACCGAACAGTGCGTGATCCATGGCCTTGTGTAGTCGTACATCTGCTTACAGTTGTGAATGGAACGCAGATGACCGTACACATCCTTCTCACAGATGATCGCCGCATACCGCTCCCAGTCCGCCAGTGATTTCTGTGGCATCAAGTCATATTCATTGGCCAGCGACCACCACACATTCCGGTAGGCCGCAAATCTCGCGATCACATACTTCCAGTACAGATCGTCCTCCTCCTTCGACATCAGGGAGAATCCCCATCTGTCGTAGGGATGCATCACGATCAGATCCGCCTCGATCCCAAGCTCCATCAGATCCTTGATCCTTCTCTCCAAATGGGCGAAGTGCTTCGGATTAAACCGCCTGTAATCCCAGTCATTGCCCGGCGCGCATCCATTATAGTCGTGGAAATTCTCCGGCGTCAGCACCGAGCTGTCGCAGGGCGTACCCTCATATGGATAACTGTAAGGCTCCCGCAGATTGTAGTCATAATGTTTCGGGAAGATGCAAAAACGGATCTTGTTAAAAGCGCTGTCCTTTAACGTCGCCAGCGTCTGCTCCTGCAGTTCTTCCCGTTGCAGCGCCCACACATAGCAGGTGGTGCCGATGGAATAATAGGGCGTCCCGTCCTCATATGCAAAATGAAAAACATGACTTACCCGCACCGGTCCATGATTCCCCTCTCCCGCCGGCGTCACCATAAAGCGCCCTTCCACGGCATCCCCGTCCCGGAAAGACCCGTATATCTTATAGGTATATTCTCCTGTAAAAGAAGGCATGAACCGCACTCTGTATACACCTTCCCCGTCATAGAAACCGTCCACACATTTATGCTCACAATCCCCCTGAAATACCCCTTTTATCTCATAATCCGTGAAGGGATTGCCCGCCGTCTTCCCCTCCAGGGCAATCTCAAAGACGCCCCACCTCTCAACACTGTCCGTCACCGCAATACAAGTACTCATAAAACACCTCCTGTTTTGTTATGTAAACCTTTTTCAGCACCCGTCACAGAAACTGTCCACATACTTATGTTCACAATCTTTCTGCAACCTCCGTGTCAAAACCATCCCCGGCGCACGCAGGCACCGTGCAGACTTCATCCAGGCTCTGTTACGACTTCACCGCGCCCGCCATACCTTCCACGAAATACCGCTGGAAGATCAGATAGACCGCCATGACAGGGATCACCGAGACCAAAACCCCGGCGCACAGATAGCCGTAATCCGTTCCGTGTTCTCCAACGAAAGTCATCAGGCCCACCGGAACCGTCTTCAATTTATTGTCGTTGATGATGACCGTCGCCAGCAGGTACTCATTCCAGGTCGCCAGGAAGTCCGTAATCAGCAGGGTCGCCACCGCCGGTTTTGCCACCGGAAAGATGATATTGATAAAGGTTCTCCATTTGCTGGCGCCGTCGATATATGCCGCCTCGTCCAGATCCCGCGGAATGCCTTTAAAGAATCCATGCATGATCAGGATACCATTCGAAATACCGAAACCAATGTAGACATAGAACAGGCCGAAATAGGTATTCGTCAGGTTCAGCTTATTGTAAATGATACTGATCGGAACCAGTGCAACCTGCATCGGCAGCATCATACCGATCAGGAAGAAAGTAAACCACGCCGTCGGCTTTTTCAGCGTCAGCCTTGTGATCGCAAAAGCCGCCATCGCCTCCACGAAAATACCGAGCGGCACTTTCAGGCAGCAGATGATCAGGTCATTTTTCATATACTGGAACAGACGCCCCTTTGTCATGGCATTCGTAAAGTTGTCCCAGGCGATGTTTTCCGGCATCTGGAACAGACTCATACCGCTGAAAAAGTCCGCCTTCGACTTTACCGCCGTAAATACCAGGGTGATGATCGGGACGACCCACAGGATTGCCAGAATGATCAGAACGATATATTTCAGCGCCATACCCGCTGTTTTCTTTGCTTTTCCATCCATAGCTGCGCCACCTCCTAATTATTCTTAGTCGTGAAGGATAAGTACGGTATGATAACGATCAGCATGATCAGCACCATCACGATCGCGATGGTCGTGCCATATCCTACATTATTATAATCAAACGCCTGCGAGTACATATAGGTGGACAACATCTGCGTCGCATTGTTCGGCCCGCCGTCCGTCAAACCCTTGACGATATCGTACACCTTCATGGCAGAGATCACCAGGATCGCAATGACCATGATAAAGGTATCTCTCATCAACGGCAGCGTTACCCGAAAGAACTTCTGCACCGCATTCGCCCCGTCGATGGACGCAGCCTCCAGCACATCCACGGAAACCGCCTGCAGTCCTGCCAGAAACAGGATCATCGGCTGTCCGATGGCCTGCCACAGAGCCGCCACGAAAAGGGCGATCAGCGCCGTCTTCTCACTGGAGATCCATGTCTGGGAAAAGTCCACCCCGATGGCCCGGAAGAACTCATTGATAAACCCGATGTTCGGATTGTAGATCCATCTCCAGATCAACGCCACGGCAATTCCCGCTACCACGCAGGGAAAATAGAAGAATGCCCGAAAGAACGTCCTGCCGCGGAATTTATTATTCAAAAGTACAGCCAGCGCAAGCGCCACCGTCATGGTCACGCAGACTGTCAGGAATATCCAGATCAGATTGTTTTTCAGGGCAATATAGAAGATCTTGTCCTGAAACAGTGTAATGTAATTCGTCAGGCCCACAAAACGCATACCGCCGACGCCGGTGCCGCTGTGCAGACTGATATACAGAGAATACCCCACCGGAAAGATAATAACGGAAAGATAAATGATCAGTGCCGGAAGCATAAACGCATAGGCCGAGTAATCCTTTTTCTTCGTTTTCATACTTGCATAACCTCCTGTTCCTGTCCCATAAGCATATACATCTTTTATTCAGAAGAGGCATATAAGGGTTGCTTATATGCCTCCTATGGCTGCTTTTTACGCAAACAGCCTCTTTACTTCGCCAGATAAGCCTCGATTGCCGCCTGCACATCCGAAGCCGCCTGCTCCGGAGTCATCGTGCCGCCGTAGATCGCATCCTGTGCCGCAAACAATACATCCGCAACTTCCGTCGGGAACGCCTGATCTGTGATCGTGAAGGTGCCGCCCTTGCCGCTGGTCTCGATCATCTCGGGAACGTTGGGCTGTCCTTCCGGCATGCTCGCATCGTTTCTGGGCAGCGGCAGGTTATAATACTGCCCGTACTGCGCCGTAGCTTCCTCGGAATACAGATAATCCATATATTCCACACAGGCTGCCAGTTCCGCGTCAGACAGGTTCTTGTTAAACTGTGTCATCTCGGCAAATGCAGACATACGTCCTGTGCCGTTGGGGAACGGGAACCAGCCGAAGTTATTTATATCCAGCTCGTTCTGCAGAATGTTGCCGTCA
This sequence comes from uncultured Lachnospiraceae bacterium, assembly GCA_947576945.1. Lineage (GTDB taxonomy): Bacteria > Bacillota > Clostridia > Lachnospirales > Lachnospiraceae > UBA3282. Next base: position 37,728 of record CANPTH010000027.1, read on the forward strand.
TACCACTGTCCCTGCACATCCATGGCCGCCGTACCGGATCCGGTCGCCATGATCGTATCATTGGGGTCTGCTGTCAGGAAACCATCCGGGAAATATCCCTTCTCACAATATTCCTGATACTTCGTGAAGGCCTTGACAACTGCCTCATTGTCCCAGCTCTCCTCGAAGGAATTCATCTTATCGTGCAGTTCCACACCTGCATATGTTTCAACAAACTGCTCCAGCAGTCTCATAACATGCCATCCATAAAGACCTGCTGTGGAAACAGGAATGATGCCGTTCTCTTTCAGAGTCGCGCAGGCAGCGTCGAACTCATCCAGTGTCGTGGGTACTGCGATACCATACTGCTCGAAGATATCCTTCCTGTAGTAGATACCAAGCACATTATAACTTGTGGGATAACCGCTGAGCTGACCGCCCAGAGTACAGAGATTCAATGCACCTGCATTGAACGTATCCGACCACTTGTTCTCTTCTGCATAAGCCGTCAGATCATAGGTGCATCCATTGTCCACGTAATATTGTCCCAGACTGCCGCCCCAGTTAAACCACATATGCGGTAAGGTGCCGGCCTGAGCTGCAACTTTACATGCGTCTTTGATTCCGTCCGTGTCATAGTACGCAACCGTGACTTCGATATTGTCATGGGCTGCGTTAAATTCTTCCGTCAAAGGATCGATCGCGTCCATCCTTCCGTTCAGGGTCCAGAAGGTAACTTCTACAGATTCCCCGGAAGCGTCCGCGCTTCCTGTATCTGCGCTTTCTGCCGCCGCTGCGTCCTCTGCCGCATCTGCTCCTGTTCCTTCTTCAGAGGCTGTTTCACCCCCCCCCGGTTGTACTTTCGCCGGCTCCGGTACTGTCGCCTGTTGAACCGCATCCGGTAAGCATTCCAGCCATCATGCAGGATGCCACAGCAACAGAAATGATCCTGGTAACCAATTTCCTTTTCATGATTCTTTTCCTCCTTGTCTGTTATTTGAACTTTACTCTATTCTAAGCAGTGATGATTCTCTGCCTAAAACCGCTTTATGCTTCCCGCCCTTAATCTCTCTTAACGTTAAGTTTGACAAGTCACCCAAACAATTTATAAATTCCATGTGGAAATTTACTATTATGGCACTGCCGTATCAAACTGCGCCGTCCCGGACAATACACAGTGCACAATATATTTCCTGCAAATCCCGTTTCTTTTCACATTCCGTCTCTATTTGCTTAATATCATATCTGCTTTCCAACTTAATTACAGTATCTAATTAAGTGTTTATCACTTAATTCTCAGCTTAATCTTGCAATGGCGAAAATCTTCTATCATAATATAGTCCAGAATGACCAATGCGCTTTATGGGGAGGGATGAAATATGGGGATCACTGCAAAAGAACTGGCAGAAAAACTGAATCTTTCCGCTGCCGCCGTGTCCATGGCTCTGCACAACAAACCGGGCGTCAGTACACAGACCAGACAGCTCGTGTATGACACCGCTCTGAAATACGGCTTCGATTTCTCCAGGATTTCGGAAAAGAAACAGGCGGACGGTTCCATCTATCTGATCATTTACCAGAAACACGGAACCGTCGTCGCCGATACCCCCTTTTTCTCCAAAGTGATAGAAGGGGTATCTCTCGGCTGTAAAAATCAGGATTACAAGATGAAGACCAGCTATGTCTATGAGGAGGAGGATACGCTGGCCAGACAGATCGAGGATATCCGCTATTCCGACTGTGCCGGTATCATCCTGCTGGGCACAGAGATGACCGCGGACGACCTGAAACCTTTTCTGTCCCTGCCCGTCCCGCTTGTGCTGCTGGATACCTATTTCGATACGGTTCCCTGTGACAGCATCCTCATCAACAACCACCAGGGCGCCTATCTGGCTACGCTGCACCTGTTCCGCCGGACCAAGAAGCAGCCCGGCTACCTGCGTTCCTCCTACCCGATCTGCAATTTCGCGGAGCGTTCCACCGGCTTCTACAACGCCATCCGCGACTGCGGCATGTCCACTTCCAAAAGCATCGTGCACTATCTGTCGCCTACCGTCGAGGGCGCCTGTGCGGATATGCGGGAGATCCTCCGCTCCGGCGAGAGGCTTGCCTCCTGCTACTTTGCGGACAATGACCTGATCGCGGTAGGCGCCATGAAGGCCTTCAAACAGTTCGGCTACGCGATTCCGGAAGATATCGCCATCGTCGGGTTTGACAACTCGCCCATCAGCAGCATTATCGAACCGGCCCTCACCACCATCCATGTTCCCAAGCAGTACATGGGGGAATTCGCGGCCAGCCGTCTGATCGAGCGGATGCAGAATCCCGGACAGTCTCCGGTGAAGATCCAGATCGCCACCACCCTATTAAAAAGACAGACAACCTGACCGCCGGTCCTTTCCGGTTGTCAGGTTGTCTCTTCCATCTCCCGTCATCTCTGCCGGCAGTTTCAGTGTCCACACCCAAACTGCCGCTTCACTTTCTGGCTATGATCAGCATATCTTCATTACAGTCCGACAGCATAAAATGCGTCTTCCCATCCTTTACGGCATAAAGCGGCGTCATCACCCTTCTGCTTTCCAGTGCGATCATCTCCACCCGATAGCCGCTCAGATCACGCAGTACCGCAAACTCATCGTGATAGGGCGTATAGATGACCGCCATATCATCGGACTGTGCCATCCGCACCAGGGCAGAGCGGGCCATAAGCGCATCCGACGGCTTCAGAGAAAACATGCCATACTGCTCAAACAGCCATTTCGCATATCCGACGTCCCAGGCGCCCGGAAACTGCAGCGCCGCCCGCCAGTCATAAGGCATGCCCGAATATGCCATGTTATTGAAGGATTCCCCGCGATGATGCATCTGCCAGACGCCGTGCGCCCCGTAGGAAATCCCTGCTTTGGAGCCGGACAGCAGGCTGATCCACGTCACCCGGCGCACATCATACGCGCCAAACCTGCCGTAGTGGAAGCCAAACCCGTGCCCCTCATAACAGGGTTCCGTGTTGATAATGGGCTTTCTCTGCGCCTTCCTTAAAAACTGCTCCGAACAGGCCGGCATGGCGGACTGACAGCCGTGCACATCGAGATTGCCCGTCTCGTCGATGCCGTGTCCGGACTGATAGGCATAGAAATGGTACTGCGGATGCCTGCACAGCACCTCCGGCGGATCAGCCTGCGGTTTCAGATGCAGCGTCGTCAGTCCCCGGGGATCCTTTTCATGCAGAACGTCAAGAATCTCCAGATAATACCTGACCACCTGCTCTGTCTCAAACCCCGTATCCCCGGATACAGAATAGATCGGGTCATATTTTGCAAACCGCTCCACCATATATGCCGCAAGGGGCCTCACCTTTTCAAAAGGGATCACCGTACCCGGGCTGACCTTCGCCGCCCAGGTATCCGGAATATAGTTCACCCAGAACAGATGCAGAAAAGGGATCATATCATATTCTTTCATCACCGAAAGCATCTCTTCCGCCCGGTCGAAATACGCTTCGTTTCTCTCCGAAAACAGGTAACTCCCGTCCCGCAGCGCAAAAGGATGCATCGCATCCTCCGAGGCGGAATTGTCATGCGCGATCGGCATCACGCTGATCTGCAGCGCGTTAAAGCCCTGCTGTTTTCTTCTTACGACAAGCTCCCTCCACTCTTCTGTTGACAGCTTCTGGAATGCCATCCAGTCCGTATCACTTAAGAGAAAAAAAGGGCTGCCGTCCCGCTCCAGAATATCACCGGAAGCAGCTGTCTGCAATCGTCCCATCCTGATAAACCTCCTTAACACCAGCCAGCCTGATTTTATTTCCTATCATATCCACTTTCCGGCTTAATTGCAGTAACTTATTAAGTGTTTATCGCTGAATCTGCCGCTTAATTCGGCATCCGCACCGCTTCCATATCATAAAAGTCTATGATCGCACGGCCGCCATCACCGCCGCCACATATCCCCGAAACAGGACCGACGGCATTTTGACAGGAAACACCCAGGCTATTCCCTGTTATTTTCGCCCCAGACACATAACTGATCCAGGACGGTCATCAAGGATCTGCCCCTGTCGCTCAGGCTGTATTCAACCTTCGGCGGTATCTGTGGATATTCTTTTCTAATGATAAGCCGGTCTGTCTCCAGTTCCTTCAGATTATTGCTGAGTGTTTTGTCTGACACGTTTTTCAGATACCGTCTTAACTCATTAAATCTCACAACGCCAAACTCCATCAGACAGTAAAGTATGACCATCTTGTGTTTACCGGATATAAGAGACAGTGTATAGCTGAACCCTGTATCCTCGAAATTTGCCTCTTCAATATAATTCTTTATCATTTTAACGCTTTCCTTTAAGATAGTACTTGTAACTTTTCCGTTACCTGTTACAATTATATATACGGACACAGATCCTGTCAATCAAAACAAGAAACGAGGTAATTACAATGAGAAAGAAACTCAACATAACAGAAGGCATCTTCCCGATGCCGGTTTTAATGGTGGCTACCTACAATGAAGATGGCAGCGTTAACGTTATGAATGCCGCATGGGGTACCATGCAGGAAAGAGGCAATGTGGCACTCAACCTGACAAAAACACATAAAACGGTAAAGAACATCAGGGAAAGAGGCGCTTTTACGGTTAGTATCGCTGATGCCGCCCATGTAGTGGAAGCGGACTATTTCGGTGTTGAATCAGGCAACAGGTTTTCAGACAAATTTAAGAACAGCGGTCTCACCGCAAGTAAGTCCGAAACCGTGGATGCTCCGATCATCAATGAATTTCCACTCTGCCTAGAGTGTGAATTCATTGAATATCAGGACGGGACATACGGATGCGGTGTCATCGGCAGGGTAGTAAATGTCACAGCAGACGAAAGCGTCATGACTGGTGACAAGGTTGATATGTCTCTGGTAAACGCAATCGCTTTCGACCCCTATACACATGGCTATTATAAGGTTACCGAAAGAGTGGGGGAAGCCTTCAAAGACGGCCTGCAGTTAAAAAAATAATATCGGCACAGGGGACTCCGGGCAGAGTCCCCTGCTCCACTCAATTTCCTTTGGACAGATTCATAATCCCAGAGGTGTTATGTTGACTGCACACTGTTTTTATTATCTGCGTGTGTAAATCAGCTCAACGATTCCATTATAATTCTGTGTGGAAATCAGTTTCAATTTGATTTCTTCCGGTGTTGTTCCAAAAAGCCGTATACCGGAACCTAAAACTGTTGGGATAACCGAAATATAGTATTCATCGATCAAATCGTTTTGAACTAATTGTTGAACTATGCTTGCTCCGCCACAGATCCAGATACTCTTCCCCTCTTTGCTCTTTAATTCTCTCACAAGGGCGGAAGGCTCTTTTCCCGTAAAAAAGATTCCCTTTTCCGAGGACAGCTTTCTATGGGTAATGACATAGCTTGTCAAATCGGCATATATCCATTCTTCAGGAGACAGCTCGGTCACAATTTGATGATAGGTATCCCACCCCATAATGACCGTATCGACATCCCGTACAAATGCTGAATAAGTATCCATATTTTCCACGCTCATGTCCTGTCCATTAAGCCAGTCCACCCTGCCATGCTCATCCGCAATATACCCGTCAAGGCTCATCGCAATAAATAAAACAACTTTTCTCATAAATATGTCTCCTCTTTACAAATTAGAATATTCTGTTTATTCCCTGGCCTGACTTTACCATACAGCAGTCCCTTCGTGCCTCACCGGATCACCGCCCGTCGCGCCACCAGATACGCCGCCCCATAGTACATCAGATACAGCCCCATCATCGCTGACGCCGTGACAGACGCGATCACCGGCACGCTTCCCGCCATCCCGTCCATATGCAGCGCATCCACGGTCCGCATCCCGATCATACAGGTCGGTATGCTCATCACCATCGCCGAACCGAAAGGCAGCAGAAAGAAGAAAAATGTCTGCCCGAACAAAGCCCTGCCCTGCTCCCGCTCGTCTGCTCCCAGCCGGAACAGCACTTCATACCGCCGCCTGTCCTCCATCAGATCAGACAGCATCTTAAGCGCCAGGATCGCCAACGCCATCAGCAAAAATACCGCCGCCACAAACAGCGCTCCCGCCACGATGACGGCGCTCGTCTGGTTATCCAGCTGCCGCCCGTACTCCCGCAGGAAAAAGTCGCTGCGCTGCCTCGTCTCCCTTCTGTCTCCATACCCGGTCACATCCGGATAGGTCAATTCCTTCCTGAGCGCCATCCCGTCGTATGCCCCGTCCTCCAGATCGTACGCCACAAAAGAAAGCACCTTTTCCATGGAAGCTGCCGCTTCATCCGGCACCACCGCAAAAAAGTAAGTCTGGCAAAAGGTCGGATATTCCTCCGTATACCCCCGAAACCGGTAAGTCTTCCCCGCTTCCGCAAACGTGACGCTGCCAAAATCCGTCATCCCCACCCGGCCGTCGATGCTGACGATCAGATACTCGTCCACCAGCGTTACCTTCTCATACCCCAGCGGCTCGATCAGCGCATTGAAGTCTCCCGCCGGCATAAAAAGATCCACCAGCCCTGCATACCCTACATCTTTCGACCAGCAGGTATGCTCATACAGATCCCGCCTGCCCGTGGTATACAGCTGATACGGAATCTTCTTAAGAATGGCACGATACTTTTCGATCCGCCGCTCACATTCCGCCAGCGGGATGGCATTTTCCTGCTCCCTGCCCTCAAAGAAACGGTCCTCACAGTAAGTCGCATCATAAGGATAGCTCCTCTCAAGCATTTCCGCCTGCCCGCCTTTTATGATAAAAGACAGGTTCACCCAGATCACCGCAAAAGTCAGAAGGAAAGCCAGACTCCCGTGCATCAGGGCATTGCTGCTCAAAGAACCGGAAAGCTGCCGCAGCACGAAAGTACGGCTGCCCCTTATCCTGAACCGCCTGCATCTTAACAGGAGAAACACCACGCTCTTCGTCAGCGCCACATGAAAAAGCATAAGCGCCAGCGCAAACATCCCCATGACCAAGATCAACGAACCGGCCGAACCTCTGCTCTCCCGGATCAGCGCCTCGATCTGCCCGCTCAGGCTCACCAGACATCCAGCCATCACCGTTACCGCCGCCAGCATAACGCAGGCCCAGCACACCGGATGCCGCACCGCCTTCTCCACCTTTTTCTCTCCATGAAGCAGATCATGGATACTAACTTTACGCAAATACCCGGACGACACCAACAGCGCCATCACGAAGATTCCCGCCACCACGACCATCGTGATCCGCAGTCCCTGCAGCGAATACCCGGAAAAAGCATAGGCCGCCTCTGTCATGCGCATCACCAGTGCCAGCAGCCCCTGATACAGAAAAAGGCTCAGCACCAGCCCCGCTCCCAACGCCGCTCCGCAGATCAGCAGCGCCTCAAACAGAAAAATCCGCAGGATATCTCCCCGCTGCATCCCCAGCGTCAGATAAGTGCCAAACTCCCTTCTGCGCAGTTTCAGCATAAAAGAAGTGGCATGGCTGAGTACAAAGGCCACCACCAGTCCCACCAGAGCCACCATCCAGGTCAATATCGTGCGCAGGTCACTTTCGCCATTCAAGAGCAGTAACAGTGCATCGCTGTAGAGCACATTGTTCACTGCAAAAAGAAGCGCCACCGTAAATGCCACCGTCATAAAGTAGATCAGATAATTGGTAAACTGCCTTTTCACATTCCGCACTGCCAGTTTAAAAAACATCCGTCTCACCTCCCAGCGCCGCCGTAGCGGAAAGAATCGCCTGATACATCTCCTTCCGGGTTCTGCCGCCCCGGTTCACCTCGCTCCAGATCTGCCCGTCTTTCAGAAAAAGCACCCGCTCCGCATAAGAGCCCACCACCGGATCATGCGTCACCATCAAAACAGTAGCCTGCAGCTTTTCATGCATCATCGCAAAAGTCTCCATCAACAGCCTGGAATTTCTGGAGTCCAGCGCTCCCGTCGGTTCATCCGCCAGAACAAGCGCCGGCGCCGTGATCAAAGCCCGGGCACACGCCGCTCTTTGCCGCTGCCCGCCCGAAAGCTCCCAGGGAAATTTTCCCAGCTGGTCTTTGATCCCCAGAGCCGCCGCCACTCTCTCCAGTTCCTCTTCCGTCTTCCGAAGCGCCTCCCGTTTCAGATTTAACGGCAGCATGATATTCTCCCCGATCGTCAGGGTATCCAGCAGATTATACTCCTGAAAAATGAACCCCAGCTCATCCCGCCGAAAAGCCGCAAGCTCCTTCTCCTTCATCCCGGACAGGTGCTTTCCCCGGATACAGATATCCCCCGAGCTGGCCCGGTCGATCGTCGCGATCACGTTGAGCAGCGTACTTTTCCCCGATCCCGAGGCTCCCATGATCGCCGCAAACTCTCCTTCCCGCACCCCAAACGATATCCCGTCAAGCGCCTTTGTCACCACACTGCCCCTGCCATAATACTTCGTCACATTCGTAAGCCGTAAAATTTCCCTCATGCACCCACCTCCATGTGCCTACTATACCACATCCTTCCTCATTCTTTTCTATCCCAATCTCTCCGCAACCCTTACATTTTTGTAAGGCTACAGGGAGAACGTAAACCGCGTATAGCGTCCTGCTTCCGACTCCACCGTAAATCCGATCCCCAGCTTTTCACACAACCGTTTCACCACATACAGCCCCATGCCCGTACTGTTTGGGAACTTCTCTCCGTTGGTCCCTGTAAACCCGCGGTCCGTGATCCGTTCCACCTCATGGGACGGCACCCCGATCCCGTCGTCCTCCACCACGATCCGGTTTCCTTCTGCCTGCAGCAGAATCCGGCACCCCGGACAGTACTTGGCCGCATTGACCAGCAGCTGCTGTACCATATAGGACAGCGACTTCTCATCCCCATAAGCCGTGAAATCTCCCATAAGCTCCACCCTGATCCCGGCCGCGATCAGAATTTCCATCTGCCTTTTGACCGCCTCTTCTAAAAGTCGGCCCGCCGAAAAGCGCACTGCCCGGATATCCCTGTCTGCACTGCGAAGCCTTGCATAGTACAGAATGTCTTCCGTCAGATTATCGGCCCGCCTGATCTCCCTGGCACAGCGGCCCGCCACCTGACACACCTGCCCTCTGCACTGCGGCCTCTGATTGGCCAGGATCAGCGAACAGGCCGTCAGCGGCGTCTTCAGCTCATGGATCCACCGCTCCACATACTCCATATATTCCTCTTTCTCCCGTCTGGCCGTCTCCGCCGCGTCGATGGCCGAGGCGGAAACACTTTTCATCACCCGGTAATAGCAGCGTTCCACACCGCCTGCCGGCACGGGCAGTACCTCCCCTGCCAGATACCGTTCCGACAGACTGGCAAGCAGGTTCTCCAGCTGCGCAAGCCTCCTTTTCAGCACCAGATAATCTACCGCCAGATACAGCGCCGTAAACAAAAAGATCCCGCCGTACAACACCGCAGTAAAAGCCGGCGTTACACCACAGATCAACAGAAAACACAAAAGCAGGATCAGTCCCACACCGTCAAGCAGCAGAAAAACCATTTTCCCCTGCAGATATTCTCCGACTTTCATAACCGATACCCCACACCGCGGACCGTGCGGATAAACGCATCGGCTCCCATGCGCCGCAGCTTTTCCCGCAGCCTGTTAATATTGACATACAACGTATTCTCGTCGATAAAGCAGCTGTTGTTCCACAGATCTTCGACGATCTCCTGTCTGGTGCACAGATCCTTTTTCATCAGACAGGCAAGGATCCGGGCTTCGTTCTTCGTCAGCTCCGCCGTCTGTTCCCCGTAGCCCACCCGCAGATCCGCCAGATAAAGCGTCAGGCCCCGCACGGTACGTACCGGCTCTGCATTCCGCTTCAATAATCTGGCGATCCGCATCAGCAGGACCGCGGAGTTATAGGGTTTGCGGATATAGTCATCCGCCCCGACACCGAATCCCACGATCTCGTCCTCCACGGCCTCTCTGGCCGTCAGGAAGATCACCGGCACATCCGATTGCTTCCGCAGCCTGCAGCAGATCTCGAACCCGTTCTCCCCCGGCAGGTTGATGTCCAGAAGCGCCAGATCGCAGGGCAGATCCTCTGTGACCTGATATCCGTCCGCGCAAAGAAGCGCCGTCAGTTCTTCCCGGATCACCGGATCGTCCTCTATCACTAAAATTTTGTACATACTATTCTCCTAAACCGTCAACATCCACCAAAACAGAACATACCGCCACTTCTTCCGCTCCCGCAGCGCCGCCAGCAGTTCCTGCCGCTCACGGACGGCGGTCTGCAGCATCTCCTGTTCTGCAGCCTTTTCCCCATACAGAATCTCTTCATAGTCGCTGATACACTGCAGGGCGCACAGGATTCCGACAGTCTCCCCGTCCCTGTCTCCCGAAGCCCGTTCGGCAAACGCCTGTGCCCGGTGTACTCTGGTGTTTCGCAGCATATTTCCACGCGCCGCACGCTCCCGGAACTCCTGCAATGTCTCTCCCTCTTCCCTGCGCAGCCCGAGAAATCCAAGCGCCCGCACGACAACGGCAATCTCCATCCGAAACTGCCCCGTCACATCCATTCTTCGGTAACGCCGTCTGCATATCGCCTGCTGCAACGCCAGAATGCCGCTCCCTGTCACGCAGACAGCCAGCGCCGCATAGCCAAATACCGCCAGAAACCGCAGAACTTCCGTCCCTGCTGCCGGAGCTTCCTCCACAGCCGGAAGCTCCTCCTTTGCAGACGCGGCAGCAGCCGCATCCCCTGTCGCCTTACGGCCGGCATCCCCGTTAGAAACCGCCAGACTCCCGTTCCCTTCTTCTGTCGCCCAGGGCGTATAACGAAGGCCGGCATATCCCGGTGTGGGCTCGAAAGGAATCCAGCCCACACCATCGAAATAAACTTCCGGCCAGGCATGGGCCATATCGCCGTACACAGACACCTCATCCTTCCCTTTCATCGGCACGCAAAATCCCTGCACATATCGGGCCGGCATTCCCTGCACCCTCGCCAGCAGCACGAAAGCCGTAGCAAAATGGGTGCAGTACCCTTCCCTGCCCTCCAGCAGAAAATATTCCAGAAATGCACCCGCATCCCCCGTCTCCTCCGGCAGTCTGCGCGGCCGCTTCGTATAAGTAAAGGATGCCAGCTCCGCTTCCAGCCGCCGCAGCCGCTCCAACGGATCCTGTGCCCCCAATGTCAACTCCTCCACATACTGCCGCGTCTTTTCCGAAAGCTCCACATCCTCCGTGTACACTTGATAAATCTGCTGCCGCCGTTTCTCCGCGTCTGCCGACCTGCCTGCACCAGCCTCGCTCCGGCCGGTCCCGTTCCGGTCTCCCGCCACCTCCTCTGCTCCCGCACCCATGCTCACCGCCCGCACAAAGCGGTCAAAGACGTCCGCGCCCGCATTGAGCTGATAATAATTGACCTCATACGTCGTGCCGTATCCCCTTTTTTGCCGGAAAAGAAGGTTGTCTCCGTCCCAGGCATAGAATTCCCGGGTCCGCGCCATCCGGACATCTCTCGTCTTCAAAGGCGCGAACAGACAGGACGTGCGGAAGTACTTATAACGAATCTGCAGCGTGACCGCAGAAATCTGATCCTGCATCAGGGCCGCTCCATACAGCCTCGCCGCCTCCCGGGTCTGCGCCGCGTCCCAGAATCCCCGCACACCGTCCTCCGCCGGCCCGAACCCTGTCCCATGATATTTCTGCTGCCAGCCCTGTCCGTCGAAAGTATCATAAATCTTCCCTGTCAGGTATACATTGGTCACAAGGCTGTCCGTCCCCTGCACCGTCATCATCTCCCGGTCATTTTCCTGCAGCTCATCCTGCAGCAGGCCATCCCTGGAAAACCCGCTCAACGTCGCATCGAAATCATCTCCGTCGCCCCGAATGAAATTCTGGCTCATCCCAATCAAAGACTCACCGATCTGAGACCAGGTGTCCTTCACGAACCGCCACTCGTAAGGTTCCTCAGGCATTGGCATACACAGCAGCAGCACAAAATAAAGCCCCATAAAAGGCATGATCCACAGCATATACCGTTTCCGGTCTCTGCCTTTAACCTTATTCCACTCCCGCTGTATCCATTCCGCGTAGACGACCATGATATAACACAGCGAAAAGGCCACCGCCGTATGGGAAACCTCCCACTCCGTCAGCAGACAGAACAACAGGTAAGAGATCACCAGATCCGCCGTCAGCACCCTGATCACCAGAAACCGTTCCAGAACAAACTGCAGACCGTAGCAGGCGAAAGCCACTGCCGCCACCTGCAGGATCTCATATCCCGTCTGCCACTGCGCGGCCCATCCGTCCTGTCCCGTCTGCCACAGAAACCAGGAACGGACAAAAAGACCGCTTTGCTCTGCACCCAGAGCTGCCGCCACAGCCCCCAGAAACACAGCCGTCAGGAGTACGCACACCGCCCTGCCTTTGGCCGTACACCGCTGCAGTCCTGCACAGAATAAAAGCACAGATACCGCGGTCAGGACATGCAGATAAGAAAGCGTCCCGATTCCCAGAAACTGTCCCGCTCCGGCCAGCACAATGCCAAGCAGCATCCCCGTATACAGCAGGCGATAACCGTTCTGCCCTGCCTTTTTCCAAAAATGCAGCCCGTCTCCCATCACAACTTCCCTTCCAGTTCCGCTTCCACAGGAACCACCACGATCCTTTTCCGCTCACTGCCAAACTTAAGATACTCGTCCATGTTCCCGTCCGTGACCAGACACAGTACTGCGATCCCGCCGCCCGCCGCGATCTGTTCCGCCATCTGCCAGACCACATCCGACCACATATGCAGCACGAAAAATAGGATCCGGCAATCCTGCCATCTCCCTTCTGCCAGAGCCTGCCTGCCCGTCTCCTCCACTGCTTCCGCTTTCGCAAAATCAATCCTGGCCGCCTGCCGGTAAAAGGCATCGAAGTCCTGCAGATCCTGCACATGGCAGCACACCATGCCCCGCTGTCCGTAACAGATATCACAGGCCATATTCCGCTGTGCAAAATAAACCGTAAGCGCCAGAAGCACCTCCAGCATCTTATTTTCCAGCGGCAGATATTCCCTGTTGTCGCCGCTGTAACGTTTCGTGTCGCACAGGATCGCGATACCCGTCTTCTCCTCTCCGGTGCAGTTCCTTACTTTCAGCGCCTGCGCCCTGGCGGTGGCCTTCCAATGGATCTGCTTCAGCGCATCCCCCGCCACATAATCCCGCACCACCACATCGGCCTGGGTCTGTGCCCGATAGGTCTCCCGCTGCAAAAGATCCGCAATATCCGCGATGCACTGCAGCTCATCGACCCGCACGACTCTCGGCAGGACCAGCGCCTTGATCGTCTCCGGCACCCGGTAGCTTACCTGAAACAGCCGCAGGAAATCCGTGATCACGATCTCCTTGACCCCCACCTCATACTCTCCCCTGTATTTACAGACAAGTTTCGTCTCAAAAGTATATTTATCCCCCGGCAGCAGCTCATAAGAAGTCCCGTCTGGCAGCTTTTCCACATAGGAAAAAGAAGAAAACAGCCGCACGCCCACACTCGTAAATGCAAAATAATCGTCATTCTGCAGCACGAAAAAGTAAGGCACCGGCTGCCCGCACACCACATTCCTGCTCTCCAGCTTCTGATAGATCTTAAACCGAAAATAAACCGCCAGAAGATAGACCGCCGACACCACCGGCACAAGCGTCACCCCGAAAAAGAAGCCATAGCTGACCGCTCCCCCGTAGAAACTGATCACGGACAGCGAAAGAAGCCACAGCCCCAGCAATGCCCACCTGCGCAGCCTCGTCTGACGGTCGGCGCCCGCCCTCTTCTTTTCTTTCCTTTTCCCTCTTCTCTTCGCTATCCTTTTCATGTTCATATTCTATCCTGTCCGTTCATACGGGTATCTTCGCCTGCAGCACAAGGCTTTTCAGGACAGCAGCCGCATCCTCTTTCCGCAGCCTTGCGTCCGTGGAAAGCGCCAGCCGGTGCAGAAGCACCTGCATCGCCACTGTTTTCACATCATCCGGCTTCACAAAATCTCTCCCCATGAGCAGTGCATTTCCCTGCGATGCCCGGATCAGAGCCAGAAAAGCCCGCGGACTGGCCCCCAGCATAAACCGCTCTTCCTGCCTGGTCAGATCTACGATATCCTTCATATAGTCAAGCAGCGCATCGCTCACACTGACCGCGGCTGCCGCTTCCCTCAGCTGCAGAATTTCCTCCGGCCCGCATACCGCCCGGGCGCTGTCCGGCGTCTCGCCTTTCAGATGCGCCTGTGCCATCCGGATTTCCTGCTCCCGCTCCGGATAACCGATGGAAAGCCGCATCATAAAGCGGTCCATCTGCGCTTCCGGCAACGGATAGGTGCCCAGAAATTCCACCGGATTCTGCGTGGCGATCACCATAAAAGGCTCTGGCAGCGCATGTACGACCCCGTCCACCGTCACCTGCCCCTCCGCCATCGCCTCCAGCAGGCTGGCCTGGGTCTTGGGCGAAGTCCGGTTGATCTCATCCGCCAGCAGGATCTGGTTCATCACCACCCCTTCACGGTATTCGAACTCTCCGGTTTTCATATTGTAGACCGATATGCCGGACACATCCCCCGGCAGCGTATCCGGCGTAAACTGTATCCTGCCGAAACTGCAGGACGTGGTCTTTGCCAACACCCCTGCCAGCGAGGTCTTTCCCACACCCGGCACATCCTCCAGCAGCACATGTCCGCCGGCCATAAGGCACACCAGCATATCCTCCACCACATCTTCCCTGCCGATAAAAACACGGTTGATGCTCTCCCGCAATGTTTCGATTGTCTCAAAAATCCTCTGCTCCATTCTGCCTCCCCGTTAAAGGCTTACGCCGTTTTTCCCTAAAATAAAAATACCGCAAAATGAATGCCTTGTCTACATTCGTTCTACGGTATTTCTCCCGCATGGCAGTTCACAGCTGACCGCCGCAAACTGTATCGTTAACGACATTAGAAAGCTTCCTGTATGGCTCTTTATCTGTCCTGTGTCTGTTCTATTCTGTACCTATCCCATTTTGTACCTGTTCTATCCTGTACCTGTCCTGTTTTGTGCCTGTTCTAAAACTGTTCTGTATCTATTCTATCCTGTGACCATTTAAAGATTACTCTATTATAGATCACTCTAACCAAATTTTAAATGCTTTCCTGCGGCAACTAACCTTTTTCGCAAAAAATCCTGCTGAAGTCCCCCGGACGAACGGCGCGAATTGTGACAGAATATTTGGAAGTTTTTGCGAGGCTGTTGCATAGACCTTCCGGTCAACAACAGCCCTGTTTCTTTTTGAACTCATTATGCCTTTATGATTCCGTACGCACCGCCCACTGTCCCGCCGTCAAGAAGCAGTTCCCTGACCTTCCTCTGCAGGCTTGTCCGCACCGGAAGCTGCTCATAGGCGGTATCCGCCGGAACCTGGAACAGCCATTCTATATATTCGTTCTCTTCCCTGTCTACCGACTTGATCGTGAACCGCTTCTGGAAAGAGACGATATGGGACTGTTCCGGCAGCAGCTGTCTCAATACCGGTGACAGCAGCCAGGACTCACACGTATACCTGTCATAGGCATAGTCGGGATAACAGGTCCGGAAAAATATATCCGCCTCCTGCATGGAGCGATCCACTGCCTCCGCCGACAGATCCGCATCTGAGGGGATGTGCAGCGCGATCGTCTTTTCCTCTTCCTCCTCACTGAACTCATATTCCAAAGCGCCGATCCGAAACAGTGACATACTGATCTGCCGGTAAGTCCACCATCCTCTGTCAAAAAACAGCCGACCGTTCTTCTGTCTGCATTCTTCCAGAAATCTTGTAAAACACTTCATCGTATCTATGTAAATGCTCTCCGCGATCCCTTTTTGCCGATACCGGTCAAACACACGTCCCGCGCACGCCAGCTGACAGTACAGCATCTTCATGTTATCCTTATCTTCTGCCAGAAAGGCACTTAACTCCCTGTACGCTTCTGCCGCCGTCCGCCGCTGCGTCAACCGCTCCAGATACGGTTCGACCAGTGCAGGCTCCACCGCTTCCCCAACAGCCCGCAGCCGGCAGACCACTTCCGGCTGCAGATCTATCAGGCGATATAATGTTTCCATTTCCATCGTCATTTTATTCCTTTCGTCTCTCCCGGATATTTTCTAATCCCTGTTCTATAGTTAACGACATTAGAAATTTCGTTTTCGGCCTTGCAGGAGCTACCGTATATGGCTTCTGCAAGAGCCGGGAACAGAAATTTGTTATGTCGTTTACTATACTCCGTTCCTGATTTCTTCAACAACAGCTTCCGGAAAACAGCTTTTGAAACACAGGCCCCAACCACAGCACCCTGTCACGAAAGACATACTTTGCATGAAATATAACATGCAAATGATCTATCTGTCAATTATGCCGCAAAATATCCAGTAACTGCCGAATGTTTATCGTTACAGTTCACAGTTTTTTCATTTCGACAGAAGACTAAGACGATTGCATTTTTATTTAACGATCTCTGTTCCTGCGTCATGGATTTCAAGTATATAAATTTCACAGGGCGACAGCTTCATCGCTTCGGTAGACAGGCTGTCTGCAAGTTCGGCCGACCTGTCTGTCAGCATTTTTTTGAGATCGCTTCCCACAATCTCTGCTTCACTCAGACCATTCAGGTAATTTTGCATTTCTTCTTTGAATGTCAGCAACGCCTTATCCCGCTCTGCAACCGTTACAA
>CANPTH010000028.1 GCA_947576945.1 uncultured Lachnospiraceae bacterium
TTAGGCAGGGTTCATAATGGACTGCTGCCTTTTGTTTTTGTTCTAAATATCATGCGGTGGGGGTTTTATAGGGAAACGCCGCATAGGGGTAGTTAGCGCCTTTTTCTGCCGGACATTTTCAAAAAGGCTTAGTCCTGCTGCCATTCTGAAATATTTTTGAAATATGCAAAAAGGCGGTTTTGTGATAAAATAAAAGAGAAGTCATTGCTTTTGTGGGCTGACTTCTCTTTATATCCTGCATCTACTCAAATTATAGCAAAGGGGTAGGTGCATTGCAATGACGAATGAGCAAATTGTTTCTGAAATTAGGAACGGTTATTCTGTAACGGATTATATGCAATTACTGTATGAAAGCAATCTGCCATTGATTAAGAAATTCATAAAACCATATGCCGCCTATGAGCCTATGGAGGACTTAGTGCAGGAATCCTATTTTGGATTGTGGGAAGCGGTACAGCATTATGAAACGTCTGCAAATGTGCGGTTTATGACTTATGCGGAATACTGGATAAGGCAGTCAGTACAGCGGTATCTTGAAAAATGCGGCTCTACGGTGCGAATACCGAGCCACACAAGGCAGAAAATAGCACGTTACAAGAAAACCGTACAGGAGTTGGAGCAGGATTCAGGCAGAGTGCCAACAGACAATGAGATAGCTGATAAAATGCGTGTATCTGTAGGACTGCTGCCGAAATTGAAGATACAGATGCAGGGGTAGCCAGTTTAGACACCCCTTTAGCAGATGGTAACAATTTGACATTTGCTGATACCATACAAGACGATTTTAGCCTTGAAGATGAAACAATAAATAAAATGTATGCCGAACACTCTAAAAGCCAATTATGGGGCATTGTTGAGCGTTTTACAAGCGATAAAGAGAACAGCATAATAAAAGAGATATTCATAAATAATCGGACAATGGCAGCAGTAGTCAGAGAACAGGGCGTAACCATAAACAGAATACGCCAGATAAAGGAAAAAGGACTGCGGCGGTTACGGACAGGCAAGGCAAAGCGTGAATTATTAAAAAAATTTGATATTGTGGAAGCCGGGGCATACAGAAACAGTATGAATAAATTCAATGAGCATGGGTTTACTTCTACGGTGGAGTATATCGCTTTACGCAGGGCAGAATTACAGGCAGAGTATGAAAAGCACAAAAGACAGGTAGAAATTATGCTTGAAAAGGGAAAAAGGAAGTGTCTGTAAGTGTTCAAAAATGGATATAAATTGAAGATAGTAATAAACGGATAATAGACAAAATCTTTGTAAACACTGTAAAATCAAGGCTGGCAGTTTCGATCGAGGAAGCGGCTAAGGCTGGGAAGTTCTAAGAAATAGTGTAAATATAAGGGTTTCCGTTGCTGTGGATTGTCAGCGGAAGCCCTTAATTTTGCCACGCAGCACACAAGTAACACACATGAGGCAGCACACAGATTAAGGACATAAGAAAAGACCGTTACTCAAAGCCGGAGAGCAGCGGTCTGATTTTGTACCTGTGTTGGGGATATTGGTATGATGTTAGAACAGCACGAAAATAAATAAGCCTGCTTTATCTGGAGCCTTCCATCATATAGTCCAGAAGGATCTTCATATCTTCAGGTTCGGAAACGATTAGTTCCATTTCGTTGATAAAAGTGTTATCTGTGAAAAGCTGGCTGATCGCGATGTACTTGGTTAATTCTGACTTCAGATTTAACCGGTCGCCCTGTTTGGAGATCAGCTCGACATTTCCTTTGCACTGCCTGATCACATCCAGAAATTTCTCAGGATTTTCAATATTAAAAATTTTCATACGCATGCCTCCTTGCCGTGTCGTTGGCATTTCCTACTAACTCTTTTTCTGTTTACGGGCCTATTGTAGCAAGTTATTTTCGCGTCTACAATACCAGATATAAACAATATAAAAGTGCTTTTCAGAAAAAATGTATATGAAATCCACAATTTGTCAGAACGTTATCTGCGCTATTCCAATAAAGCATAATTCATTTCGTACAAAAGTTCATTGGTATCTGTAAGGGTCAGCCTGTGCTGCAGCCCGTAGAAAATAATACTGTCCCGTTCAAGCCGGACATAAAGAGGCGCATAGCCGGTTGTTTTGAGGAGTTTCTGGGTTTCGTCAGCGGAGAGTGGTACGGCGAAGCAGAGTGCCAGGACTTTATTACGGGAAGGTTCTCTTTTTCCGGATAAAATATCATATACGTAACTGCGGTCTAAGCCGGAGCGGCGGATCAATTCACTTCTCTGCAGGGAATGGCTGCTCAGGATCTGACTTAGATATTCTGACAATGGAATCTGCCGGATCAGATCTTTGGAGGCGTTTTCCTTAAAAGAAGATGGAGAGGAAGTGCTTTTTAACAGTTCCAGTAATTCGCCGGTGGATTTTTTCATTACATTGACCCTCATTTGTGGTATATTTGAGATAGCAGACTGATACAGTCTGAATACTTATCTTATTATAGGTAATATGGGAGAATTGTCAATGCCGGATAAAACAAACAGAAAAATGCAGTATCTTGAGGAGAGCTTTGAAACACTGACTTGTCTTGGGGATGGGAGTGACAAAGAGGTGTTTCTTGTGAAGAGAAAAGACAGTGGAAAAATATATGTGAAAAAGTATGTCAGCTCTGAGGCGGCGGAAGTCTGCAGCAGGCTGGAAGGTGTGGTCAACAGGAACATGGTCCGTATTCATGCTGTCGCTCAGGATGAGAAGCAAGGACTTGTGATTGAAGAGTTTATCAACGGGGTGACACTGGAGGAATACGGAGAAAACAGAGGAATTCTGTCCGAGGAGCGGGTGTGCGATATTGTCAGCGAAATTTGCAATGCTCTGTTTGAGATTCACAACAGAGGCATCGTGCACAGAGACATTAAACCAGCAAATGTAATGGTGTCTAATGACGGTGTTATAAAGCTGATTGATTTTGGAATTGCCAGAAGTATGAAAGCGGGAAAGCGTCAGGACACGGAAATCCTTGGAACAGCCGGATATGCGGCGCCGGAGCAGTTTGGCTACAGGCAGACAGATGCCATGGCGGATGTCTATGCTGTAGGCGTGTTGATGAATAAGCTGTTGACAGGAGAATTGCCGACACAGCATCTTTACGGCGGACCTGCCTTGCAGAAGGTTATCAGACAGTGTATAGAGATGGATGCAGAAAATCGTTTTCAGACGATACAGGAGTTAAAGAGTACTCTGGAGGAGTTTTTAGCGCGAAAGAGCGGGCTGCCAGAAAGACAGGCTCATGTGGGGGTTACTCTGGGGCAGGTGGATTCGGTCAGGAAAATTCTTCCACAGATTCCGCTATACAAAGATGTGGTACCGAAAGAAGGTGACGGAAGGAAAGCGCGTAAGAATCAAGGCTGTGTCATAAGAGGAATTCCAGGTTTTCGAACGGGTGTTCTATGGAAGAACGTTGTTGCGACGATTGGATATGCTTTTATGATACTGTGTACTGTGATACCTATGCAGGAATATACATCTTCCGTCGAAGTGTTTATGTTGGAGGCATTATCCCAGTTTTTATGTATCTGGGCGGCTACGCTTGTCCTGTTTAACGTGGCAGATTGGGATAGAAAGTTCTTTTTAACATGCAGGTTTCCAAAGGCGGTTACGCTGGTGTTTCGGATTCTGCTGTGGATTTTTATTTTTAATATGGGAATTGTGATAGAAAATCATGTAAAATACGATATATTGGGAATGGTCAGGCCTCAGAAGTAATTTCGGCAGATCTGTCGGCTCACAGCCGACCAAATGCAAAATGACTTTATCTATAATATTACAAACAGTGATATTACGGATAAGGTCATTTTTATGTCAGTTATTTAAGACCGAACGGATTATGGACAGGATCAGGCTGCGTTCCTGTTCGTTGGCGGAATGCCATAGGGAGAACATCATTTTATCCTGAACAGAATCTGTGACGGGAAGCGAATCTGCCAGCAGATAGTCAACCGTTACATGAAAACATTTTGCCAGGAGAATGAGTTTCTCCAGGGTCACGGAGCGTTCACCGCGCTCGATCAGGCCCACATAGGTAGTGGAAACATTAATATATTCTGCTACCTGCTCCTGCGTCATGCCACAGTGCAGGCGTTCCTCCCGTAAACGTTTTCCCAAAATTGTGCGATCCATAATGACTCCAATCCGTTCTTTATTCTTCTATTTTAACTGTAACCGCTTATAGAATTAACAAACTATTAGTTATATAATATGTAACTATAGGTTGACAAAATGAATATTATAAATATAATTAGAAGAAGAGAGTGGCTTTATGTACAGAAAGAAAGTCACGCTCAGTTTATGAAAATCAACAGAAAAAGGATACAGTCAAAGAATATAAAATTGGAGAAACATGGACGGTAGACGGGCAGAGGAGTCTTACTGTAAATTCTGTAAAAGAAACTCCTTTGTTCACTGAGGGTAGCGAAATGAGATACAAAAAAATATGAAGGAAAAACAAAAGAAGTACAGGAGAAACATCTGAGAAAGATATGTCTGTTACGATGAGAGACCGGGGCATATGTAATGCGGACAGGTTTATTGCAAACTCTCTTCTGTGATATGAAATTGTGTCACATAATGATAGGAAAAAAGCAGTATTGTGTGTTGAAATGAAGAGTATAATACGGATTGGGGGAAGATATATGTCAAGAGTATGTCCGGAATGCGGAAGAGAGTATTTTGGCCAGACGGCAAAATGTATTCACTGTAATATACCGTTGGTTGAAAAGAGCGGCTCACCAACTGCACAACAGACAAGAGGAAAATCTGCTCAACAGACAAGGCAGACGGCGGCGCAGATTAATTATCAGAGGGTACAACAGGCGAGAGCGGAACCGGAGAGAAGAAGGCAGGAACAAGAGGAGCTCATCGAAGAAGTGCAAATAGAGCCGATTCCAATCAAAAATTCTACATTGGGGATTTTAGCACTGGTGTTTTCAGTCTTGGGATGCTTGTCTCTGGTTGGAATTGTGTTAGCTATAATTGATTTGTGCAGAAAAGATGGGATGAAAAAGACGTGTTCTGGTGTCGCACTGGGTATAGCATCAGCATGGATTGTACTGCTTGTTTTTTTCGGTATGATGTCTGATTCGAGTACAAGTACAAGAAGTGAAATATCAAATCAAAGGAATACCACAACGCAGTCATCTGGAAAAGATACATTTGGGCTATTAGAAACAGCAGAAATGAATGACGTGCAGGTAAGGATGACGGATTATAAGGAAAGCTACGGTTCTGAATGGAATTCCCCGGATGACGGAAAAGTATTTGTCCTTGTAGAGTTTGAGATATCCAATAATTCTGATTCAGAAGTGGCTGTGAGCAGTACTTTGAGTTTTGACGCTTACGTGGACGGATATTCAACAAACCTGTCGATTAGCGCGTTGATGGAAAAAGACGGCGAACAGTTGGACGGCAGCATAGCTCCGGGCATGAAAATGCTGGGATGTATAGGGTATGAAGTTCCTGAGGACTGGGAAAATATTGAAATTCATTTTTCAGATAATGTTTGGAGCAGTAATCAGTTTAAATTTCAAATTTCAAAAACAGATGCGTCAGCAGCGATATCAAAGCAGTTATCCACATATAAAGATTTTGACAGAATGGAGTTTTATCTGACAGGGAGAAAATAACCAACAATTATGTAAAATATCCAATCAGGCTATTTCTTTCATATGTGGCAGAATATCAATATCTTACAAAAGAGGGGGATTTATAATGGCAAATGTAAAATGTCCAAAATGTCAGAACTTAATATCGGGAGTTCAATCAGGTCAATTAATAAAGTGCCCAAAATGCGGTTACGCCATGAAAATGGCTGATTCGACCAGTGAGCAAACGTCTTCCGCAAATTCTTTTTCCGGGAATAGTAAGAAGAGAAAAACTGCGCCCCTGGCAACTTGGAAATTAGTTTCGGGTATATTGTCCATGATACTTTTTATCGTGGTTTCATTCCAGTCCTGCGCGGCAGGGGCTTATAATGCATTATCAAACAATGGAGAGTCAAGCGGCAGCGGAGGAATTATTCTGGCTATATTAATGTTATCCGGAGGAATTGTATCGGTTGCTACAAGAAAGAGTGAAAGAAACGGTGGAAATATCGCGCTGATAGTTCTTTTTGGACTGGCTTCATTTTTCGGATTTGTTCTTGCAGGGAGTTTTACGGACTTGAATATATGGGCATTCTGGTGTTTGGTGAATGTTGTTCTTGCGATAGTGGCATTGGTAAAGAATAGGTGATATTGCATTAAAAAATAACTATTTCGTATAGATTTATGAAGGAGATTTAAATAAATAGTGCAGCTTTTGTATGTAATTAGCACTGAAAATGCCATTTTTCCATAAGCCGACAGGTGCATGATCGGATATTGGTTGTCAGCAAGACAGGTTTCTATGAAATGTCCTGTCTGCAGCAGATGATTTCTGCCGCAGACAGGATGTTTTTGTCTGGGAATGATTTTACCTGTATCTCACTTTTATGGTATCTGTTTCAAACTGCAAAGGCATATTTGTATAGTGCGATGGGCATAGATTTATTTGGACAAGATATATAGTTGAATGTTTTTGGAGCAATATGTTATACTGGAGAAGTGTTTTGAGGAAAATTTTTGATTGAGGTCATAAAGAGGAATCTCCATATGCTTATCAGATATTTGTACCCACAGTGAACAATTTTGATTATCGCAGATTTGAACACAGCATACTTAACGGAGAAACTATGAAGCAAAATACTGAAGACAATTCAGCAGGTCGTGTTCGAGAAAGAGACTACCAGGCAACAGGCAGTCCATCCCGGAAACATACAAAAAGACACAAAAATGGAGGAAAACGATCATGTACCCGACTCGACAGGAAGCAGAAGCATTATTGGCAGACGCCGCGCGCTGTAATCCCGGCCCATGGGAGGCGCACAGCCGTGTGACGGCCTGGTGTGCGGAGAAGATTGCGCAAGCGTGTCCGGGAATGGATGCGGAGAAAGCCTGGGTGCTGGGATTGCTGCATGACATCGGCAGGAAGTTCGGGGTGAAGCATTTAGGGCATGTCTATGACGGGTGGCGGTATATGATGCAGTCAGGATATGATGAAGCGGCCAGAATCTGTCTGACGCATTCTTTCAACGAGGGGAAGCTGGAGAGTTATATCGGGAAATTCGATATCATGGAGGAAGAAACGAAGGAGCTCCGTCAGGCGCTTGCACAGACGTCTTTTGACGATTATGACAGGCTGATCCAGCTGTGCGATTCTCTTGCCGGTGCGGAAGGCGTGGTGAATATAGAAGACAGGATGAACGATGTTAAGAGAAGATATGGCCGGTTTCCGCAGTCAAAGTGGGATAAGAATCTGGAATTGAAGGCTTTTTTTGAACAGATGGCCGGCGAAGATATTTATAATGTAGTGGGTGGAATCGGGGCAGGTATTTGAGGAAGCATGGAATGTCAAGGAGCCCCTTTTTGATGAGCGGAAGAAGGAAATAATATGCCGGAGAAGAAGACAAAGCGTTTTAGACTAATAGGATAGAAGCATAAGCAGTTTGAGCAAATAATACATAAGTATGCAGAATAAAAGACACAGCAGAAGGGAGAAACTAAAATGAGAGAGACAGTAACGATCAAAGTGGAAGAACCGCAATATTCCGTGGTCACGGGAATGACGTTTTCTCAGGTAGATGCCTGGTTTGGCCATACGCGAAGGGATCTGAAAATGGACATCATTTATCCGGAGGATCAGGAGAGGCTGTATCCTTGTATTGTATGGATCTGCGGCGGTGCATGGGTGCAGATGGACAAGTCGGCTCATCTGGCTTATCTGACAGAACTGGCACGGACGGGTTTCGTGGTAGCCAGCGTGGAGTACCGTACCAGCAACGAAGGCCCTTATCCGATGCCGCTTATCGACATCAAGGCAGGGATTCGTTATCTGCGCGCGCACAGTGAGCGGTTCCGGATCGATCCGGAACATTTTGGCGTGATGGGAGAGTCGGCCGGCGGGTATCTGACAGCAATGGCGGCGTTAGCCAATGATCCGGCCTTCGATGTGGGAGATTACACAGACTATTCCAGTCAGGTACAGGCAGCATGCCCGTGGTATCCGCCGACGGATATTTCCGGATTTCCTTACAATTCGCCTGTGGAGGCGGCTGCTTCACCGGAGTCGCTGATGCTGGGGATGAATGTCATGCTACAGAAGGAAGAAGCCCTGAAAGCATGTCCGGTCAGCTTTGTGACAAAGGACGCTCCGCCATTTATGATCCTACACGGTATCGACGACCATACGGTGCCTTTCGGGCAGGGAGAAGTCCTGCATGATAAGCTGGAAGAGGCGGGATGCGACGTCAGGCTGATCGCCATTGCAGGAGCGGATCATGCGGATAAACAGTTTTTCCAGAGAGAGACCTGGAAGTGGATCGCGGATTTCTTCCATGAGAAATTAGGATGAAAGATTTAAGGATCAGTCGCGCGGGAGTGCAGGAAACCTGTAACAGGAGCAGGGCGGAAATGGCGATAGAGAGGTAATTTATGCAGTTATTAAGTGCAAATGATATGGCGAAACTGGGCTGTGGCGAGTGCGGCGGCTGCAGCGCCTGCTGCCGGGGGATGGGGCAGTCCATCCTGTTGGATCCCTATGATATCTTTTTACTGCAAAAGGCGGCCGGACTGCATTTTAGCGGGTTGATGCAGGAGAAGCTGGAGCTGTGTGTGGAGGCGGGACTGATCCTTCCGGCTCTGAAGATGCAGTCTGGAACCGATGCCTGCGGTTTTTTGAATGGGGAGGGCCGATGCAGCATTCATGCGTACAGACCGGGCCTGTGCAGGCTGTTTCCGCTGGGCAGAAAGTATGATAAAGAGGGTCTGCATTATTTCCTGCTGGAAGATGCCTGTGAGATCAGAAACCGGACTAAGGTCAAGATCAGGAAATGGCTGGAACTGCCGGCGCTTGCGCAGTATGAGAGATTTCTGACCGCATGGCATGAGCTGCGCATAAGTCTGCAGGAGCAGATCGAAAAACAAACAGCAGACAGTTTTGCACAGGAAATTAACGTGAAGTTTCTGGAGCTGTTTTATCAGAAGCCTTATGCGGAAGAGGAGGATTTCTATGAGCAGTTTGAGAAACGCAGGGAGGAATTCATGCATCTGTTTATGTGCAGTATGCGCTGCTTCAACGGAAGCGAGGTAAACGCAGGGCAGAAGCAGCAGAGCAGCAATGAAGAAACAGGTATAAAGAAGTAACAGATAAATGAAGTAATAGATAAATAAAGCAATAGTAAATGAAGTAACAGATATAAAGAAGCAATAGATAATAGATTGAAAAAGGAGCAGAGAAACGGAAATGAAGACGAAACATGTAATAGTAACGCTTATGCTGATCATAACAGGATTATTATGCTGTGCCTGCGGGGCACAGAAGGAAGGGAGCAGCGATCAGCTGGAAGGCAGTCTCGGGGATATCATAGCCGGTCTTTACGAAAAAGCGGAATTGTCGGAAGATTTTAAAGCAGGGCTGGATAGTTTTGAGACCTTTGAACTGACGGAGGAAATGGAAGTTTCGATTCTGGGCACGGATGAGATAGAGTATACGGAGGCGACGGCGTCCATTCCCATGATCTCACCCAATGCTTTTCAGCTTGTGCTTCTCAGAGTGGAAGAGGATAAAGTGGACACAGTCAAGCAGCAGTTGAAAGACAATGCGGATCTGAATAAATGGATCTGTGTCAGCGCGGAGACGATGCTGATCGAGAGCCGCGGCAATGTGATCTTCTTTGTGATGGGAGACAGTGATTCAACCTATGCGCTCAACAGTGCTTTTCAGAAATATTAAAGAATAAAATCAGAAAGAAACAAAAAATCAGAAAGAAACAAAAATAAGAAAGAACCAAAAATAAGAAAGAACCAAAAATCAGAAAGAAACAAAAATAAGAAAGAACCAAAGTAGAAAGAATGAAAAACGCCCGGATTATTTCCGCCTTATAACATTAAGAGGAAAGGAACCGGGCACTTTTTCAGGTTGCTATTTTCTTCATGAAGAGCATTATCAATTCAATTCATTTCTAATTCGACTTAACTTCCTTCCACAGTTCATTGTAGAGGGCGTCTCCGTCTTCACCCAGATATACGAATGTTTCCAGGTTATTGTATTTGGACAGGTCGGGGAAGGCGATCTCGGAGTTGCGGATGTCTTCATCCTCGATCAGCTCTCTTGCGGCATCGTTGGGCGTAGAGTAGGTGATGTACTCGAAATTCTTGACAGCGATATCGCCGCGGCACATAAAGTCGATAAATTTCTCGGCATTTTCCTTGTTGGGGGCATCTTTCAAAATGACCCAGGAATCGATCCATACATTGGTGCCTTCCTCTGGAATAACGTATTCAAGGTCGGGATTTTCGCGCTGGGTATAGATGGCTTCACCGGAATAGATCACGCCGATCGCGGCTTCGTTTCCGATCATCTTGTCGCGCACCTGGTCGATCACGTAGGCCTGCACCAACGGTTTTTGTTCGATCAGGGAATTTTTTGCTGTCTCCAGCTCCTGCGGATCGGTGGTATTCATGGAGAAGCCGTTTAATTTCTCGGCCACCATGAAAGCATCCCGCACGGAATCCTGCATCAGGATGTTGTCGGCATATTTTTCATCCCACAGCTGCGCCCAGCCTGTGATTGGTTCCTCCACCATGGTCTTGTTGTAGAGGATGCCCACCGTACCCCAGCAGTAGGGAACTGCATATTGATTTTCCGGATCGAATCCTTTGGACTGCTCATAGTACTGTGCGCCGATGTTCTTTTTCGCATTGGGAATGTTGTCAAAGTTGATTTCGGCCAGCATATCATTGGCGATCATCTTGCTGATCATATAGTCGGAGGGGCATACCACATCATAGGAAGACGCACCGGACTCCACCTTCGGATACATGATCTCGTTGGTCTCGAATTCATCGTAGACAACTTCGATCCCGGTTTCTTCCTCGAACATCTCAATAGTCTCCGGATCGATATATTCTCCCCAGTTATAGACGATCACCTGGCCGCCTTTTCCACCGCCGGAGGAACCGCATCCAGCCATTCCGGCCGCTGCCAGCAGCATGATACCGCCAAGCAGCGCCTTGTTTTTCACATTTCTATGTCTCATGTCTTTTATACTCCTTTTACATTGTGTTGTTTTGTGTTGCTATGGTTAACGACATTAGAAGTAAATGATGATCAGAACCGCGAGGCCTGCTTTTTATCTGCCCTGGGATCCTGTTTGTCCGGCGCTGCGTTTACAAGCAGCAACAGTACCAGCACAGACAGGAAGATGATCGTAGACAGCGCGTACATCTCCGGCTTGATCCCTTTTCGCACTTCCGTATAGATCTTGGTAGACAGGGTGTCCACGCCGGCTCCTTTCGTAAAGTGGGTGATGATAAAGTCATCCAGCGACATGGTAAAGGCCATCAGGAAGCCGGACAGGATACCAGGCAGAAGATCCGGGAATACCACCCTGCGAAAAGCGTTAAACGGGGAAGCCCCCAGATCCAGCGCTGCCTCATAGATACTGGGATTGAGCTGCTTCATGCGCGGCATCACACTGAGGATCACGTAAGGAATGTTGAAAGTGATATGCGCAAGCAGGATTGTCCCAAACCCGAACCGTAAGCCAAAGCTGATAAAAAGCAGCATCAGAGAGATACCCGTCACGATATCCGCATTCAGCATCGGAATATTGGTGATACCCATCATAACAGTGCGAGTCCGTTTTTTCATATGATTCATGGCGATACAGGCGACGGTGCCGATCACCGTGGCGATCACGGAGGAGAGCAGTGCGATCAGCAGCGTGTTCCCCAGCGCTTTTAAAATATCGTCATTCTGTATCAGCTGGGTATACCATTTGAAGGTAAAGCCGCCCCATTTGGCCCTGGTCTTACTGGCGTTAAAAGACAGCACCATCAGCGTGGCGATGGGAGCGTACAGGAAGAGGAAGATCAGAGCGATATATATTTTTTTTGCAGTATTTTTCATAACATTGATCCCTCCCCGTCTTTGTCAAATACGGCGGATGCGATCATATTTAAGATAATGAAGAGCATCAGCACGATGGAAAGGCCGCTGCCCAGATGCCAGTTGGAGGCCTGTGTAAATTCCTGGTCGATGACGTTACCGATCAGCAGGATCTTACTGCCGCCCAGCAGGGAACTGATGACGAAAGTAGTCAGCGCCGGGACAAAGACCATGGAAATACCGCTGATAATGCCGGGCACGGAGAGGGGCAGTATAATACGGAAAAAAGTATGTACGTTGTCTGCGCCCAGATCCCTGGCGGCGTTGATCACATTCTCGTCGATCTTGGACAGTGCATTGTATAAAGGCAGTACCATAAAGGGCAGGAAGTTATAGACCATGCCCAGGATAATGGCGTAAGGCGTATTGATGATATTGATATTCGGCAGGTGGAGGAAGGTGAGGATATTGTTGATCACTCCGTTTTTCTCCAGTAAGGTCTGCCAGGCAAGGGTGCGCAGCAGAAAGTTCATCCACATCGGCAGTATGAATATCAATATGATAAAACTGTGCTGGCTCACTTTCATATTTGTCAGGATCATGGCCAGTGGGTAGGCCAGCAGGAAACAGAGCAGCGTGCTGATCAAAGACAGCAGGATGGAAAGGCGCAGTGCTTTGGCATGTTCCGCCGTCGCGATGGCCGTGATGTTTTCCAGTGTGAAGGCGCCGGTCTTGTCCGTCAGTCCGTAGTAGAAGATCATGCAGAGCGGAATGATGATAAAAACCGCCGACCAGAGTGTATAGGGCGCAGAGAGCCATTTGTTCTTAGATGTCAATTGCCACCGCCTCCTCATCTTCAGATTCCGGTTTGTTCATGATCTGGATGTTGTAGGGATCGACCCGGACGCCGACCTTTTCCCCTACCGGGTGCAGTACTGTTGAATGTACCAGCCACTCAAAGCCGCCTGCCATGACTTCCATCTCATAGTGCACGCCCTTGAAGATCAGATGGGTCACCTCGCCTGTCAGCGTACCCTGTGCGGGAGCGACAAGCTCCACATCTTCCGGCCGGATCACCACATCCACCGGTTTGTTATGTCCGAATCCCGTATCCACGCAGGCGAAGCGGGTGCCGAGAATGCTGACCAGCTTATCCTCGATCATGGTAG
The DNA here is from genome assembly GCA_947576945.1 of uncultured Lachnospiraceae bacterium. Taxonomy (GTDB): domain Bacteria; phylum Bacillota; class Clostridia; order Lachnospirales; family Lachnospiraceae; genus UBA3282. The sequence goes on from CANPTH010000028.1 coordinate 13,147, forward strand.
CGGGAATGATATTGCTGTCTCCGATAAAGTCCGCCACGAAGGCATTCTCCGGCTCGTTGTAGATGGATTCCGGGGAGCCGATCTGCTGAATGTAGCCCTGGTTCATGACGACGATGGTGTCGGACATGGTCAGCGCTTCTTCCTGATCGTGGGTGACATAGACGAAGGTAATGCCAAGCTCGTTTTTCATGCGGATCAGTTCGTACTGCATTTCCTGGCGCAGTTTCAGGTCAAGCGCACCCAGAGGCTCGTCCAGAAGCAGGACTCTTGGTTCATTGACAATGGCGCGGGCGATGGCGATCCGCTGCTGCTGGCCGCCGCTTAAGGAATCCGGCATCCGGTTCTCGTAACCCTCCAGATTGACCAGCTTCAGGGCGTAACGTATCTTATCTGCTATGTAGTCTTTGGACTTCTTCCTGATCTTTAAGCCGAAGGCTATGTTCTCAGCGATGTTCATATGGGTAAAAAGGGCGTACTTCTGAAATACGGTATTTAAAGGCCGCAGGTTTGGCGGAAGGTTTGTAATGTCTCGTCCGTCGAAAATGACACTGCCGGTGTCCGGGGTGGCGAATCCGCCCAGAATGCGCAGGGTAGTGGTCTTGCCGCAGCCGCTGGGCCCAAGCAGCGTGACGAATTCATTCTCGTGGATGGTCAGATTCAGTTCGTCTAAGACCATCTGTCCGTCAAAGGATTTGGAAATGTTGTTTAAGTGAATCAATTCTTTGGACATGGACGAATCCTCCGTGTTTTCTGTTTCGTATTTTGTATTCTCTACTCTATTCTATTCTCTATTTGCTGTTCTCCGATTGGTGTTTTTGCTGCGTGTTCCGGCAGCGCTGCCCGACGTATCTGTGCAGACCGGGAATCAGAGAGCGGACCGGATCGAACGACTCTAAAAATTCGGCGGCGTGCTGATCCAGAGGAAGACGGCGCCGCTTTTGCCGCCGGCTTTGATATAGTGCTCCGAGTTGGCCGTGTAGTAAAAGGCTTCCCCTTTCTTCGCCTTCATGCTGCGGTTCCCGATGACGATGGTGATCGTGCCGGACAGCACATAGCCGAATTCCTCCCCTTCGTGGGGCTGGTCGGGATAGGTGGAACCACCAGGATCCAACGTCACGCGGATGGGTTCCATCATGTTCTTCTGTGCATTGGGAATGATCCATTCCACCTTGTTGTGAAGTTCCGTGTCGGTCTTCTCGAAGAAGTCCTCGCTGTGAAAGACGATCTGCTCATCGTCGTCATCATTGAAGAAATTTTTCAGGTTAGTGCCAAGGCACTGTAAAATATCGACCAGGGTGGCTATGGAAGGAGAGGTCAGGTCGTTTTCCAGCTGGCTGATAAAGCCCTTGGACAGTTCGCAGCGGTCCGCCAGTTCCTCTTGAGTCAGTCCTTTCTGGTTTCGCAGTTCTCTGATCTTATTGCCGATCTCCATTCGGCCGGAATTGTTATCCATAATGATATCTTTCTCTTTTCTGTCTCTTTCTGTGTATGCCTGTCACTTTGCGAATCGTGCAGGGGACAGGGGTTCCAGGCTGCAGCGTCTGCCGGCCAGCTGCCTTTTGCTCAGTCATAATAAACTCAAAGTTTACTAAAACTAAACAGACGCTGAATCCCATTATACAAAAAAGAAGTGCCATGTCAATGGGTTTTCAAAAATAAAATCATTTTTTATGAAAATGATTAACATAGCCTGAGATTTGTGATAAAATTTAGTAGCATGAAAACTTCTCAGGCAAAACTTTAAGGACTACTGGTATGAGTCACGCTGATTACCGTGGGTTATACTACGCATGTGCCTCGGAATTCAGGCAGGAAGTGTAAGAGAACGATACTCAAAGAAAGGCATGGTTTGAATATGAGTCAGGAGAAATATGTGGCATACGTTTCCACTTACACCGTGGGTAAGGTGGAGAAATACGGCATTAAGATTTATGATGTGGATATGGAAAGGGGGAGGCTGACAGAGAAAAATCAGGTCAGGATCACCAATTCTTCCTATATCACCATTTCCCACAACAAGAAATTTCTGTATTCCATTACCGATTTTGGTGTAGAGGCATACAGGATCCTGCCCAGCGGAGATCTGGAAGTTCTGAATGCCAGCAGCATTAATGGAATGCGTGGCTGCTATCTGTCTACGGATTACGAGGATAGATTCCTGTTTGTGGGAGGGTATCATGACGGGAAGATCACCGTGCTCAGACTGAGGGAGGACGGCGGCGTCGGAGATATTACGGATGAGATTTATCACAAGGGCCTTGGCAGCATAGCAGAGCGAAATTTCAGACCTCATGTTAACTGTGTGAAGATGACAAGAGACAATCATTACCTGTGTGCGGCTGATCTGGGGCTGGATCATGTTAATGTATACCGTCTTGACCATAAGAATGGTAAGCTGCGTCCTATCGATATGGTGAGAAGTGAGCAGGAGTCGGCTCCGCGCCATCTGAAGTTTTCCAAGGACGGCCGGTATATGTATATCGTGCATGAGCTGAAGAACTATATTGAAGTTTATACGTATGAAGAGGTGGATGGCAATCCTGAGTTTGAGAAGATTCAGACGATTTCCACGCTGAATGATTACCATGCCGGCGGTTCTGCCGCCAGCGCGTTGAATATTTCGGAAGATTTCCAGTATCTGGTAAGTTCCAACGCCGGGGATAACAGTACCATAGTTTATCGGATCGATCCGGAGACAGGAATGCTTTCGAAGCTTCTTTGTCTGCCGATCAGCGGCGATTATCCGAAGGATGCGAATCTTTTCCCGGATAACAGGCATCTCGTCTCCCTGAATCATGAGTCGGATACGATGACCTTCTTTACGGTAGATCTGGAGAACGGACTGCTTATTATGAACGGCAGAGAGGTGCAGGTGAATCAGCCCAACTGTATTATTTTCCACAAAATTGAAGACGGAACCGAATAGATGAGCTTCCTCCTGCATATACATTTACCAGTATAAGCAGGAGGATTTTTTATATGGATTTCTTACAGAATAATACATATGACCTGTATAAAGATATACAGCTCCGCACAGGAGGAGAAATCTATCTGGGCGTGGTAGGACCGGTGAGAACGGGAAAATCGACATTTATCAAGCGGTTTATGAATCTGCTGGTGCTGCCATTTATGGAGGATGAGAACGAGAAGGAGCGGGCGCAGGATGAGATGCCGCAGAGTGCGGGCGGCAGGACGGTCACCACGACAGAACCGAAATTTATTCCTAAAGAGGCGGCGCATATCAGGCTGGGCACGGATATTGATGTGGATATCAGGCTGATTGACTGTGTGGGCTATATGGTGGAAGGGGCCACCGGCCATATGGAAGAGGATGCGGAGCGTATGGTGAAGACGCCCTGGTCTGCGGAGGAAATTCCCTTTACGAGGGCGGCGGAGATCGGCACCCGCAAGGTGATCAAAGATCATTCTACCATCGGTATTGTGGTGACCTGCGACGGTTCTTTTGGCGACCTGGGGCGGGACAGTTTTCTGGAGGCTGAGGCGCGCACGATCACGGAACTGCAGGCGCTGGGGAAACCTTTTATCGTGCTGCTCAATTCCGCGAAGCCTTATGCGGAAGATACCAGGATGCTGGCGGATGAGATCAGCGAGAAGTATCAGGTGACCGTGATGCCGGTAAACTGCGAGCAGTTAAAGCGGGAGGATATCAATCATATCATGGAAAATATCCTCTACGAGTTCCCGCTTACGATGATCGAATTCTACATGCCCAAGTGGGTGGAAATGCTGCCTTATGACCATAAGATGAAACAGGATATCATTGCCCGGATCAAGAACCTGATGAGCAGCTTGAGCAATATTCGGGATATCACTTCGGGGAGCTTTATGCCGGAGAGCGAATATATCAAGAAGTGTAAGCTTGACGGCATCAATATGTCCGACGGCAGTGTGAAGATCCTTCTGGATGTGGACGATTCCTATTACTATGAGATGATCAGCGACTTGGTGGGAGAGACGGTTGGGAGCGAATATCAGATGCTTGCCATGTTAAAAGAGATGGCGAAGATGAAACGGGAGTATGTGAAGGTGCTCCATGCGTTGGAATCTGTGCGCTATAAGGGATATGGCGTCGTGATGCCGGACCGCGAGGAGATTATGCTGGAGCGGCCGGAGCTGATCAGACAGGGCAATAAGTTCGGCGTGAAGATCAAGGCGGAGAGTCCAAGCATCCATATGATCAAGGCCAGTATCGAGACGGAGATCTCCCCTATCGTGGGCACGGAAGAACAGGCCAGGGATCTGATCCAGTTTATCTCGGATACGGAGACCAGCGAAGAAGGTATCTGGGAGACGAATATCTTCGGCAAGACGGTAGAACAGCTGGTGAATGACGGTATCACGGGCAAAATTTCCATGATCAATGAGGAAAGCCAGGTGAAACTGCAGGAGACCATGCAGAAGATTGTGAATGACTGCAATGGCGGGATGGTGTGCATTATCATTTGATGCAGCTTTTGCCGTAAGACGATTGAAAGGCCGGAAAAGGGAAGAAAGTTATCTGCTATGAGAGCGGGACAGGAGACTGTATCCTGCTCTTATATTATGTGATAAAAACAGATACAGTATTTACGACGGCATGCAATGGTGTTAAAATATAAAACATCAGTACAGACAGGCGCGCTTTGAGGCCGGAGAGATCACGATGACGCTTCCGGACAAGACGGATCGCCGGATTAAGAAGGATAATCGCCGCATACATAATATTGGATGATATGCCGCGATAAAGACAACGAAAAACTAAGAATTCACATAAAAGAAAGGCGGTAAACAAATGAATCCAGTATACGAAAAATTATTAAAATGCTACGAGTGCTACAAGGCAAAGATTGATTTTGAACCCAGTGTGGCAGTAGTCTTAGGATCGGGACTTGGTAATTTCGCAAAGGCTGTGGATGTGAAGGCAGAGCTTCCCTACAGTGAGATCGAAGGGTTTCCGGTATCAACGGTGCCGGGACATGCGGGCAGGTTCATTTTCGGGTATATCAACGAGGTGCCCGTGGTGCTGATGCAGGGGCGTGTCCACTACTATGAGGGATATCCGATCACGGATGTGGTGCTGCCTACCCGTCTGATGAAGATGATGGGGGCGAAGGTGTTGTTCCTGACCAATGCTTCCGGCGGTATCAATCCGGCTTTCCATGCGGGCAGTCTGATGCTGCTGAAGGATCATGTCTCCATCTTCGCACCGAATCCGCTGATCGGCGCTAATATCGAGGAGCTGGGAACGAGATTCCCGGATATGTCCCACGTCTACGACGAGGAACTGCAGGAGATCATCAGAAGCACGGCAGAAGAAAATGAGATCGAGTTGTTTGAGGGGATCTATGCCCAGCTGACGGGGCCTTCTTTCGAATCTCCGGCGGAGATCCAGCTGCTGCATAAGCTGGGCGTGAGCGCAGTAGGCATGAGCACGGTCGTGGAGGCGATCGCTGCCAACCATATGGGCATGAAAATCTGTGGCGTATCCTGTGTCAGCAATCTGGCGGCGGGCATGAACAGTGCACCTTTGACACATGAGGAAGTACAGGAGGCGGCCAACGCGGTGGCGCCGAAGTTCGAGAAGCTGCTGGTGGAGTCGATCACGAAGTTTCGGGAACTGATTTAATTTGGTATCCTGCGGCATGTGTGCATGGAAGCAGAATGGAGTATGCGGTGACAATGATGCATGAGGAGAGTATTCAGGCGTCTTTGTGCAAAGAACCGGTGTACACTGTTATGCAGAATGGAGGAAAAGACAGATGAATTACAGATTTTATAATGCACGTATCCTGACAATGGAGACGGACAGGCTGATCACAGGCGAATTATGGGTGCAGGATGGAAAGATCCTGTATGTCGGTGACGGCAGCGATACGGACGGTATCTGTGCCGGCGGCCAGGGGACAGAGGATGATCAGAGCAGATGGGACAGAGAGATTGACTGTGGGGGCAATCTGCTGATGCCCGGTTTCAAGAATGCCCATACCCATTCCGGTATGACGCTGCTGCGTTCTTATGCGGACGACCTGCCGCTGCAGGACTGGCTGTTCAAGCAGGTCTTTCCCATAGAGGATAAGATGGACGGGGAGATGATCTATCACCTGACGAAGCTGGCGGTATTGGAGTATCTGACCAGCGGTATCACATCCATCTTTGATATGTATCTGACGCCGGAGACGACGGCGAGAGCCTGCGTGGATATGGGGATGCGCTGCGTACAGGTCAGCGGAACGAGCGGGCAGACGGATTTTGAGCCGTCCCTGAAACTGCTGGAGCAGCGCTATCAGGCATTGAACCATGACGATCCGCTGCTCAGTTACTTTATCGGATTTCATGCGGAGTATACCTGTTCCAGGGAGTTAATGGAACGGGTGGCACAGATCGCACATAAATACAAGGCGCCGGTATACACCCATCTGGCGGAGACCAGAGCGGAGGTGGAAGGCTGCCGGGAACGCCATGGTATGTCTCCGGCAAAACTGCTCGACACGATCGGCATGTTCGATTATGGCGGCGGCGGGTATCACTGTGTCTGGATGGATGAAGAGGATATGGAGATCTTCCGCAGGCGCGGGCTCAGTGTGGTGACCAACCCGGGCTCCAACACCAAACTCGCCAGCGGCATTGCGCCGATCTCTGCTTATCTGAAAAAGGGGATCAACGTAGCCATCGGTACGGACGGGCCGGCCAGCAACAACTGCCTGGACATGTTCCGGGAGATGTTTCTGGTGACAGGGCTTGCCAAGCTGCGGGAGGAGGACGCCTCTGCCGTAGATGCCTGGGAAGTGCTCAAGATGGCCACGGTGAACGGCGCCAAAGCGATGTATCTGCCGGATACCGATGTGCTGGCACCGGGCAAGGCGGCGGATATCATCATGATCGACCTGCAGCAGCCCAACATGCAGCCCATCAACAATATCCCGAAGAACCTGGTCTACAGCGGCAGCAAGCAGAACGTAAAGATGACCATGATCCAGGGGCGGATCCTGTATGAGAACGGCATTTTCACAGATGCCTATGATGTGGAGGAAATCTATAGAAAGGCAAACGAGATCATAGACAGCCTGCGCTAGTATCACAGAGTTATGGCAGCAGGCGGAGCCGGTGCATTTGGGGCATGCTCTGCCTGACAGGTTGTCTTTGAAATCAGGAAGTGCATATGGATGGTTTAGTGTTGGCGGGTATGATTCTGTTTTTGATCGTGCTCATCATGGGAAAGGAATATATTAACAGCAGGTCTTTTCACAGGCATAATCTGCAGAGGATCTTCGAAAGCTACGGTATGCCTTCCGAGCGGGTTTACAAGACGGGGGAGCTTGAGCATATCCAGAAATATTATCTCAGGCATCCCGGGAAGAATCAGATTGACGATATTACATGGAACGATTTGAATATGGACAGCCTTTACCAGCAGATCAATGTCTCCTGCAGCGCTGCGGGGGACGAATATCTGTATTACAGGCTGCGGACGCCGCTTTACAGGCGGGAAGAGCTGGAGCAATGGGAGTCCGGGATCAGCTTTTTTATGGAGCATGAGGAAGAGCGGCGCCAGGTGCAGGGCCTGTTCTATCAGCTGGGAAGAATGGGACGCTATTCGCTGCATGAGTATATTGAGAATCTGGATATTCTGGGTGAGCGGAAGAACGGTAAATATATCCTGTATAATGTGACGTTGTTTTTGTGTATCGGGAGTATGTTTGCATCACCGCCGATAGGAATTGGTGCGTTGCTTCTGGTAGTGTGCCATAACCTGATCGGCTATTTCAGGGAGTACAAACAGATCGAGCCTTATATCACCAGCTTCCGTTATATCAAGAGGATGCTGGATGCGGCGGAGAAGATGGGACACATGAAGACATCGGGGATTGCCGGGGAACAGGAACGCCTGCGTGCCTGCCATGAGAAAATGAAGAGCTTTATACGCAATGCCTATCTGCTCGTCTACGTAGAGAAGGGGAACGGCGACCCGCTGAGTCTTGTGTTGGATTATGTGCGCATGGTCTTTTATCTGGATCTGATCCAGTTTAATAATGCGCTGCATGCGGTACGGGGGCATCTGGAGGAGATCGACGAGATGGTGACGCTGCTGGGTAAGATTGAGACGGCAGTGGTGATCGGTTCTTACAGGAACAGCCTGCCGGAGTACTGCCTGCCAACGCTCCGCTTTGAAGAGGACGCAGAACGGCGTATGGTGATTGAACAGCTTTACCATCCCCTGTTGTCAGATCCGGTGAAGAATTCCATTGATACGCGAAAAGGGGTTTTGCTGACGGGTTCCAATGCCTCCGGTAAATCTACTTTTCTGCGTGCCGTGGCGTTAAGCGCCGTGCTGGCGCAGACCATACTCACGTGTCCGGCGAGGCGTTATGAGGCGCCGGTGTTCCGGATCTATTCGTCCATGTCCTTAAAGGACGATCTGATCAGCGGGCAGAGTTATTATATGGTAGAGATCAGAGCCATCAAGCGGATTCTGGATCAGGTGAAGCAGGCAGAGGAGGAACACAGCTGTGTACTCTGTTTTGTGGATGAGGTGCTGCGGGGTACTAATACTGTGGAAAGAATCGCGGCCTCCACGCAGATTATGAAGATGCTTTCGGCGGGACATGTGATCTGTTTTGCAGCTACCCATGATGTGGAATTGACCAGGCTGCTGGAGAGAGAATACGAAAATTATCATTTCGAGGAGCGTATTGAGGAGGATGATGTATTTTTTCCATATACATTGCTGCCGGGGCCTGCCACAACAAGAAATGCTATCGCGCTGCTTAAGATGCTGGGATATGATGATCGGATTATTTCGGATGCCGAGGAGATGGCAGGACATTTTCTGGAGGAAGGAATCTGGGCATAGGTTTTGCCAGGCCGTGCAGTACAGGTCATATTTTTTGATAACAGGATTTGTGGCTGTGCGCTGCCTTTCACAAATTTATGAATAAAGGCAGCGCAGAAATGGAGTAAATTATAAATGAAAGTAACGATCTATACCGACGGCGCCGCCCGGGGAAATCCGGAGGGGCCGGGCGGTTACGGTACTGTGCTGCAGTATATTGATCCGCAGGGGAAGCTGCATGAACGGGAGTATTCGGCAGGTTACAGGAAGACGACCAACAACCGCATGGAGCTGATGGCGGCGATTATAGGTTTGGAGGCGTTGACGAGGCCCTGTGAGGTCACATTGGTTTCGGATTCCAAGTATGTGACGGATGCCTTTAACCAGCGCTGGATCGATGGCTGGATTCGGAAGAACTGGAAAACGGCGGGCAATAAGCCGGTTAAGAATATTGATTTGTGGGAGAGGCTTTTGCGGGCTAAGCAGCCACATCAGGTAACATTTCGCTGGGTGAAGGGACATGACGGCCATCCGGAGAATGAGCGCTGTGATAAATTGGCTACAGCCGCAGCGGATGGTGCAGACTTACTTGACGATACCTTCTAGTTGGTGGTATCATAGATATGATTTTTGAAATAAAGATAGTATTTGACAGAATACGATGGGAAGGGGAAAACAGATGACGAATTTGATCTTGTTTGTAAACGCTTTTTTATCTTACTTACTGGTATTTGTGTTTATTGTTGCAGTTGTTGTAGTGGCATGTATTATCGGCGTAAAGTGGAGGAAGAGTAAAGATGCCAAGGCTGCAGTGCAGACGGAAGGTGTCGGAGAGAATACGGCCGTTTGATCTCTAAGAAAGTTTGAGATGATTCAGGTGGTTTGGAAGTCAGGCCGGCGGGTCTGGCTTTTCCTATTTCTGATGATTCTGCTTTTTGCGGCAGACAGTTGAGATTGAAAGTGTAAGATTGAAAATTAAAATTTTCAATCGCGAGATTTGTGTCTGCGCGTTGCTTGCCACAAACTCGATATGCGCAAAAAGCAACGCAGAAATGGAGAAAAATATGGGGAAATATACGACAATCCTATGGGATCTGGATCAAACGCTGCTGGATTTTGATCGTTCTATGGATTATGCAATAAAAGAGGTGTTTCAACAGTACGGTCTTTATATTGATGCAGAAATTGCCGCTCGGTATGAACTTATTAACAGGGATCATTGGAACAGGCTGGAGCGTGGCGAGATTACGAAGGAAGAGGTAAAGGTTGGCAGATTCCGGGTGCTGTTAGAGGAATTGGGAATTCATCATATCAAACCGGATGAGATAGCAGCTTCCTATCAGGATGCATTGGGCAGTGTCTACTATTATATAGACGGAGCAGTGGAGGTGGTTGCGAAGCTGCGGGATCTGGGATACCATCAGTATGTGGTAACGAATGGAGTCAATGCGACTCAGAGCAAAAAGATGAAGTTATCCGGACTTGATCAGATGATGGATGGTGTTTTCGTATCTGAGCTGATGGGTTATCCTAAGCCGATGAAGGGCTACTTCGACGCATGTTTTAAGACATTGCCGGAGGGGACGCGTGAGAAGAGTATTTTGGTGGGAGATTCTCTGAGCAGCGACATGCAGGGGGCCAATAATGCGGGCATCGCATCCTGCTGGTTTAATCCAAAAGGAAGAGAGAAGGATATTGCGGTGCAGATTGACTATGAAATAAAGCATTTAAAAGAGCTTCCGGAGATTTTGGAAAGTGAATGAGCTTCTTCAGACGACCTGGCGGTTACAGAAAATGCCCGGGATACTTTTGTACGGAATAGAAGAATATAACAGAATGTAGGAGCAGCATATGGCGAGAAGCGGTAATCAGAAACTGAAATTATTATATCTGGTGAAGATCTTTACTGAACAGACCGATGAAGAACACTGTCTGGGGGCGCAGGCATTGATTGATTCGCTGGCGGAATACGGTATTACGGCAGAACGCAAGAGTATCTATGACGATATCGCACAGCTGACTGAGTTTGGATATGATATTGTACTGGTCAAGGCGAAAACGGGTGGCGGTTATTATCTGGCTGGACGTGAATTTGAACTGGCAGAGCTAAAGCTGCTTGTGGAGACGGTACAGGCATCCCGGTTCCTTACGGTAAGGAAATCCAGAGAATTGATCGGTAAAATCGAGAAGCTGGCTTCGAAAGCGGAGGCCGGACAGCTGCAGAGACAGGTTTATGTGGCCAATCGGGTGAAGACTGCCAATGAGAGCATTTATTACATAGTGGATGATATCCATAGGGCGATTCAGAAAAATAATCAGATTTCGTTTCAGTATCTGGAATGGAATCTGGAGAAGGAGCTGGTGCCGCGCAAGGACGGCAAATTCTATCAGATCAGCCCGTGGGCGTTAACCTGTAAGGATGAAAATTATTATCTGATCGGCCATGACGGTGAGAGTGATACGATCAAGCATTTCCGTGTGGATAAGATGGGACAGATCCGGGTACTGGAGGGGATGGACAGAAAAGGGGCGATGTTGTTCGAGCGCTTTGATATCGCCGCTTATGCCAATAAAACTTTCGGCATGTATGGGGGACGAGAGGAGATTGTCACTCTGGAATTTGAGAATCGGTTTATCGGCGTTGTTATGGATCGTTTCGGGAAGGAAGTACCCGTGAGAAAGCGGGATGACGGTCGTTTTTCCGTGCGGGTGCAGGTGGCCTTAAGTGGTCAGTTTTATGGCTGGCTGACCGGACTGGGTATGGGCGCAAGAATTCTTGCGCCGGCAGAAGTCATGGAGGAATACAGGGAACATTTGAGGAAGGCGCTTAGTCAGTATTGATGCAAACTGAACAGGTTACGTTAGAATTTGTACCGAAACGTCACAAATTCTGTTCGTGTCCTCAGTGTAAAGCGCTTCGGAATGGAGGGAAAGATGGGCATACGATTTGCAGATCGAATGAAAGATTATGAAGCGGGCATCTTTCAGGTGTTGAATGAGAAGAAAGACGCGGCGGAAAAGCGGGGAAAGAAGATCTATAACCTTTCCGTGGGAACACCGGATTTCCCGCCAGCGCCGCATGTGGTGGAAGCAGTGATGGAGGCGTCGCAGAATCCGGAAAACTATAGATATGCGTTGATCGATATCCCGGAATTGATCCAGGCGGTGCAGACGCGGTATCGGAAACGTTATGACGTGGCGCTTGAGGCAGACGAAATCATGTCTGTTTATGGATCTCAGGAGGGAATTGCACATATTTGTCTGACGCTGTGTAATCCGGGAGATGTAGTGTTAGTACCCAATCCAGGGTATCCGATTTTCGGTATCGGCCCGTCTCTTGCAGGGGCGGAAGTTGTTACTTATGATCTGACAGAGGAGAACCATTACCTGCCGGATCTGGACGGGATGGAGGAGGATTTGCTTGCGCGGGCGAAATGCATGATCGTATCCTATCCCTTAAATCCGGTTTGTAAAGCGGCGCCGGATGCATTTTACGAGAAGCTGATTCCCTGGGCAGCAGCTCATGAGATTCTGATTATTCATGACAATGCCTATTCGGATATCATATATGACGGCAGGGTTGGCAAGTCGATTTTGCGGATCCCCGGGGCGAAGAAGACAGCGGTTGAATTTTATTCCCTTTCCAAATCTTATAATTATACCGGCGCGAGAATGAGTTTTCTCACAGGCAATCGAGAAGTGGTGGATTGCTTTAAAAGATTTCGTTCTCAGATTGATTACGGCACGTATCTGCCGGTACAGTATGGCGCGGTGGCGGCGCTTACCGGTTCCGATCAGATGGTGAAGGAACAGTGTGCGGAATATCAGAAGAGAAGAGATGCTCTCTGCGGCGGCCTGCGTAAGATTGGCTGGCCGATGGAGGACAGTGAGGGAACGATGTTTGCCTGGGCTAAGATACCGGCAGGCTGCACAGATGACGTGGCCTTCGTCATGGAACTGGTGGAGAAGAGCGGGGTGCTGTGCACGCCAGGCAGCAGCTTCGGCTCTCTGGGCAAAGGACATGTGCGGTTTGCACTGACGATGCCGGTGGAAAGAATACTGGAGGCAGTAGAGGCGATCGCAGATTCTGGTATGATACGGGCATAGGAAGGGAGATGCGTTTGTCAATAGTATTTTTATAGAAAATACTTTTTTGGGATATGTCACAAAACGGCATATCCTTTTTCAGTGCTTTTTCTATTAAGGAGATCATTGACAGGGGATACCGGTTGGCATATACTGAATGTACGCTACAAAATATGGTGTTTTTATGTTAACCAATTCTATATTTTGTATTTTTAATTCTATTGCGCATCAGTTGAATTCTGCGATATCTATGGCATTACACAGCATGAGTGACATAAAATCGTCAATTCATTGTCTTAAAATATGATAAGTATAAAAGGGGAATTTGATTCGAGGGCATGACCAGAGTACAGGATCATGTACATGGTAAATGTTTCTGTTAGATGATTGGCGGGACATGTATGTAAATTTATGTCATATTGATACGACTACAGGGCTGGATATGCTGCAGGAAAGATTATGAACTAAAGAGAGGCTTCTGTGTGCGCGGCAGGATTTCTGTAACAGGAAAGAAAAGATAATTACCATGGAGGGGAGTTAATGAGCAGTAAGTTTGGAGCAGATACTATGGCGGAAGAGAATTTTGAGATGGAGTACCAGCCGGATAAGATCGTGAAGGTGATCAAGAAGGATGGGAGTCTGGAAGATTTTAATGTCCAGAAAGTCATCGACGCCGTAGGGAAGAGCGCTTATCGTGCGCTGACCAAATTCACGGATGAAGAGAAGCGTCATATATGCCAGACTGTGATTGATAAGGTGAATGAGCTGGGGGAGGAACGGATCCCGATTCAGATCATGCACAACATAGTGGAGAGTGCACTGGAGGACGTGAAGCCCATCGTTGCCAAGAGCTACCGGGACTACCGCAATTACAAGCAGGATTTTGTGCGGATGATGGACGATGTGTATAAGAAGAGCCAGTCTATCATGTATATAGGAGACAAGGAGAACGCTAATACGGACAGCGCTCTCGTTTCCACTAAGAGGAGTTTGATTTTTAATCAGTTTAACAAGGAGTTATACCAGAAGTTTTTTATGACTACGGAGGAAATTCAGGCGTGCCGGGACGGGTATCTGTATGTGCACGATATGTCCGCCAGAAGAGACACGATGAACTGCTGTCTGTTTAATGTGGCGGAGGTTTTAAGCGGCGGCTTCGAGATGGGCAATATCTGGTATAACGAACCCAAGACGCTGGATGTGGCTTTTGACGTGATCGGTGATATCGTGCTGAGCGCCGCCAGCCAGCAGTACGGCGGCTTTACCGTGCCGGAGGTGGACAAGATCCTGGAGCCCTATGCGGAGAAGTCTTATAAGCGGGACATTGAGAAGTATATACGGCTGGGGATTGATGAAGAGACTGCCAAAGCGGAAGCGCTGGCAGATGTGAAGAAAGAATTCGAACAGGGCTTTCAGGGATGGGAATATAAATTCAATACTGTAGCCAGCAGCCGCGGGGATTATCCTTTTATCACCGTGACGGCGGGGATCGGTACTGGAAGATTTGCGAGGATGGCGACCATTGTCATGCTCAATGTGCGCCGCAACGGACAGGGTAAGAAGGAATGTAAGAAACCGGTTCTGTTTCCGAAGATTGTATTTTTGTATGATGAGAATCTGCATGGACCGGGCAGGGAACTGGAAGAGGTATTTGACGCAGGAGTGGAGTGCTCAGCCAAAACCATGTATCCGGACTGGCTGAGCCTTACCGGCAAAGGGTATATTGCCAGCATGTACAAGCAGTACGGTAAGGTGATCTCCCCTATGGGCTGCAGAGCCTTCCTGTCACCCTGGTATGTGAAGGGAGGTATGCATCCGGCTGATGATACGGATACGCCTGTATTCGTGGGAAGATTCAATATCGGTGTGGTATCCCTGCATCTGCCAATGATCCTGGCCAAGTCCCGCCAGGAGAGCAGAGATTTCTATGAAGTGCTGGATTATTATCTGAATCTGATCCGTCAGCTGCATATCCGAACCTATGCCTATTTGGGAGAGATGCGTGCATCCACCAATCCGCTGGCATACTGCGAGGGTGGTTTCCTGGGAGGACACCTGCAGCTGCACGACAAGATCAAACCGATTTTAAAGACGGCAACGGCCAGCTTCGGCATTACGGCTTTCAACGAACTGCAGGAGCTGTATAACGGCAAGTCGCTGGTGGAGGACGGCGCCTTTGCGCTGGAGGTATTGGAACATATCAACGAAAAGATAGCGGAATATAAGGAAGCGGACGGGAATCTGTATGCGATTTACGGCACACCGGCGGAGAATCTCTGTGGTCTGCAGGTGAAACAGTTTCGAGCAAAATATGGTATTATAGAAGGTGTTTCCGACAGAGAATATGTTTCCAACAGTTTTCATTGTCATGTGACGGAGGAGATCACGCCTATCGAGAAACAGGATCTGGAATATCGTTTCTGGGAACTGGCTAACGGCGGCAAGATCCAATATGTAAAATATCCGATTGATTATAATATCGATGCCATCAAGACCTTGATTCGTCGCGCCATGGAGATGGGATTCTATGAGGGTGTCAATTTGTCGCTGGCGTACTGTGATGACTGCGGCCATCAGGAGCTGGAGATGGATGTCTGTCCTGTATGCGGCAGCCGTAATCTGACGAAGATCGACCGTATGAACGGTTATCTGGCATATTCCCGTGTGCACGGGGATACCAGATTGAGTGAAGCGAAGATGGCGGAGATCGCAGAAAGGAAAAGTATGTAATGAGATATCACAATATAACCAGGGATGATATGCTGAACGGCGACGGCCTGCGTGTGGTGCTCTGGGTGGCCGGCTGTTCCCACTGCTGTAAGGATTGCCATAATCCGATCACGTGGGATCCGGACGGCGGCGTATTGTTTGATGAGCAGGCCAGGCAGGAGCTGTTTGGACAGCTGGAGAAGCCCTACATTTCCGGGATCACCTTTTCGGGCGGAGATCCGCTGCACGCAGCCAACCGTCTGGCAGTGCGGGAGCTGATGGAGGAGATCAGGGAGCGGTATCCGGACAAGACCATCTGGCTTTACACCGGGGATAGGTGGGAAGACATCCGGCATTATTCGCTGATGGAGTATGTAGATGTACTGGTGGACGGAGAATTTGTATCAGGTTTAAAGGATACGAAGCTGCGCTGGCGGGGAAGCGCCAACCAGCGGGTGATCGATGTACAGGCCAGTCTGCGGCAGGAAGATTCGACGGTGCCGGTGCTGCACTGTAGTGAATGATCGGTAATAGAGACATAGGGATAAGGAAGATACAGAAATAAATTCAGCCGAAAACAAGTAACAGCATGTAACGGCTGCAGCGGGAAAGGACTAGCAGAATAGAGTGGAAACGATCAAGATCAAATATTTTTCGGATAGAATTGAGAAACTGACCTATATAGACGGTAAGTCTGACTGGATCGACCTGCGGGCGGCGGAAGATGTGACGCTGAAGCAGGGGGAATTCAAGTTGATCCCGTTAGGTGTGGGGATGGAACTGCCCAAAGGCTATGAGGCGCATGTGGTGCCCAGAAGTTCGACCTTTAAGAATTTTGGCATTATCCAGACGAATCATCAGGGGGTGATCGACTGTTCTTACTGTGGCGATAATGACCAGTGGTTTATGCCGGTATATGCGCTGCGGGATACGCAGATCCATATCAATGACAGGATCTGTCAGTTCAGGATCATGGAGAATCAGCCGAAGATCATGTTTGAGGAAGTGGAACATTTGGACAATGAAGATCGAGGCGGACATGGCAGCACGGGAAAGCAGTAATCCGACAGATGATATGAATAAGAAAACTTCTTTCAAGACATACTAGTACAATGAATATTAAGTAACGGGCACCTTGACTTGCCTGATTGTTCAGCTACGGCGTTGTCGTCAATCGCCGTAGCCACCGCTACGACTCTTTCCTCCGCCTTGCATCTGAAACAATCATTCTGTGTCAATGTACCAGAAACTTAATTTTCATTGTACTAGCAGCAACAAGTAATGTCTTGGAAGGAGTTTTTGACAGTGCAGAAAAGAGAAGAAGCGAATGAGAGAATGACACCCTCCCTGCAGCAGACCATGGTGTATATGAAGGAGAGGATGGCGCCGGATACAAGTTTTGATGTGGTCTATCGTGTAATTGAAGTCGGAGGGCGTCAGGCGTGTATCTATTTTATAGATGGATTCTGCAAGGATGAGCTGATGATGAAAATCCTGCAGTATTTTATCGGTTTAAAAGCTGAAGACATGCCGCAGAATGCTTATGAGATGGCAAAAAGGGCCACTCCTTACGTGGAGGTGGATCTAAAGGACAGGTGGGAGGATATTTTTTATAATATTCTGTCAGGGGTCTTTGCGCTGTTTATCGACGGCTATGACAGATGTATTCTTCTCGATTCCCGAACCTATCCTGCCAGAGGGGTGGAGGAACCGGATAAAGATAAGACACTGCGCGGTTCCAAGGATGGTTTCGTGGAGACGGTGGTCTTCAATACTGCGCTGATCAGGCGCAGAATCCGGAGCACGGAGCTTCGTATGGAGATGATGAATGCCGGAAAAAGCTCCCGCACGGATATTGTCCTGTGCTATATGGACAACCGGGTGGATCACGGCTTTCTGGAAAAAGTCAGAAAGCGGATTGAAAGCATTAAGGTAGATGCCCTGACCATGAATCAGGAGAGCCTTGCCGAATGTCTGTATCAGCGTAAATGGTTCAATCCTTTCCCGAAATTTAAATTCACGGAGCGGCCTGATGTGGCGGCGGCGCAGGTGCTGGAAGGGGATATTGTCATTCTGGTGGACAATTCGCCTTCGGCCATGATTGTGCCGACTTCCATCTTTGATATCGTGGAGGAGGCGGACGACTATTATTTTCCGCCGATCACGGGAACCTACCTGCGGCTGTCGAGATTTGTGATCTCGATTCTGACTTACATCATGACGCCGACTTTTCTGCTTCTGATGAACAATCCTGAATGGGTGCCGCAGTCCTTTGACTTTATCATGCTGCAGGAGGATCCGAATATCCCTCTGCTGGCGCAGTTCTTGATCCTGGAGCTGGCGATCGACGGTTTGAAGCTGGCGGCAGTTAACACCCCAAATATGCTCAGCACACCCTTAAGCGTGATGGCCGGTCTGGTGCTGGGAGAGTTCTCGGTTAACAGCGGCTGGTTTAACTCTGAGGTGATGCTGTATATGGCGTTCGTGGCCATCGCCAATTACACGCAGCAGAACTATGAGCTGGGATATGCGCTGAAATTCATGCGGATCCTGAATCTGATTCTGACGGCGCTGTTTGGACTCTACGGTTATATCGGGGCGATCCTTTTCTTTCTGCTGATGATCGTCTGCAACAAGACGCTGTCGGATAAAAGCTATATCTATCCGCTCATGCCCTTTAATTTCCGCCAGCTGGCCAAGCGGCTACTGCGCCTGCGTCTGCCGGAGGCAAAACAGTAACACGCAGGCATAATCCAAAATTCCAATGTCATTTACGGAAGATTACTGGAAGAAGGAATTGCTAAATGTCTGTTCTTCTGGTATGATACGATAATGGAGAAAAAAGAGCGTATGGTATTAACAGAACAGACAAACAAAGAGATCATATTTTTAAAACCGGTATTCAGGCAGATGGTATGGGGCGGAGACAGGCTGGGACGAGAATGGCATTATGAGATTCCGGGCAGTAATACGGGGGAGTGCTGGGGCGTCAGCGCTCACCCCAACGGCGACTGTACGGTCAGAGAAGGACGTTATGCGGGAGAAGTCCTTTCCGCACTGTGGGCGAAGCACCCGGAGCTGTTTGGCAACACCGGGCTGGACAGGTTCCCGCTGCTGGTGAAGATCATTGACGCCAGAGAAGATCTGAGCATTCAGGTGCATCCTGACGATGCCTATGCCGGTATTCATGAGAACGGCTCCCTGGGGAAGAGCGAATGCTGGTATGTGCTGGCCTGTGACGAGGATTCCCGACTGATTATCGGCCATAACGCAAAAGACAGGGCCGGGCTTGTGGAGATGATCCGTCAGGGACGCTGGCAGGAACTGATTCGAGAGATTCCGGTGCACAAGGGAGACTTTATTCGGATTGAACCGGGCACCGTGCACGCGATCAAAGGCGGCATTATGGTCATGGAACTGCAGCAGAGCAGTGACATTACATACCGTGTTTATGACTATGGCAGGCTGGTGAACGGTAAACCGAGAGAACTGCATATCGACAAGAGCATTGATGTGATCACAGTGCCGGCGGCCAGGATTGAGGACAGCATCGTGAAGGCGGATGCACTGCCGCAGAATGTGATGAATCTGCTCTGCGCCAGTGCATGTTTCCGGATATGGAAGGCGGACGTGACACGCACGGTCACATTTGAGCAGGCCTATTCTTTTCTGATTATGAGTGTGATCGAAGGCGAGGGGAAAGTTAACGGGCAGACGGTTCGTAAAGGAGATCATTTCATATTGCCGAACGGATTCGGCAAGGTAATCATGGAGGGAAATATGCAGGTGATCGCTTCGACGATCTGAAGATATAGTAAATGACATAACATTTGAATACAGTATGAGCACAGATGACAGCCAGTATACGCAGAGGGGTATACTGGCTTGGCTGTTTTATGATCGTTCCTGTTGCTTTGTCTGAGTTGAGACAATCCTGTGCTGCGGCATGACGGCGTGAGGCTGTCAGCTGCCAGACGGAACGACCCGTGCGATGGTCTCCAACAGGATCGGAACATCGATGGGTTTCGTCAGGTGGGCATTCATGCCGCTTTCTGTGGACAGCCGCTTGTCGCTCTCAAAGGCATTGGCGGACAGGGCGATGATCGGAATATGAGAAAGGACAGGGTCTTCCAGCCTGCGAATGGTTTCTGCGGCTTTGCGTCCGTCCATCACGGGCATCTGGATATCCATGAGGATAAAGGCATATTCTCCGGGCCGGGAGGCCTGAAGTTTCTCGATGGCCTGCAGGCCGTCCGCTGCTGTCTCGATGCAGAAACCCAGCTCCTGCAGCAGCTCTGTCTCGATCTCAAGATTGATCTCATTGTCGTCTACCAGAAGAATCTTACGGCCGACCAAAAGGGCATGGGTGTGATCGATATTACTGTCCGGTGTGGAAGGGCTGCTCTGCTGTCTGAGCGTGAGCGTGACCGTAAAAGTGCTTCCCTGGCCGGGAGTACTGTCGGCGCTTATCGTTCCATTCATGGTCTCTACGATATTCTTGACGATGGTAAGACCCAGGCCGGTGCCGTAGATACCGCTGAAAGTAGTATTCCGTTCTCTTTGAAAAGGTTCGAAAATATGCTGTAGAAAATCCTGGCTGATACCGATACCGGTATCTCTGACTGTAAACTGGTAAACGGCATGGTCGTTTGGAAGCTGTTCTTTCCTGAGGGCGATCAGGTCAATGCGGCCGTTGGCCTCCGTATATTTTACGGCATTGCCGGCCAGATTCAAAAGAATCTGCGTCAGTTTCTCGTGATCGCTGTATACATCGCTCTGCTGCAGACCGGAAAGATCGGTATGCAGGGTGATTTTCTTATCCTCGGCCTGAGGCTGGGTCGTCATTCTCACTTCGTTCATGATATCCACCAGACTGCAGGGAGATTCCTTAAGGAGGATATCCTTGGATTCCATCCAGGAGATTTCGAGAATCTGCTCGATCATATCCAGAAGCTGACGGCCGGCCACATTGATTTTGTCGAGATAAGCATCCACCATGGAAGCGTCGTCAAGATATTTTCTGGCAAGGGCCGTATAGCCGAAGATGGCATTCAACGGCGTGCGCATGTCATGCGACATGTTGGAGAGAAAGGTGTCTTTTGTGTTATTGGCGGTCTTGGCCTGATCCAGAGCTTCCTGCAGTGCCTTATGCTGCTTCATTTCGTGCAGGATCTCGTCGTCAACCCGCCGGTAACCGATGACGATCTGGGAAATCCGGGCGTTGCTGCCGACATTAACAACACGCAGCTGCAGATACTGCGTTTCGCCGCCTGAAATAATGCGGTAATTTATATAGTAAGTCTTATTCTCGGATAATTTTGCGCGTATATAATCAGGATCCGTGGCGTTTGCCACAAGCTGACGGTCTTCCGGATGCACCCAGGTGGATACATAGTCCTGTGTATACCATCGGAGGCCGCGGGTTCGGTTCGGATCCTGAAAAACCTGCTCCGTCCGCACACTCAGTCGATAGGGCAGTATGGTATCCGAGTCAAGATCCACGTACAGGATGGATTCATAGTTGATGCTGAGTCCTTCGATCACTTCCAGGCGGCGCAGATGTTCCTGATAGATCAGACGGCGCTCCTCGTCGTAAGATTCGATCAGGGTGCGCAGCTTAAGTTCACTTTCCGCGGCGGCATTCTTAATCATAGCTCGTTGTTCCGTCAATTGGCGCTGCCTTTTCTCGGTGGCATCACTGATAAAGACATAGAAAATATCGCCGATGGACTGGCTGTGCACGAAATGGCCGTAATCCTCGATCCAGCGGATCTCGCCGTCCCTGCGGATGATGCGGTATTCCACATAGTCCAGATCGTACTTGCTCTGGGAAATCTGTTTCCGAATGCTTTCTTCCACGGACGAAAGATCTTCCGGATGAACCATTCCCTTAAAAGAGTTTCCGGTCAGGCGGCGGAATTCCTCTGCTGTCTCGCATTGGAAGATGCGCAGAAGCGCTTGATTTACGTAAATAATCTGCTCCTTGTCATCGGCATGGTAGATAAAAAAGCCGCCCGGCATCTGGTTCATAAACCGGATGATCCCGTTTGGGACGTGATCACTGTGCTCCTCCAGCATGGCAGGCAGAGGCTGCATGGAAGACGCGGCTTTCAGGTTACCGATCGTAGAGAGAAAGTCAGGGTCGCCGTCCGCGTGATCGGAAATATTAAGCAGGGTCAACATGTATTCGATTATATTGGAATCCGTCGGATATTCGTTCATGGTAAATCGAAACCTCCATCTTGCGGCCAGACAACGGATATGTCATAGTATGCCAACATAGTTACGGATAATTGTATCATAGATTGGCTGTGTTGTCATTACCTTATATTATGTATACAAAACCGGATTGATTCTATAAAGTAAAAATATTGACTGTATATCAGGATGAATTGACACCCGGGTTTGGCGTATGACAAGAAATTTTTGTGAGTCAACAGGAAACCTGATATAATGGGGACAAGATGATTTATTAATAGATATGTAACAGAATCATTTCGACTGGACGGTCAATATTTGAAAGGAATACTGTAAATGAAAAAGAAAAGCTTTATAAACTGATACAGAAATCTGAAGAACGAATTGGAAATAATTCGGGGCGGCAAAGAGGGAATTGTAAAAAAATGCGGCCTGCGGAAGCGGGAAAGAATGAGCAGAGATCCAGAGAAGGGAGAAGAGGGATGGCGGTCATTGGAATTGATCTGGGAACGACCAACAGCCTGGCGGCATACTGGAAAGACGGCAGGGCAGAGCTGATCCGGGATGAGAACGGCGCGGTGCTGCTGCCGAGTGTAGTCGGATATGTGGAGGATGAGGGATTTGTGGTGGGAGAGGCGGCGAAGGAGAGGCTGTTGACACATGCCGGGGATACGGCGGCTTCTTTTAAATGCTTTATGGGTACTGCGAGGGAGTATACATTGGGCGGCAAAACCTGCACGCCCATGGAGCTTTCCGCTATGGTGCTGGAACGGATCAGGAAGAACGCGGCCTTTTACCTGCAGGAAGAGATTGAAGAAGCGGTGATCACGGTACCGGCTTATTTTAACGACAGACAGCGCAGTGATACGAAGAAGGCGGCACAGATCGCAGGACTTAAGGTTGAGCGGCTGATCAATGAGCCGTCCGCGGCGGCGTTGGCCTGCCGGATGCAGTGCGGGGAAGAGGATCAGACGCTGCTGGTCTTTGATTTTGGCGGCGGTACGCTGGATCTGTCCTATGTGGAATGCTTTGACAATGTGATCGAGATCATAGCCGTGGCCGGGGACAATCATCTGGGCGGAGACGATATCGACAGGGCGGTGGTACAATATTTCTGCCGGGAAAACGGGCTGGAAGAAGAGGGGCTGAGCGTCGGGGAGCAGGCTGCTGTCCGGAAACTGGCAGAGCAGTCCAAGTGCGGGCTGAGTACCCAGTCGGAGGTGAGGATGGAAGTGGAGCTGGGCGGCAGGCTTTGTCGGGCCGTGCTCAACGAGGATATTCTTTTTGAGATCTGTATGCCGCTCTTTGCGAAGATCAAGCAGTTGTTCATTCATATTCTGGAGGATGCGGATTCCAGAATTTCCCAGATTGACGATCTGGTCATGGTGGGCGGTTCTTCGAAATTACAGGTTGTGAAGCGTTTTCTCACCGAATTGCTGGGCAAGGAGCCGGTGGTGCTTGGGGATACGGACCGGGTGGTGGCCATGGGAGCGGGCGCCTATGCGGGTATCCGGCAGCGCGGGGAGGAGATCAGGGATATGCTGCTCACCGATGTCTGTCCCTTTACACTGGGGATCGGCGTCACCAACAGGAATCACCGGGATAAGAATATTTTGAGTCCGATGATCGAGCGCAACGCGACGCTGCCGATGTCCGTCCGCAACAGATTCGTGACCACGGGCGACTATCAGAAAGAGATTTCCGTAAAGATCTATCAGGGAGAGGAATACTATGCAGATGACAATATTTTTCTGGGAGAAGTGCGGATAGATGTGGTGCCCAAACCGGCCGGGCAGGCCTGGATCGAGGTACAGTTCACCTATGACATTAACGGAATTTTGCATGTGGCGGTGGAGAACGAACTGGCACAGCAGAAACAGATCCTGCTGGCGAATCAGACGCTCAGTGAGGCAGAGCTGGAGCGGTACCGGAAAGAAATGGAACAGATCATGCTGCCGCCCATCCAAAAGCCGGAGAACCAGAGGATGCTGGCCCGGTTCATCGAATATTTTGAGAACAGTGTCGGCGAAAGGCGGGAAAGGGTGGCGGAGATGATCGATCAGATCACCGCCGGCCTGTGCAGCGGCAGGAAGAAGGAGATCAGGAATGCGGAGGAGATGGCTCTGCACTGGCTGGAACAGATGGAACGAGAAGAGGATATTCAGGAAATCCTGTTGTTTGACGGGGCATTGAAAGGGGATTGGTTGGAATGAATACTTACTGGCAGCTGTTAGGCATCAGCCCGACAGGGGATAAGAAAGAGATCAGGCGGGCTTTTGCGGCGCAGTCAAGGCTGCATCATCCGGAAGAAGAGCCGGAATATTTCGTGCAGTTGAATCAGGCGTATAAAGAGGCGCTCCGTGAGGCGGCAGCGATGGAGAAGAACGCGGGCAGGGAAACAGATGCGGGCGAATTTGTGTTGGCTGATACAGGCAGACCGGTAGAGGTGGGCGGCTCTGAGCGGGACAGACCGGACAGGGAAGTATGCATAGGCGGTTCTGAGCAGGGGAGAACAGTAAAAGAAACAGAGGAGAACGGTTCTGCGCCGGCCGGTACAAATGAGACGGCGCCGGCCCAGCCTTCCCTTTTGGAGAGGATGTTGGATGCCGAGCAGAGTTCGATCCAAAGAAGTATGCAGGAAGGGGCCCTGCATGACCTGATCCTGCTCTTTGAGAATCCGAAGCAGGCGAAACAGGTGGATACCTGGCGGCGGTTTTTTCTCTCGGAGGCGTTTCTGGGGGAGCAGTTTTCGGAAGAATTCGGCAAAGGGCTTGCCTCTTATGTGATGCAGCAGACGTTATACCCCTGGGATAACCTGCCGATGGGATTTCTGCAGGAGCTGGCCATCGCCTACGCCTTTGTACCGCATTTTGCCGGGGAAGAATATCTGGAAGGCAAAAAATATCCGAAGGAGTGGTACAAGGTTTCTGTGGAGAATACGTTTCCGGCCAGAAAGCACGTGGCGGAAATCTTCAATATGCAGGGGGTGGACTGCGACTTGAAAGCCATGACCAGGAAGATCTTAAATCAGCCGGCCAATAAGGTGCGGCACAATTCCTTTTCTGATTATCTGACATTGAAGGAGATGGAGGCAGGCGGACAGCTGACGGAGGAGGAGCGGGAGACATGGCAGCATATACTGGGCATGAGTCAGGAATTCTATCTGTTCGAGCGGAACGGGAAGAAACCCGGCAGCGGCGACTATGAGTCCCGCAGTGAATGCGGCGTCAAACTGTATGTGCAGTGGCTCAAGGACACGCAGCTGCCGGCGTGCGTGCTGAAAACCCTGTATTTGAAATACCGGTTTCAGGAACTGGCCCACAGCAGTACCAGAGGGTTGTACGGCGCCTTGAAGGAACAGGTGCTGCGGCAGTTTCCTGATATTGAGGAAGTGTTGTTTGCCGATGACGGAACGGAACAGCTGATCAAAAAAGTTTACATAACTCTGGCAAAGATCATCAATGACCATCAAAACAATTATGAAAAGTCGATCTATGAGGAGACGCCGGAGATACAGGAGCGGGTGGCAGCATTTTTTGCCATGCCGGAATGGAAACGCCTGCAGAAAGAACGAGGACTGTTTGAACGGATCTATGACGGGGCGAAAAGGTTTGTCATGCCGGGCACGCTGGCCGAGGGGCTGATCCGGTATCTGTCTGCAGGGGCGTTTCCGGAACCGAAGTGCATGGAACTGATGGAAAGTCTGATCAGGTCGCTGTCCACGCAGCGAAATTGCCGGGAACTTGATTACCTCTGTGCGCTGGAGCTTCCCCGGCTGGCGCCTGAAAAGATTGACGGCGGCAGCGCGGATTTCTGGCAGTATTTCCTGATGCGCGGATTCGGTTACCGGCACAGGGCAGTCCGGGGAAAGTGGGAGGCGGATTATATCTATGTAGAGAACGGGCAGTGTTACCTGCCTGCCTATATCAATTATCTCTATGCGCCGTCCCGGGCGTGGCAGAAGGTTTTTACGGGGTTTGATGAGGAGCAGGCGCGCATTGCTGCTCCAGTGAGCGCTGTGTGCAGTCTGCCGGACGGCAGGCAGCTGCGGGTGGAATTTCACTACCATTACTGTCTGTATTTTGTGGAGGAAGTACCGGTGACGGCTCCGGTATTGACGTTCCGGGAGCTGGAGGAATATGCGCCGCGGCTGGAAGCGTGCACGGACTTTTTCTTCCTGCTGGCGGTGACGGCCATCGAGGAGCAGGAGCGGCAGGAGGCAGCGGAGTTGATCGAAGGATGGCTTGCGAAGATTTTCGTGCATCAGCCGGTGCGGCCGGTGATCGCGGGCCTTCTGGCGGCCGACAATGACCGTCTGCCAAAGGATACGGCGGCGGTTCTGTACGAGGAGCAGGAAAGGTTCTGTTTCCGCGCGGTGGTAACGCGAAGCGGCCTGCAGATCTTCCGGCAGGTGGATTTTGGCTGGGAGGACAGGATCTTCCGCTGGTCGGAGTTTGGCTGGAGGGCCTATCCGCTGCCTGTCCGGATAAGAGAAGAAGCGGCGGCCGCGGCCGGCAGATCGGAGGCGTCTGCTGCGGACACAACGGCTCTGGCGGCGCAGGCGCTTCATCTGCTGCGGCAGCCGGATCAGGTGCGGCGTGCCGCCTATGCGGTGGGAGATATGGACGTCCGGCAGAAGACGGCGGTGATCCTGGAAGCTATGGGCTATGAAAAGAACCGGGAAGGGTACTGTGTGCTTCGTTACGGCACCGGGCAGGAAAGAAGACACGACAAAGTATTTTACGGGGCACAGCTGCCTTTCGGCCACTCGATCAGGGCACAGTCTACGGAATACGAGAGAAGCAGGAACTATCTGACGTCTGTGTCCAATACAAGGATCAAGGAGGGAAAGCAGCTGCTCGCGCGCTTCGGCTGGGGCTTCAAATATTCCCATAAATCCGATTACGGCCCGATGTATCTTTATCTGGGGGAGAGCGGACGATATTTCGCCTACGGCTCGGTCAGGATGCACAGGGCAGACACCATGACAGACCTGTTGGCGGATTTCTACGGCGACGAGTTTGCGGGGGTGACGGCGGTAGAGGCGTATGAGGGATGCCTTTCCGTTTCCAGGCTGGACCACCGGCTGGAATATTGTTACCGGCAGGACGATTTTCTGCAGTCGATACACAGTATGGAAGATACGGATGTGGATGTCTTTACCAGATTTGGCGGGCGGCTGTTGTTTGAGGCTTTCAGGGAATGGCTGGATGCCGTGCTCGCACCGGGGATACCGCAGTGGGTCAACAATATCGTGATCGGGACAGACCCGGAGAGAAACGGGGCGTTGTTCTTCGTGGGTCTGCATGTGGAGGCGGTACACGCCGGATTTGACTTTGGCGATGAGGAGATGGGGGAAGTATTGGCAGAGGAGGCTCTTCCGGAGGAGGAAGAGCCGGAGCAGTACCACGAACCCCATATACCGCAGGTGCCGCTTCTTGTCTGGGAAAAGGGAGCAGATGCAGACGAAAGAAATACGTCCCTCAATGAAGCGCTGCAGTGGTATCTGGAGACGGGCAGCCATGCGGATATACTGAAAGAAGACGGCATCCGGATCGAAGTTGTGTGCTGCAGCGTGGATGCCTGTCGAGATTAAAAACCGGCGGTGGTTTTCGATAGTGTATTTGGAAACTAAAAATGGACTTGAAGAAGCACTGATTCGTTCTGGTTGGAAGTATGAGGAGACGGTATGAGCATAAAAGATGATTTCACTTTGCGGACTGTTCGCAAAAAGATCATTATGGTTTCCAAAATCGCAGGAATGATACTGATCATTTCTTATATTATATCGACAAGGCTGCCTGTCGATCCGGATCTTTCTTTCTGGATCTGGCTTTGTTTTGTAATGATGATGGTTTTAGTGATCAACTACCTGATGGGACGCTTTATTTCAAGACCTGTTTCCCGGTTAAACCAGGCGGCCCGCCAGATGGCGCAGCTTGATTTTTCCGCGCCCTGTAACGTTAATACAAATGACGAGTTTGGCGAGTTATCCCAAAACCTCAATAAAATGTCTCAAAATCTGCAGCAGACCCTTTTACAGTTACAAACGGCAAACAGTCAGATGGAAAAAGATATCGAACAGAAAAAACGGTTGTTGACAGAGCGGAAAGAACTGGTGGACAGCCTTTCCCATGAGATGAAAACACCGCTGGGGATTATCCGGGCTTATGCCGAGGGTCTGCAGGATGAAGGGGATGAGACAAAAAGGCAAAAATATGCCGAGGTGATCGTCACGGAAACGGAACGTCTGAATGTGCTCATCACGACGTTGCTTGATCTGTCCGCACTGGAAAACGGAGCTTCGCAGCTGCAGCCTGAACGCTTTGACTTTGTCGAATTTCTGGAAACGGTTGCCGGACGCCTGCTGATCGACACTCCGGAGGCCGATTTTGAACTGCAGTATGAGCTGCCGGAACAGGCGGTTTATGTGAATGCGGACCGGGGCAGGATGGAGCAGGTATTGGATAATCTGATCGTCAATGCAAAACGGAATGTAAACCCGGGCGGCGTTTTGAAAGTATCGCTGAAAGAGAATGACGGCGTTTTGGACTTCTCCATTTTTAATCAGGGGCCGCCGATCCCGCAGGAAAACCTGTCAAAAATCTGGACAAAATTCTATCGTGACAGAAATTCCAAATACAGCGGTTCGGGGCTGGGGCTGGCAATCGTGGCACAGATTCTGTCCATGCAGAATCTGCCTTACGGCGTTTCCAATCAACCGGACGGCGTTGTGTTTTACTTTTCTGTTCCTGCTGTAAGTAATAGTTAATGACATCACAATTTCTGCGTCCGGCTCCTGCCAAAGCCATATACGGAAGCTTTTGCAGGATCGAACGCAGAAATTTCTGTTTTCCATATCTGTTGTAGTTCCATTCTGATAATCCACAATCTGTCAAAAGAGTCATTTTTACCTCCATTCCGAAGCGTTTTACGCTGAGGACGCGAGCAGAATTTCAGATTCTGCTCTGCGATCAACAGAATTTGTGACGCTTCGGCACAAATTCCTGGTTGAATAAATTGCTCATCAGAGAATTTATTCAACCTTTTCACGAAAAACAAAATCCAAAAAAATTTAGAAAAAAGCCGCACATCTGCCGGGCTGTTTCGTTATACATTATGAGAGGAGTGATACGGGACATGCCCATGGATCCGGGGGAACAGTACGACAGGATTTACCGTTACTGTTATTTCAAACTGCATAGCAGAGAACTGGCCGAGGATATCACGCAGGAGACATTCCTGCGTTATCTGGAAAGATACCGCTGCGATTCGGCACAGGAGGCCCTGCGGTGTCTGTACACGATCGCGGGACATCTTTGTGTGGATGCGTACCGAAAGCGCAGGGATGTGCCGTTGTCGGCGCTTTCGGAAAAGAGGGCGGACGAGAGTTTGTTTTGCAGCGAAGAAGCAGGAGCCTGTGAAGCGGAGCAGACCATCAGCCGCCTTGTGGTCCGTGCGGCGCTTAACGGGCTGCAGGAAGAAGAAAAGGAACTCCTGTTGCTGCGCTATGTGAATGAAGTTCCGCTGCAGACGATCGCAAAGATTCTGGGGATTTCCAGATTCGCGGCATACCGCAGAATTATGAAAGCATCCGGAAAACTGAAGGAAAATCTGCGAAGGGAGGGGTTTTAGATGGAAGGAAAGCGCTGGAAAAAGAAGTGGCAGAGGAACCGGCAAAGGAACTGGATAAAGAATCGGATAAGGAGTCGGAAAAAGAATGCGCTGCAGGAAGAACTGCAGCGGGCATTTGCGGCGCCGAAACCACAGCACAGGGAAGCGTTTCTGCAGCTGCTGTCCGAACGGTCTTTGGATATTGAACAGTCCGTAGAAACAGAACAGTCTTTGAAAACAAAATGGTCCGCGTCCGACACGGAAAGCGCAGCCTGGCCTGGCCAATGGATAGACGCAGGACTGCCGGCCTTTGTGCTCTCGCAGATCACGTATATCAGCAAAGGGATCTGGTGGCTGTCGACTGCGGTTTTTGCGGCGGCCTGTCTGTTGGCGGCCGGTCCGGGGATGGCGGGAGACAGAAACCAGAGTCAGGTAATATGGGGGATTTCGGCTCTGGCACCGCTGTTGGCCATGACTGTGATCGCGGAAAGCGGACGGTCACAGAGCTGTCAGATGGCGGAGCTGGAGATGGCGACAAGGTTTTCCTTAAGGAGCGTGGCGCTGGCAAGACTGGGGATTCTTGGGCTGGAAAATCTGGGGATTCTTATCCTGTTTGTCTTTATGGGAAGGGGAGGAGACGGCGCGGGTCATGGCGGCAGTATGGTACAGGCCGGACTTGGTATTTTGCTGCCTTATCTGCTGACCAGCTTTCTGGGCCTGCGGATCGTCCGCAGCTTCCGGGGACGGGAAGCGGTTTACTACTGTTTTGGCATGGCGGCCTGTATCAGCATCCTGCTCTTCATGATGCCTGATCATATGCGGTATCCGGAGCAGGAGAGAAACCTGCTCTGGTGGGCAGCGGGAACGTTTGCGCTTGGCGTGGGTACGGTAAAGCAGTATGTCCGGTTAGTGGGAGATACGGCGGAACTGGTGTGCGGTTCATACAATTCGTAAAGTTCGCATGATGCTGGATGAACTCGTATGATGTTGGATGAACTTGTATGATCCTGGATGAACTGACATTGCACAGGGAATTTAAGAACGGAATCTAAGAAAGGAATTTAACAAAGGAATTTAAGAACGGAAAAGGAGACGGAAATGGAACTGGTGATCGATCGATTGACGAAACAATATAGAAACCGTATCGCAGTGGAAAGAGTGAGTGTGAAGATGCAGCAGGGCGTGTACGGTCTTCTGGGTGCCAACGGAGCCGGCAAGACAACGCTTATGAGAATGCTGTGCGGGATTTTGCGGCCCACCGGCGGTACGGTGGCTTTTGACGGCATGGACGTGAGTGAGGAGGCCTACCGTGCCGTGCTGGGGTATCTGCCGCAGGATTTCGGCTATTATCCGGAGTTTAACGCCACGGATTTTCTGCTGTATCTGGCGGCGTTAAAAGGAATCCCGCGGGCACAGGCAAAGAAGAAGGCGGCAGAGCTTTTGGAGCTCGTGTCGCTGCAGGAGAGCCGGCGTAAGAAGATCAAAACCTTTTCCGGGGGGATGAAACAGCGGCTGGGCATCGCGCAGGCTCTGCTCAACGATCCGCAGCTGTTGATTCTGGATGAACCGACGGCGGGGCTGGATCCGAAGGAGCGGGTGCGTTTCCGGAATCTGATCGAGCGTTTGGGGAAGGACAGAGTGGTGCTTTTGTCTACCCATATCGTCTCTGATATTGAGCATATTGCAGACCAGATCCTGATGATGAAAGCGGGGCGGCTGATCTATCAGGGCGGCTGGGATGAGGAGATGGGAGATCTGGAAGCATTCTATCTTAGCCAGTTTGCGGAGGAAGAGGGGAAATGAGAGATGCAGAATCATAATTTGGGGATACTCTATTGCTATGAAATGAAAAAGATCATGAAACGAAAGCTCGTCTGGGCGACAATGTTTTTCTGTCTTGTGGGAGTGATCGTGGCTGTCTGCAGTGGTCTGATGGGCAATTATTATGTGGATGGAGAATTCCGGGATACCCATTATCACATGTACCAGGTGGATCGGCAATATATGGAAGCGTTGTCCGGCAGAGTTGTGGATCAGCAGCTGCTTACACAGATGAAGGAAGCCTATGCCATGATTTCACCCGGGGTAGAGCGGTATACGTTGACGGAAGAGTATCAGACTCATGCGCGGCCTTACAGCGAGATCTTCAACCTGGTACGCACCTGGACGGGAATGAAGATGGAGGAAGTGAAGGCGTGGGAAGCGGATGAGCAGGCGCTTTACAGGATGCGGCAGGAGAATCTGGAAAAAGAATGGCGGGATGCAATGCTCACGGAGAAAGAGAAGGCGTTCTGGCGGGAAAAGGAAGCACAGATCGACAAGCCGGTCACCTATCTGTATTATGACGGGCTGGGGAGATGCGCGGTTCATTTTGTGCCGACGATCGGTGTTTTGATGCTTTTGTTTGTGGCGGTCAGTCTTTCCGGGATCTTTGCGGAGGAGCATACCCGCAGGACGGATCAGCTGATCCTGACCGGCGCCAAAGGGAAAAGCACCGCATACTATGCAAAAATTCTGGCGGGTATCAGTTTTGCGGCTTTGGGTACATTGGTGATGGAGACGCTTACGGTCATTCTGGCATTGAGCCTGTATGGAGCAGGAGGATTTGAAGCTGTTTTTCAGCTTGCCTATGCAGGATATTCTTATCCGCTGACGGTGGGGCAGGCATGTCTGATCGAATATGGGATCATAATTGTCACTGCCGTAGCAGGGGGCGTGTTTGTGATGGTCCTGTCGGAAGCGCTGCACAACAGTCTTGCCACGCTGGCAATCTGCAGCGGCTGGATCATTGCCGGTATGATGATCCATATACCGGAGCAGAGCCGGGTGCTCTGTCAGATCTGGAACTGGCAGCCTTCTAATTTTCTGGCAGTCCGGAATATTTTCGATGAGAGGACGATTCCGCTGTTTGGGCGGTGTCTTGTCTCCTGGCAGATCGTGCCGGCGCTGTACCTGTTCTTTGCCCTTTTGGCTGTGGCTTTGGGAATACGGGTCTACAGGCGGTATCAGGTTTCGGGGAGATAAGATGAATACTATTACCGTCAGCCCGTCACCCTTTCGTCGTTCCTCCATAGGCATAAGTTACCGGCAGGCAGACCAGCGGCGGTTTGGCCTGCCGGTTTTCCTGTAAGAGAAGTTCCACGCACATCTCGGCGATCTCCGGCACAGGCTGTACGATGGTGGAGCAGGTGTACTCCTGATCTCCAAAGTGTCTGGTGCCGTCAAACCCGATGACCTGCACGTCTTCCGGAACCCGCAGTCCCATATCCTGGAGCATTTTGATGATCGAATGGGCAAGCGTATCCGTCACACAGAAAATGCCGTCGAAGACCAGCTTTCCATTCTGCATGTGCTCTTTGAGAAACAGGGCAAATTCTTCGTAGGATTCTCCGTCATTGAGGATCTTCATCTCATACGAAAGGCCGCGGGAAAGACAGCCGTTCTCGAAACCGGCCTTGCGTTTGTTGGGCTCATTGTTTAAGGAGGAGCCGATGCGCAGGAAAGCGACATTGCGGCATCCCAGGTCTGCCAGCTTCTCGGCGGCCAGCTGGCCACCGGCGAAGTTGTCGCTGGTCACACAGGGGATTCTTGGCCCCATGGAGCGGTCGATGGCGATAAAAGGCGTGGTCTCATCGAGGACCAGGTCGGGATTGTAAGTCAGTCCGATGATGCCGTCCACCTTGTTCTGCTGCGCCATGGCCACATATTCCTGTTCCAGTCCCGGGTCGTAGTCGGTGGAGCAGAGCAGCATCCTGTATTTCCGTTTCAGGAGTGCGAGATTGATGTGATAGACGAGGGAGGCGAAAAAGGGGAGGTACGTGTTGGGAATCAGCAGCGCTGCCGTGCGGGTCCTGTTTGATTTCAGTCCCTGGGCGTAACTGTTGACCTGATAATTCAGTTTCCGGATGGCTTCCTCGACGCGGATCCTGTAGGGTTCGCCCACCGGAAGGCCGTTCACGACTTTCGATACGGTGCCCAGCGCGACACCGGCTTCTTTTGCCACATCTTTCATTGTGGGGGCGGAATTTATCTTTTCCATCATAACAGACCAGACCTTTCTTACAATGTAAAACTGCCGGAGACGGTGATGATTTCATGAAACGGTGAAATTTCCCCGGTGTTTTTCGGCATTCTTCCGGCAGTATTTTTTACTTTTTCCATTATAATATAATGTTTGATGATTGTAAATACACGGAAAGACCGGATAAAACCTAGATTCATGAAACGTTTCGTGAAAATAATCTATGCATTTTCACCAAAATCAACAGATTAAATTTGTGTAAATATACAGAAAGTATAATAAAGGCAGGAAAAATAAAGAATTTATATTGATTTTATATTTCTAAAGTGTTATTTTATAAACAACAAATGATATAACGTTTCATGAAACAAACACAAACAAGGAAACAAAGAAAGAGAACAAAGTAAAAATCGTCCAAAGAGAGGAGAACGAAATGAGTAAGAAGAAGTCAACCGCCGTGCCGGTGGTGATGACACAGAGACCCCTGAAAAAACGAATCATGGACAACTGGCAGTTGTACGCCATGCTGGCGGTTCCGGTCCTGTTGACCGTCGTGTATAAGTACATACCCATGTACGGCATCCAGATCGCCTTCCGGGATTACAAGGCCAGCAGAGGCTTTACGGGGAGCGAATGGGTGGGGCTGGAATGGTTTTTGCGGTTTTTCAGTGCACCGACCTTCTGGCGCATGATCAAGAACACGGTGCTGCTGAGCCTTTTCAGTCTGTTGTGGAGCTTTCCGATCCCCATTATTCTGGCGCTGTTATTGAACCAGATGCGGTTTCAGCGCTTTAAGCGGGTCACACAGACCGTGCTGTACGCGCCGCACTTTATATCCACCATGGTCATCTGCGGTATGATCCGGATCTTCCTCAGTCCTTCCGGCGGCCTGATCAATCTGATCGCGGGCACATCCATCGACTTCCTCACGGAGTCGTCGGCTTTCCGCACGATCTATATCGCATCCGGTATCTGGCAGGATGCGGGCTGGGGTATCATCATATATATGGCCACGCTGGCGAACATCGACACTTCGCTCTATGAGGCGGCCAAGGTGGACGGGGCATCCTTATTCCAGAGAATACGGCATATTGACATTCCGGGGCTGACCTCCATCATGGTGCTGAACCTGATCATGAGCGCTGGCAGCCTGATGAATGTAGGGTTCGAGAAGGTCTGGCTTCTGCAGACGGATCTGAACAAAGCCACCAGTGACGTGATTTCGGTTTATGTATACCAACAGGGTATCGAAAATGCCAAGTACAGTTATTCCACGGCAGTAGGGCTTTTTAACACGGTGATCAATATCATCCTGCTGCTTCTGGTCAACAGGATGGCCGGACGGATATCAGACGAAACCAGTTTCATATAAGAAAAGTGCTGTGAGCAGAAGCAGTGCAGAAATGGAGGAAACAATGAGAACGAAGACAAAGAGCGGGAAACTGTCAGGGTTTTCCGAGAAAACGAGTGATATCATCCTGGTGGCGGTCTGTGCGGTGGTGCTGTTTCTTGTGGCGTATCCGCTGTACTATGTCCTGATCGCATCGGTGTCGGATCCCTACGATGTGTTTGCGGGCAAGACCTTCCTGTTGCCCAGCCAGTTTACGCTGGACGGCTACAAGGCGGTGTTTGCGGAGCCGCAGATCGTGACGGGACTGTTTAACAGTTTCAAATATACGATCATCGGTACGGTGTTCTCGGTGGTGGTGTTGTATCTGACAGCCTATCCGCTGAGCATCAAGGGACTGCCGGGCAGGAAGTTTTTGAGTATTTTCTTTATCATCACCATGTATTTTGGCGGCGGTATGGTGCCGACCTATCTGATCGTCAAGCATACCGGGCTGATCAATAACATGTGGGCGCTGTTTCTGCCCGGCGGCGTTGCGGTGGGCAATATGATCATCGTGCGCAATTTCTTCGAAAACAGCATCCCGAAGGAGATGACGGAGGCCGCGCAGATCGACGGCGCTTCCAAGTGGAAGACTTTTATCCAGATCGTGGTGCCCTTAAGCCGCTCCATCATGGCGGTAATGGTAGTGTTCAGCATGGTGGCGTACTGGAATGACTGGTTCACATCCCTGATCTATCTGCCGAGTCCGGAAAGAGCGCCCCTGCCGCTTGTGCTGCGGAATATCCTGATCAAGAGCTCCGCCAGCGCCAGTCAGGCCAGCACCATCTCCGGCGGGTTTGCGGAACTGAACAAGATGACGGAGATGATCAAGTTTTCTTCCATTATCATTGCGGCGCTGCCGATGCTCGTGATCTATCCGTTTGTACAGAAATATTTTGAAAAAGGTTTTATGGCCGGTGCCGTAAAAGGTTGATTTGAACAGAAAGGCGGTTTGTGTTATGATAAAATCCAAGGAGTTAAACAGAGACTTTTTGATCACCGGCGGTGCAGACACAGAGGCAGCGCGGGAAAACAGAAGCGGAAGCAGAAACGGAAGGAAGAGCAGAAGCGCGGCCGGCGGGCCGGTTGGAAAACTGACCGGTATGGCGCTGATCATGGGGCTTTCGCTGTCGGTCACGGCATGCGGCGGCAAGGAGTTCGGCGATCATGAAAAAGGGGTGGCGAATCCCGACACGTCCCAGACTTCGTTTGCCATCATGGGCGGGCAGAGTGCGTTAAGCCCCGGCTATACCGACAATGTGGTGTTAAACGACCTGCAGGAAGATACGGGGATTGAGATCGACTGGACGACCATGAGCGAGTCGCTGGCAGAACAGGTCAATATCCGGATCGCCGGAGAGGAACTGCCGGACGCATTTCTGGGCGTGGGATTCAGCAACTACGATATCTCGCGTTACGGGGACGACGGTACTTTCATTGATCTGACGCCTTATCTGACGGAAGAATATATGCCGAATTTAAGCAGGATCCTGGAGGAAAATCCGGATATCCGCAGCGCCATCACCATGGACGACGGTTATATCTACGGCCTGCCGTCAGGAGAGCGTATGGGAACGGCGGGTATCGGCGCGGCGGAGGACTACAGCATCTATTCCGTGCCGCAGTTTTCCATGATCAACAAGGCATGGCTGGACGAACTGGGACTTCCGGTGCCCACGACGCTGGAGGAACTGCACACGGCACTCAAAGCCTTCAAGGACAATGACATGAGTGCGAAATATTACGGAAACGCGGCGGGCAGCACCATTCCCATGAGTACCGGTTTCGACGAGTGGTGCTGGGGACAGAATATCTTCTATGCCGGCTTCGGGTTCACCAACTGGCCAAACGACGTCTGCAAGGATCTGGTACTGCGCGACGACGGCACCGTTGATTTTGTCTGTGTGTCGGATGCTTACCGGGAGGCGGTCACCTACTTCCATGACTGGTATGCGGAAGGACTGATGGATCCGGAGATGTTCAGCCAGACGGACTCCCAGCTGATCTCGAAATGCTCGCAGGGCTATGTGGGCGTTGCCACCTGGTGGTACATAGAAGAGGTGATGGGCGATTACGCCGGGGATTATGTTTTCCTGCCGGTTTTGGACGGTCCGGACGGCACCCATAATGTGACGGTCCGCACCGGCGGCGGTATTAACAGCGGGAATCTGAATATCACGAAGGCCTGCAAGAGCCCGGCCAACCTGCTGAAATTCTTTGACCGGTGGTATGATCCGGAAATCGTTATGCAGCTGCAGTACGGGCCGATCGGCGTCTACTTTACCGGACAGGATGAAAACGGCGTGTGGCAGAGTATTTCAGATGAGGAAAGCCGCGAGAAATACGGCAAGGGTTCCGGCGAGCTGAAAGGCGAGTGCGAAGTGGCGGGACCGAAGCTGATCTTAAGCGACTATTACCAGACCACATTCAAGATGGAAGACAGGGCCATCGAACGTCTGACGGATCTGTACGAGTACTGGATGCCTTATGTGGATTCTACGGCCACCTATCCGGTGGACTGCGTCTATACCAGCAGGGAACTGGACGATATCGACTGGTACAAGGCCAGCTTCGAGAATGCCGTGGCGGAACAGGAAGGCCTTTGGCTGAAAAACGGCGGCCCCACGGATGAAGAGTGGGAAAGCTATATCAAACATCTGCGCGATAAATGCGGGATGGATAAGCTGTTAAAAGTTTATCAGGCGGCCTACGACAGATATGCGGGCGTGGAGAGCGCAAAATAACGGGCCGGCCGTGAACGAATGCAATGACCGGATCTGCGTATAAACGGGGCACCATAGAGGGCGGAAAGATTGGTTTAAAAATCTACATTATAAAATTAGAAGGAGAAGTTGCGTATGACAAGCCAGATTTTACGGGATGCGAGAAGATATGAGGAGGAGAAAGAGCGGAAGATCGCGAAAGAGCCGCGGCCGGACTTTCACCTGTCCGCGCGGGTCGGCTGGATGAACGATCCCAACGGTTTTTCCTATTATAAAGGGGAATATCATATGTTCTACCAGTATCATCCGTTCAGCCCTTATTGGGGCCCCATGCACTGGGGTCATGCGGTGAGTGAGGATCTGCTGCACTGGAAACATCTGCCGGCGGCGCTGGCGCCGGATATGGATTATGACAGGGACGGATGCTTTTCCGGCAGTGCGGTGGTGATGCCGGATGGCAGACACCTGCTGATGTATACGGGCGTGGTCAAGGAGACCCAGCCGGACGGCAGCAGCAGGGAAGTGCAGACCCAGTGCATTGCGGTGGGGGACGGCCTGGATTACGAGAAATATGCGGGCAATCCGGTACTGGACAATAAACAGCTGCCCGAAAACGGCAGCAGGTTCGACTTCCGCGACCCGAAACTGTGGCAGCGGGCGGACGGCACATACCGCTGTGTGGCCGGCAACTGTACCCCGGAGCATGACGGTCAGATCCTTCTCTACAAAAGCCCGGACGGATTTAGCTGGCAGTTCGAAAGGATCCTGGCCTCCAACAACCGCCGTTTCGGTATGATGTGGGAATGTCCGGATTTCTTCCAGCTGGACGGTAAGGCGGTGCTGATCACCAGCCCTCAGGACATGATGCCGCAGGGCTTTGAATATCACAACGGGAACGGCACACTCTGCCTGCTCGGCACCTTTGACGAGGAGACGGGAGAGTTTCACGAGGAGGCTGATCAGGCGATCGACTACGGCATCGACTTTTACGCGCCGCAGACGGTAGTGGCAC
Organism: uncultured Lachnospiraceae bacterium; assembly: GCA_947576945.1. Lineage (GTDB taxonomy): Bacteria > Bacillota > Clostridia > Lachnospirales > Lachnospiraceae > UBA3282. The sequence goes on from CANPTH010000028.1 coordinate 51,730, forward strand.
CGGACGGCCGCCGGATCATGATCGGCTGGATGCAGAACTGGGATACCTGCAACCTGCATGCGCCCAGCCGCCCTTGGTTCGGGCAGATGAGCCTGCCGAGAGAACTGTCCGTCCGAAACGGCCGCCTTTACCAGCAGCCGATCCGGGAAATAGAGGCCATGCGAGGCGACAAGACGGTCCATGAGAATGTGACCTTTACCGATATCATCAGGCTGGAAGGCGTAAAAGGGCGTAAGATCGACATGACGCTGAACGTCCGCCCGGCGGATGCAGAGAAGATCTACCGGAAGTTTGCGGTGCGCTTTGCACAGGATGATGTCCACCAGACTTCTGTCAGCTTCCGTCCTTATGAGTCCATCCTGAAGATCGACCGTAAGCATTCCGGCTCCAGACGGGCCATCATTCATCAGCGCCGCTGTCTGGTGGATAATGACGACAGCAGGCAGGGCATCCTCAAGGTGCGGATTATTCTGGATCATTTCAGTGCGGAAGTCTTCGTCAACGATGGAGAGTATGTGCTCTCAGCAACCCTCTATACAGACATTGCCGTGGACGGTATTTCTTTCTTTGCAGATGGTCAAGTGGCGATGGATGTGGTACACTATACCCTGGATGATGCGCAGTGACAAGCCGGTTGAACGGACTGCACTGCAGAAGACAGGGACATTGCGTGGGAAAGGAGCTTACATATTATGAAACAATTTGACGTGATCGCATTAGGAGAGCTGTTGATCGATATGACGGATAACGGCGTGTCGGGGCAGGGCAATACACTTTTTGAGGCCAATCCGGGCGGAGCGCCCTGTAATGTGCTGGCCATGCTGACGAAGCTTGGCCATAAGACGGGCTTTATCGGTAAGGTGGGAGAGGATCTGTTCGGCCGGAAACTGAAAGCCGTGCTGGAAGAAGTGGGCATCGACACCGCCAATCTGTGTGTGGACAAAGATGCCAGAACCACCCTTGCCTTTGTGGAGACGAAAGAAGACGGCGACAGGGATTTCTCCTTCTACCGCAATCCGGGTGCGGATATGCTGCTTCGCAAAGACGATATCCGGACGGAGCTTCTTGCACAGACGAAGCTGTTCCATTTCGGCACCCTTTCCATGACCCATGATGCGGTGCGGGAGGCTACGAAGTTCGCTGTGGAATATGCGAAGGAGCAGGGAGCGGTGATCTCCTTTGACCCGAACATCAGGGAGCCGCTGTGGGAGTCTATGGATCTGGCGAGAGAGCAGGTGGAATACGGACTTGGCATGTGCGATATCTTAAAGATCTCCGACAACGAGATCGTATGGCTGACCGGGGAAGCGGATTACAGCGCGGGTGTTAAGAAGATCAGGGAGAAATATGACATACCGCTGATTCTTGTTTCCATGGGAAAAGAGGGAAGCCGGGCTTATTATAAAGATACCATGGTGGAGAAGGCTGCTTTCGTGCAGAAGAATACCATCGAGACGACGGGCGCAGGGGATACCTTTATGGCCTGTGTGCTCCACAAGGTGCTGGAGGCCGGTCTGGAGGCCCTTACGGAGGAACAGCTGGAGGAGATGCTGACCTTTGCCAATGCGGCGGCGTCCCTGATCACCACCAGGAAAGGCGCGCTGCGGGTGATGCCGGAAGAGAGTGAGATCAAGGAGCTGGCAGGGCAAAAATAGATAGAGAGGACGATAACCGTCGGAATTTATGGCAGCTGAAATATGCAGGTGGCGAAGAAAAACACTTGCATATTTTAGCTGCCTGTGTTAGCATTTAGTCGTCACATAAATAATTGATTGATTTCAGAATGAAGAGGAGGGCTTATCATGCAGAAAAATATGACAATCCAGAACAGAATCATAAAACTGACGATCAAAGGTATGTCACTTTCTGCATCTTACAGATAAGTCTGTTTTGCTATGACAGCAGGAAATTTCCGGTATGTATTATCAGCATTCCCCAATTTCCGTCTGCTTCATATTGTATGGTTGTATGCTGTAATTATAGAAAGCGGAAGTGTGGACAGCACCTTGGTTCTTTCTGAACTTTGGGTATGACAGCACCGCAATTAAGCCGTCAGATAAGTGTTCTGACGGCTTAATTTATGTGTGCCCGGTGGGCACACGTTCTAACGGGTGAAAGTCCCCAATCCGCC
>CANPTH010000029.1 GCA_947576945.1 uncultured Lachnospiraceae bacterium
GGGCGGGCCGCATGGCCATCCATGCTGTGAAAGTCGAAGACTTTCACAGTAACGGTACGGGTGACAGCGCAGATAGAAATCACTGCTGTTTATTATCAATCATAGAAAGGCTGCAGAGAGAATGCTTAAGACAGTAATATGTGTGTCCGGCGGAGGTACCAATTTACAGGCGGTCATAGACGGGATTGCCCGGGGAACGATCAATAACGTACAGATCGTACGGGTAATCAGTAATAACAAAAAGGCCTACGCGCTGGAGAGGGCGGCGCAGGCAGGCATCGATGCGGTTTGTGTGTCTCCCCGGGATTATGAAGACAGAGAACAGTTCAATGAGGCGTTTTTGAAGAAGGTGGAAGAGGCGGATCCGGATCTGATCGTGCTGGCTGGGTTTCTGGTGGTGATACCGCCGCAGCTGATCAGACGTTATGAGAACCGGATTATCAATATCCATCCGTCGTTGATTCCGTCTTTCTGCGGTAAGGGCTATTATGGACTCAAGGTGCATGAGGCGGCGCTTACAAGAGGCGTGAAGGTGACCGGTGCGACGGTGCACTTTGTGGACGAAGGGACGGATACGGGGCCCATACTGATGCAGAAGGCTGTGGCTGTGGAGAGCGGAGATACGCCGGAAAGCCTGCAGCGGCGGGTTATGGAAGAGGCGGAGTGGGTGATCCTGCCTGCGTGCCTTGATTTGATCGCAGCCGGTAAGGTGACGGTAGCAAAGGGACAGGCACATATTGCAGAGTAACGGGCCGGTGTGCCCGGACAGAGCCGGGATTGTATTGGCCTGATCACGGAAGGCTGAATAGAGATTACATACAGAAAGGCAGGGACTGGAATGAATATTCTGATCGTGGGAAGCGGCGGCAGAGAGCATGCGATCGCGGCCAGTGTGGCGAAAAGCCCGAAGGCGGATAAGATCTACTGCGCGCCGGGCAATGCGGGAATCGGGCAGATTGCGGAGTGTGTTCCGATCGGCGCTATGGAGTTTGAGAAGATTGTGGCATTTGCGAAGGAGAAGGAGATCGATCTGACGATTGTGGGCATGGATGACCCGCTGGTGGGCGGCCTGGTGGACGAGATGGAAGCGGCAGGACTCCGTGTTTTCGGCCCCAGAAAGAATGCGGCGATCTTAGAGGGCAGCAAGGCCTTTTCCAAGGATCTGATGAAGAAGTATCATATTCCGACGGCAGCCTACGAGAATTTTGACGATCCAAAGAAGGCTCTTGCCTATCTGGAGCAGGCAAAGATGCCGGTGGTTCTTAAGGCCGATGGGCTGGCACTGGGGAAGGGCGTGCTGATCTGCAATACACCTGCGGAAGCGCGGGAAGGTGTCAGAACCATCATGGAGGATAAGAAATTCGGAGCGGCGGGTAACCGGATGGTGATCGAGGAATTTATGACCGGCCGTGAAGTTTCCGTTCTTTCTTTTGTAGACGGTAAGACGATCAGGATCATGTCTTCCGCCCAGGATCACAAGCGGGCGCTGGACGGCGATCAGGGATTAAATACAGGCGGTATGGGCACCTTTTCCCCCAGTCCTTTTTATACGGAAGAAGTGGATGCGTTCTGCCGCAAATATATCTATCAGGCGACGGTGGATGCCATGGCGGCGGAAGGACGGCCGTTTAAAGGGGTGATCTTCTTCGGACTGATGCTGACGCCGGACGGCCCGAGAGTGTTGGAGTACAATGCCAGGTTCGGGGATCCCGAGGCGCAGGTGGTGCTGCCGCGGATGAAGAATGACATGATCGAGGTGGCGGAGGCCTGTATTGACGGCAGGCTGGATCAGATCGACCTGCAGTTTGAGGATAATGCCGCCGTCTGTGTGGTGCTGGCTTCACAGGGATATCCGGTCTCTTATGAGAAAGGGTTTGCCATAGACGGATTGGAGCGTTTTGAGGAGGCGGAAGGGTATTACTGCTTCCATGCGGGGACGAAACAGGACGGGGAGCGTATTGTTACAAACGGCGGCCGGGTGCTGGGGATTACTGCCAAAGGTGCGGATTTGAAAGAAGCGCGGGCCAATGCCTACAAGGCTGCGGAGTGGGTGTCTTTTGACAATAAATATATGCGGTCGGATATCGGGAAAGCGATTGATGAGATGCCTGCCCGTGAATGAGGGGGCCATACATAGTGGACAGGAAGCTATGCCATGAGCGGCAAAGCGATGCAGGGTAATCAGGAATGCCCGCAGCCAGACAGCGGGTATAAGATTACCTGATGAAACAGGATATTGTGTAGAATAAAAGGGGAAGGGAGCAGTTACGATGCCGGATAGAGATGAAAGAGCCGAAAAATTAAGAAAAGATTTACTGGATGAAGAAAATTATAACAGACCTACAATCTGTCCCGATTGCGGCGGTATTATGGTATTTAAGGGTGTGGGAGAATATAAATGCGAGAAATGCGGCCGAATTGGGTTTGATGACTACGGTAAGACGCGCAATTATATTGAGCAGCATCCGGGCGCTACCATGGCGGAGGTTGCACATGAGACCGGTGTGGCACAGAAAGCCATTCGCAGCATGATCAAAGAATGCCGGTTGGAGATTGCACCCACATCCAGTGTATTTTTGCGCTGTGAGATCTGTGGGACTACAATTCGGTTTGGAAGATTTTGTGCCAGATGTGAGACGGCTCATCACAGGGAAATCGAAGAACGGGCGAGAAAGAAGATGGATATGGCTGGTTTCAGTACGGAAAAACCTTCCGGAGAGGGCGGCGCCAAGCGTTTTACAAGAGATAATTAAGGGTGACAGGGAAGCCGAAGGCTGCATTGTCACGCCAAAGGCAGTCCGTAATGTGACTGTATAGGAGAAAATAATGAGGATACAATGTAATCAGGAACAAAAGCAGGCAGGCAGAAGACGTTTTGTGCGCGGCGTATCGGCAGTGATCGCGGCCGCCATGTTGTGGGGGACGCCGTTTGTCAGCCTGGCAGATTCCACGGGGACGGTTATCGTGGAATCCGCTAAGATACGAGGGAGTGCGGATACCAACAGCAATGCGGTTGGCAGCATAACCAAAGGGAAGACAGTGACCATCAGGGATGAAGTCAAAGATGCAGCCGGGACATTATGGTATCAGGTTTATGTGGATGCGAATACATTAGGGTATGTACGTGCCGATCTGATCAATAAAGAAGGCGGTGACAGCAGTACAGCGCCCGATTCTTCTGCGGGCGGCGCAGACAGCGCCGGTGCAGGAGAGGAAGCGGCAGGAAGCGGCCAGACGGCTTCCGGTCAGGCAGAGAATGCGATGGAGGCGCAGTATGCCACGGTATCCGTCCAGGCGGCCAAGATCCGTTCAGGGCCGTCCACCAATGACGGTGTGGTGGAAAGCCTGCAGAATGGTACGCAGGTGGTTGTCAGCGGCCAGTCGGGCGGCAGTGACGGCAAGGTATGGTATTATGTTACATTTACAGGGGCAGATAACGCGGAGAAGACAGGATTTGTCCGTTCTGACCTGATTACTCTGGGGGATATGGTGCCGGTACCGGAAGAAGAACCCGCTCCGGAGGAGAACATAGAGCCTGAACCTGAGGAGACAGTCAGACAGGATTATGAAGTGGCGTATAAGGACGGCGCGTGGTATCTAATCGACAATGTTGCAGGATATGAGCAGGAGCTGCAGCCGTTATTGGATGCCGGTAAACAGCAGGGGGATACGGAGGATGCCGATACGAAAAAGCTGGTAAAACAGCGGATTGCGATCGTTGTGCTGGGTGCGCTTGCGGCAGTTCTTCTGGTCATAGTGATCATCATGGCGATTAAGCTTCGGGATGCTTATTATGAGGATTACGAAGATGATGAGGATGACGAGGATGAGGACGAAGAGGAAGAGACGGCAGATGAGGAAGAGGATGTGCCGGTAAGGAGAAGAAGCCGTGCGGAAGAAAATACGGCCAGGGAAAATGAACGCCCTTCCCGCAGGCCCGTACGCGAGGCGGAAACACCTTCCCGCAGGCCGGCCAGGGAGAGAGAAACCCTTAAGGAGCCGGAGGTTTCGCAGCGTGTAAAACCGGCAGCGAATCGAAAGTCGAAGAACTTCCTGTTGGACGATGACGAGTTCGAATTTGAATTTTTAAATATGGATGATACCTTCAATTGACAAAGGCGTGTATGCTTTTGCTAATTGAGGGCAGGGATCTGTAAGAAAACTATTAAGCTGGCAAGATTAATGCGAATTGGAAGAAAATGTTTATAGAGATAGATTTTAACAGTGATGAAGCAATCTATATGCAGTTGAGAAATCAGATTATTCTGGGCATTGCCACCTCGCGTTTTCAGGAGGGTGACATGCTTCCTTCGGTCAGACAGCTGGCTGACAATATTGGCATCAATATGCATACGGTCAATAAGGCATATACGGTTTTAAAGCAGGAAGGTTATGTCAAGGTAGACCGAAGGAAAGGCGCAGTGATCGCCCTTGACATTGATAAGATGCGTGCCCTTGAAGAAATACGGAGAGAACTGCAGGTAACGCTGGCAAAAGCAAGCTGTAAGAATATTTCCGGAGAAGAAGTGCATGCTCTTATAGATGAGATTTATGAAGAATATGGGAAAGGAATGGATTATTGATGCAGCCACAGTTTACGGACAAGGCGAAAGCAGCCTTGATACTGGCTGAACGGGCAGCCAGAAGTTTACGGCAGAGTTATGTGGGAAGCGAGCATATTCTGATCGGCCTGCTTCGGGAGAACACAGGAGTTGCGGCTACTGTATTGCAAAATAACGGTGTGGACGTCGTACAGCTTAAGGAAATGATCAAGGATCTGATCGCGCCTGAGAGTTCTGTTCTGATTGCGGAGAGAGACGGATATTCTCCCCGTGCGCAGAGTATTCTGGATGAAGCGCACAGACAGGCGGAGCGCTTTCGCAGCGATAAGACAGGTACGGAGCATATTCTGCTTGCGCTCTTGAAAGAAGGAGAGAACGTGGCGGTAAGACTGCTCAATACGATGGGGATTTCCGTACAGAAGCTGTATGTGGACGTTCTTGTAGCGATGGGGGAAGACGGAGCCTTGTACAAGGAAGACCTGGGGAAACGGCAGGGACGCAAGAGAGGCGGAGCATCTACGCTGGAGCAGTACAGCCGTGATCTTACGGCGCTTGCAAGGGAAGGAAAACTGGATCCGGTGATCGGCAGAGAAGAGGAGATCACGAGGGTAGTGCAGATCCTCAGCAGACGCACTAAGAATAACCCCTGTCTGATCGGAGAGCCGGGCGTCGGAAAGACGGCTGTGGTAGAAGGTCTGGCTTCGCGTATTGTGACCGGAGACGTTCCTTTTACCGTGCAGAATAAAAGAGTCCTGACGCTGGATCTGTCCGGTATGGTAGCCGGCAGCAAGTACCGCGGTGAGTTTGAAGAGAGGATCAAGAAGGTGATCCGGGAAGTGATTGAAGACGGAGACGTCGTGCTTTTCCTGGATGAGATGCATACGATCATCGGAGCCGGGGGAGCAGAAGGGGCGATCGACGCCTCGAATATTCTGAAGCCTTCCCTGGCCAGAGGAGAAATTCAGCTGATCGGGGCTACGACGATCGCGGAATATCGGAAATATGTGGAGAGAGATGCGGCGCTGGAAAGAAGATTTCAGCCGGTCACAGTGGAAGAACCCACCGTAGAAGAAGCGGAAAGCATTTTGCGGGGAATTGCATATAAGTATGAGGAACATCACCGGGTGACGATCACGCCGGAGGCAATCAGCGCGGCCGTGTCGTTGTCCAACCGCTATATTAATGACAGGAATCTGCCGGATAAGGCTATTGATCTGATTGATGAGGCGGCAGCAGCGGTGAGACTGAAGGTGACGAGCCAGCCGGATAAGCTGCGGGAGCTGTCGGAGGAGATCAAGAAGATCGACCTGCAGATCGAGCGTTCTATCCGCATGGAGGCCTTTACCCAGGCGGCGGAGCTGAAGAAGAAACAGCAGGAGTGTATTAAGAAATACGAGCGCATTGTCAGGAGGATGGAGCGTGAGGAAGAGAAGCGCAGCTATGTGGTAGGGGAGAATGAGATCGCGGAGGTGGTCGCTCTGTGGACCAAGATCCCGGTGAAAAAGCTGGCGGAGAAAGAAAGTGAACGCCTGCTTAAGCTGGAATCCATACTGCACAGGCGTGTGATCGGACAGGAGGAGGCGGTGACTGCCGTATCCAAGGCCATGCGCAGAGGCAGAGTGGGCCTGCAGGATCCTAACCGCCCGATCGGTTCTTTCCTTTTCCTGGGACCTACCGGTGTGGGAAAGACGGAGCTGAGCAAGGCATTGGCGGAAGCGATGTTTGGTTCGGAAAATGCGCTGATCCGGGTGGATATGTCGGAGTATATGGAGGGGCATTCGGTCTCGAAGATGATTGGTTCACCTCCCGGTTACGTAGGATTTGAGGAGGGCGGACAGCTGTCGGAGAAGATCCGCCGCAATCCCTATTCCGTTGTATTGTTTGACGAGATAGAGAAGGCGCATCCGGATGTATTCAATGTTCTGCTGCAGGTACTTGACGACGGACATATCACGGATTCCAAGGGAAGAAAAGTCAGCTTCAAAAATACGATCCTGATCATGACTTCCAATGCAGGCGCACAGAGGATCATTGATCCCAAGAACCTTGGCTTTGGCACGGAGCAGACGCAGCAGCAGAACTATGATAAGATGAAGTCCAATGTGATGGAGGAAGTAAAGCGGCTGTTCAAGCCGGAGTTCATCAATCGAATCGATGAGATTATGGTTTTCCATCCGCTGCATAAAGAAGATATGAAGAAGATCATCACGCTGCTGGCGGGCAGCCTGATCAGACGCTGTAAAGAGCAGATGGATATTGACCTGACGATCACGCCTGCAGTGAAGGACTGGCTGATCGAGAAGCATATCGATACGAAGATGGGGGCCAGGCCCATGAAGCGGGCAATTCAGTCGGAGATTGAAGACATACTGGCCGAGGAGATCCTGTCCGGAAACGTCAGAAGAGGAGAACATGTGACGGCAGGGCTTAAGAATAAGAAGATCGTGTTTACGGCACGAAGTGATGCGTAACACATGCTGTTTAAAACACAATATAAATAAGAGTAAAGAGTCAGGAGGAAAATACAATGGCTGTAGTTGAAGAATTACTGCGTACAGAGGAAAACGGCACGATCAGTTTTGGGAATTATGCACTGGAAGCCAAGGCTAAAGTGGAAGACTATGAGCATGGCGGGGATCTGTATAAGGTGAAGACGTACCGTAAGCTGACAAAGCTGGAGAAGAACGGTATGTTTGCTTATGAGTCCGAGCCTGGAACAAGCGTGCTGCAGTTTAAGGAGACAGAGAACGGTGTCAGTTTCCTGGTGGAAGGCGAAGCAGATGCGCAGATCACGGTAGGTCTGGAAGAGGATATGGAGTACAGTGTGAGTGTGGGAGATGCCAATATCGGTACGATGAAGACCAATCTGAGCGGTAAATTGAGCATCAGCGTAGAGTTGGAAAATGTCGGTGAAGCAGCGGTAAAGATGGTAAAGATACAGAATGGCTAAAGGGAAAGCAGCTACGGTTTTTTATTGTCAGAATTGCGGTTATGAGTCTTCCAAGTGGATGGGACAGTGTCCCGGATGCAGGGAGTGGAATACGATGGTGGAGGAGAAGATGCCTTCCGCAGCCCGTGGAAACGGCCGCGGTGTACATAAGAAGATGCCTTCTGCTCCGGCCAGACTATCGGAGGTCAGTATACAGGAAGAAAGCCGTATGCTGACACATATGGAAGAATTGGACAGAGTGCTGGGCGGTGGTATTGTGCCCGGCTCTTTGACGTTGGTAGGCGGGGATCCGGGAATCGGGAAATCCACCTTATTGCTGCAGGTATGCAGAAATCTGGCGGGAGACGGCAGAAGCGTACTGTACATATCGGGAGAAGAATCGCTGCGCCAGATTAAGATCAGGGCCAACCGTCTGGGCGAATTTTCGGACAATCTGCAGTTATTGTGCGAGACGGGACTTGCGACAGTGGAAGAAACGATCCGCAGTGTGACGCCGGATGTTGTGATCATTGATTCCATACAGACGATGTATAATGAAGAGATCACTGCGGCGCCCGGCAGTGTATCTCAGGTAAGAGAAGCAACAAATGTTCTTCTGCAGCTTGCGAAAGGAATGACGGTTTCCGTCTTCATTGTGGGACATGTGACCAAGGAGGGTACCGTGGCGGGGCCCAGAGTGCTGGAGCATATGGTGGATACGGTACTGTATTTTGAGGGAGACAGGCATGCCTCCTACCGTATTCTGAGAGGGGTCAAGAACCGGTTTGGATCTACCAATGAGATCGGTGTATTTGAGATGAAGGAGGAAGGACTGATCGAAGTGGAAAATCCTTCCGAGTTTATGCTGAGCGGTAAGCCGGAGGGAGCCAGCGGGTCCGTGGTATCCTGTTCCATGGAGGGAACCCGTCCCATTCTGCTGGAGATCCAGGCGCTTGTGTGCCACAGCAGCTTTGGCATTCCCAGACGGCAGGCAATCGGTACGGATTTCAACAGAGTCAATCTGCTGATGGCCGTTTTGGAAAAGAGGCTGAATCTGCAGATGTCGGACTGCGATGCCTATGTGAACCTGGCAGGTGGTATGCGGATTGTGGAGCCGGCCATCGACCTTGGCATTGCCATGGCTGTGGTATCAAGCTTTAAGAACAGGGCAATCGATGCCAGGACAATCGCTTTTGGCGAGATCGGACTGAGCGGTGAGGTGCGCGGCGTCTCCATGGTGGAACAGCGGATAGCGGAAGCGGCCAAACTGGGCTTTACGACCTGTATTGTCCCGGAAGTCAGCATCAGTCATATGAAGCGCATGGAAGGTATCCGCATGATCGGCGTAAGAACCGTGCGGGATGCCGTGGATTTGATCTGAGAGGACAGGGCGTCTGCAGAAAAAGGAGCTGTAGTGTAATTACGGGGATATATGACAAAAATGTAACAAAATTTTGCATAAATTTAATATTTGTTAATTTTTATATATTCAAAATTACCTTTTTATGGTAGAATATCGAAGATGTACCTTTGCTTTTGATACATAGATACAAGGATCTTATGGAATAATATTTGAGTATTGTACCGGCAGTTTGAATGCAGGTGTAAGTTTACCGTGAACTTGGACGAGGGAGTCATTTATGGACAAGCAGACACAGGATTCTCAGGAGCAGGCAGCTGACAGGAATCTGAAACATAACAATCAAACTGAATCTTCAAGGGAGCATGCAGCAAGTGAGCAGAATGCGGGAGAGCAGCCGGCCGGTGCAGAGGATAAGACCGCGAAGAAGCGCAGATGGATCAGGAATCTTCCTCTGTTGATCGCAGAGATCTGTATTTTGCTGATATCGGTGGGTGTTATGTACGTGGTGGTGACTACTACGGATGAGGTAGAACACAAAGATATCGACAGGGAACAGATCCTCATTAATGAAGAGGTGAAAGAGACTCATAAGAAAGAGGAGAAGCAGCAGATTTCGAAAGGATACCGCAATATTGCGCTGTTCGGTGTAGATGCCAGAGACGGACAGCTGGGCAGAGGCACCCGCAGCGACAGCATTATCATAGCGAGTATCAATCAGGATACGCAGGAAATCAAACTGGTGTCTGTTTTCAGGGATACCTTCCTGAATCTGAGTAATGACACTTATAATAAATGTAATGCGGCATATGCACAGGGCGGCCCGGAACAGGCGATCAGTATGCTGAATACGAATCTTGATCTGGATATTACAGATTATGTGACAGTCGGTTTTGGCGGCCTGATCGACTCCGTAGATGCGCTGGGCGGTATTGAGATGGAGATTACAGAGGTGGAAATTTCTCATCTGAATAACTATCAGCTGACAATGTCCGAGGAACTGGGCGTAGATTATATACCGATCAAGCATAGCGGTATGCAGCTTCTGAACGGGATGCAGGCTACTGCCTATTGCAGGATACGATATACGAAGGGTGATGATTTCAAACGCGCCGAGCGTCAGAGAAATGTGTTGACGGCAATGATGGAGAAAGCGAAGAAAGCGTCCGTCAGTTCTTTAACGGAGATGGTCAATGCTATTTTACCGGAAGTGGAGACGTCTTTGGGAGTGAATGAGATTATCAGTGTCCTGGGAAGCGTCGGCGGGTATAATGTGATAGCAAGCGATGGATTTCCGTTCGAGGACAGCCGGACGGGGGCAAATGTCGGCAGCAAAGGAAGCTGTGTCATTCCGGATGATCTGGAAGAGAATGTAGTGGAGCTGCACGCACTGCTCTATCCCGAAGCAGAATACCAGCCTTCAAGGCAGGTGCGCAATATCAGTGTGGAGATTGATGCGTTGACATTAGAATACAGACAATGAATCTGTTTTTAGCAGGAGGCTGTTCGGAGATGTTTATGACAGTAGTCTGGATACATTCCGGCTGCTGTCATTCTATATTTTACACCCTTTCGAGGGTGTTTTACTGCGCAGGGCATTACGGAGCTGCCTGTGGGAATTTATATCATTTGGGGGTTGAGGATGAGAAGATTACTCGTATATTTAAAAGACTATAAGAAAGAGACGGCGCTGGCGCCGCTTTTTAAAATGCTGGAGGCCACGTTCGAGCTGTTCGTACCGTTGGTTATGGCAGCAGTCATCGACCGTGGAATCGACAGCGGAAATGTGCCTTACGTGCTGCGTATGGGCGGCGTGCTGGTGCTGCTCGGCGTGATTGGTCTGGCCTGCTCCATCACAGCGCAGTATTTCTCGGCGAAGGCGGCGGTAGGTGTTTCCACGAAGCTGAAGCATGCGCTTTTTGCTCATATCCAGGGACTGTCTTATACGGAGATCGACACGCTGGGGACTGCCACCATGATTACCCGTATGACTTCCGATGTAAATCAGGTACAGAGCGGTGTGAATATGGTACTGCGCCTGTTTCTGCGCTCCCCCTTTATCGTATTCGGGGCTATGGTGATGGCGTTTACCATTGATGTGAAGGCAGCATTTATCTTCGTGGTGACGATCCCGGCGCTCTCCGTCGTGGTATTCGGCATTATGATGTGGACAATGCCCCTGTTTAAGAAGGTGCAGGCAGGTCTGGACAGTGTGCTGGGCGCCACCAGAGAGAACCTTACGGGCGCCAGGGTCATTCGGGCCTTTAATAAGGAACAGGAAGAGATAGAGGTTTTTGAGCGGAAGAACAGCGCGCTGGCGCATATGCAGCTGTTTGTAGGCAAGATTTCCGCACTGACCAATCCGGTTACATACATCATCATCAATGTGGCAACGATCGTACTTCTCTATACGGGAGCGGTGCGGGTGGATGAGGGAACCATTACCCAGGGACAGGTGGTAGCTCTGGTGAACTATATGTCCCAGATTCTGATTGAGCTGGTGAAGCTGGCGAATCTGATCATCACGATCACCAAGGCGCTGGCCTGCGCGAACCGGATTCAGAGCGTTTTCGAGATAGAGTCCAGCATGACATGGGAGCAGAAGGTGTGTGAGGCCGGTTCTGAAGGGTATGGAACAGGCGAAGCAGCCGGCCCCGGAGGAAGGAGAGGACAGAATGCGGCGGACGAGGTAGTGTTTGACCATGTCTGTCTGACTTATGCAGGCGCCGGTGCGGAATCGCTGTCGGACATCGATTTTCATGTCAAAAAGGGACAGACGGTGGGAATTATCGGCGGTACGGGTTCCGGCAAGACTTCCCTGATCAATATGATACCGCGTTTCTACGATGCGACGAAGGGGCATGTCAGGATCAAGGGAAAAGATGTGCGGGAATACGGAATGGAAGAGCTGCGGGAGATGATCGGCATCGTACCGCAGAAAGCGGTGCTCTTCCAGGGAACGATCAGAGAGAATATGCAGTGGGGTAAGAACGACGCGACGGACGCGGAAATCTGGCAGGCCATCGAGACAGCCCAGGCGAAGGAGTTTGTAGAGCAGAAGGACGGAAAGCTGGAGGCGGCCGTGGCTCAGAGCGGAAGAAATCTTTCCGGCGGCCAGCGGCAGCGTCTGACCATAGCCCGTGCCCTGGTGGGGAAGCCGGAGATCCTGATTCTGGACGACAGTGCGTCGGCGCTTGACTATGCTACGGATGCGGCGCTCAGACAGGCGATCCGGAATATGGAAGGCGATATGACGGTATTTATCGTCTCTCAGCGGGCCTCTTCCATCCAGCATGCCGACCGGATCATCGTGCTGGACGACGGAGAGATGGCGGATATCGGGACACATGACGAGCTGCTTAAGCGGTGTGAGGTATATCAGGAGATTTATTATTCACAGTACCCTGCGTCATGAACAGATGTTAAGGATGCAAAGAACATGGATCAGGTATTTTAAAACAGGTTCAGGGCCTGGAAAGGTTCCTTAAAGAAAAGATGAAACGAGTGGAGGCTGGAGATGGCAAAATCAGGAAATGACAGCAGGCAGAAAGGAACGCTGGGTAAGGTGCTTCGATATATCAGGAAATATTGGGTATATCTGGCGTTATCAATCGTTATGGCAGCGGTTACCGTGACGTTGACCTTGTATCTTCCGATTCTGACAGGACGGGTGATCGATCTGATCGTCAAAGAAGGATGGGTAGATTTCGACGGTGTATTTGCCATTTTAAAACAGATGGCAGTAGTAATTGGGATTACGGCGGCGGCGCAGTGGGTGATGAACATCTGCAACAATAAGATGACTTACCGTATTGTGCAGGATATCCGGGACGAGGCGTTTAAACGTATAGAGATTCTGCCGCTGAAATATATTGACGAGCATTCCTACGGGGAAGTGGTGAGCAGGGTAATCGCGGATGTGGATCAGTTTGCGGACGGTCTGCTGATGGGATTTACACAGTTTTTTACCGGGGTCATCACAATTTTAGGTACATTGGGCTTTATGCTCAGTGTCAATGTGGGTATCACGGGCGTGGTAGTATTGATTACGCCGTTATCCTTCCTGGTGGCGGCTTTTATCGCCAGGAAGACCTTTGTTATGTTCCGGGCACAGTCGGAGACGAGAGGAGAACAGACGGCGCTGATCGAGGAGATGATCGGCAACCAGAAGGTGGTGCAGGCTTTTTCCCATGAAGATGAAGCGTTGGAGGAGTTTGACGAGATCAACGGCAGGTTGGAGAAATGTTCTTTAAAGGCGATCTTCTATTCATCCATCACCAATCCCTCCACACGGTTTGTCAACAATCTGGTGTATGCGGGTGTGGCGGTGACGGGAGCGGTATTTGCCATCCGCGGGGGAATCAGTGTCGGCCAGCTGTCATGTTTCTTAAGCTATGCCAACCAGTACACGAAGCCTTTCAATGAGATTTCGGGAGTGGTGACGGAACTGCAGAATGCCCTTGCCTGTGCGGCCAGGATCTTTGCGTTGATTGAGGAAGAACCGCAGATACCGGACAGCGAAAGCGCGATCTGTCTTGGTGATGTGGAGGGCAGGATTGATCTGGAGCATGTGGACTTCTCCTATGTACCGGATAAGAAACTGATCACGGACTTCAATCTTTCGGTGCAGCCGGGCCAGCGTGTGGCTATCGTGGGTCCTACGGGCTGCGGGAAGACCACAGTCATCAATCTGCTGATGCGTTTCTATGATGTGAATTCCGGGAGCATACAGGTGGAAGGGCATGATATCCGGGACGTGACCAGAAAGAGCCTGCGGGCCAACTATGGCATGGTGCTGCAGGAGACCTGGCTAAAAGGCGGAACTGTAAGGGATAATATTGTGATGGGTAAGCCTGAGGCGACAGAGGAGGAGATCATCGCCGCGGCAAAGGCGTCTCATGCCCACAGCTTTATCAAGAGGCTGCCGGATGGGTACGATACGATCATTGCGGAAGACGGCGGTAATCTTTCTCAGGGACAGAAGCAGCTTCTGTGTATCACGAGAGTCATGCTGTGCCTGCCGCCCATGCTGATCCTGGATGAAGCTACGTCTTCTATCGATACGAGAACGGAGATCCGGATCCAGAAGGCCTTCGCGGCGATGATGGAGGGAAGGACCAGTTTCATCGTGGCCCACAGACTGTCTACGATCAGAGAGGCAGACGTGATTCTGGTCATGAAAGACGGCAATATCATCGAGCAGGGTAATCACGAGACATTGTTGAAACAGAACGGGTTCTATGCCACACTGTATAACAGTCAGTTTGTGGGATACAGCGCATAGAACTAATTATTATAGGCGGCGTCCTCATTGTAATCCATGTATTCGGAACGGATATCAGTGATGACGCCGTTTTCCCATGTAAAGAGCAGATAACTGTAGATCACGGAATGGGCCTGTAAGAAAGCGTCTGAATTCAGGGTGACGGTCAGGTCTTCCTTCTGAATCTCGTTTTCCCTGCAGAACTGATCCAGATCCGTGGGCGTCCCATCGATGAAGAAGGTGGGCAGCAGGAGCGTGACTGCAGAATCGAAAGGAATCTCTTCGACGGCCAGAGCCTGATACGCTTCCCCCTCAACAGAGGTGAAGATGTTAAAATCACCGTAAGCAGCGAGAAAAGTTTCGGCATTGTCTCCGATGGATACGTCCCTGCTTGTTATGTTGGAAGCCGGATCCAGTTCATAGTCGGCTGCATTCAGGAGCGGCGTGGTTTTGCCGCAGGCCGTCAGCAACCCCAGCGTCAGGCCGAGAGAGGTCAGCAGCGTGGTCAGTTTCTTCATAAGTTAAGGGTTTCCTTTCTGTTTGGTGGTGTCTGCGGTTACGCAGATACAGAACAGTATTTATTGCCATAAAAAAAGTTTGCCGGACGGCAAACTCTGCAAAAAATAACAGGGGCAGTAGGAATCGAACCCACATCGATGGTTTTGGAGACCACTGTTCTACCTTTGAACTATGCCCCTATGAATTGCGGCCATGCTTTCTTAAACCGCCGAATTGTATTATAGCACAGGTGAGCAGGGGATGCAAGATATTAATCAAAACTTTTCAAAGATTCATTTCTCATATGTTTCGTGATCCGGCACATAATAAATACAATCATATCCCGGTTTTTCATTAAATCTCAAATTCAGAGGACTCTGAATCATGGAGAGGTCTGGCTGGACGTCTGCAAAATGTTTATTGTATACCGTCAGATCGAAAGTGTACAAAACGACGGCTGGGTTAACCCGAAATGCAAATATATATCATAAAATTAAACAAAAATCAATGCTGTAATTAGCATATTATTAACAAAAATACCACATCTGCACAACAAAAATGGAACATAGTATTGACATTTTTTGAAATGGAGATTATGATTAGTAAAAATGACGATAAACAATTCTTAATAACATTTTTAGATTATCATAATAACAAACTACAAACAATATATTGTGCATAATATATAATAAACATTCTTATTTGGGTTAAACCAAAATACATTTTTGTGAAAAATTACGATATAATATCCGCGCACACTATTGTTAAAAATTACCAAAAAGAAAGAGGGACTATGAATAAAGAGAACAAAGAAATTGCAGATATCCTGCGTGAGGAAGTGAAACGGCTGCAGTCAGACCGATTGATCAAGCTGGAATCAGAAAGGAAACTGGAACAGAGGCTTCAGGTGGGAAGGCAGCGGATCAGAGAAGTGATCAGCCAGCTGGTTTCCGAAGGGCTTCTTGTCAAGTATGAGGGAAAGGGAACCTATGTGGCTCCTATTGTGCATAATAAGTATATTAACCTGATCTGTTCGCCGACCATTAAGAGAAATGATCCTTTCTACAACAGAATGCTTATGGAGCTTACCACCTACGCGGCAAAGAACAGTGTGAACATGATTCCCCTGACCATGGAATCGCTGGAGAACGGAGATGGGGGATCGCCGCTGCTGATCGTGGGGAAACTGGAGGAGGAACAGATCTGCAGGATACAGAAGGATTTTCTCAGAATTATTTCCTTTGAGAATTATCCTGATCATGATGATTTTATACAGATTTATTTTGATCATTTCAAAATCGGCATCAATGCGGCCAAGGTCTTGGCTGGCTATGGACATAGAAAGGTGATTCATATCACTGGGCCGGACCGGTATGCTTCGGCGCTTTATCGGAAGAATGGATTCATCCGCGGTGCGAGGAAAATCGGAATCGGATATGAGGTGCTGGAGAGCAAGATGAATTTCAGAGGCGGCGATGCACTTGCGGATCAGGTTGCCAGTTTGGTGAAAGGCCATAAATTCACGGCAGTCTTTGCGGCCAATGACTGGATGGCGATCGGATTGATTCAGGGGCTTCGGGCAAAGGGAATCGATGTTCCCGGGCAGGTATCCGTGCTCAGCGTGGATAACATTCCTCTGGCGGGGCAGTTCTCTCCGGCCCTCACCACCTATTCGCTGGATGCGAATATTATGATTGCAGAATGCTTTTCGCTTATGGAGGAAGCGGAAAGAGAAATGCAGACGCATCCACGTGACAGGCAGATCTGCAGAAGAATTATCCTGCAGCCGGTTCTGATTACACGTGATACCTTAAGACGGATCGGTTATTCCGAAGGGCCGGACAATCATTGATGTGAAAGCGGGACGTAGATTTACAATCATGGGAGTGTCCCGGAGCGTGTACAGAAATTTTTTGAAAAGAAAGGAGATATTATGAAGCACAAGAAGTTGATGGCATTGTTGTTGGCAACATGCATGGTTATGGGAACGGTTGGCTGTGGCGGAGGTTCTTCGGCGCCGGCAGCGCCGCCTGCGGCAGACGGAGGCACAGACTCTGCGGCAGCGGACAATACGCAGGCGGAAAGCGGGAGTGCGGATGCCTCTGGCGCGACTTCAACAGGCGGCGATCTTGTAAGAGGCGGCGTGGGAGACGGTCAGTATAAAGAATCCCCGCTGATCCATGAGCTGGTGGAGAAAGGTGAACTTCCGCCCATCGAAGAGCGTCTGCCCAAAGAACCGGCAGTAGTGGAAGTGGATGAGATCGGCGTTTACGGAGGGACATATGTGGGAGCGGCATTTGGACCGACCAGCGGGCAGGTGGATACGGAATGCCTTCGTTATCAGTCGATTCTGACCATTGAGAAGGATCTGAAAACCTTTAAGCCGAACTTAATCCAGAGTTTTGACGTCAATGAGGATTCCACCGAATTTACGATCCATCTGAGAGAAGGGATGAAATGGTCCAATGGCGATCCGTTTACTACGGCAGACTGGATGTTCTGGCTTGAGGATATTCTGCTCAATACGGACGTGAATGCGGCGGTGGATGCAGCATTCTGCAGTAACGGTATTCCCATGGCTTATGAGCCGGTGGACGACTATACGCTGGTGATCAGATTTGAGGAGTCCAATCCTGCGTTTGAAATCACCATGGCACGGTTTTCTACAGGATTGATCCGCAATTTCTTCGCACCGAAGGAGTATCTGCAGAAGTGGCACATTACATACAATCCTGATGCCGATAAGCTGGCGAAGGAAGAAGGATATGAATCCTGGATTCTGTGCTTCAAGGATCATCTTGATAACTCACAGTCCCAGAAGGATTGTGAAGCGCCTGATTTATACCCGTGGGTGCTGGATCGGATCGATACCAACGGCAATAAGTTCTTTGCACGCAATCCTTACTATCATGTCGTGGATCAGGAAGGAAATCAGCTTCCCTATATCGACGAGCAGGAAGCCATGATCGTACAGGATAAGGATGTCCGTAACTTAAAGCTGATCAGCGGCGAGATCCATGCGGCAGGTGAGAATCCTCTGCCGGTATCGGACTATACCATGCTGAAGGAAAATGAAGCGGCCGGAGACTACCAGGTATTCCTGTTTGAAAATACCAGAGGATCTGACTGTGCGTTTACCTTTAATATCACGGATCAGAATCCTGACCTGAGAGAGGTCTTCACCAATGTGAAATTCCGGCAGGCAATGAGCCATGCGCTGGACCGCAACACGATCAACGAGACACTCTATTACGGAAAAGGAAGCGTGCGCCAGACGACGGCGTCTGCGGACACATCCTTTATGAAGGACGAGTTTGAGAACGCGTTTATAGAATATGATGTAGATAAAGCCAATGCGCTGCTGGATGAGTGCGGGTATGAATGGAATGCGGCGCATACGGTAAGAATCATGCCAAACGGCGAGGAATTTAATATTATCCTGGAAACGATCGAGGAGTTCGTGCCTGTGGCTGAGATGGCCTGTGAATACTGGACTGCAGTGGGTGTGAAAGTTACTTTGAAGCAGGAAGAGCGGTCCTATTATCTGGAAAGAGGTAAGAACAACGAGCGTGATATGCAGGCATTTACATTGGACAGCGTAGGAGAATTTAACTTAAGAAGTGTGGCGTTCAGCCGCCTGCGTCCCGGCAATGCGTATGATGATCTGGAATTTATGCGCGCTTACAAGGACTACTGGGACAGTAATGGAAGTAAAGGGGAACAGCCTCCGGAAGACATTCAGCAGCTTTACGAGGATTGTCTGAAATTCGGCACTCTGACGAATACGGATCCGGAATATGCGCCTCTTGGAGAGAGCATCCTGCAGAGAATCAGTGACCAGTGCTGGTTTATCGGGGTATCCGTATCTCCACGTCTTGTGATTATCAGCAACCGTCTGGGCAATACGCCTACGGAAGGAACCTTTGCAAACGACTATAATTTCTGGAAGCCGTTCAGAGGCGATACCTGGTACTTCAAATATTAATTGCTTACAGGAAAACGGCGGACACCCATAACTGCCATATTAATCGGGAAAGGAAGGCGCAGCCTGCGCCTTCCGCTATCCCGGTTTCCTGACAAAAGGGGAAAGGAGGAGATCAGAAGTAGATGAGGAAATACATAGTTAAGAGATTTATCTATATGATCGTATTGCTGGCGATCATGTCGGTGTTTGCATTCGTGGTCATACAGCTGCCGCCGGGCGATTATCTGACATCTTATATAGCCAGCCTGCAGCAGCAGATGGGAGAGGTGGATGAATCCGTGGTGCTCAATCTCAGAAAGCAGTACGGAATGGACAGGCCTATGTGGCAGCAGTATTTTCTCTGGATGCGTAATATGTTCCAGGGGAATTTCGGAGAGTCTTTCCAATGGAGGCAGCCGGTGAAAACGCTGATTGCCACGAGAATGCCAATGACCATTGTCCTGTCTTTGATTACCCTGCTGTTTGCCTACGCGGTGGCGGTTCCGATCGGAATTTATTCCGCAAGACATCAGTACTCCATTGGCGATTATGTGGCGTCAATCCTGGGATTTGTCGGTCTGGCAACGCCAAGCTTTTTTCTTGCGCTGATTCTGATGTATTACAGTAACAGATATCTGGGACTGAGTGTGGGAGGTTTTTACTCTCCGGAATTTCAGAATGCGCCCTGGAGTTTTGCCAGATTGTGGGATTTGTGCAAGCATCTGCCCATACCGGTTATTGTCATCGGTCTGGCCAGTATGGCTAATGTGATCCGTATCCTCCGGGCTACGCTGTTGGACGAACTAAAGCGTCCTTATGTGGTAGCAGCCAGAGCCAGAGGGCTTAAGGAGAATAAAATGATCTACAGATATCCGGTACGTGTGGCGCTCAATCCCATTATCAGTTCTATCGGCAGCATTTTGCCTTCCATCGTATCCGGTGCAACAGTAACTGCGATCGTTCTGGATATTCCCACGGTGGGCTCTTTATTGTACAATGCGCTGCTCTCCCAGGACATGTATCTGGCAGGCGCATGCGTGATTATGCTGACGGCGATCACTATTGTAGGAACCTTTATTTCGGATATTCTGTTGGTGGTGGTTGATCCGAGAATCCGGCTGCAGTAAGAGACTACAAATTATAATGCCGTCCACTGCGGCGGGATGGCAAGGAAGGAGAATATCACATGGCCCTGTTTAAAAAGAAGAAGGCCAAAGTTTCCATGGAAGAGGCAATGTATATGGAAACACAGGCACAGTTGATCTGGAGAAAATTTAAAAAGCATAAGCTGGCGATGGCAGGAATGGTTATCCTGATCATTCTCTATCTGGTTGGCTTCTTCAGTGAATTTTTTGCCACGCAGGACATTGCAAAGAGAAGCACGACTGCGATCAGTATGGCGCCGACGAAGATCCACTTTGTGGATGCGGAGGGGAATTTTTCCCTGCAGCCTTTTGTCTATGGATTAAAGCAGGAGGAGGATCCTGTCACCTGGCGTAAGTATTATGTGGAGGATACCACGCAGAAATACCCGTTACAGTTTTTTTACCACGGTGATCCTTACAAACTTTTAGGCTTTATACCGGGAGATATTCACTTTTTCGGCACACCTCAGCCGGATGTGTTTTTTCCCTTCGGAACAGATCTTTCGGGGAGAGATCTGTATTCCAGAGTGCTCAGTGCGCTGCGGATTTCCCTGACAACTGGTCTGGTGGGTGTATTCTTCACCTTTATTCTGGGGTGTCTGTTTGGGGGAATTTCCGGTTTCTACGGAGGCATAGCGGATACGATCATTCAGAGAGTCATTGAATTCCTGATGTCTATGCCCAGCATTCCGCTCTGGATGGCATTGGCTGCAGCGTTTCCGTCTACATGGTCTTCACTTCAGACTTATTTTGCGATTACGATCATCCTGTCACTGATCGGATGGACCAGCCTGGCGAGAGTGGTGAGAGGTAAACTTCTGGAGCTGAGAAACGAAGATTTCGTGACGGCTGCCAGAGTGGCCGGGGCAAGCGACGGCTATATTATCACCAAGCATCTGCTTCCGTCCTTCAGCAGTTACCTGATCGTCAATGTAACTCTGGCAATTCCGGGCATGATCCTGTCGGAGACTTCGCTCAGCTTTCTGGGCATCGGTCTTACGCCGCCCATTGTCAGCCTTGGCGTGCTTCTGCAGGATGCGCAGAGTATCAACACGGTTTCCATGTATCCCTGGATGATGATCCCCGGTCTCTTTGTGGTCATCGCAGTTCTGGCTTTCAACTTTGTGGGAGACGGCCTGCGGGATGCGGCGGATCCATACAAATAAGAGACAGGAGGGATTATGAACGAATATATCTTACAGGTTAAAAATCTAAAGACATGGTTCAGGCTGGATACGGGAACCCTGAAAGCCGTAGATGACGTGACTTTCTCCCTGAAACGCAACGAGACCATCGGGATTATCGGGGAGTCCGGCTGCGGCAAGAGCGTGACGGCCCACTCCATTCTGCGCACGGTCCAGAACCCGGGAAAGGTGCTGGGAGGGGAGATTCTGTATGATGACGGAAGCAGGCTGGCAGATCTGGTGAACTATAAACCGGACAGCAGGGAGATGCGGCATCTTCGGGGCAGGGAGATTTCCATGATCTTTCAGGAACCCATGGCCAGCCTGGCCCCTGTTTACACCATAGGCGCTCAGATGATGGAGGCTGTGATGGTGCATCAGGACAAAAAAGACAAAATGGCGGCAAAGGATGCGTGCATGGAAATGCTGCGGGCCGTGGGAATGCCTGATCCGGAACAGAAATTTAACAGCTATCCGCATCAGATGTCAGGCGGTCAGTGCCAGCGTGCCATGATTGCCCTTGCCATGGTAAACCGGCCCAGAATCCTGATTGCAGATGAGCCGACTACGGCTCTGGATGTGACCGTACAGGCCCAGATCACTGATCTGATGAAACGCTTTCAGAAAGAATACAATATGTCCATAATCTATATTACGCATGATATGGGCGTGATTGCGGAGATGGCGGACACCATTGCCGTGATGTATCTGGGACGGGTGGTAGAGAGCGGAAGCGTAAAGGCAATCTTTCAGAATCCGCTCCATCCGTATACAAGAGGCCTGTTGAAATCCATGCCGGTGCTGGGCAACAAGACGGGGGAGAAGCTGAATGCGATAGAAGGAAATGTTCCGGTACCGCTGGATCCGCCTGAAGAATGCGGGTTCTGTTCACGCTGTCCGAACCGGACGCCTGAATGCGGCGCAGGGATACCATCCCTTAAGGAAGTGGAACCAGGACATCTGGTCAGATGCTTCCATGTATAGAAGCATGCGGAATAATAACGATAAGATTCCCGGATAAAATGGCTGTGCATTGACAGCGGAAATGGAGGAAAGATGTCGGAAATTGACAAGAACACCCAGCCATTGCTGGAAATAACAGGATTAAAGAAACATTATCCGATCGAAGCCGGTATTGCCAAGAAGCAGGTAGGGCTGGTAAAGGCCGTGGATGATGTAACGCTCAGTATCCGCCGAAACGAGGTTTTGGGCGTGGTGGGAGAGTCCGGCTGCGGCAAGACTACTCTGGGCAGAACCATATTGAGGATTATAGAGCCTACGGAGGGAAGCATAAAATTTCATTTTGACGGAAAGGAAATTGATTTCATTTCGCTGGATAAGAAAGCGCTTCGCGGCATGCGGCGCCATATACAGATGATTTTCCAGAATCCGTATACCTCATTGAATCCCCGCATGACGATCTTTGACATTGTTGCAGAACCCATGCGGCTGGCAGGAGATTATACGGAGGACGAGATTTCTGACCGTGTGAGGGATCTGATTGGCAAGGTGGGACTGGAAGTGAAGCATTTAAACAGATATCCTCATGCATTCAGCGGCGGACAACGGCAGAGAATAGGAATTGCGAGAGCGCTGGCTCTGGGTCCGAGGTTCGTGGTGGCAGATGAAGCAGTGTCGGCTCTGGATGTGTCCATCCAGGCTCAGATCCTGAATCTTCTGCAGGAACTGAAGGAAGAGTATGATCTGACCTACATGTTCATTGCGCATAATCTGAGTGTGGTGGAGCATATTTCGGACCGGGTCTGTGTGATGTATCTGGGCAGGGTTGCGGAACTTTCGGAGACGGAGGAACTCTTTTACCATCCCATGCATCCTTATACGGAGGCGCTGCTTTCTGCAATTCCCGTTGCGGATCCTACGGTGAAGAACGAGCGCATCGTAATGCCCGGAGAGGTGGGCAATGCGGCGAATCTGCCTTCCGGATGCTGTTTTCATCCCAGATGCAGATATGCACAGGAATGCTGCAGGAAGGAATGTCCTCCGCTTAGGGAAGCAGCGCCCGGACACTTTGTGGCGTGTCATTTTGCAGACAGCCTGAAACTGAACGGAATCGGAGAACTTAAAATCAAAAATTAGAATATGGAGGAAGACCACAATGAGTAACCGGGTAACAGTAAAAGTTGATGCAGGAAAAACAACAGGGGAGCAGGAGCATTTATGGCGCTGGATCGGATATGACGAATGCAACTATACCTACATTCCCGAAGGAAAAGAACTGCTGCGTAAGTTTGCGGCTCTTGGAGATGCCCCCTACTATGTGAGAACTCATTTTATGTTTTGCACGGGCAACTGCCACGGAACATACAAATTCGGTTCCACGAATGTTTATTGGGAAAATGAGGCGGGAGAGGCTGTCTATGATTTTACCTGGTATGACAGGATTATTGACGCCTACCTGGAGACGGGCAACAAACCGTTTGTAGAGCTTGGTTTTATGCCTATGGATCTGGTGGACACCGCTTATCTTAAGACCATGGACAAGGGAAACTGGGAGAGATACGGCCAGTATAAAGAGATTGGCTGGACCTGTCCGCCTAAGGATTATGACAAGTGGCATGATTTTATTGAGGCAGTCATCAGCCATCTCAAAGAGCGTTATGGAGAGAAGGAGATAGAGACATGGTACTATGAGCTGTGGAACGAGCCGGATATTTTCTACTGGAGCGGTACAACGGCGGAGTATTGTAAGCTGTATGATTACACGGAGCATGCATTACATAAGGCGGCCCCTGGCGCCAGATTGTCAGGACCTGCCGTAACGGGTATTTTTGAGGGCGGCCGCGCACAGAAATTCTTTGACTATTTCCTGGAGCATTGCAGCGGGGGAGTGAACTTCTGCACGGGTGAGAAGGGAACCAGACTGGATTTCATCACTTTCCACGTTAAAGGAGGCGGATTCCCCTTCGAGATGCATGCGCCCAAGGCAGTACCTTCCGTGGAAAGCCTGGTGCATCAGGTGAAGGTAGGCCTGGACTCGATTGTCAGATACGGATACCAGGACCGGGAAGTGGTGCTTTCCGAGGCGGATCCGGACGGCTGGGCAGCAGGCGGCGTGTATGACAACACAAATATGAGATTCCGCAACACGGAGTATTATGCGACTTATGTGGCGTCCACCTACGAGAAGATTGATCAGCTTTGTACACGCTATGGCGTTAAAGTCCGTCCGCTTGCATGGGCGTTCATGTTCCCGGGAGAGAGATGCTTTGAGGGAACCAGGACTTTTTCCACTCAGGGAATCGATAAGGCGGTGTTCAATATGTTCCGTATATATGGCACGCTGGGATACAGGAAGCTGGCGTTTGAGAGTGACGGCGCACAGTCCATGGATTTCCTGAAGGAGCCGGAAATCGGTAAGAAAGAGCACAGCAGATATACGGGTGAGGGGGAAGCGACTGACGTGTCCGGCTTTGCGGTACAGGGCGCCAATGGCGAGACACAGATCGTGGTTTACAGCCACTGCAATGATATAGACAAGAAGGAAGAGACGGAGATTACGCTTAATGTGTCAGGGCTTGCCGGGGAGACGGTCAGTGTGGAGCATTACCGTATTGATTCGGAGCATTCCAATGCCCATGCGGAATGGATGCGCCAGGGGCAGCCTCTGTTCCCGGAGGGAGAGCAGTATGCAGCCATCAAGAAGAGAGACGGTCTGGAGAAGCTTTCACAGGATGCTGTGCTTGCTACGGCGGACGGAAGCCTGGAACTGAAATTTACCATGCCGACACACGGCGTTTCCTATCTGGTAATCAAATAGACCTGTGCGGCGAAACCGGCAGTAGAGATATGAGCCGTATACAGCGGCGGAATGCGAGGAAATATGAGTAAAGATTTGAGTAAAAAGACATTGGGAATCATTCATGCATCCCATATCACGATCAAGGCAATGGAACCCTACATTCAGCAGTTCATCCCGGAGGTGCAGATTATGCACCTGTGCGACGACACGATTCAGAGGGATAACATCAAGGCGGGCGCGGGCGTGATCCCGAAAGTGAATTATTATAAATTTGCGCAGTATGCACACAATCTGGAGGAGGCAGGCGTTGATCTGATCCTGCTTGCATGCTCCACGTTCAATTATGCAGCAGAGCTGGGAAGACCCCTTATCAATGTACCCATTGCCCAGATTGACCGTCCCATGATGGAAAAGGCGGTGCGGACGGGAAAGAAGATCGGGCTTCTGGCAACCCTTGCCACCACGGTGCCTTCTTCCGAGCGCCTTCTGGATATTGCGGCGGCGGAGGCCGGTGTGGAGATCGAGAGAAAAACCGTTCTGTGCAGCGAGGCTTTTGAGGAGTATTCCAGGGGAAATATCGAGCGTCACAATGAGATTCTGGTGGAGGCAATTGACAGTCTTTCGAGAGAAGTGGATTGCATCGTGATGGCGCAGCTTTCCATGTCGGCGCTGGCCCCGTACCTGAAGGATACAAAGGTGCCGGTGTATAACAGCGGAGAGACAGGATTTCTCAGGGTGCGCAGTATGCTGGAGGAATGATGAAAGTAACACAGGCAAGGCATAGCGCGTCCGCTGCGCAGAGTGCAGCGGCGCCGTGCAGTCTGCCTGCATGAGTGCAGCCTATGGGGTGCAGGTATGAAGAAAGGAGAAGTGAAAGCCATGTTAGAAGCAGTAGAGAAGCAACGGCTGGAGGAGATGGCGAAGGAGATCAGAAAGGATATCGTTACCATGATCGGTGTGGGAAAGGCCGGTCATCTGGGTGGATCCTGTTCTTTGGCTGATATCGTGTCCGTACTTTATTTCTATAAGATGAATCACGACCCGTCCGATCCGAAGAAGAAGGAAAGGGATCGTTTTCTGCTAAGCAAAGGGCATGCGGCCATCGTGCAGTATGCGGCGCTGATGGAAAGCGGATACTTTGATAAGGAGGAATCGATTCACACCTTGAAGAAACTGGGCAGTCATCTGCAGGGGCACCCGGATATGAGAAAGCTTGCGGGTATTGAGGCCAATACCGGTTCTCTGGGACAGGGCGTATCCCTGGCCGCCGGACTGGCTGCAGGCCTGAAGCTGGACGGCCTGGAGTCGAAGGTGTATGTGGCGGTGGGCGACGGGGAACTGGCGGAAGGCCAGATCTGGGAAGCCTTTATGGCGGCATCCAATTTTGAGCTGGACAATCTGCGGGTCATCATTGACAGAAACGGTCTGCAGGCCACAGGAAAGACGGCGGATCGTTTCCGGATCGGGGATCTGGAGGGAAAGATGAAGGCATTCGGATTTGAGGTGACGGTTGTAGACGGCCATGATGTGGAAGCGGTTGCGCAGGCGCTGGATCAGGCGGATACCGTGAAGAAGAAACCGGTCTGCATCATTGCCGACACAGTAAAAGGAAAAGGGATTCCGTTTGCGGAGGGTATCGCTTCCTTCCATAACGGTACACTCACACAGGAACAGTATGACGAAGCGCTGCGTGTATTGGCAGGTTAGTTTCGCATGTCAAGCAGGAATGGGGGATTAAAATTGGGAACACATAATCAAAGGGTGGAATACGGGAAAAAATTAGTGGAACTGGGCGGAAAAAATGCAGATATCGTGGTGTTGGAAGCTGATCTGGGAAAATCCACCATGAGCAGTCTGTTTGAGGAAGCGTTTCCGGACCGGTATTTTGAGATGGGAATTGCGGAGCAGAATATGACCAGCTTTGCAGGAGGTCTGGCGTTGGCGGGAAAGATTCCTTTTACCAACACTTTTGCAGTGTTTGCTTCGGGAAGAGCTTACGATCAGATTCGTCAGAGCATTGCCACAGCTAAACTGAATGTGAAGGTGGTAGGATCCAGTTCGGGTATGTCCGATTTCGGGGACGGCGCCACCCATCAATCCATCGATGACGTGGCTATTATGAGCGCTGTCCCGAATATGACGGTTTTCACTCCCTGCGACGGGATAGAGACAGGACTGGCCGTTGAAGCGGCAGCAGCCCTTGACGGGCCTTGTTATATCAGGCTGTGCAGAAATGATCTGGAGGATATCTATCCGGTGCAGGCGGGCTATCGGATCGGCGAACCCGTGGCGCTTAGAGAGGGCGTGGACGTTGCGGTCTACACACATGGTATCATGGCCCATGCGGCGCTTGCGGCTGCACAGATGGCACAGGAAGAAGGAATCAGCGCCGCTGTGATTCATATCCCCACCATCAAGCCTTTGCGTGAGGATCTGGTCAGGAAACTGGCTGAAGGAAAGAAGGGTGTGGTGGTCTGTGAGGAGGCAAGCATCCAGGGCGGGCTGAATATGCTGGTCAGCTATATTCTTCGGGGAACCGGGATTCCGGTGGAGAGTATGGCGGTGATGGATGTGTTCGGGCAGTCCGGGTCTTCTCATCAGGAGCTTCTTGCATACTATGAGCTGGATGCCGAAAGCGTGCTGAAGAAGATCCGAAAAGCAGTTGTTCTTCCGTAGGTTGTCGGTGACGCTTCGGAAAAAATGGCAGGAAATACATATATTATGACAGAAGGGAGTTTGCAAAGTATGAAACTTGGATTTATAGGTCTTGGAATTATGGGAAAACCCATGGCAAAAAATCTGCTTAAGGCGGGTTATGAACTGAATATCTGCGATATTAACCAGGAGGCTGTAAAAGAAGTGGAGCAGGCAGGCGGCGTGGCATGCAGGACTTCAAAGGAGGTGGCGCAGAGCAGTGACATTATCTTTACCATGCTTCCCAATTCGCCGCATGTAAAGACGGTTATTCTGGATAAAGACGGTGTGCTTGAGGGAATGAAACCCGGCGCCATTGTGGTTGATATGAGTTCCATTGATCCCAATGTATCCATTGAACTTGAGAAAGCAGTTGATGCGGCAGGAGGACGCATGATAGATGCACCTGTCAGCGGAGGGGAACCAAAAGCGATTGACGCCACGCTCTCCTTTATGTGCGGCGGTGAGCAGGAGGTATTTGACCAGGTGAAGCCGATTTTGGAGAAGATGGGCGCTTCCGTAGTCCTGGTAGGCCCTGTGGGAAGCGGAAACATGACCAAGCTGGCAAATCAGATTATCGTTGCCGTTAATATTGCGGCGCTGTCTGAGGCGCTGGTTCTGGCAGCAAAGTCCGGTGTCAATCCGGAAAACGTGTATAAGGCAATCCGCGGAGGCCTTGCAGGCAGCACGGTTATGGATGCGAAGGCGCCCATGATGCTGGACCGCAATTTCGATCCTGGTTTCCGGATTGAACTTCATATAAAGGATCTGACCAATGCCATGAATGCTTCCCAGTCGGTTGATATGGAACTTCCGATGACTGAGAAGGTTCTGGAGATGATGAAGATCCTGGCGGAAGAAGGCATGGGAAAATGCGATCACAGTGCGGTGCTGCGTTACTATGAGGAGCAGGAGAGCGTTGAGGTAAAGAGATAGATGAAGCTGGGTTGTTGTCTGAATATGTTGGGAAACAGCGGGGATCCTGTTGGGCGCAGCTATATCGGGGCGGCACAGAAGGCGGGGTATGATTATGTGGAGCTTCCCCTTGCGCAGGTCATGGAGCTTGACAGACAGGGATTTGACGGACTGCTTGAACAGCTTAGGGAAAGCGGAATCTGCTGCAGGGCCTGCAATAACTTTTTCCCGGCTTCGGTGAGGCTGACCGGCGGAGATGTGCGGCCCGGTAAGGTAAAGGATTATCTGCAAAGAGCCGTGGAACGGGCGTCCATGCTGGGCGCTGAGGTGATCGTGTTTGGAAGCAGCGGGGCTAAGAATGTGCCGGAGGGATTTGACCGTAAGAGGGCGTGGGAGCAGATCGCAGATACTCTCAGATGGGCGGATGCCTGTACTCTTGCGGCAGGGATCCGGATCGCAATAGAGCCGCTGAACAGACAGGAAAGCAATATCATACTGAATCTGACCGAGGGGGAAGAGCTGAGGAGGATGGCGAAGGTTCCGTCTGTCCGCCTTCTGGTGGATTACTATCATTTTACCATGGAAGCGGAAGAAACAGAGACGCTTCGGAAGCGGATGCCTGAGATCGCACATGTACATTTTGCCGAACCGGAAGGAAGAAGTTTTCCGGAGCGGCCAAAGGAGCAGTATGAGAGATTCTTTCAGATACTCCGCGCCGGAGGATACGACGGACTGGTCAGTGTGGAGGCCTATGCGAAGGAGCCGGAGCAGGCTCTGAGAAGGGCAGTGTTTTTAAGAGAATATTTTGAATGAAAGTCGAAAGAGGGGGCTGTGCCGTATGTGGCACAGCCTCCTCTTTATCGATTCTTCTTTATCGGCGCCTGCAGGGACATGGTGTGATGTTCCATGTGACGGCAGCTTAGTACAGCATTGCGTAATCAGCAGTGAAATGCGCGAAACAAAATGTGAGGAGGATCTGTCACCTTTATATGGACAGATGCGTGTTCTATACAGCAGGGCAGACAAGGGAAGAACAGAGCTGCAGGAGATGACAGCCCTGGGAACCATTGGAGTGCAATGCTGTTTCTGATAGAATGGAAATGGTTTTACCAAAAGCAATGAGCGGGAGGTGACAGACGGTTGAGTATAGAACAGGTGGTAATGGAATACGGAGACATGCTTTACAGAGTGTGCATGGTTCTGTTATGCAATGAGCAGGATGCCCAGGATGCGGTGCAGGATACGTTCTGCAGTTATATGGAACGCTCGGCGGGATTTCGCGACAGGGAGCATGAGAAGGCATGGCTGATCCGGGTGGCGACCAACAGATGCCTGGATGTGCACAGGGGCAGGAGCAGGCATCCCACGGTGCAGTGGGAGGAGGTGGACAGGTACTGTGAGTTTCCGGAGCAGAGTGAAGTTCTGGCAGAGCTGATGAACCTGCCGGAACATTTGAAGACGGTGATTTACCTGCACTATATAGAGGGATATAAGGCGGCGGAGATTGCCGGGATGCTGGGCATTACCCTGAATGCGGTGAAGAAGCGGCTGCAGCGGGGCAGGGAGAAGCTGAAACTGTCGCTTGGCGGAGAACATGCACTGTCACCGCATGCATAGGCGAATAAGTACAGAGCCGGTCAGGCAGAGGTATTTGATGTAGTGCGGGAAGAACCCTGAAAGCAGGGGCTGTTTCAGGGCGAAGTAAAAGGGATATAAGTCAGTATGATGTGATGGAAAGTGATAATGGGATCAGGCCGGGTGTGACAGTGGCAGCTGGATGCCGGAGGGTCAGGGTCAACGGTGTCAGGAAGGAGTGGGAATACATGGGAGCAGAGGAGTTAAGAGATGCGGTCAGCGGTATCTGCATGACGGAAGAGATGAAAAAGGCAGTGATCAGCAATGTCAGGAAAAGGACAGAGGCGTCCGGAGGAATACAGGAAATACAGAAGGCTAAGGAGGGGAAGGCTATGAGATACGGGAAGAAACAGTCTGACAGGAGGGAAAAGGACGGAAGCGGATGGAAACATCTGGCAGCGGCGGCGGTTCTGCTTCTGGTGGTCGGTATAGCAGCGGTTCCGGTGCGCGCTTTTGTCAATTCTCTTGTGCGGGAACGGATGGAGGAGATGCCGCAGGAGGAAAAAAGCGCTTATGTGGAGACAATAGAAGAGGCAGAGGTGGCGGCAGATGGATTTTCCAGAGCCTACACGGAACAGGAAAAGGCCAGATATCAGGAACTGGCGCAGAGGTATCAGGAAGGCGTTTTCCCGGAGAGTGTGCTTCCGCAGGTAAAAAGCGAGGAGGAAGCGGCCGGTTACGAGTTCTGCTATCTGGCGCCTGCGGCGACTTTTTGCCTGCCGGAGCGGGAACTGACAGATGAAGAGCTGCTGGAGATCATAGATTTCACTGTAAAAAGGGACTATGCTTACACGGAGGCATACGAACAGGAACATGCGGAGGAGATCGCGGCAAAGGAAGCGAAAGAGCAGGAGGCGATAGCCGGGAATGTGGAAAGCGGCGGCATCACCGAACAGCAGGCAATCGAGATTGCCAGGGAGAAATTAGCGGATATCTTCGGGATGACGGGAGACGGTTATGAACAGAATTCCTATTATAATGAGCCGGAAGAGGGCCGCCGGGCGGGACGGGCGGACTATTGTGTCAACTGGACGAACTATATCAGTCATAAATATTATTATTTCAATATTGACGCACAGGACGGGCATTTGATCTCGGCAACGTATTCCGGTGAGGATGTGCACAGGGAAGCGCGTATCCTGACAACGGAGGAAGCGCAGGAGCGGATTCCACAGCTGCAGGATACAGCAGCGGAGGTGATGGACTCTAAGGTGGGGGCGCCTTATGATAAAGTCTATGTCTATTATCTGCGCTATGAAGACGGATCGGCCGGCAGCCATGGGAGATTCTATTTTGCCGGATCGGCCGGGAACGCTTATGGGATCGGCCTTACGTGGGACGGCCTGTTATTCGAAATTGAAGAACAGGATATCTCCGGATTACAGGACGGTATGGAGCGGGAGTTGTGGAACGGAGAAGCGTATGAAAAGGCAACGGTGGTGTTTCAGGAGATGCCCTGATAACAGGCATCTCCCCACCTCTAAGTCAGATTTTAGAGAGCCGTCTGTAGCGCCGGCAGGCGTTTACCGTACAAAACAGAAGTACCATCAGAGCGATTCCAAGCGTGGTATAGACGGCCGTCATGCCGCTGCCGGTATTCAAAGAGCCGAAACGTATCAGTGCGATTTCTATCAGGACGTCCCGGGCAACCAGAAGATAGACCGGCGAGGAATAGGCCAGGCAGTTTAAAAGAAAGAAAAACCACGTGCACAGGGTCAGGAAACCGGGATGCAGTGTCCGTCCTCTGACGGAAAGGAGCGTTAACAGCGCCAGCAGGGTCTGCAGCAGCGCAAACCCCAGAAAGGGCAGCGTGTAAAAAATACCTGCGGCCACAATGGTGTGGAAAGGGCTGCGACAGTGGGCGGAAATACAGATCGTGATGGCGCACAGCTCCAGTATGGCCAGCAGGCTGACAAGAAGCAGCTGTGCCAGATAGACGCCGACAGGCTGCATCATAAGCGGGAGGGGAAAGAAGCCCCATTGTACGATCAGGCTGGCGATGCAGCCCAGGCCGTCGATTCCAAACGTGGTAATGTGGAGCAGCAGACCGAAGCAGACCGACACGAACCAGATGCCGGCCGACACGCTGAAAGCCGCGGCGGTCTTGGCCAGCGTGCCGAAGGCCGGTCCTTCTCTGGTGGTGAACAGCAGGGGTTTCATACCGGTCTGTTCTTCTTCCGAGAAAACAACGGAGACGACGTAGAGAACCAGCATACTGGCGCCCAGCATCAATATGCCAAGTGTGTCCGGAAAGAGACTCCACCCGATGTAGTACTCCAGGCGAAGCGCCATGCCGGCTGCTTCGTGATACCGGCCCAGTTCGGTTTCACGAAGCGGGATGGTTTTTGTGGCGAGCCGGTAATCATCCTGGCCGTTATTATAGCCGTCAGAAGCATACTCCATGATGAAATGATTGAGGAAATTGTCTTTCTGCCGGCTGTAGCCGTCCGGCGCTCCCTGCGGAAAGCCGTATTTCTCGATGATGCGCTCTATCTTTTCATCGGTCAGCACACCTTTGAATTCTTCCGTGATCTGGCGGTTCATCTGGATGGCGCGCAATCCCGTGTAGGTAGTGCCGTTGACGACGCAGTACGAATGCTGCAGCTCCTGATAGAAGAACAGCAGGCCGATCAGCAGGACGAAAAGAAAGCCTGCCAGAAAAGATTTCCGGTGACACAGTTTGTAGAGTTCCATTTTATACAGACGCATGGTTATCTCCTCCTTCCGGTATATTTGATGCAGTACAGATAGGCATCTTCCAGGGTCACTTCCGCCGGTTCGGCTTCCGGCCATGGTTTCTCTGCGGATATGATGCGCAGCTCCACTTCCGGCCCATGATGGCGCAGATTGCCGATCAGGCGCTGCCGTTCCAGCAGTTCGACCTGTGCTTCCGGGACGAGACATTTCCAGACGCAGCCGGCGGCTTTGGATAACAGCAGGGATTCGTCGCCTGCGTGGAGCAGGCTGCCGTCCTTCATGAGCAGGATCCTGTCTGCGATATACTCCACATCCGAGACGATATGGGTGGAGAGCAGAACCAGTCTGTTTTTGCCCAGAGAGCTGATGATATTGCGGAAGCGGACGCGCTCACCGGGATCGAGGCCGGAGGTGGGTTCATCCAGCATGAGGATCTCCGGATCGTTCAGAAGCGCCTGGGCGATGCCGATCCTGCGGATCATGCCGCCGGAAAAGGTCTTGAGCCTGTGTTTCCTCTCGGCGGTCAGATCCACCAGCTCCAGCAGCTCTTCGATCCTGCTGTGGGCATACTCTTCCGGCAGCGCTTTGAGGGCCGCCATGTAGTGCAGGAACCGCAGAGCCGTGAACTCTTTATAATAGCCGAAATCCTGCGGAAGATACCCTAAGAGCATCCGGTAATCGCCTCCCAGCTGGCGGATCGGTATCCCGTCGCAGAGGATCGTACCGGAGGTCGGTTCCAGGATGCCGCAGAGCATCCGCATCAGGGTGGTCTTGCCGGCCCCGTTTTCTCCCAGCAGCCCATAGACACCGTGTTCCAGGCTGACGCTGATATCCCGGACGGCGGTCTTGTTCCTGAAGGTTTTGTTTAAGTCGGTTAATTCCAGTCGGTGCATAAGATCTCTCCTTTGTCTAATTTGGCAAAAAGCAGTTTCATCTCCCCGGCAAAGATGACGATGCCGGCAAACAGGGCGGCGGCCCAGAAGAAAAGCGCGGATTCCGTATACAGGGCAGGCCGCTGGAAAGCAGCCAGGCAAAAGACGGCAGCCGGAAGCAGGAACGCGGCGCAAAGCCAGGTGTGGCGGCGTATCTTCTCCAGGAGCATGCAGCCGAAGCAGACGCACTGCATAAAGAGGAAGGGCACCAGTACATAGAGGCCAAGGTGCAGCAGGCGGATCTTCCACTGCCGGCCTACCAGGATAATGGCGGCGGATACTGCTATAAGATTCAGGATGCCGGAGAAGATCATGGACAGGGCCGCAAGCTGTCTGATATGGAAGAAACAGGTCTTACTGAGTTCACCCATGCCGGCAAAACAGATCTGCCGGAATTCAAAAACGGAGAAGAACACGAGAAAGCAGGGCAGTGTCATGGAGGCAAAAACCATGACGCCGGCGTCCTGTGGCGTCGGGAAATACAGGCTCATTGTAAGGAGCATAAGCAGCATGGCAATACAGCCGAGCAGATGAAGGCAGGGGAGATGTCTGTCCGTATAGCGAAGCAGGCTGACAAACAGAAGCCTGTTGTCCTGCAGTGGACGTACGGTTCGGCTGCGGAATTCATGCTGCAGCAGGCGGCATGTGCCGGCCCGGCGCGTTTCGTCGATTGGCAGCAGCGCATCGGCGGCAGTGAACATGGATTTCAGGGCGTGGTCACTGTATTGTATGGACTGCGTGAGGCGGAAGCCCTTTTTATCGGCAGTACGTTTTCTGTTGGGGTTTTTATGACGGTTCATAGGAATCCTCCAATATTTTCCGCAGGTTCTTTACGCCCAGGCGGAATCTTGACTTGGCTGTTGAGAGGTTACACCCTGTGATACGGGCAATTTCGTGAAAAGGCAGTTCCTCGTAGATCCGCATGATGATGATCTCGCGCTGTTTCATGGAGAGCTGCTGCAGCGCCTGGTGGAGAAGAAGGGAATCTTCGACCTGCGCCAGCCGGGAATCTTCCCGGCCAGGCAAGGCGGTATCCTCCAGGCAGGCGGTATCCTTTCTGTGATAGAAATAGTCCCGGCAGAGATTGCGCGCGATGATGAGAAGATACCCTTTCAGATTCCTGTGCCGGTAGGAATCCATATACCTGATGAAACGCAGGAACACTTCCTGTGTGATATCGTACGAGTCTGCCGTCTGCCCTGTCAGGTACAGGCAGAAGCGGTAGATGTCATCGTAGTAGCGGCTGACGATGGTATTCAGTGCATCCTGGCTTCCGTTATGAACTTTCTGCATCAGATCTTTGTCGGTCAACTGTCTTTCCTTTGCTTTCTGCGTTTCCTGTAACCCCTAATCGCTTATTCTATAGAAATAACTGATTCTATCATACAAAAGTTTAACGCCGTCTTCAATCAATGATGATGCCGGCATTTCCGCATGCCTTTTGTGCATAGTCTGCTGGTATTTTCCGGTGATTTGTGATACTATTACTTTCGTCACTGAATGCATGGTCTCTGGCAGGATCCTGCAGACTGACAGTTCAACTACAGGATATCCGTACGGACATTGTCCGGCGGACCAATCACAGAATGGAAAATATTATGGCAGGAAGACACACAGGACATACAAGGCATGTAAAACAAGAGAAGACAGACGGCCAGAACGGGCAGAAAGAGCTGTCAGATCAGAAAGAAGCTGCGGCTCAGGAGACAGAGGAAGAAACCGGACGGAACGTTACAGATATCCCGGAAGCCGTCTGGACGGTATATTTACAGACGTTTCTGGAGTTTGACGAGAAAGAACACAGACGTTTTCTAAAGGGCTGCGAGAAGCAGATCGGGCAGTTGGAGCGCCGCATCGCCCGCAAGAAAAACCAGGAACCCCATCAGGTGCTGGCCGATATGAAGGAGCTGCACAAGAAGGCGGCGGCGATCGGTTATACGGTGGCAGGCAGGGAGAGCAGGCTGTTAAAGAAATACAGGCACGCCCTGCGGATGCTTGCCAGGCTGGACATTACCTTTCTTCACAGGATGGCGGCAGGTGCAAACCCGGAAGATATCGTGCATATGCCGGGCACGGCGCAGCTGCTGCGGGCCAGATCTCTCTATGAGATCTATAAGGAAGAGTATATGCAGTACCTGGTGGGACAGCGGATCGAGGAACTGATGGAGGCGGAGCCGGAGAAGCAGTATCCGGAAGCCAGAGGTATGGAGCGTCACTTTATCCTGCATATCGGGCCAACCAACAGCGGTAAGACCTATCAGGCGCTGCAGCGGCTGAAGCAGGCTTATCACGGTATTTACCTGGGTCCGCTGCGCCTGCTGGCGCTGGAAGTCTATGACAGGATGACGGCGGCAGGCATTCCGTGCAGCATGATCACCGGCGAGGAAGTCATCCGGACGCCGGGCAGCTTCGTGCAGGCTTCCACGGTGGAGATCATGGATATCCGGGAGGTTTACGATATTGCGGTGATTGACGAGGCGCAGATGATGGCGGACGAGAACCGGGGCAGTTTTTGGACGAGGGCGATTCTTGGCATTCGGGCGGAGGAGATTCATGTGTGCTGCTCCGGTACTGCAGAGCAGCTTCTGGTGAAAATGATCGAGCGGTGCGGTGATTCCTGTGAGATAGTTTACCATGAACGGAACACCAGGCTGGAATTTATTCCGAAGCGCTTCGATATGAGTAAGGATGTGGAACCGGGGGATGCCCTGATTGCCTTTTCCAAGAAAAATGTACTGGCCATAGCGGCAACTCTGGAGAGCAGGGGGATCAGGGCCAGCGTGATCTACGGCAATCTGCCGCCCCAGACAAGGCGGGAGCAGGTGCGGCTTTTTACGGAGGGGATCAATCAGGTGGTGGTGGCCACGGACGCCATCGGCATGGGGATCAATCTGCCCATCCGCCGGGTAGTCTTTATGAATACGTCCAAATTTGACGGCACGGACAAGCGGCGTCTGGAGGCGGAGGAGATAAGGCAGATCGCCGGGCGGGCAGGACG
The DNA here is from genome assembly GCA_947576945.1 of uncultured Lachnospiraceae bacterium. Lineage (GTDB taxonomy): Bacteria > Bacillota > Clostridia > Lachnospirales > Lachnospiraceae > UBA3282. The sequence goes on from CANPTH010000029.1 coordinate 36,537, forward strand.
GTATGGTTATTATGACGTGGGCTATGTGCAGTCCGCGCTGGATGTGGAGTATATCGGCAGGAAGCTGGAGGAACCTCTGCAGCCGCTCACCAGGGCGAGGACAGGTTTCCCGGAGGTGCTTCTGGATATCGATATGGAACTGGATGAGATCATCGAAGCATGGGAAGGCACGAGGAATCTGGCTTTCTACGACAAGATCTCCATGGCGGAGAGTGTGAAGAAATACCGCTATCTGAAGAATTACCGGAAGAAGCTGTCCTATATAGAGGATCGGAAGTTCGTGCTGTCCCTGATCACCTGTCCCTTCGATGTGAAAGACAGGGAGGTGCTGCGCCTGTGGCTGTGGTACTGTGAGAAACCGACGGAAGACCACAATTGTCCGATGCTGCCCCAGGATTTTTCCCTGGAAGGGCTGGAATCTTATTATAAGCAGCTGGATCTGTATTCCCAGTTTTCCGGCAGGATGAACTGGGAGATTGATAAGGAAGAAGTGGCGGTGAACAGGGAGTGGGCGCAGTCCGTGATCGGGGAGATGCTGGAGGACGATAAGGGCCAGTTTGAGAAGAAGTGCCGCGGCTGCGGCGTGGCGCTGCCCTGGGACTATGATTATCCGATCTGCCAGGACTGTTATCACAGCGGTGTCAAGGACGACCGGGTACGGCGCTCCATGCATAGATACCCTCATGACCGGAATAGAAGGTAATAAGAGAGTGACGGTAAATGATGATCCACACATACTATATTGAAGTGACGCAGTTTGAGGATAAAGATCTTTTTCAGGAAAAGCGAAGTCTTCTGTCGCCCTGCAGGCAGCAGAAAATTGCGCGGATCAGACCGGAAAGAGATAAGTGCAGGAGTCTGGGAGCCGGCCTGGCGCTGGATCATGCCCTGCAGGTCTATGGACTTCGGGAACGTGACATGGAATATGTGTCCGGCGAATGGGGAAAGCCTTTCTTTCAGGCGTATCCGGATATCCATTTCTCACTGTCGCATTCCGGAGCGTATGCCGTATGCAGTATAGGGGAGGTCCCTGTGGGCAATGATATCGAGCAGGTGAGAGAAGGCCGGCTTAAGGTGGCGGAGCGCTTTTTCACGGCGCAGGAACTGGAATTTCTGTATGCGGTGCAGGATGAGGAGGAAATTACGCAGAGGATGTTCCGCATCTGGACCATGAAGGAGAGCTTTCTGAAAGTGACAGGCAGGGGAATGACTCTGCCGCTGAAGAGTTTCTCGGTGATCGTGGATGCCAGAACGGATACGGCCCGGGTGGAATATGGTTCCGGTCATGCGGCGTACCGTATGAAGGAATACGACGATATTCCGGGGTATCGGGTGGCGGTGTGCTGTCATGCGGACAGCGAGACGGCAAAGTACATGGAGCCGGTGGCATTGTGGTAAAGGCTCCGGCCGTCGATATGTCCGTAAACAGTTGTATATAATGAAAGGGTGAGAGTCGATCTTTCCGGACTTTCACCCTTCATTCTCATAACAGATCTGCAATTACAGATCAAACCCAAAATATCTCACAGCATTGTCATAGCAGATTCCCTTAACGATCTTTTCCAGCGCTTTCTCATCGCAGGGATATTCGCCGTCTTCCACCCAGCCGCCCAGCAGGTCGCAGAGAATACGGCGGAAATATTCGTGTCTGGTGTAGGAGAGGAAGCTTCTGGAGTCGGTGAGCATCCCCACGAAATTGCTGAGCATTCCCAGATTCGCCAGGGAAGTCATCTGTTCGGTCATGCCGGCCTTGTGGTCATTGAACCACCATGCAGAGCCATGCTGCAGTTTCCCCACGGCGGAATCGTCCTGAAAGCTGCCGATCACGGAGTCGATGACGGCGTTGTCGTTTGGATTTAAGGAGTAGAGTATCGTCTTTGGCAGCCTGCCGGCAGCTGTCAGCGCGTTGAGGAAACCTGTAAGCTGGCTGGCAGGCGCATCCGTATTGATACAGTCGTAACCTGTGTCGGGGCCAAGCTTTTCGAACATGGCGCTGTTGTTGTTGCGGCTGCAGCCGTAATGGAGCTGCATGACCCAGCCAAGTCGGTGGTATTCCCGGCCCAGGTAAAGCATTAAGGCAGTCTTGTAGCCGGCAGCTTCTGCAGGAGTCAAAGGTTCGCCATGCAGCCCCTTCTGGAAGACCGCTTCCACTTCGGTGTCGCAGATGGGAGCGTACATGACATAGTCCAGACCGTGGTCGGATACCAGACAGCCCTTCTTATGGAAGAATTCCATGCGGTTTCTCAGTGCGGTCTTTAAGTCGTCAAAGGTTCTGACAGTGACGCCGGCTGCCGTTTCCAGACGCCTGATATAGCCGGGGAAAGCGGGGGCATCTACGTTCACGGCCTTATCGGGACGCCACGCCGGAAGCACCTGCACATCGAAGGTGTCGTCTTCCCGGATCTTATCATGCCATTCCAGAGAATCCGCCGGGTCGTCCGTGGTGCACAGCAGGGTGACGCCGGACTGCCTGATCAGTCCGCGGACGCTCATCTGTGGATCTTTCAGCTTTGCATTGCAAAGCTGCCATACTTCCTCGGCAGTTTCGCCGTTTAAATGTCCGTAATAGCCGAAATACCGCTGCAGTTCCAGATGGGACCAGTGATACAGGGGATTGCCGATCAGCTTCTCCAGGGTTTCGGCCCATTTCTGAAATTTCTCCCGGGCCGGGGCATCGCCGGTGATGAAGGCCTCTTCGATGCCGTTGGAGCGCATCTGCCGCCATTTATAGTGATCGCCGCCCAGCCAGACCTGGGTAATATCGGTAAACTGTCTGTCCTGTGCGATGTCCTGAGGGCTGATATGGCAGTGATAGTCCAGGATGGGCATGGGTTTGGCATAGTCGTGATAGAGCTTTTGTGCACATTCCGTATGCAGTAAAAAGTTTTCGTCCATAAATGTTTTCATAAGGTAAAGTCCTTTCTTTGTCTGCCGGTTTGCCGCGTCCCGGAGAGGGATGCGGTAAGCGGTGTTTTTTGCTGTCAGGCGCTGTCAGAAATCGGTGGTGGAGCGTCTGACCAGATGGCATTTAACGATTTGTTTCTGTTTGACGGTATCGCCGCCAAGCAATGTCATGACAGAGTCGATGGTAGTCTTGCACAGCACCTCGACCCGGTTGTCAATGGTGGTAAGTTCCGGCTCACAGCAGATGGAAAGCTCGGAATTGTTGCAGCCGATGACGCTGACCTCATCCGGTACGCGCAGGCCTCTGGCATGGAGATATTTCAGGGCGCCGACAGCCAGTTCGTCCGTGGCGGCGATCACACTGTCGAAGTGCAGGCCGCGTTTTCGAAGAAGCAGATCCCTGACAGCGTAGACTGCATTTTCCGGATAGAGGATACGGTTCTGATCGATCGGGATGCCGTGGGCTTTGAGCGCGTTCTCATAGCCTTCCAACTTGCGCATTGCACTGTAGGAGCGGGAATTGGAGAGAAAAAGGATCTCTCTCCTGCCGGCAAAGAGCAGTTCTTCCGTCACATCGTAGACTGCCTGCTGATCGTCGGCCAGTACACTGTAGATATTGTCCCCCTCCAGCCAGCCGTTGATCAGGAAGACGGGAAGTCTGGCGGCTACGCTGCGAAACCAGCCGTTTTGCTTCGGGGCGTCGCAGCTGTAATCGGAGCCGACCATGATCAGGGCGTCGATCTGCTTTTTCAGGATGCGTTCCACCGCCTGCTGCTTATCTTCCTCCGCATATCCGCTGCAGTAGAGAATGCAGTCGTAACCATATCCCTGCAGGTTCTTCTCCAGATAGGAAACGGCTTTCGACATATAGATATCCGCCACGTCAGGGCAGACGATCCCCACCGTATTCATGGAACCGAGACCCAGGCCGCGGGCAAAGGCGTTGGGCGTATAGTCGTTGTCCGCCATGATCCGGCGCACTTTGTCTTTGGTCTGCTGGCTGACTTTCGGGCTGTCGTTTACGACCCGGGATACTGTGGCGATGGATACGTCCGCCAGTCTGGCAATGTCATAAATATTCATGGCACAAAGATTCCTTTCGCTGCGGGTTGTTTTGTCTGTGGTCGTTCCGGCTGCATGGGACAGCGATACAGTGTCGGCGTGTAAGTATTTACATCATATTTCTATTATAACATTTGCATTGAGGAGTGCAATCTACATTTTATTGTGATAATAGCTAATTTTATGCGGAACTATTTATACAATATAACAAAAAAGTGCGATGACAGGAAGAAACGGTTGACTTTGAGATTGGAAAAAGATAAATTGAATGTAAATGCTTACATTTTAAAAAGCTCAGGGTCGAAAGAACCCGGTACAGGGCAGGAAAGGACAAAAGATCAATGCAGACTTATATAAGGATCCATCCAAAAGACAAGGTGGCAGTGGCGCTTCAGCCGATGTGCGCGCACAGTGTGGCGACGGTGGACGGCGACGGGATCGTACTGACAGAAGAGATTAAGCAGGGCCATAAATTTGCACTGTGCGACATGGAAGAAGGAGAGCAGGTGATCAAGTACGGCGCTCCCATAGGAATCGCGAAAGAACGGATTGCGAAAGGATCCTGGGTGCATACCCATAATATGCGCACCGGATTGGGCGGGCTTTTGAACTACACATATGAGCCGTGCGGCACGGAGGGGGCGGAGAGCAGAGGGGGCGGTACAACCGGGACGGCGGCCTGCTTCCAGGGATTCCGTCGTCCGGACGGGAAGGCGGGAGTCCGCAATGAGGTCTGGATCATCCCCACGGTGGGATGCGTTAATTCTGTGGCGGCCGCCATCGAAAAGAGGGCCAGGGACAGCATCAGAGAAATGGGATCGGTGGAGGCGGTGGCAGCCTTCTCCCATCCGTATGGCTGTTCTCAGATGGGAGAAGATCAGGAGAACACCAGGCGGATTCTTGCCGATCTGGTCCGTCATCCCAATGCGGGCGGCGTGCTGGTGCTGGGGCTGGGCTGTGAGAACAGCAATGTGGAGGCGCTCAAGGAGTATATCGGCCCGTACGATCCGGCCAGGGTCAGATTCCTGGTCTGCCAGGAAGTGGAAGAGGAAGTGGAGGCCGGCGTCAGGCTGGTGCGGGAGCTTGTGGAGTATGCCGGTGGTTTTGTGCGGACAAAGATACCGTGCAGCGAACTGATCGTGGGCATGAAGTGCGGCGGTTCCGACGGACTTTCCGGTATCACGGCCAATCCTGCGGTGGGGGTATTCTCTGACATGCTGATCGAGGCGGGCGGTACGACGATCCTTACGGAGGTGCCGGAGATGTTCGGTGCGGAGACTCTTTTGATGAACCGCTGTGAGAACCGGGAATTGTTTGAGAAGACGGTGACAATGATCAATGATTTTAAGGAGTACTTTGTCCGGCACGATCAGACGGTCTATGAGAATCCATCCCCGGGCAATAAGATGGGAGGCATCTCCACGCTGGAAGATAAGTCGCTGGGATGCACTCAGAAGTCGGGATCGGCGCCTGTCAGAGGCGTGCTGGCCTATGGGGAGACGGCAGAAGGAAAGGGACTGCATCTGCTCAGCGCTCCGGGCAACGATCTGGTGGCGGCAACGGCGCTGGCAGCTGCAGGAGCGCAGATTGTGCTGTTTACGACCGGAAGAGGCACACCCTTTGCCTCTCCGGTGCCGACGGTTAAGATCTCAAGCAATGATTCCCTTTATCGGCATAAAAAGAACTGGATCGACTTCAACTGCGGAGAGCTGGTGCAGGGGAAGCCGCTGGAAGTCCTGGGAGACGAACTTTTCCGGTATGTGCTGGAGGCTGCCTCCGGCAGGAAGGTGAAGGCTGAGGAAGCGGGATTTCATGATATGGCGATCTTTAAACAGGGTGTGACTTTGTAAAAGCGGAGGATTGCCGGGCGTTTGGACGGTTGTGAGCAGGAGCAGAAAGGAATAGGGACGAAGTGAGAAGATTATCTTATAAGACGTTGGAAGAGATACAGTATGACGGATATTTGCTGAAGGAGGCGCCGGAGAGAGTGCTGCAGTTCGGGGAGGGAAATTTTCTCCGGGCATTTGCAGATCATTTTATTGATGTGCTGAACGAGAAGGCGGATTTTCGCGGGAAGGTGGTGCTGGTTACGCCGGGTGGCGGCGGTGGCAGGGTGCTTACGGCTGTCAATGAGCAGGAAGGACTCTACACGTTACTGCTGCGGGGAAACGAGAACGGTGAGAAGGTGCAGACTAAGAGGGTGATTTCCTGTGTCAGCCGCTGCCTGAATCCGTATGGGGAGTATGATGCCTACATGGCCTGTGCCGAAAATCCCGATCTGCGGTTTCTTATCTCCAATACCACGGAGGCGGGGATCCGGTATGATGCGGACTGCCGTTTCGAGGACAGGCCGGCGGCCAGTTTTCCGGGGAAACTGACGCAGTTTCTGTATGCAAGGTATGAGCGGTTCGGCCAGGAAAAAGGAAAGGGGTTTGTGATCCTGCCCTGTGAGCTGATTGATGATAACGGCGGACAATTGGCAGGATGTGTCATGCAGTATGCGAAGCAGTGGGAGCTGGGGGAGGATTTTTGCAGATGGCTGCGGGAAGAGAACCTCTTCTGCTCCACGCTGGTGGACCGGATCGTCACCGGCTATCCGGCCGGTGAGGCAGAAGAACTCTGCGGGCAGCTGGGGTACCGGGATGAGATCATGGATGCCGGGGAGGTGTTCGGATTCTGGGTGATCGAGGGACCGGAGAGCCTGCAGGAGGAGCTGCCTTTCGGACGGGCAGGACTGCCGGTGCTGGTTACAAAAGACCATAAGCCTTATAAACAGCGCAAAGTGCGTATTTTGAACGGCGCCCATACATCCATGGTTCTGGGAGCTTATCTGGCCGGCAGAAATATTGTCAGGGAATGTATGCAGGATCCGGTGATCCGGGCATTTATGGAGCAGACGCTCTATGAGGAGATCATTCCCACGCTGACGCTGCCGGAGCAGGAGTTGACGACGTTTGCAAGAGCGGTGGCCGACCGCTTCAACAATCCGTATATCGATCATGAGCTGTTGGCCATCGCGCTCAATTCCACATCCAAATGGAGGGCCAGGATGCTGCCTTCTTTTGCAGGGTATGTGAAGCGGTACGGTACGCTGCCGGAGTGCATCACGGCTTCGCTGGCTTTCTATATCGCCTTCTACAGGGGGAATCGACTGGAGGAAACCGGATTGACCGGCAGTCGGGACGGGGAATCGTATGTGATCAGGGACGAAAGATTTATTCTGGAATTCTTCGAGGCGCATAAAGAGGACGATCCGGAAGCGCTCACCGCTGCGGTTCTGGCCGAAAGCCGGTTCTGGGGAGAAGATTTGACGGCATATGCGGGACTGGCAGAGAAAGTGGCCGGTGATCTGCGGATGATCGAAGAAGAAGGTGCTTATGCACTGATGAGACGCTGCACTTTACGGAGAATGACTCTGGTAAATTGGCAGAAAGAGGACAAATAAGGAACAAAAGGTATAAAGCAGCAAAATAACAGGCATACTATCTCTGTCTGTAACTGTGCACTTATTGAGCCGTTCGCGGCCTGGGGTGCAGATCGCCTGTAGAAATTCGGAAGAGATGGAAGGAGATAGGAAATGCTGGGAAAACAGAGTCTTCAGTTTGTAAATAAACCGTACATCATCGGCAGCGGTTCCATCGTGGGGAGTAAGGAGGCGGCCGGCCCCATGGGAAAGCTGTTTGACAAGGTCGGCTATGACGATAAATTCGGAGCCGATACCTGGGAGGACGCCGAGAGCAGTCTGCAGAAAGAGGCGCTGGAGATCGCGCTTGGCAAGGCCGGCCTTAAGAAAAAAGATCTGCAGCTTGTGTTTGCAGGAGATCTGCTGGGGCAGTCCATTGCCAGCAGCTTCGGTCTGTCGGGGTATCAGCTTCCCCATGTGGGATTGTATGGTGCCTGCTCAACCTGCGGGCTGTCTCTGACCATGGGGAGTATGGCAGTGGCCGGCGGATTTGTGGAGAAGGCGGCGTGTATTACATCCAGTCATTTCGCCAGTGCGGAGAAGGAATTCCGGTTTCCGTTAGCCTATGGCAACCAGCGGCCGAAGTCAGCCACCTGGACGGTGACCGGCAGCGGAGCGTTCCTGCTCTCGGTGCAGCCGGGCAGTCAGGTTCGGGCGGTGATTTCGGGCGCCACCGTCGGCAGGATTGTGGATTACGGATTAAAAGATTCGATGAATATGGGAGCCTGTATGGCTCCTGCTGCCGCGGATACGCTCAGGCAGCATCTGGAGGATTTCGGCAGGCAGCCGGATTACTACGATAAGATCATCACCGGCGACCTGGGCACGGTGGGGCAGCAGCTTCTTTTCGACCTGCTGGCCGAGGCGCAGATCGATATTACGAAGCAGCATATGGACTGCGGTATCGAGATTTTCGACAGCGAGAGACAGGATACCAATGCGGGCGGTTCCGGCTGTGGGTGCAGCGCGGTGGTGTTATCGGCTTATATATTGAAGAAACTGGAGGAAGGTGTCTGGAACCGGGTTCTCTTTATGCCGACGGGGGCGCTTTTAAGCAAGACCAGCTTCAATGAGGGCCAGAGCATTCCGGGGATCGCCCATGGCGTGGTGTTGGAGCATTATACGGGTTAATGTATTTAGGAAAGGGATCGGATCGGCGAAGGATGCGGTCTCTTTTTTTGCGGGCGTTTTGCTGTCCGGTAAAAAAAGTATGGTTTCCATGCCGCTGATGGTGATACAATGATATGATACAGGAATGAGACTGAAACGGCAGTATCGGGGAGGCGAAGGCCGGAAAGCCCGGGAAAGAAAGGATGCAGAAGAGATATGGAAGATACGAAGAAAGTTACGCTGTTTGAAGAAATGCCCGTACCGCGGGCGGTGATGACGCTGGCCATACCGACGGTGCTCAGTTCTCTGGTGATGGTAATCTATAATCTGGCGGATACTTATTTTGTAGGGATGCTGAATGATCCGGTGCAGAATGCGGCCGTAACGCTGGCGGCTCCTGTGCTGCTGGCATTTAACGCGGTAAACAATCTGTTCGGGGTGGGCACCTCCAGTATGATGAGCCGTGCGCTGGGAAGCCGGGATTATGGGCTGGTGCGGCGAAGTTCGGCGTTTGGATTCTACTGCACGTTGATGGCCGGTGCGCTGTTTTCGGTCTTGTATACGACTTTTCATAATCCCCTTCTGCACCTGCTGGGAGCGGATGCGGAGACGATGGCAGCTACGGCGCAGTATTTGAAGTGGACGGTATCCCTGGGAGCGGTTCCGGCGATCCTGAATGTGGTCATGGCCTATATGGTAAGGGCGGAGGGGGCGTCGCTTCACGCCAGTATCGGAACCATGAGCGGATGTCTGTTGAATATTCTGTTGGACCCTTTCTTTGTATTGCCCATGGGACTGGATATGGGGGCTGCAGGGGCCGGGTTTGCGACTATGCTTTCCAATTGTGTGGCCTGTGTCTATTTCTTCCTTTTATTATGGAGGAAAAGAGGAGATACATACGTGTGTATCCGGCCGTCGATGTTCAGGCCGGACAGGAAGGTGGTGGCGGGTGTTTGCGGAGTCGGTATTCCGGCTGCCATTCAGAATCTGCTGAATGTGACGGGTATGACGGTCTTAAATAATTTTACGGCGTCCTATGGTTCTGATGCTGTGGCGGCAATGGGTATTGTGCAGAAGGTAAATATGGTACCCATGCAGATCGCCTTCGGCCTGTCTCAGGGGATCATGCCGTTGATCAGCTATAACTATGCCAGCGGGAATGTAAAGCGCATGAAAAAGACGCTGCTTTTTACGGTGAGGATCGCGGTTTCCTTTCTGGCGGTGGTGGCGGCCGGTTATTATCTGGGTGCGGGAAGGATCACGGCGCTGTTTATGCGCAACGAAGCGATTATTGCTTACGGGGAGCGGTTCCTGCGGGGATTCTGTCTGGAACTGCCGTTTATGTGTATGGACTTCATTGCAGTGGGCGTTTTTCAGTCCTGCGGTATGGGGGAAAAGTCTTTGGTGTTTGCGCTGTTAAGAAAGATCGTGCTGGAGATTCCGGCACTGTATGTGTTGAATTACCTGTTTCCGCTGTACGGACTGCCCTATGCGCAGCCTGTTACGGAATGGATCCTGTGCGTGGCGGCGGTGGTAGTGCTTGTGCGGATTTTCAGGAGGATGGAAGAAAAGACGGGAAACAGGGAAGGTAAGGGCTGCACTTCATGACAGCGGGTGAGCATAAGGCTGATGAAGTGGCAGAATAATGCGGAACGGGGTTTATGAAAATAGAAAATTGGTTTATACTGTTATAGAGCGAACCTGCACATGTTGGCGGCGGTGGACGACAGCCACGAGGAATTATGGCGGGAAAGGTGTGGTAATCGATAGATGGAAGACGGTAAGGTGATCATAAAAGGCGGTGGAAGCAGGAAAATTTCAGAGGAAAGCGTTGTGGTCAGCAGCCAGCCGGCTGCCGCCGCGGAGGAAATGAGCGTGCTGGTATCCGGAGTGCTTCACCATGAGGGGAAGACATTCGTGCGGGTGTCCTTTATGCGGGGGAAAGACTGGGCGGAAGGGATTGTGCCGGCTGGTGTGGTGGAGAAGGCCAAAGGATTTTCCACGGAGGAGATCGGACAGCTGCAGGCGTATCTGGCGGCGGAGAAAGAGACGATCATCCGACAGGCGAAAGGGATCAATCCGATCAGGAATCTGTTTCAGATCTGAGGCATGATTTTTGATGGGACATACAAATGATACGAGGGAAAGGAAGGAAAAGAGAATGAAAGTACTATTTATCGGAGGAACCGGGACCATCAGCACGGCGATCTCCACCAGGCTTTTGCAGGAAGGGCATGAGTTGTGGCTGATCAACAGGGGGACACGCAACGACGTGCTGCCGCCCGGGGCGAACATTATTACGGCGGATATCAATGACGAGGAGACGGTGGCGCAGAAGCTTAAAGGGCATACATTCGATGTGGTGGCAGACTTTATTGCCTTTGTGCCCGGGCAGCTGGAACGGGATTACAGACTTTTTCGGGATAAGACGCGGCAGTTTATCTATATCAGTTCGGCCTCCGCATACCAGAAGCCGCTGTCTGACTATCGGATCGATGAGGGGACGCCGCTGGCGAACCCTTACTGGGAATACTCGCGTAATAAGATTGCGGGTGAGGAGCTTTTGATGAAACTGTATCGCGAGGAGGGATTCCCCGTTACCATCGTGCGGCCGAGCCATACCTACAGCGAACGTTCCATGCCGGCGGGAGTTCATGGACCGCAGGGCAGTTATCAGGTGCTCAGGCGGATGATGGAAGGGAAGAAGGTGATCATACATGGAGACGGCACTTCGCTCTGGACGCTGACGTTTAACACGGATTTTGCCAAAGGCTTTATCGGGTTGATGGGTAATATCCATGCCATCGGAGAGGCGGTGCAGATCACAGGCGATGAGACGCTTACGTGGAACCAGATCTATGCTGTGATCGCACAGGCGCTGGGAGCAGAGCTGAAGCCCTGCTATGTATCCAGCGAGTTTATTGCTTCCGCAAGTCCGGCCGGGTGGGATCTTCGGGGAGGTATGCTGGGCGATAAGTCCAACAGCGTCGTCTTCGACAATACGAAGCTGAAACGGCTGGTGCCGGACTTTACGGCGACGGTACGTTTTGACCAGGGGGCCAGGAAAGTCCTGGATTATATCAGGACGCATCCGGAGTGTCAGAAGTCAGATCCGGAATTTGACCGGTGGTGTGACAGGGTCATAGCGGCTCAGGAAGAGGCGCTGAAGATCATGAAGGCGTCGGAGGAGTAGGACGGTCTGAACGGGACAGGAAGGAAGGTGCAGGACAGTGCGGGAGATGGAATTTAAGATGGAGCGTCCCGGATTGTTGAAAGAGGGAGACAGGGTCACCGTGACAGAGGGTGTCCTGCCCAGCAATTATTATTATACGATTGATCCGTCTCTTGCCATGTCGGGGAATTTTCCGTTCAGGGAGCGTATGCTGGAGCGGGAAGGCGTTGTGACGGAAGTGATTGAAAATGCCAGAGGGTTCTACGTGCGGGCAAAGTTCGGAGAATAGAAGGCTTCCCGGCAGCAGGACAGTGTGACGGAATGAGGAAAGCATGAAAGAGTGATTACGAGAAAGGAAGGTATATATTATGTTAACTAAGGTATCTACAGACAAGGCGCCGGCGGCGATCGGGCCGTATTCCCAGGGAATCATCGCAGGAGATTTTCTGTTTGCATCGGGACAGATTCCCATCGATCCGGCAGACGGTGAGATCAGGGGCGGGGATATTACGGAGCAGGCGGAACAGGTCATGAAGAATGTGGGAGCGATTCTGGCAGAAGCAGGCACGAACTATGCAAATGTTGTGAAGACTACGTGCTTTCTGGCGGATATGGCGGATTTTGCGGCTTTCAACGGGGTATATGAGAAATATTTTACCGAGAAACCGGCCAGAAGCTGTGTGGCTGTGAAACAGCTGCCGAAGAGCGTGTTGTGCGAAGTGGAAGTGGTGGCTTATCTGAAGCAGTAATCCGGGGCTTTGCTAAATAGCTCTGAATAGATCGGTAAGCTGGCGGCTGTACTGGTAATTGACAGAAGAATGGAATAACAGTAGAGGTTTACATAATATGGAACATAAAAATATCGTCCTCATTGGTATGCCCGGTGCGGGGAAGAGCACGGTGGGGGTTGTGCTGGCCAAAAAGCTTGGGTTTGCATTTCTGGATTCCGATCTGGTGATCCAGAGCAGAGAAGGAAAGCTCTTACATGAGATTATTGAGCAGCAGGGTGTGGAGAGGTTCTGGGCTGTGGAGGAGGCAGCCAACCTTTCCATTGATGCCAGACGCACCGTGATCGCCACAGGTGGCAGCGTTATCTACGGCAGCAGGGCCATGGAACATTTGGGCCGGGATGGCATTATCATTTATCTGAAATTGTCCTGCAGGGAGATTGCAGGCAGGCTGGGTGATCTGAATGAGCGGGGTGTGACGCTGCGGGAAGGGCAGACGCTGGAAACGCTTTACGAGGAGCGGACTCCGCTTTATGAGAAATATGCGCATATTACGATGGAATGTGAGAATCTTTCCATACGCGAGATCGTGGAGGAGATTGTCCACAGAATAAAATGAGCTGGCGGCAGGATAAATGGCAGTGCGGAAGGCTCTGCAGGATTGTGCCGAAAATCAGTTTCAGGCAGTATAGTTTATTTCGGAATTGCAGAAAATAATCATGATTTGCAGCAGTGCGGATGAAAAAGAAACTGCTATGATCATCCAGATCTGCAGATATAGAAGAAAGGTATGGTATCGGTATGATGGATTATTTGAATGCATTCTGGGTAGGCGGCCTGATCTGTGCGCTGGTGCAGATCCTGCTGGAAAAGACGAAGATGCTGCCGGGGCGCGTGATGGTATTGCTTGTATGCATGGGAGCGGTGATCAGTTTCTTTGGCTGGTATGAACCCCTTATGGAATACGCGGGCGCCGGTGTGAGCGTGCCGCTGCTTGGCTATGGCAATATCCTGATGAAAGGCGTCAAGGAGGCGGTGGCCGAGAAAGGTTTTATCGGTCTGTTTCAGGGCGGCTTCAAGACCGGCGCAGTGGGATGCTGTGCGGCGCTGGTGTTTGGGTATCTGGCCAGTCTGGTGTTTAAGCCGAAGATGAAGGGGTGAGATGCCGGGATGTTTTAATGTGCAGCCGACCGGCTGGCGGCATGGGAGCGGTATTTCTAATTGACTACAAAAAGCAGTGCTTTACTTTACCAGAGTGAGGCGCTGCTTTTGCGTTATATTTTCAGTGTGTTGGACAGAAATTTAAGGATTTTTTAATAATTCCTGTTGTATACTCTCCACAGACTTAAAAGAAGGCGGCCAGAGCGCAGCCTTTCCGAACAAGATGAGGAGGATTCCTGCTATGTTTTTTCGTATCCTTGTAAAAGATCTGAAACGAAAGAAGACCATGAACGTCATCCTGCTGATGTTCATCATTCTGGCGGCGATGTTTCTTGCCGGCAGTGTGGATAACCTGATCGCGGTCAACGGGGCCATCGACCATTTTCTTTCCCTGTCGAACATGCCGGACTTCTTCAACGTTGCGCTGACGGACGGGGAGACGGATGAGATCGCGGATTTTATTGCGGATTGCGCGTTTGTCTCAGACTATGAGATATTTGACGGTTTCAGTCTGCTGGACGAGGACATCACCATCACCAGCTGCAGAGAGGAACCCGCACGCACACGCTATGAGAGGAGTAATATCCTCGGTCTGGGCTGTGTACCGGAAAAGTTCATGAAGGTTTTTGATGAAGATGACAGGCCTTTATCTTTAAAACCGGGCGAGATCGCGTTTCCCCAATATGAGGCGCAGCTGAATCACCTGCAGGACGGCGACCGGGTGAGGATCAGGGTCGGGGAAGTGGAACAGGACTTTACGGTGGCGGCCATTGTCAAGGATGCGGCCTTTGGCACGCCCATGATGGGATTTAAGAGACTGTTTGTCTCCGCGGAGGATTTTGCACGGTATGCAGAGCAGACGGGCCAGACCCATGTGAGGATCTACAGTGTGGACTACACGGACAGACAGGCGTTTCGCCGTGCGTGGAAGGACGGGAATTTCATGGTGATCAGCAATGTGGAGGATGGCAGTGTCATACGCATGTGCTACATCATGGATATGCTGATCTCGGCGGTTCTGATCGTGGTCAGTGTGTGTCTGATCCTGATCGCCTTTCTGGTACTGCGCTTCACGATCGTCTTTACGCTGCAGGAGGATTACCGGGAGATCGGTATCATGAAGGCCATCGGGATCCGGGACCGTGGGATCAAGGGGCTGTATCTTGTGAAATATCTGGCGCTTTCGGTGATTGGGTCCGTGATCGGCCTGTTGCTCAGTATTCCTTTCGGCAAAGAGCTTTTGGATCGGACGGTAGTCTATATCGTCGTGGAACAGTCGTACCAGAACCGGATGGTAAATGTGGCCTGTGCGGCCGGTGTCGTTCTGGTGGTGATGACTTTTTGTTACGTAAACACGGGCAGGCTGGAAAAGATTTCGGTGATGGAGGCAGTCAGATGTGGTCTGACCGGGGAACGGTTTCACGCCAAAGAACGTTTGAAGCTGCGAAAAAGAATGCACATGCGGCCGTATTTTTATCTGGCACTCAATGATATTGTAAGCAGTCTGAAACGGTATGGCGTGCTGTTTGCCATCTTCTGTCTCGGCACCATGCTGATTTTGCTGCCTCTTAGTGCTTCCAGCACGTTAAAAAGCGAAAGCATCATTGATATGTTCGGTATGAGTCCGTCCGATGCCTATCTGGACACCGGAAAAGCGGAAATCTATACCGCCGATATGGACTGTATGCTGCGGGATATGGAGGATATAGAAGCAAAGCTGAAAGAAGCGGGGCTGCAGGGGTGGACCGGCGTTGACATGGGGTACATAATTTCCTGTTATGCCCACGATCCGGAAGATACGGTGAACTATTTTATCCTGCAGGAAATGGGAAGCTGGGAGAGAAGTTATACCGTAGTGACCGGCAGGGAACCGGAGTTTGCCAATGAGATCATGATCACGGAGATGACGGCGGAGGAACTGCAGGTTGGGATCGGGGACACCATTTATTTTCAGACGGCGGACGGTACGGATGAGTATGTCATAACGGGCACCTACCAGTCCATGATGAATATGGGAAAAGGCTACCGGGTGAGCAGGAGTGCCAGACTGGACCCGGTGTACGCATCGGGGATCCTCTGTATTCAGGTGGAGATCGAGGGAATGGAGAGCAAAGAAGCCTGTGAAAAGCTGGCATCGCTGTTCCCGGACTATGAGGTGATGGGAACGCAGGACTTTCTGAATGATATGATCGGCGGGATCATCGGGCAGCTTGATGCATTGATGACGGCGATCGTGAGCATCGTGCTGGTGATCAACAGCCTGATCACGATCCTGATCATGAAGACGATCATGACCAGGGAACATGGGGATATAGCGCTTTTAAAAAGCATCGGGTTTGGGGACGGTACGCTGCGGGCATGGCAGACAGTGAGGATCCTGCTTGTGCTGGCGGCGGCCGTGGCGGCAGGGACACTTCTGTCCAATCTGCTGGGGCCGTTCCTGATCGGGCCGATCTTTGGCATGATGGGCGGGACATCGGTGGAGCTTGTCACCAATACCTTCGAGGCCTGTGTGGTCTATCCGCTGCTGCTGTTTGGCGTGACGGGCATCTCGGCACTGCTCTGTGCGGGAGGCGTGAAGAAGGTGGCTCCCGGGGAAGTCAATACCGGGGAGTAAAGATCCTGTGAGATGGTGGAAAAATCTTCTGAGGAGCAATTCAGTTCCACAAACTGAACAAGTTCAGTTAGAGTTTGTGACGCTTCGAAAGGGAAGGAAAACGGAGGGAAATATGAACGCACTGACAATAAAGGACTTATGTAAGACGTATATAGTCAATAAGCGGCAGAACAATGTACTGCGTAATATCAATATGGAGATAGCGGAGGGGGAGATGGTGGCGGTGATGGGGCCCAGCGGGTCGGGGAAGTCCACGCTGCTGTACACGGTCAGCGGTATGGATGTCATGACGGCGGGCCGGGTTTCCTTTTTCGGGCAGGATCTGGGAAGTTTGAGCCCGGCGGAGATGAGCAGGCTGCGGCTTACGGAGATGGGATTTATCTTTCAGCAGATGTATCTGTTAAAAAACTTAAGTATTTATGATAACATAATACTGCCGGCGTTTCAGTCGGCGCAGGGAAAGGGCAGGGAGCGGCGCAGGCAGATCAATGAGCGGGCCAGACAGCTGATGCACAAGCTGGGGATCGTCGAGGTGGCGGAGCATGATATCAATGAGGTGTCCGGCGGACAGCTGCAACGGGCCTGTATCTGCCGCAGCCTGATCAATGAGCCGAGGATGATCTTTGCCGACGAACCTACCGGCGCGCTGAACCAGCAGAATTCCAGGGCCGTTATGAAGGAACTGAACCGGATCAATGGAGAGGGGACGACGATCATGCTGGTCACGCATGACAGGAACGTGGCGGCCAGAAGCGACAGGGTGCTCTATATCGAGGATGGTACGATTAAGGGGGAGTATGTGCTGGGTAAATTCGGCGGCGGGGAAGAGACAAGGCAGCGGGAACGGAAGATTTCCGACTGGCTGATGGAGATGGGATTTTGACGGTGACAGGAAAGTGACCGGACAGGAAGATGGCAAAACAGGAAAGCAGTACGGCAATCAAACGGCACAGAAATAAAGTGATATGGTCATAAGAGGGTACAGCAATAAAATGCTGCAGCAATCAAACGGCACGACGATACACTGAGGGTAGAATAGAATCATAAAAAGTCCAGCTAAGAAATGTCAATAGGTAAAATGAAAAATGTATAAAAAGTTT
>CANPTH010000030.1 GCA_947576945.1 uncultured Lachnospiraceae bacterium
TCCAACCTTTTTGAAATAGTTTTGTTGCGAATCAATCTTAATTTAGTGACATTGGCTTCTGCGGCCCCTTTTAACATGCTTATATGCAAACATACGCCCCGTCCACGATCAGGTCGCTGCCGGAAGTATAGCCGGAAGCATCACATGCCAGATATAAGACTGCAGGAATCAGTTCTTCCGGCCTGCCCATTCTTCCGTATGGCATCAGCGGCGTCCAGGCGTCTTTCAACTCCTGCGGCGTATCCACGGACATCGGTGTGGCAATGTATCCGGGGCTTAAACTGTTAACGCGGATATGATACGGCGCCCATTCTATCGCCAGCGAGCGGGTCATATGGATCACTGCCGCCTTCGATGCATTGTAAGAGCATTGCCATTGCGGGATATTAACGATGGTACCTGACATGGAGGCCATATTGATAATGCTTCCGCGTATCCCTCTCTCGATCATAACTCTGCCGGCAGCCCGTGCTACAATATATTCTCCCGTCAGATTTACATCGAGCACCTGTCTAAATTCTTCCACTGACGCCTCCAGCGTCCCTTTATGGATACAGATTCCGGCGTTGTTAAAGACAATGTCCAGAGAACCGGAGCGTTCCAGAATCTCCTCCATGGCAGCATCTACAGCCTTTTCGTCCGTCACATCCGTCGAAATCCAATATCCTTTCCGGCCTTCCTTTTCGATCAGCCGAATCGTTTCTTCCGCGGAGCTTCTTGACAGAATCACCACTTCCGCACCCGCTTTCGCAAGTCCCACGGCAGCTGTCTGCCCGATTCCTCTGCTTCCGCCTGTCACAACGGCAACTTTGTTATTTAATCCGAATATTTCATCCAAATACATGATCTTTCTCCTCCGAATTCTTTCATTTCCTGCAGATTGCCTGAAAATTACCAGATCCATGATGTCAGTATGGTATTTCTCTTCTCTCTCCCACTGTCCTGAATGTCCCTTCCCAGATTGTTTCCCCGGACAGTGCCACGCTGACTGCATCCGGCTGCACGCCGCCTGCATAAACCGTATATTCATCCGGTTCCAGAACACAGCTTCCGTCCTGCTCTATGACTGCCAGGTCCCTGCTGCGTATTCGTGCTTCTACGACACCGCTTTCTCCCTGCCGCAGATAAATCTTCCGGAAGAAGACAAGCTGTCTGACAGGCGTCTTAGTCTGTGTCGTGTTGTTCCTGATATAAACCTGCACCGTCGTCTCCCCATCGTATGTTCCGGTGTTGCGGACCTTAACCTTAAACCTGATATCCTCGCCCAGTGCAGCTTCGCGTGGAAACTCCTCCGCTTCGTATGTAAATCCTGAAAAGCTTAATCCGAACCCGAACGGATACATGGGAGCCTTCTCCAAATACCGGTAGGTCCGCCCTTTCATATCGTAGCTCTCGAAAGGCGGCAGATCTTCCACGCTGTTTACCACCGTAACAGGCATACGGCCGGAAGGGCTGCGCTTTCCGAACAGAATATCCGCCACTGCATGGCCCCCTTCTTCGCCCGGATACCAGGCCTCCAGAAGTGCATCGATAAGCGGTTCCTCCTCCGGAATGCTGAGTGGACTGCCGTTACACAATATGACGATCACCGGTTTCCCCACTGCCGCCACCTGCCTTAGCAATTCCGCCTGCCTTCCCGGCAATCCCAGGTCGGTCCTGTCGCTTTGTACCGCGCCCAGCTCCCCCTCTTCTCCTTCCAGAACAGGCGACAGCCCCAGGCACAGAACCACAGCATCACTTTTCTGTGCAGCAATCACCGCTTCCGGAATCAGATCCGTATCGCACAATTCCCGATACTCTTCCTGATACAGATCACAGCCTTCCGCATAAATAACTCTGATATCCCGCTGATCAGCTTCCTCCTGTATGCCACGCAGGATCGTAGTATATCGGGACGGCGTACCCGCATAATTGCCCAGGAGGACTGCCCTGGAATCTGCGTTGGGACCTATCACTGCCAGCGTTCTGACCTCCCTGCGCAGCGGCAGGAGGTTATCTTTATTTTTCAAAAGGACGATCGATCTGACTGCCGCCTCTCTGGCAAGCAGCCGAAATTCCGGACAGTCTACAATATCCTCGCTGATCCGGTGAAACGGCACGCATGCCCTCTCATCAAACATGCCCAGACGAATCCTTTCCTCCAAAAGCCTCTGTACGGAACGGTCAATATCCTCCTCTTTGACCAGACCGGCTTCTACAGCCTCTGTCAGATGCAGAAATGTTGTACCACCATTCTGATCACACCCGTTATTGAATGCCAGCGCCGCAGATTCCACCGCTGAATCCGTAATGCGGTGATGCAGATGAAAGTCATCGATGGCAAAGCTGTCAGATACCACATATCCCTGAAATCCCAGCTCGTCACGCAGGATATCCTTAAGCAGCCTCGTACTTCCCGAACAGGCTTCTCCATTCACCCTGTTATAGGCTCCCATAACGCAGGCCACATCCGCCTCCCTGATACATCTTGCAAAAGCATACAGATAGGTTTCCCGGAACTGTTTCTCATCGATCTTCACATCGATCTCATGGCGCAGGTCATCCGGCCCGCTGTGTACGACGTAATGCTTGACATTGGCATCCGCCTTCCTGTAATCCGGATCGTCGCCCTGGATCCCTCTGATAAAAGCGATGCCCAATTCCGCCGTCAGATAGGGATCTTCCCCATAGGTTTCCTGTCCTCTGCCCCACCTGGGATCCCGGAAAATATTGATGTTGGGGGCATATTCCGTAATGCCTTTGTAGATCGAGTGATCGCCGATCTTCTGATAAGCATTGTATTTACCCCGGATCTCGTCTGAAATAGCCGATGCGACCCGATACAGGAAATCGGCGTCAAACATTGCCGCCAGCCCGATTGCCTGCGGAAACACGGTCGCCGTCCCACATCTGGCCACGCCGTGAAGGCATTCGTTCCACCAGTGATACGCCGGAATCCCCAGCCGTTCGACAGCCGCGCTCTTGTATACCAGTTGAGATACCTTCTCTTCCAATGTCATCTGTTCTATCGTTCGTCCTGCCCTTTCCGCCCTGGACAGACTTCTGTCATATAATGCATTTTTTACTTCCATGCGCATATCTTTCTTCCCTCCATTCTGAAGCGTCACAAACTCTATTGAACTGAATTGCCCATCAGAGAATTTGTTCAGCCTTTCACCGCTCCCGATGTCATACCTTCTATCACCTGCCTGTTAAACACGGAAAAAACGATAAGGCTTGGCAGGATCGTGATCATCACCGCCGCAAACAGCGCCACGTAGTTGGTAGAGTACTGTCCCTTAAAGGCATTTAAACCGATCGGCACCGTCATTTTCCGCTGATCACTCAGAAAGACCAGCGCATAATTCATCTCATTCCACATTGACACAAAAGTATAAATTGCAACAGTTGCAATGGAAGGCCTGGCGATCGGAAGCGTGATATGGAAAAATACCGTCCGCATCGACGCACCGTCGATCACCGCCGATTCTTCAATCTCAGCCGGAAAGCTCTTCAGGAATCCGGTCATGATAAAAACAGCGATAGGCATCCCGCTGACCGTATAGGGAATGATCAGGGACAGATGTGAATTGATGATCCCCATTCTGGAAAACATCAGGAAAAGAGGGATCAGCGTTGAATGGATCGGTATCATCATGCCAACCAGAAAGATCATCATTACCGTATCTGACAGCTTCCACTTTAATCTTGTCAATGCATACCCTGCCGCAGAACTTAAGATCAGACACAGAATCAGGGAAATACTGCACACGATGACTGAATTGAGAAAATACCGCCCTATGTTTGCCTGTTTCCACGCATAGGTATAATTCTCCAGACTGAGACTCTGCGCCAGATTCCAGGGATTGGCGAATAACTCGCTGTTGGTCTTAAAAGAATTGTAGAAGACCCACACCAGCGGAAAGACGAAGATCAATGTTGCAGTCAAAAGGATCAAATATTTTATGAGATCAGCAATCTTTATTTTTTTCATGAATATACCCCCTGCCTTCCAGACGCCTGGAAATAACCTCTCTACTCAATTTTCTCCCCACTCCGAAGCGTCGCAAACTCTGACTGAACCTGTTCAGTTTGTTGAACTAAATGCTCATCAGAGAATTTATTCAACTTTATCTTCTGCACGCTTAAAGGCCATATTTAAGAAAACAGTCACCGCGATACACAGCAGCATCAGAATCACAGACATCGCACTGCCATATCCAAACTGCATCCCTTTAAAGGATCTGGTGTACATATGGGAAGCGATCACCTCGGAAGCATGGTTCGGTCCTCCTCCTGTCATGACAAAGACCATATCAAAGATCCGCAGGGATCCCGTTGCCACCAGAACCGTGTCGATCTTCAGGATCGGTGCGATCAGCGGGAACGTAATCTTCCGAAATGCCTGCCAGGAAGTGGCTCCGTCTATCCTGGCCGCTTCCAGTATCGAGGAAGATATATTCTGCATCGCACACAGATAAATGATCATATGATACCCGATGTACTGCCAGCTGGCGGCAAGAATCACGCAGACAAGCGCCGTATCGGATTCACCCAGCCACACATGCGCGAATTGCCCCAGCCCCACGGCTCTTAAGAGTGCATTCACAAGACCAAATTCCGGATGCAGGATAAAGATCCACAGGATACCGATAGCGGAAGTTGAGATCATATTCGGCACGAAGAAAGCCACCTTGAAGAAATTCCTTCCCCTTTTCAGCCTGGTCAGCAGATACGCCAGAAATACGGCACAGGGAATCTGGATCGCCAGACACAGGAGTGTGGCTGCAAAAGTATGTACAACAGCTTTCTGAAAAATCTTATCAGTCGTAAACAGCTGCATGTAATTTTTCAGTCCCACGAAATCATTCAAACCCGCAACATCCCAGTTAAAAAAGCTGAGCACCGCAGAGCAGAGCAGGGGGAAAGCCGCTACGGAAAGATAACAGCATACTGCCGGTAAAATAAAGATCGCAATGGTTGTCTTATTGCCTCTGAGCTTTTCCACGTTCTACCTCCTGACCGGTTTTCCGGAAGCGTCCGCAGGCGATGCACAAAATACCGCCTGCGGCGCCGTCCAATATGGATTTCCTCTTTGCTATTTGTTGTAGTTGTCCTCGAAGAACTGCTGGAAATTCTCAAAGGCTTCCTGCGCGTCGTCCCCAGCCATAATACCCTGCACGGTATTGTTGTACTCATTTCCCACAACAGACCCCAGCACAACGTCATAGAATACAAACAAACCTGTCATATCCGAATGCAGCTGCATAATCTGCCCTGCGATCGGCCCTACATTACTCATATCCAGATTCTCCGCCTTAATGGTGGTCAGCGTACCTGCATCGGCCATCTTCTGCATATATCTGGTCTGCGTATAATACTTTAAGAAAGTTACAGCTGCTTCCTTATTCTCACATCTTTCGCTGATTACCAGGCATTTATCGGCCTGTCCCAGCCAGTGGTTCTCGTCGCCTTTGCCGTTTTCCACCGTCGGGCATTTTGCAATGATCGTTTTATCCCTGATAGCAGAATCTTCCGCCTCAAAGTTACTGATACAGTAGCTGGACCAGATAAAAGAAGCCGCCTTTCCTGATTTGAACTGTTCCACTGCCTCCTCAGGCGTCATACCGGCATATCCTTCAGGGACAAGCTTCTCATTAACCATTTCCTGCAGCAGCGTCGCTGCTTTAATAAATGATTCATCCGTCCATGTCCCGCTTCCGTCAAGCGCTTTATCGAAGGGATCGTTTCCGCCGATCCTGTTGGCGAGAATCTCGCTGTGGGAAGCTGACGGCCACGCCGTACTGTTACCGAAAGCCATCGGAATGATATCTTCACCTGAATCCCTGATCACCTTAAGCCCTTCAATATATTCCTCATGCGTCTTTGGGATCGGCAGATCAAACCTGTCATAAATCTCTTTGTTATAATAGGCTACCTGCGTAGAAAGAACCGTCGGAACCGCACAGATCTTTCCATCATATGTAACCTGATCCATGATTCCATCGATAAACATGCCCTTCCATTCCGGATCACTGTCCAGCGCTTCCTGCAGGGAATATACTTTCCCGGCAGTTACATATGGCTCCAGATAACCCGCAGACCATGACATGAACATATCCGGCGCACTGTTAGCCGCCATCAATGTGGGCAGCTTTGTTTTGGTTTCTTCCGACGGAAGATATTCCGGCAGGATCCTGATCCGGCCTTCATACTCCTTGTTAAACTCATCAATAATCTCATGCATGATCACTTCCGCCGCCTCACCGGTGCCTCCGTCCCATGCCATCAACGACAGTTCAACCGGCTCACCGGTTCCTTCCGAATCCGCATTCTGGCTGCCCGCGTCTGTTTCCGATGCAGTCACAGTCTCCGGCTCACTTCCCGTCTCCGCCTCTGCACCTTTTGATCCCGCTCCGCTTCCACACCCCACAACGGAAATACCCAATAACACTGCGAGTGACAGACTGGTTAATTTTTTCATATTGCCCCTCCTTTTTTGTAAAACGATGCTTAACTGCATCAACTCGTCTTATGTTGTCTCTATTATAAAATCCCGATTTTGTGCTTTCTATACATTTTTCGTGGCAGAATGTTTATATTCTTGTATATTGTGTATGATATTCCTTGTAGAAACCCTGGTATCATACTATAATAAGTGACAGACTACAGGTTACTATGAAAGTCTCTGACTTTCATAGCATGGATGGCCATGCGGCCCGCTAAGCGGCAGGTTGAGCATGATGTAAGTTTACTTTGAAAGTCTTCGACTTTCATAGCATGGATGGCCATGCGGCCCGCTAAGCGGCAGGTTGAGCATGATGAAGGTTTATTTTCCGGAACGTGTCCTTCGCCGCCGGGAAAACATAGCCGAATACAAGCCAAGCAGGAATGGGGGATTTGATTTTTATGGTAAATATGATCATTGTCGACGATGAACCAATCATGATAAAAGGCCTGTCTCATATTCCCTGGCCGAAGGCCCATGTGAATCTGGTGGGCACCGCTTCCAATGGTATGGAGGCGCTGGAGCTGATCCGCAATCACAAAGTACACGTCCTCTTTACAGACATACAAATGCCGGATATCAACGGTCTGGAATTAATCCGCGCAGCAATGCTTGTCAATCCTTCCATACGCAGCGTACTTCTGACCGGACATAATAATTTTGACTACGCCAGAGAAGCAATTTCATTGCGTGTCTACGACTATATCCTCAAACCCTGTTCCCCGGATGAAGTGTTAGCGATAATTTCATCTCTGGCCGACGAGATCGAAACCGAACTGCAAAATGAACGGCAGCTTTACCATACCATGCAGAAAGTCCATACACAGCAGGCCACTACTATTCTGACACGTCTGCTTGAGAATCATACCCTGGATAACAGTGAAATTTCAGTATTGGAGCATCTTGGTTTTTATCTGAAGAAATCTTTTCTGACTGTTTCCGTTATCGGAACCGGATTGCAGCATCTGCAGACTGCCTGCAGCATGCTTTGTGCGGAGGATCCCTGTCTGGACTGCTATATCCTGACTGTATCCAATACGCTTCTTCTGCTTTTGACCGGCATGGAGAGTGACACCGATTCCTTTATGCGACATTCCCTGCTGTTCCTCCGGCAGTTACTGCAGACAGCTGACAAAAATGGAAGCGGCGATATCAGCTTGGGCATCGGACTGCCCGTTTCCTCCATAGAAGAGCTGTCTGCTTCCTGTCAGGCATCCCTGTGCTGTGCCGAGCTGTTCTTTTCCCATACGGAGGAACAGGTACTTCACTACCAGAAAGTGGCCGCTATGGTCAATCAGTATACAATCACAGAAATCACCCGCAGAATCCTGGGCGCACTGGAAACCAAAAATTATGCCGTCGTAAAAGAACAGCTGACGATCCTGAAGCAATACTTTAAATCCGTATGGGTGACAGCCCAAAAGATCAAACTCTCCATGATCAATCTCTGCTTCCTCTCCTTTTCCCTGGCTGCCCAGAAAAGGAACGAACCCTTCAGCGGATTGACTGCGGAACAGCTTCTCCTCATTACGCAGTCACAGACAATTGAAGATCTCTGGGCGCAGATAGAAACTTTCCTCACGCACTGCATTGATCTTCTGACCGTTTCTCCGCACCCTTCCTATCATCATATAGTACAGGACTGCCTGCATTATATAGAATTACATTACACGGAAGAGATCAATATTATCAAGGCAGCGAAAGAAATCCACGTTAACGCGGATTATCTGAGCCGGGTATTGAAGAAAGAATGCGGCTGTCCTTTTCTGCAGCTTCTGACAAAGTACCGTCTGGAGAAGGCCTGTTCGCTCCTGTCGGATGCGAATCTTTCGATCGGCGAAGTGTCTTCCCTCACCGGCTTTAAAGACTTCCGCTATTTTGGCCAGATCTTCAAAAACGAATACAAAATGACACCCACAGAGTACCGGAAGACAGCGGGCAGAAACGGAGCACATTATGAAAGCCATGTTAAGAAACCATTATAGAATACTGAGAGATTTCATCTACCAGATTTCCATCGGCAAGCTGGTCTCGCTCCTTCTGATCCTTCTGATCACGGCAGCTACCTTTGCTATCGCCGGCATCAGCTACAACCTGTCGGAACAGATCATAAGACGTAAGAGCGACCGCTACTGCAAAGATATCCTGAAAGAGATCAGCTCCAATATCGATATGAAACTGCAGGAGGTAGATAATCTTACGACTTTTATCTGCTACAATGAAACTGTACAGTCACAGATCAACAAGATCAATCGTCTGGAAAACAGTTTTGTTTTGTACGAGAAAAAGGTTTTGGAAAAGGAATTAATCAACATGACGGTCGCCAATAAATCCCTCAAGGAAATCACAATCCTTACAAGCAGCGGCCAATCAGCCTGGATCTCCCAGCCCAACACGGAATTTACCATCGATTCTCCAATCCTTGATACCCTGCACCGGAATCAGGGTTCTCTATGCTGGATCACATTAATCAAGGATGACGGTCCTCAGGTCATCGCTGGACGGACAATCAATGACCTGGGACTCCAAACCAGCATCGCAGATTTCCTGGTCCATTTCGACGAACAGATCCTGCATAATATCCTGCAGCAGAAAGCATTCTTCGAAGACGGCACTCTGTGCATTATAGATCGAAACGGCACTATTCTTTCCAGCAATATTCCCAAATATATCGGACAAACCCACCAATACCAGAATCTGCTTGCAGATACGACAGAAACAGCTTCCAATATCAAGCTGGATAATTCACAGGAATGGCTGACATTCTGCAATATTGCAAACGCTGATTGGAAACTGGTCAGCCTGATCCCCAACATTGCCTATGAAAGAGAGATCATATGGCTGAGACGCTGCATTTTCCTGATCGCATTCTGTACAATTTCTATTACGACCGTTCTCGTTATCAGTCTGACCAACCGGCTTTTTTATCCTCTCAGGCAGCTGGGAAATATGATGAAGACGGTAGGAGACGGTAATTTCAATGTATCCAAACCTGCCCATTACAGAAATGATATCGGTGAATTGTATGATTATTTCATTGACATGGTCTGCAAAGTGCAGAAACTGATCACCACCACCAATCAACAGCAGATTCTTCTACAGAAAGCTGAACTGAATTCTCTCCGTATGCAGATCAACCCTCATTTTATCTACAATACGCTGGAATCTATCAAATGGATGGCGTACATTAACGACAACGAGGAGATCGTAACCATGGTAAAAGCGCTGGGGGACTTCATGCGCAACAACATCAGCGGTCCGGAATTTATTACCGTAGAAAAGGAATTGGAAAATGCAAACTGCTATCTTACCATCCAGAAACGCAGATATGAAAAAAAGCTGGAGGTCCAAATAGAAATAGACCTCCAGCTGTATCAGGCGCAGATTCCAAAACTGATCCTGCAGCCTCTGA
Organism: uncultured Lachnospiraceae bacterium; assembly: GCA_947576945.1. GTDB lineage: Bacteria > Bacillota > Clostridia > Lachnospirales > Lachnospiraceae > UBA3282. Next base: position 9,900 of record CANPTH010000030.1, read on the forward strand.
TCGAAAATTCCATCGTCCATGGTCTGGAACCCAAGTCTGAACAGGGAAAGATCCATATCAGAGGCTGGCGGCAGGACAGCGATCTCATTATTGAAATAACCGATAACGGCGTCGGTTTCTCAAAGGAAATCCTGCAGGCCCTCGATCTCAATGCCCCGGCCCCGCTCCATCCCGGCAAAGGCAGTAATCTCGGCATGCGTAATGTGCACCAGCGCATTCAAATGTATTACGGAAAAGAATACGGCCTGGCAATCCGGAGTGAATTCGGGATCGAGACCACCGTAAGGATCAGACTGCCCTGCAAATATTGTTGAATTACCAGGCCAATATTAAGCATGGCGCTTAGCCCGTTGGCCGTGGGAATAAAGCAGATTTTGTCAGTTCGTCAGTCCCATAACGTCCTCCACCGGCAGCGCCAGCACTACCCCGTGCGCCTCCGTTCCGAGACCGCATACGGAAGCGATCGCCGTCATGATCTCTGTCTTGCGCCCTTTGGGCACCACAATCATGACAAAATCCTGTTCTTCCTGTACCTTAATGCCGAAATGTCTGCTGACGCTCTTGGAATTGCGCCGGCGTCCCTTCATAACGGTACCGCCCTTTGCGCCCGCATTCCGCGCGGCATCCACCACATCATCGCTGTAACCGCCGTCTACAGAAACCCAGATCACCGTATATTCCGTCTTCTCGCCCATCTGCTCTTCCTCTCCCTTCGGCATTTCCTTCTTCGCCGCCTCTATCTCCGTCCACGCCCGCTCCTCTTCATCCAGCACCTGCAGAATATGATTCTGCAGTGCATTCAGAGGAATTGTAATTGCAATGCCGCCGCCCTTATGCCGGAAATGAAGCTGCTTATACAGCATCTCGAACACAGTCTTCACCTGACTTCTTGGCAGAACAGCGCCTGAGAGAAGCCTGGTGGTTCCCCGCATTCCGAAAATATCCATCATCTCCGAAGGCGCCGTTCCTTTTCCCCTGAACTGAAAACAGACCGGCACATTTATGGAATCAAATAGCTCTTCCAGTTTCCGCTGGTCTTCCTCCTTCGTGATCGTAAGGAGCAGTCTTGGAACAACCTGCGGTCTTTTATTGTCTGTCATGTTCATACCCGTGCCTCCTCTATCATGGTACGCCCTCTGTTCATCCGCTTTGCAGACGACTAAGAAAATCCCTTATACATTATTCAAGGTCCACGATCAGATCTTCGATCGCCTGAACCGGCTGCTTCACTACCTTGGCTTTACGTGCAGACACCACACCCATACACTGGATCGCGATCAACGGCGCCAATGCCACCAGCGCCACGATACCGAAAGCATCGGCCACCACATTACCGCCGACAGCTGTACAGGCCCCCATGGCCAGAGGCAGCAGGAACGTCGAAGTCATGGGGCCGCTGGCAACACCGCCGGAGTCAAAGGCAATACCGACGAAGACAGGCGGTACCAGTCTGCTTAAGATAAAGGCCAGCGTATAACCTGGAATGATGATCCAGTAGATACTGACTCCCGTCAGTACGCGCGCCATGGAAAGCGCCACTGCACAGGCCACGCCTGCCGAGAGCGCAGCGTTCATCATCTTGAAAGATACATTGCCGCCCGTGATCTCCTCTACCTGCTCATTTAAAACCTGCACGGCAGGCTCAGCCTTGACAATATAATAACCGATGATAATCCCCACCGGAATCAGCGCCCATTTAAAACTGCTGTCCGCAATACCGCTGCCCAGCAGGCTTCCCACCGGGGCAAAACCCACATTTACCCCGGTCAGAAAGAGAATCAGCCCCAGTACCGTATAGATAAATCCGACTGCCATTCTCTGCAGCTGACGCTTGCGGTAGATTTTCCCCCGCAGCTGAAACAGCAGGAACACACCGATCACCGGCAAGATGCTGCTCAATACCTCGCGCACATAATCCGGTATCTCCGCCGCAAATTCCCGCACCACATCCTGTGTGGTCACCAGCTCCGGTATCTCCACCGCCGTATAGACTGCCTCTGTGGGGTGATAGAAAATACCCAGCAGCAGCACCATCAGGATCGGACCCACACTGCACAGCGCGATCAGGCCAAAGCTGTCATTGCTTCCTTCTTTATCGCTCCGCGCGGCAGAAAGACCTACACCCAGCGCCATGATAAAAGGCACTGTCATCGGGCCTGTGGTTACGCCGCCCGCATCGAAAGCCACCGCAATAAAATCCGACGGCGTCAAAAATGACAACACAAACACCAATATGTACAGGATCGCCAGCAGCATGGATAATCTCACTTTAAACAGGATACGCAGCAGTGCGATCACCATAAAGATTCCCACGCCCACCGCCACGGTCAGGATCAACACCATATTCGGAATCGCCGACACCTGATTCGCCAGCACCTGCAGATCCGGTTCCGAGATCGTGATGATGGCGCCCATAATAAAGCAGATCACCGCCATCAGTACGATGCTGCTGCTCTTGACCAGCCTGCCGCCGACGCCCTGGCCAAGCGGCGTCATCGCCATCTCAGCCCCCAGCTGGAAAAGCCCCATCCCCATAATCAGAAGAAACGCCCCCGTCAGAAACAGCACCAGCGTACTGATCTCCAACGGCACCAGTGTAATGCTAAGGATCAGCACGATCATCGTGATCGGCAGCACACTCGAAAGGGATTCCTTCGTCTTTTCTTTCAGCTTTTCATTCATCCGTTATCAATATCCTCCCTTCCCGTTCAGATTGCTTATTAATCATAATAAACGACTATACCTGAATAATCTCTATTCATTATCCTACAGAAAAATCAATGAAAAAGAAATAAAAACCGGTGTTAAGAAGTTGTTAAAAAATAGGGCAGTGAAAAGTTCCCTTTTCCCTGCCCTGTCCTCGGCATATCTTATCTGTTGCCCCACACTCTGCAATCCCTATTCATTCTCCCCGATATCCTGCGAAGCCGCCACCGCCGATACGACAGACGACACCACCGCAATCACAACGGGAATCAGAACAACAACAAAGCCTCCTGCCAATAACATAAATCCCATAATAAAGCCTCCTGTTTATATCTGTAAGCTACCCTCAGTGAACAAAGGAATAAAATAATCATATCAGATTTCAGAAAGCGTGTAAAGTCCCTGCATCAGAATAACAAATCTGCTGTCAGATTCTCAATGTCAGGAGTTAATAATGTGATATCAATTTGTTACATATACGTCGCAGGAAATCGCAGCGCTGAGGTCGTAGTGTCCGACTGCAAAATATACTATCTCGCCTGCCTTCAGATCTATTGCCTGCATAAAATTCATATTTCCGCCTTCGTCATCACTTTTTCCATAGCCATCCCTGTCAGAAATGGTATTCAAAGTCTGGCTGCTGGCGTTGTCCCCAACATCCTGATTCTTGAAAAACCATGCTTTCGGATCGCCATTGCTATTCGTAGAACGGAAGGTATATGTCCCGTCGGACGGCGCCTGGAATGTTATCCACTGATATTTTCCACTCGGAACATCCACATGCGCAAGAACTGTGGCATCACCCGTCCTGGTAACCGTTATCTCGCTATTCCCTGCATAACTCTGCAGTCTGAGATATACTACAGTATCTTTTGCAATAAGATACAGAGACTGGCCATATATACTTCCCTGCCAAACATTTACACCATAGTACACATAATCACCATTTGTAACGCTAAATCGATAAAATCCGTTCTCAGGCGCCCTGAATGTTGCGTAGGAATACCCGCTTTGCGTAACACTTACCGGTTTATCCAGTTCCAACTCTGTCGCGGCTTTGCAGGTTACCGTAACGTCAGCTCCCTCTCCTTCGACCTTCGTCCCTGAATTATTGGTGACTCTGATATAAATCTCTGCATCGGCTCCAGCCTTTACAGACCCATAACTACTGACGTGAGGGCTGCTCAGTGTATTATAACATTCAAGATCCACGACTGCAGGGGCAGCGAATGTATATTCGCCCGCTGCCGCGGCCTTATATGCATACCATTTGCTTTCACCGGCCTCAAGGGACAATGCTATTTTCTCTCCGCCTGCAGACGCAGGCGCTAATTTTGAAACCGTCACCTGTGCTGTTCCTGCTGCTTCAGCGCCGGAATATTCCAGGCATCCTCTCAGCACATCATCCTTATACACGAATGTTTCACTGATCGCAGAACCATAGGCCTCCACAAGCTTACTGCCCGCACTGCATGAAACGACATACCAATAATCCGTCGGTGCACTGAACTGTGTAATGCTGATCCTGTCTTTTGTAACCGGAACATCATTCGTTCCCGGATTCAGTTCAACAGGCTCCAGCTTCCCGGCTGTCACTGTAAGTTTCACTTCTTCTTCACCAGGATTTTTCACTGTGAACTCATAGCCATTTCCACTCTCTTCACGATACACATCAGCTGCAAAATAACATCTGTTCTCGGTATCTTTATACAAAATACCATCAGCATTGACCAACAGACCCTTTGCATCGCTCACTCTGAAATCATAGCATCCGTCTGCAAAGAGCGGCAGTACAAAAGCAGCCGATTCGTCCTTCTTAAGTGTGATCTCCTTCGCCTTATCAAGCTCCAGTTCATTGATCATATCCTGCGTAATGATGAGTTTTCCTGCCGCGCTTACCTTGATCAGAATGATTTCATCCTTTTCCAGCGTACTGCCGTTGGAATAAAAATCATTGCCGTTTTTATCCGGACGGTATTTACGCACATTCATGTTTTCTGCATTTACAGTATACTTTGCGTATGCAGGCGCCTTAAACGTATAATATACATCACTTCTGCCTTCCGGAATCGTCACATCCACTTCCGCTTTGCCATTGGTGAGTGTCAGTTCAGCTGCCTGCAATATTGCAGGCGCCTTAAGCGTAACGTCAACCCCTGCATCGGCGATCATACTTTTTGCCTTCACATTAACATAAAGCTCCTGCCCTTTCTCCAGGTATGCTTCCGTAATAATCCGGCTGCCTCTTCCGCCCGCATTCGACCTCTTATACCACGAAACAGCAACGCTGCTCTTATCCTGGTCAGCACCCACCGTATAATCGAGCAAATATCTGCCATCCGCCGGTATTGTGCAGGTATACCATTTTGAGTCCGCTTTCAGGATCTTATCTGCCGTCTCGGACAATGCCTGTGCGGTCACGGGCCTTATCATAATCTTACCCGTTGCATTAATACCTGCTTCTGTCGCTGTCGGTGCAGTCACCCCATATGCGGTTATCGATATCTTCTTAGTTATACGTGCTTTATTCCAGTCGGTTTTTTCTTTGGATGCTTTCCCTTTACCGAGGTTACTTACAATACTATCGTAGCCCTCCTGAACCGTAATCCTGGGCATTGTCTGGCCTTTACTCTCATCCGCACCGGAAGTATTCTCAACAATAACAATATAACCCAGACTGCTGTCTTCCGGAGTAGTAAAGGTATACTCTATCCTGCCATAATCCTCCCTGATCTCAAATGTCTCTTCCTTCCCGCTTGTCAGGAATCTCTTCTCATCCGCAACCACCTGCAGCTTACCGCTTACGGCCTTCTCACCGGTCTGTGCCAGTTTAATATAACAGGTGTTTGTTGAAGATGTTGTCACTGCCGGAAGTTCATCGAAGAATCCGTCCGCTAAACTGCCTGTTGTATATTGCGCCTCTGCGGTTCCGCTCTCCGCATCCGGTACCCATTTGATCGTGTACCTGTCATTTGCCGCCGCCTTAAATGAATAGTACTTTACTTCATCTTTGGCAAGCGCGACCTGCGTATCGCCTTTGGCTACCGCTGTCGGTACGATCTCTTTCACGGAAAGTACCGCCGTCGTCCTGACGCCTTCCGCTGCTGCCGATGCAGCGCTGATCTTAAACACATAATCGCCTGCACTCAGCTTCGTCACACCGGATGTCCCATTGCTGAAAGAAATGGGATTGTTACTGATTCTGTCACTAAACGCTCCGTCTACATGCGTAACCGCCACACTCTGCACCGCCGCTTCCGCCGGAACAGCCGTTGCTTTCACCTGAAACTCATAGTAACCGGCTTTTCTGACTGTATACGTATACCACTGCGCATCGCCGTATTTCGTTCCCAATTCCACACTGGCGGGTGTAGAAGCATCAAATGTCTTATTGTCAATAACGCTTGTCAATGTAACCTTTGCATCTGCACTTCCGTCTGCCGTCACCTTGATATAGATCTTATCACCCGCGTTCAGACTTCTCCTGCCGGTAAGAACGGGTTTAACTACCTTGCCATCCTGTACCGTAAACGAGTCGTAGTTAGCAGCGATTTCGCTGATTTCACCCAGCTGCGTATCGCTCTCCCAGCTATTGCCTGTTTCTTTCTTTGTCTTACTGTAGTACCACTCTACCGCTGCATTTTCTGAGGCTGCAACCGTATATACCGCAGCCGCCTTATCATCCGGTATCGTGTATTCAAACATCTGGCTTGTGCCTCCGGCTACCGTCTGTTCGCTGCCCAGGGTTTTTACAGCCGTTGTCGCAGCCTTAACCGTCACGTCAATCTTCTTGTCCCCGGTAACGGCGGCAGGATTTCTTACGGTAACAGCGATCACGACCGCCTCTCCGCCTTCCATGAACAGCTTAACTGTCCTGCCTGCAGGCACTGCGGGTTCGACCGTATCCGCCATCGCGTTTACCTTCGGCGCTATAACTGCGTCTCCATCACCATAGCTGGTATTATCGTTTACTGCAAGAAACGCTGCATCAACCTCATCGGAAGGGCTGTAAGTAAAGCTGTAATCGCCCGTAACATCCGCTTTAAAGATCAGGTACTGTGTCTCCTGCGCATTATCTTTGGTAAACGATATGGAAGCGCCGGCATCACCGACCGCCAGTGTTTTGGATAAATCTCTCTTTGTCACATAAAGTACAGAATTTGCTCTGACTTTGATAAATACAGTCTCCCCTGTCTTCATGCCTGATTCAAACTGATCAGTATAAACAGGAATCTGGCTTCCCAGCGGCTGCTTTTCATATTTCTCAATCCCGCCGGTAAATGTATAGAAATTATCTTCCTGTGCAGTAAACGAAACCCACATATCTCTTGTGACTTTCAGCGGCTTATCCTTCGTATACGATGTGGAAAGCTTTGTAAAGTCAGTATAGCTGGATACACTCAGCGTAAAGGTATCTCTGACTTTAAAGTAGATCTTCTGCCCTTCCTCAAGCCGTAGTGTCTGTATCTTATTCCCGTAAGGACTCTTTCCTGTTTCGATGCTGTAATAGATATGAAAATCGTTGTCACAGCTAAACGTATACTCACCATAGGACGGCGCCGTAAACTGCACCCAGGTTCTGTCATTTGACGGACTATTCAGCATATCCTCAGTCGTAACGCTGACAGGATGAGATACCGTCAACACTTCAAGTCTTCCCTCATAATACGGGTCAAACGTCTTGATAAAGTCGTCATAAAAATCATTGCCGCCTGTTTCATAATCGCCGCCATAACCGCTGCCTTTTCCTACGGCTTTGACTGCTATGTGGTATCTTGCAACCGTCTTCTTCGTAACCCTGGAAGTCACCGTGATCGTTGTCTTACCCTGCTGCGCTGCCTTCAGCGTCGCAGAGAAGGAACCCGGATTGGCTTTAACCGAAGCCACCCTGGTATTACTGCTCTTCCATGTCAGTGTATCCGTACCTCTCTGCCGTGCATGCTCTTCTACATTTTCAGCTACCAATGTATACGTATTGCCTGAAGTCAGGTATGTATCCAGATGATCAATGGAAATTCCATAGAAATCTATTTCCGGATCTACAACATCGCCATTTTCATACGATGCCGGAATGTTCGTGGTCTTCGTCTTGGTGGCAGCCGGTTTAGCCGCACGCTGTCCCTCATATACCGGTGTCACGGATATCGTATAAGAAGAAAGCCTCATAAGCTTCTCCGTAGAGATGGTATATGCATATGTCCTGGTCTTTTCAAAGTATCTGAAATGCCCAAAGGACCGCGCAGACAAATCGTTCTTCAACAACGAACGCTGCTTGTTCTGTATCCAGGAGTCCATGGACGCACTGATCTTATTATCCATCGCCCACTGTCTATAGGCCAGCTTCTTATAGACAACGCTGCCTCTGGCATCCTTCACCTCGATGTCAAACGCCTCAGGATGGCCTGCATGGGCAAAGTTTACGGTAATGTGCCTGTCGTCCACATAAACCGTTTTCAGACTCTTAACCGGATCAAGCCTGGATGTTGAGAAACTGATGGATTTTTCTTCTGTCTGCACTTTATCGTCCGTGCCCGACTTCCAAAGCCAATCTGTAAATTTCAGATTACATCTGCTGTTTTCCCTGGCCGCGATAATGATATACTCGCCTTTGCGAAGTTCACCGTCTATAGACGGATGCTTATCGCCATTATATGCCGCCTGGTAAATCTGAAAACCTGCCTCCTCTGCTTCTTTCCAATTCCTGATCTCAATGTTTGACGACCAGTGATATGGTACCTTCGCCTTACCCTGCTTATATTCAAGGTAATCCGCGAGTCTGACCGCATCACCGACCTTCATTGTCTTTACTTTCTTAGTGGTGAGGGTATCAGGTCTTGCAGTGACTGTAAGGTCGCAGTAATCGTTTACACCATTATCAGCCCTGACATATACCCTTACATGCACTTCACCATTCTTATCCACACCCTTAAAGGTAAGTTTTCCCTTGTTATTGATCGTTACGTACTTCGACGGATTCTTCAGTTTATTCTTCTCGTCAAACTTCAGGCCCTCGCCATCTGTAACATAGTAAGTGAGTTTCGGATCCTGATATTTGTCTGTCAGTTTTACGCCCAACGCCTTCTCCGCCGCTTTCAACGAAAGCTGGAACCAACTGTAGTCTCCTGAATCAGCTGCTGCATTCGACGGCTTTTCAGGAAAATATCCCCTTACCAAAAGCTGTGCAGATTTATCCGCAAGTTCTACAATATAACCATCCGTGTCATCTTCTTTATTATAGTATCTGACCGGATTCTGCTTAGTCTTCTCCGCGGTTACTTCAAAATAGGGCGCCAAACCCTTCACCTGCGCTTTTGTCGTCTCGAACATCTTCACTGTTCCGGCTGCTGACTCTGTCACCCTGGAACCGTCCGCCAGTGTTCTTACGGCACTCACGTTTCTGACATAGACTACATACGCACTGCTCTCCAGTTCTTTAAAGCTAACCCACTGCCTGCATAGCTTGAGCTTTTTGTCATATCCCCTTGTTCCCCCGAAATACAACGGCTCAATTGCAAATATATCCTGCCACTGACCATTCGTCATTTTACCGATCGCCTTTTCAAAGTCAGCGGCTTTCCACTTACCGGCGTCTTTCTTATTCGCAAGCTTTACAACATAGATTTCTCCGCGATATCCATTGTCAACCCTGGTAAACTGTACTTCTGCTGACATATCCTTCGGAATTACTTTCTTAATGACAGGCGCCGTCACTTCTGTGACTGTCACTTTAGTCCTGGCAACTTTCACGCCTTTACCGGTAATCTCCTCGAATGTTTTGCCGTCTGCCGCAAGGCGTACCGGATATGCCTCGACATTCACTGCCGCCGGCTTCTTATTATTCGTTGCAAGCGCGGTGATCAGACCGGTTTCCGGATTAATGCTTGCATACTGGTTACTTGTCGCACCGCCGCTGAGACGATATCTGATGCATATAACGTCGCCGAGCTGCGCTTTTGTGATCCTGACGTCAAGCTGCTGTTCCTCGCCTACTGCCATCTTACTCTGCACTGCATTAAACGCAAGGGCTTTCGGCGCCACTGCTTTCTTAAGATCTGCCTCAGGTTTTGCATCTGTCAGATCAAGATTAAAGTTCTCTGTATAACCTTCTTCCCATGTAACGCTGAATTTCTTCTGCGGATCAACAACTTTTCCGGATTCATCCAGTTCTGCAGGGAAAAGAGCTGTCATGTAATATCTGTTTACTCCCAGATCATATTCATACTCTTCATACGCAGCGATCACATATCCATTTGCAGCCTTAATACTGTTTCCGAATATGAAATTATTTTCTGCAAAGCTGCCATTTGTCCCAAATTCTCTGCAGAATTCACGCGGCGCGGCAATCGTTACCGCGATATAGTTCCTGTTCAACGGAATTTTCCTGCCGGTAACCAGATCCTCAGTGACGGTTCTCCAACCACTTATCTGCGGATCCCATGCCATAAGGTCATATCCCTCATAAACAAACGGTATTCCTTCCCTCGGCACGATCCTGAAGGTACCGTCTTTATCCTTTTCCGTATAAACGGAAACCAGGCCCTGTACCTCATCGCCCGCTTGATCCATGAAGAACCCTGCCGCCTGTACCTCTGATTCTCCACGGATAACATTTGTCAGCGCTGTCGATTTAAATGTGAGAGTATAAGATGAATCATACTGTGCAAATACGCCATGCTCGTTGCTGAGTTTCACGTCATATTTTCTGCCATATCTTACAAATTCACCCTCGTCAACCGGTTTGTTATCTTCATAGTACGCCGGTGTAAAACGGCCCTCATTCTGAGTATCCAGTATCGGATAACTGTCGGAGTACGAAATCCACTCACCCTCAACAGCATCCCACTTTTTACCATCGCCGCACTCGAACAGCCATCTGTCATCACTGCTGCCATCCGTGCCATCGGGAATCCTGCGGTTTTCTGCAACAGCTTTCGCACTGACATGCCAGTCCTCCAGCATCTCATAAATATACGTTCCTGCTGCCGCCTCTTCCTTCAGGATCGGTGTGATCTCCACATCCAGCGGCTTGATCTCAAACTCAAATTTGCCGTCTTTGTCCTCAAGTTCTACCCATCGATTGCTCCAGCTGTCGTCGGCTCTCAGCGGACCGTAAGTATCATTTCCCTCAAAGCTTGCAACCAGCGTATAGGTGCCGCCATATCTCACTTCTTCGGTAGGTATCCCTTCGTTGCCGCTGCTCTCGCTCCACGCCCATGCAACCTTTACGGCGCCTGCGCCCTCTCCGTTTACCTGGAGGTCTGTTGCCGGAATCTCTGCCCCGGTAGCCTTATCCGTCAATCTGACAAACCCTTCCGGAAGTGCATCTGCAATGGTTTTGCCATCATAGATCCTGTCGCCAAACAGTTTGCTTCTATCAACAACGATCGCGATTTCACCTGCATCAAATCTGATATCGCCGAATCCTTCACCAATTTTATAGTGCTGCTGATAGTTCGTGTCCTCCTCATTCCACACCTCCATATTCCTGGTGGTATAGTTGCTCCAGGACAAAGCGTACCCGGCTTTGTTTGTAACATACTCGCCCTTTGTATCTTTAATCAGACTTACAGGGTCATTAAGCCAGACTGCCGCCTTATATATATAAGGATGTGTTTCATTCTTTATAAATGTGCCTGTTGATTTCTCCCACTCAGCGCTGTCCGAACCGTCAGCATTCTTCTTCCGGTTCATCGCCTGCCACTCTATATTCCTGGCCTGCCAGTCAAGGGGCTCAGCGCTGCCAGGGTCAAGTGCATTTTCATCATTACCGGGAATTGCATAGATTCTGTATCCCTGCCTGGTAAAGTTGCCTACGAACTCCCCGTATTTTGCATACTGTGTATCTGCTACCAGCATAAGTTCCTGTTTCCTGATCAGGAAATAAGCATCGCCCACTGCCGGTGCATTCTTCGGAACGAGCGAGCTGTCCTTGTATTCAATATGCAAACGATAAATGCCCGCGTCATACGGGGATGTATAAGGATTGCAGGCATACTCTCTAAATGAGTTTTCGAGCGCCGCCACTGCACTCTCTTTCCGCCTGGCAAAAGCCTCATCGGTCTCATCCGGATTCTTTGCCATACGAGTGAGTTCATAATATTGATCCCAGCTTCCTCTTTGCCATGTGTATGCGATATCCTTGTGAGTGTCTTTAATGTCAGAAGTGACTACCGCCTTCTTGTAAGAGGCTCTGTCCGCAAACAGTGTGTTATCCGCATGAAAGATTGTCCATGCGGGATCATCTGCCGTAAGACCTGTACCGCCCATGCCGCGTCCGCCTTCTTTGTTGAACTCCGCGATGATTGCGCTTACATCCACTGTAGTCTTTGCCGCCTCACCAGGCGTCACTTCGAGCATATTCTTCTCATTATCAAGCGTATTACTGTCCGTTTTCACCTTGTAATTACGGTTTGCAGAATCGGTTGCCTCTGTAATCGGCCTTCTCAAAGTCTCCAGGCCGCCTGCAGTGTATACGGCCTTATCGCCTGTAAATCTGATAAAATATTTATACTGCTTCTTATCGTTATCAGCCTTTAAATCCGCAGTACGGGAAAGCGCTGTCCACTCAGACCATTTCTGCTCTTCCGTCGCATCAGCCGGCCATTGTGCCTCCGGCAGCCTGGTTCTGGTTCTGCACATAAGCTCGAACACAGGGCTGTAATACTGCGTCACTTCCACTTTATCATCCGATTTATCATATGACACACCGTAAAAATCTTTATCTCCAGCCGGAGCGTCGCTCTTCACAGCGCCTGCCAGCGTTGTGTCTGCCGGATCAGGCACGCGAAGTTCCGAGGCCGCTTCCGCCAGTGCTTTTCGAATGGCCTCCCGGGTCATTCCGGTGTTCAACTCGCCAACCTTCACAGGCACCAATATCACTTCGATCGGATCAATCGTAACCTTAACCGGATCACTGTGGCTCTTATCATATCGTCCGTCTACTCCCTCGTACACATATACAAGGTAGTATTCACCGACTTCCCCGACGCTTTCTTCTGTCATCAGTGTATACAATGCGCCCTGCCAGAAAAACTGTGTGATCCCATCGATTTCGCCCGCTGTCGGGAAATCAGTTATGTTCGTACCGGTCTCGATCTTATTTATTTCTTTCGTATACCATTTAGGAACTGCCAGCTTATCGGCATCAGCCACATCATCGCCAAGAGGCGCAGCCTGGCCATCCGTTCCCACAGCTTTCACTACGGCGTTCAAACCATACTCCGCCGCAATCTCCGAAGCCTTATAGGTTTTACTTTTCTCATAGGTCTTAACAATCTCACTGCCGGGATTCCTGATCTCCACATCAACCTTTGTCTGCAGGAGGCCATCAAATCTGACAAGATATTCTCCGCCCGTTACTTCGTAATTACCCATGGCAGCGGCATCGAGCGCCGCTTCTACCCTGACTTTATAATCACTGTCTTTACTAAAGGATATATCCTGCGTCTCAGCTTCATCGCCAACCTTATACACTTTGACTGTGCTGCTGTACTGCAGACCATCGAAATCTGCACTGCCGTCCTTTAACCTGACAGCTTTCCTGACATCCTCCTTGAAATCCTCTATTTTACTTCCGGCTTTCACTGATAAAATATCATCTGTAAGCTCGATTGCCAGTTTCTTCGGCGTAATGTTGAAATACACAATACATTCCGCAACGCCGCAGATACCTTCCTGTGCCCTTGTCGTAAGGTGCAGCGCATAGCTGCCCACATTCTGAGGCGTTCCTGTCATCGCCGCCAGCGTCTCTGTACCATCCTCTGCCTTCTTTACCTCTTTCCATTCTAAGATAAGGTAATCATCCTTAAGTCCGGAAGCCGATTCACCATTTACCTTAATAACAGCCTGATCCTTTACTGCATTCATAACCTGGCCAAACCGATCATTTTCACTGTATGATGTCATATAGACCAGTTTGTCTGCGCTATAATCACGCATGAACACATCCGACAGCGAGAGACTCTCACTGACAATAATTTCTGTAGATGCAATTGCGACCTGTGCATCCTGATCAGACTTTGCAGTATCCTCATCGGTTTCCTGACTATTTGATTCGGATTCTGCTTCAGTATCTGTTGTTTCTGTCTTACCGTCCTCCGATGCAGTATTGCCTGTCTCCGCGTCGTTTTCGGCGTCTGTTGTTTCCGTTTTACCGTCATCTGTTTCTGTTGTTTCGTCAGAAACACTCTCGGAATCAGACGCTTCATTTGTATCATCAGACAAATCTGAGCCTGAGCCACCTTCAAGTGAAGCTGTCTCATCCATTTCCGGCTCTGCATCTGTCGTTGACACAACTGCTTCCGGGTTTTCTGCCGCCAACGCTGTCATCGGCACTGACTGGAACACCATTGCCAAACTCAGCATGATCGGTAAAACCTGCTTAAGCAAGTTTCGTTTAAACATTTCTCACCACTCCTTCCACTCTGTATGTATATTTAAGTACAATCCTACCGCTTTCATTTGTTTCATGGATGGCAACAAATGCAGCGATACAATGTCTGCAATATACACTCATAATACCCCCCCCCTGTATAAATAAGTCAATACTTTGCCACAAAAAAACTGCCCTGCAGAAGTATTATTACCTCCACACGACAGTTTTCCTGAATGTTCAGCCAAAAGCAGCGATGGAACTATTATTCCCATCGCCGCTTCTGTCTTACATATTAAGCTTTATACCTTCGATTCGCACATCTGCATGTCAGTTAGCTGTGCTGCTGCTCTCTACCGTCAAAGTGATTCCAGTGACCTCCTGGTTGGACACCAATTTCAGATATACGGCTTCTTCCGCCGTCATTTCGCATTCAGTTGAACAAGTCCCACTCACCGGATATACAGTACTACCGTAACCAGACATATTAAAACTCGTATACAGAACCATACTGTTTATCCCACTGTTACTGCAGGAAAATTTATAGCTTCCGTCTGTATCAGAAATAACTTTCACAAACGTATAGAAAGCTCTGTTGTCTTCCGCCGTTGCAAGATTACTCAGCGTGACCGAAGAACCACTCGTAACATTGGCAATCTGAACTTCTCCCGACTTCCTGACTGTCAGCTTGTCTGCATTCGTTATATCGGCCAGCAATGATGATGCTTTCACTTTAAGCCAGATCGTCTCTCCCTGGCTTAAAATCAGCTTGGGCTGTGAACCACTTGTAGCATATGACGTGTCATACAACTTCTTATATACATATAGATAAGAGTTTATATTGCCTTCCCCACGTGTTACACTGAAGCTATAACATCCATCCGCCTCTGCCGTAAAGGATACCCAGTTCTCAACCTCCGTCAGATCCGCCGGTGCTGCTGTTGTCACAGCCTTATCGGTAGATGTCTTCTCAATTCTGATCCGGAATGGTATATCATCGGCTGCAGAACTATTGGAGGGATTTACTTTAATAAATCTCTGATCTCCTGCATTAAGCGCAATAGTAGTATTAAAGCCTCCCTTCGACAAATCTATAATTCCTGAAGAATAACTGTTGCCGGTAATGTCCCTGTAAATCTCGCTCTCTACAGACGCCTCACTACCAGCCGCCTCCATCTTCGGAAATACCACCGTATAGCTTCCTTTCTCCGGTGCGGTAAAGGAATACCATACCGCCCTGCTGTTAGAGGCTGTTCCCTGCACTGCTTCGCCTCCTGTCTGAAGTGCAACAGGAGCTTCGCTGGTTTTTGCTACGGTAAACTTCACATTCTTCCATGTAACAGGGGTATTGTATACTCTTATCTGCAGACAAACTTCCGTATCCCTGGATAAATACTGATCTGAGATCTTATATGTTCCATTCGTGTAAACAGACATATACCCAATATAGTTGTTCATATTATCAGCCTTATATAAGTATGCCTCTCCGCTGATACCACTTTCCGCGGCCTCATAAGAGAACGTATAGAATCCGTCAGCCGGCGTCGTATAGTTAATATACATATAATCCTTCTTATTGTTGCTACTGAATGTATGCTCACTGATCGTACAGGAACCATCCTCGCCAAATTTCCGGACAGCATCCTTCTTGTCGACCCGCAATGTAACAGCGCTATAGCTCTGATTACTGATTCTAATATATAATTTTGAACTCAGTATGGAATAGTATACTCTCTCAGAGGTCTGATAATCAGGCGTAGAACTCAGGTCCTTATTCACAAAATTCTCATCAAAGAATTCAATCCCATCATCGGAATAATTTGACTTCCTGAACTCATACTGATCCATCTCCGCAGGTGTAAACTCAAACCACTTCTCATCCCCGCGGGGTATCGTTACAGAACTTCCCACTGCAAGCGCATCAAACTTTGCCTCCACAATCTGCACCGAACTATACTCTCCGTTCGCTTTCAGATATACCAGATCACCCTTTTTCAATTCATAGAAATACTTCTGGCTTTCTGCAGTTGTTGTATTGGGCGCCGCCTCCTTATCTGTACTTTGCTTATATACACTAAATATATTTACGTTGGAACTGCCTGCCTGTTTGAACCCATACAGCCCATCATTCGGCGCGGTAAACACATACCACGCACCACTCTGCGTCCGGGACAGGGTTTCGTTCAGTTTGATAACAGTTCTGTTCTTAATATCAGACGCATTGGCGCTACCGGTCTTCTCCACGATTACACTGCCTGTAAATGGCCCGTCACTGCCGTCCAGCTCAATATTCCAGGTATACGGTTTATTACCATACTTGGTATAACTGGTCCAGAACACTTTATCTCCCTTTTCCACTTTATAAGCCGTATACTTTCCTTCTTCTGTCAGGGTAACCTGGAAGCTCTTCTTCTGGCCTGTGCGCAGCTCCACCGGTTCCGCAACACCCACTGTCAGCTCTGTTACCACTTCCGGTTTACTATTGCTTTCACCGCGTAGATCTTCATTATCGCCATAATAATCTCTGCTGTTGTAAGCATCGCCTACTGTAGACACATAAACCGTCACTCTTGACACAACGCCTTTCAGAACCTTGGACTTCACTTCGATCACGGTCTCACCGTCTTTCAACGCTTTCAGTGTCGCGCTGTAGCCGCCCGGCGCTGCCTTGACAGTTGCTACCTTCTTATTGCTGCTGCTCCACGTAAGCGTATCCGTACCGGCTATCTGCGCCATTGTATTCAGCGAAACATTCTCACCGTCTTCTATCCTTATGCTGTAGGTATTACCGGATATAAAACGAGTCTCGGAAAGGTATAAGCCCTCATTATAAAATTTGCCTGACTCAATCTTACCCGTGAGCACGGAATCACACGCAGGTAATTTGGTCGTAGTCACCGCCTTCTTCACGACTTTGGATTTCACTTCTCCAAACAACGCCGTCACCTGAATGTTATATTTGGATGTCTGCGTCAGAGACTTTATTCTATAAGTGAGTATCCATTTTCCATTGATCTTATCGGCGCGTCCCAGGCCATCTTTCTTCACAAAGTGTTCTGAGTCATGTTTCCAGTCGGCCTCAGGATCCCACCTATCAAGCCAATCGCCATTGCCCCAGTCGTCATCCTGCCATTCATCATATCTGCTCCACGCATGGCCATCATCGCTCACAGAGGTACCACCATCACCGCTGAACGGGATATTCTCTACGTAGATACTTCTGACCGTCCTTCTGGCATCCAGTATCTCGATGCGGTATGCTTCTGCAAACTGGTTCATCTCAAACTGTACATCGAAGCGGTTATCGATTACATTTACGGCCTTCAGACTCTTCACCGGCGCCAGATCTTTCGCTGAAATCTTCACTGTTACAGATGTATTAAGTACTTTATCTTTTAGTGTAAGATTCAGAGATCCCTTCGCATAGGCTGTCAGATAACCGCTGTCCGAAATACCGAAGCTGCTTTCTTTTCCTGCGCTCTTTAAGGACGCCTGCGCTTCCTTAACGTCGATTCTGCCATGGGTATTGTAATTATCCTGATTCAGAACTGTTTTGCCTTCTTTATACTCTACAAGGTTTTCCAGCTGAATCCTCTGGCCTACCTGCATGGAAGTATTCTTTGCTTTCATGCTGTCTGCCTGCGCAGTAACGCGAATCTGAATCTCATTCGCCTTTGTTCCGGATACCGTATCTATTGCGCAGATTGTAACCGTACCCGGCTGTTTCAGAGTTATCTTGCCATTCTTATCAACGGCCGCAATACTGCTGCTCTTTGTATAACCTTCTCTCTCAATTCTTTTTTCACCGGTATACGCATCATAGCCATCATAGATATAATCCTGGAAATAGTACGTGATCTTCGGCTCTGCATAGCTCTTCTTTAATGCTGCCGCCTCTGACTTTAAGAACGGAACCGGCACATAAATCCCATCTCCTGCCACATCCTCGAACAAACCTTCCAAAGAAATCTGCGCATTTCGCTTTGAGAGCGGTATCTCATACCCAATCGTAGATGCTTCTCTGATCTGTTCTTCCGTCGGTGTATCATCAGCATATTCTTTATTATATACATGATTACCGTCGGCGTCATAAATATCTGCAATCTGTTCGCCATCTAATAATGCCGTAATATCATCTACATGTTTTAACGTGGTCTTACAACTCTTAGCCGTTCCCGCCGCACTCAGGCTGACCTGGCACCCATCCGCGAAGCTGCGCACGTGGCTTACGTTCCGAACATAAACCGTATAATCTTTCTGCGGATCCAGACCACCGATTGCAATACGTACCGTATTGGTTCTGGTATTCTTCTTGTAATCAAAAATTCTTGCAGAATATTCCTCTGAGTATGTAACAAATCTTGGTGTCACCGCAAAAATACCCTGCCACTGCTCATTCTTCATCTCATCAGTGACTTTCTTCTCAATGACATCCGCTTTGACATTCTTACCCTCTACTACATAAATCTCTCTACGGTATCCGTCTTTTGCCGCCGGCAGTGTATATTCAACTGCTATGGACGTATCCTTCGGCGTTACCTTTGTAACCTTAGGCGCACTGACTTTCTTCACCGTGATCGTGGTCTTCGCAGATTTCGCACCGTCAATGCGGATCTTCTTTCCATCCACCAAATGCATCGGGAAGACTTCAACGGTCGCCTTGCCGCCTTCCTTCAGCGCCGTTACTTTACCGAATTCATCGACATGCATATATTCCCTGCCGGCAGTTACTTCGTAACCAAGGCAGATAATATCGGCATTCTGCACTTTCACGATCTTAACATCCAGTTCCTGCTCCTGTCCGACTACCATCGTTTTAAGAGGCGCATTGAATGCTAAAGACTTCGGCGCCACAGCGTCTTTCAGATTCCCCAGCAGTTCCGCCTCGCTGAATTTAATGATGAACCGCTCATTATAGTCTTCTTCCCAGCGGATACTGAATATAAGATCTTCCTGTTTCTCTTTGTCACGTACTGTCGCGTCATACGTAAATTGCAGTGTTCTGTCACTGTAATCTGTTATGATAGAACCAATCAGTCTGTCACCTGCCGCATTCTTGATCGACTGCTCATAGATAACCTTATTCCAATCAAAGGAAGAAGCATAGAAATCATACTCCGCCGGCACTTTGATTCTTATATTGACGATGTTACCTTCCTTCTTGTCATCGTCATTGGACGAAGCATTATAATAAGCAATGCCATCCTTGATCTTAACGGTATGTTCCTTCACAATACTACCGGCGTTGTCTTCAGGAATGCTAATATAGTCCTTAATATCAACCTTCTTGCCGCTGCGCTCATCCATCTCTACAGTGGAAGCGCCTCTGACAACTTTGATCGGCGTCCCCATGGCAGGTTCTGCCGCAATGATAGTATAGTTATTGGAAATGTAGTTGTCTGTTGTAAGATTATCCTCCCCCTGGGCAGCATAATCTCCGATCAGGCTGTAACGTTTGTCACCGGTTCCCTGCAGCAGAGCATCGTCATTTTCCCGTCCATACTCTGCACCGCTCACGTTATCGCGCACATATACTTCCGGCATAGAGAATGTGGAGTAATCTCCATCGTCCCAATACCAGGCCGGGAAAACTTCTGCACCACGTATTTCTGTCCTGATGAAGTATTTCCTGTCCGCCTCGGGAATTTCTCCTTCTACAGCCTTCACGCTTGCAACATCCTGTCCAAAGAAAGCATCCCTTGCTGCCTTCAATACATATGAAACAGGCTGCCCTGCCGTAAACTCCTCTGTCAGTTCAGGCACTACGAAGACCAGTTCCTTCTGCTTTACAGTAATGACCGCCAGTTCCGTATCGGGCAGATCATAGTACCTCTCATTGCCGCCGAACTCCACACTGATCCTATAAGTTCCGGCATTCTTCGTCCAGTCCCATGCAGCCTCTTCCGTTGGAAGCGTCGTATAGGTTTCGCTCTCTCCTGTAGAAGAATTCCAGATCGTATAGGTTAAGCCATACTCTCCCTCCGCAAAAGTCACTGCTTCTTTCGTCTCCGCACCGGCCGCGTCCGTCTTGATCACAACAGGCGCATTGAGCCTCGCCAGATCATCCTTGATCAGAGTATATAACGATTCAGCGTCATAGGTCTTCGTCTTCTCGATCTTCTTGCCGCCTGTCGTCGTGATCCCGTCGAATACGATCGTGTCTGTTCCCTTGGCCTTAACCGTTATGGGAATATGAATGTCCGTATCTGCATCAAAATTACCTCCAAAATCATGAAGAACACCATCATATCTTCCCATCTGGAAGCTCATTACGCCCAGGAAATATTCGCCGCCTTCCAAAAGAGAACCAAAATATTCCGTCCAGACAGGTTTTCCGTCGGGGCCAAGCTTATCCACCTGCTGCCCTTCCGCGTTGGTCTCCTTCTCCTTCTGGTAGAATCCCCATCTTACCTGATATGCATAGTCTGCCTCTTCTGCCAGGAGATCTGCGTTCTTCCAGTCCTCTGCCTTAGACGGCTGCTCCATAGAGGGTGTGATTCCGGTTCCCTCGTTAAGTTCCTGCTTATGATTCATCCAAAACTCGGTCGCATTGTTTCCAACATTTCCAACCAGGCTTTCTTTGTTGAATGTCAGCGTGATCGCCTGCGGTTTTATCACAAAATACACATCCACCGGATCTGCAAATCCATTTACCCGTGAATTATCATACGTGATATGCAAGCGGTAAATACCGGCATTGAGCGGAGAAGTAAATGATCGTTTATTCCACCTTCCATTCTCCAGATCTTCTTTGCTGACATCCGGTACATCCTTGCCATCTTCCTGATGTGTTTCCTGCAGGTTTGCATAAGAGTACCTTGACTGCTGCCACTCATACGTGAAGTCGTTATTAGGATCGCTGGCGCCGGACACAAGTTTCGCTTTCTTGTAGTCTGCATGAAGCTCAAATATCCGCGCTCCGTCATAAGTCTTCGTAAATGCACCTTCCAGTGCGCCGACATTTTCCAGACTCAATTTAGCTTTATCTGTCGCTGCCTTCTCAATCTCTGTAACATCGATCGCTTTATTTCTGGCAGCTACCGTAAGTTTACATGTATTCGCTTCTGCTTCCAGCGTGCTCTGGTCAGTTTTTACCTTAAATCCACAGGTCGCCGGATCCATGGAATCTACCGCTGCATTGATATCCCTGTGCATCGTCGGATTGCCGTACGCACTATACACGCTTTTCTGACCGGTAAAACGTACAATGTAATCATTGCCGAGTTTCAGTGTTGCCGCAGCGTCATCGGACTCATATACAGTACGTTTTGTCTCTTTGCCATCCTTGTCCTTTACGATCTCAACAAGTTCAAAGTCCGGTTTATAAGGCTGTGTCTGATTATCCGAATCATAAGAAGTACCCCACATATCAGGCGTCTGGGCATAAAGTACCTCTTTCCCGTTCTCTGTTCTGCCATCCGCATAAGGCAGGTCATAGATAATCTGAGATAACACATCTTTCACTGTCTGTCCGTCATAAAATGTCACCTTATCCGGAACCACAGGTCTTACGATGATCTCCGCCACTGCGACTATCACTACGATATCGGCATAGGATGCACTGTACTCTTTCTGATCGCCCTCATAGCTGACTCTGTATACATAAGTTCCCGGAATCGTGGGCGCCGCTTCCAGCCTGCCGCCCAAAGTCAGGCTGCAATAGGTCTTATCGCCCTCTGTCCACGGTTCACTGTAGGAAGCCGCCGTATACCATTCGCCAACAGTCTGTCCGTCGAGCGCCTTCCATATCGGCTGGTTCTGTGCATCCACACCGTCTTCAGCTTCCAGTACTGCCGTATATTTGAGTTCCTGTAATTCTTTCGTCCAAGACGCCGCTTCCACGATCTGCACGGTACGTTCGTTATCGTCATTGGCTACTGCCGCCGGCTTCGCTGCATAAGAAGCATCCGGCGTAAGGGTAAGCCTGGTTGCCTTCAGATTGCCGATCGGAAGCTTCTGCTCCCCGAGAGATTTCCATGTGTAATTCTTCTCGTATTTGTCTTTGTTCGCGCCAATAAACTCCGGAACGATGCTGACAACATACTCACTGTTCTTCACCAGTGTCTGCTCACCCGTCAACGCCGCTCCCGTCGCAGCATCTTTAATTACCATGGTAAATGCCACTTCATTGTTCGCCGCTTCATTGGCCTCTGTACTCTTGTCGTCAACTACATAGATAAAACTCTTACCATTATCTGCCGAGACAGAATTAACTGTCGGTATTGACACTTCCGAGCACTTCGTACCGACAGGAACAGCAACAGGTTCTTCTATAACTGCCGTTACCTCGACTTTGCTGATCTCATACCCGTAAGAAGCTTCCGCTCCCTTATACTCATTCTCCTTGGCAGGAAGCACAAATTTTACCGTATAGCTGCCTGCATCAGTCGGAAGCGTTCCTTCCTCAGACAGTTTCTTCGGCTCGCCCAGAGCGCTGTCTCCTGCAAACCACTGATAGGTAACAGTTGCAACAACCGGGTCGGAAAGCGAAGCCAGGCTTTTATATGCATTATTCACTGTAATGCCATAGTTGCTTAAAAAGCTTACGCTTAATTTCTTACCCGTCTCATCGGCAGCAGGGGAAGTTCCGTCCGCCTGGTATTCAGCAGCCTGCTGTACATCCTCGCTGAATTCGGCCTCTGCCGCTTCTGCAGCTGCGGGCTGTGTGTCAGTATCCGTTGCCACATCCTCCGCCTGTGGTTCTGCAGGTTCCACGGAGATCTGTGGCAGATCCGTATCCTCCGGCGGAGTCTGATCCGTCAGCTCTCCTTCCGTCTGTGCGTCGGCAGCTGTATCTGCCGGCGTCTCGGCGGATGGTTCCTGTGTCTCCTCACCTCCCGTATCCACATTACTCTGTGCGGGACTATTCTCCGCATTTGCCTCTGTAACCGTCTGGTTCTCATCCGGTACAGCAGCATATGCCGTCGCAGGCAGCGAAGTCACCGTCATGACAACCGCAAGCGCCATGGCGAGAATCCGTTTTACCTGAAACAGCTTTCTCAGTTCACTCATTCTATCTTCCTCCTTCAATTTAGTTTGAATCCTGCCGTTTGTTAACCGCCCAATGCACAGCAGAGATACTTAGTCCCATTTTACCCCCCCCCTTTTGATTCGTCAAGAACATCCTGCAAAGTAAAAAAAACAGGACGCCCCATTTTAAGGTATCCTGCTTTCCCGACTGCTGATTCTATAAATTTCTATGGAACTGCTTATTATTGTAATCCAGCGTTTTGTAATGCAGACTCACTGCTGTAGCAGCAGATCATCTCATCGTCACTCAAAATATTATATTGGCTATAACTTCCCTCATAATACTCTTCTATCCTGTTCATATCTTCTGCAGAAGATACCTCATAACATATATCCAGATACTCCTCTCCATTCACTGCTTTAATT
Source organism: uncultured Lachnospiraceae bacterium (assembly GCA_947576945.1). Classification (GTDB taxonomy): domain Bacteria; phylum Bacillota; class Clostridia; order Lachnospirales; family Lachnospiraceae; genus UBA3282. The sequence continues at coordinate 33,373 of CANPTH010000030.1, forward strand.
CTGGTTGTACTGATCTCGAGCTGCTCAAAATTTTCTGACCTTTCCAGCTCAAATCCGGCCGCTTCCAGACTGGCAGCCACTTCATCCGGACCCGGGTAAGTATTCTCCCGTCCCACATTCTCCTCTTCCGGCCGCGTGCCGCATCCTGCCAGAGCAATCATCACAACACCCAAAATAACCATACCTGCTTTTTTCATACCCAATACACCTTCCCTTTCACAATTAACCTCTTTGTCCAAAACAGCACCTATTGTACTACGGAAAAGATTATTTTGCAATTTAAAATTAATTTGATATGCACTCTGCATACCCTCAGTGAACAAAGGAATACACGCCCTGAACCATGATATTTGAGCGGTTTTCTGCGTTGTCCTCAATCGGCGTACGTCCGGTACGCCTCAATCGTCCGCCTTGGAAATCACTCAAATATCCATGGTCAGGGTCGAAGAGTCGGAAAGAAGGCAATTTCAATCCCTGCAAGGCGCTTGATTGACGTGTACTGGACGTACACGGAATGAAAGCAACGCAGCAGGGGATGAAATTGATTCTTTACCGACCGTGTGTACCTTTGTTCACTGAGGGTACCCCATGGAATTAAAAAAAGAAGCGCTGAACTGAATCAACACTTCCCATTTCATACGATAGTATAACGGAGAAAGAGGGATTTGAACCCTCGCGCCGCGTAAACGACCTACACCCTTAGCAGGGGCGCCTCTTCAGCCTCTTGAGTATTTCTCCATAGTCTGAACTATCCTCTACCAATATGAAGTTATGCGTTTTGCAACAACGCAAAATTTATTATACCCAAAGTATTCCCATTTGTCAATCTTTTATTGCTTTAAAAATCTTTCAAAATTCTCAAAAATTTTTAACCGACGCTGTGCCGGGTTTTTTCCGTCACGCCGTCACTAATGCGTGGCCCCGCCCGTCACTTTAATATCCTCCTCCGTGTCCACGACCGCCTCAATCGCCGCCGTGATCGCTTCCACCATCATATCCTGCGACATGGAAGGCATATTCTTCTTGTCCAGCGCCTGCTGCGGCAAAAAAGGAATATGGATAAAACCGCTGCGTTTCCCCGGATACCTGGTCGCCAGCAGATGGCACACACCATAAGTAACATGATTGCATACGAAGGTGCCCGCCGTATTGGAAACAGACGCCGGAATATTTCGCTCCTGAATCCGCTGTACCATTGCCTTGATCGGCACCGTTACAAAATATGCATCCGGTCCTTCCGGATAGATAGGTTCGTCTATGATCTGATTCCCTTCATTATCCGGAATTCGACAGTCGTCCACGTTAATTCCCACACGCTCCACTGTGATATCCGGTCTGCCGCCTGCCTGTCCGATCGACAGGACCACATCCGGATCGTATTTTGCTATTGCTTCATCGATCACACGAAGAGATTTGTGGCAGACCGTGGGGATCTCTAATTTGATGATCTCGGCTCCGCCAATCGTATCCGGCAGTCTCTTCACAGTCTCAATCGCAGGATTGACCTTCTCCCCGCCAAACGGGTCAAACCCGGTAACTAATATTTTCATCCTTACCTCCATTCCGAAGCGTTTTGCCCTGCAAAATCCCGGTTCCATGCCTTACCGCCTATTTAAAACCAATCGCAAGCATCAAAATGATATGTACGACGATCATCATCAGCGCCATCGGTATCTGCGCCTTGATCACCGACCACTTGGGATCCTTCGTCTCCAGAACCGCACAAGGCACAATATTGAAGTTTGCCGCCATGGGCGTCATCAACGTACCGCAATAGCCCGCCGTCATGCCAAGCACTCCGATGATCGCCGGATTACCGCCCTGAGATATAACGAAAGGCACACCGATTCCGGCCGTAATCACCGTAAAAGCCGCGAAAGCATTTCCCATGATCATCGTGAAAATCACCATACCAAAGACATAGATGATAACGCCGACCACGATATTACCCTGCGGAACAACGGAAGAAATCATCCCGGAGATCACTTCTCCCACACCCGCTTCTGCAAATACACTTCCCAGTGCCCCCAGAAGCTGCGGCAAAAGACACGCCGCCCCCACCTGCATCAACAGACGGGAAGTATCTTCCTTCGTATCGGCAATCTTCGGCTTACAGATCACAAAAGCCAGCGCCAGCGCGATAACACAGGCAACACCCGTCATGATCGCCCCGTTTAAAGCCGTGGGCGTCGCCACTCCATCTTTGACCACATCATACTTAACAAAAGATAGGATCAGCGCGATCAGCCCTACGGTAACTGCCGGCACAAAGATCTTCGTTCCGATCCTTTCGCTGGATGCTTTCCGAAACTCCGGTGTGGATTCCTGGAATTTCCCGATTTTCACCTGTTTGGTCACTGTCAGGCAGCCCATAGCGATCAGCATTGCTCCCACCACTGCCGAGGGCAGAATTTTACCAAACATGAAAATAATCCCTGTCAGCGCCCAGAAGAGCATCGTCCCCAGCTTCGCCGACTCATTTTTCCTGGCTCGGAATGCCGTCAGAAAGCAGACCAGCCCGCAGAGTACATAGAAAAACTCCGGAAAATATACGCCTAAAAAGTTCGTCATGACTTCCTGCCCCCTTTCACTTTCCTGTCAAACAACAATACCTGAACGATCGTCAATACCACGGAAATGACCATCACATAGATTGCCGAAGAAGCGATATCCGACAGGGATACGTCATATCCCGCCACTGCCAGTCCCGATTGAATCAGCACTACGCTGGCCGAAGCAGGGAAGCAATTCTGAGCAAAGAAATTCCCGAAATTCTCTGTCGCCGCTGAAAGGCCCTTCACTTTCTCTTCCTCTTTCTCACTCAAGGGACATCCCTTGGAGGCTTCCGCCGCCGCAGACGTCATCGGCAGAATCAACGGACGGATAAACTGCACATGGCCTCCAATACGGATATTCAGTGCAGATGCGATCGAACGGGTCACCATCCAGATCGACAGCACCTTACCTGCAGATGCATTCCTGATCTTTCCGATCAAATATGCCGCCCTCTCCTTCATGCCATATCTCTCGATGATCGCGATCACGGGAAACATAATCAGAAAAATAGACATCAGCCTGTTATTCACAAACGATTCTCCGATGATCTCCAGGATATGTACGAAATCCAGCCCTGCGACCAGACCCGTGACAATCCCCGCAACCAGAACAACCGCCAGTACATCCAGTTTCAGCGCAAAGCCTAAAACAATAATCAAAATTCCTATCAGTTTAATGTATTCCATTTTGCAACTCCCTTCGTCAGCTTTTCAGCCACATTTTCCTCCATGCCGAAGCGTTTTACGCTGAGGACGCGAGCAGAATTTAGGAGTTTTCCGAAGGAATACTCCGATTTTGCTCTGCGATCAACAGAATTTGTGACAAACATTTCCTCCTTCCCCTTGTCCAATTATACATGAATTGTAATTTTCAGACAATTACTTTTGTGCAATAACGCAGTGAAATTTATTTTTACAGGTTTTCTCCATGCCAAAGCGCTTTACGCTGAACTAAAAAGGACGAGCCTTCTGGGCTGCCAAGTCTGCAGTCTCCAAAATTCTCATCCTTTCAGAAGCAAATATAATTTTATCGTTTATCTTATTCCGCCAGCGTGCAATACTCTCTGACCGCCGTCTCGTACAGGTCATTTCCCTCTGAATCCATCACCACGATCACCGGGAAATTCTCTACCTCCAGTCTGCGGATCGCCTCGGCGCCAAGATCATCATAGGCGATCACCTCGGAACTCTTGATGGATCCTGAAAGCAGCGCCCCTGCGCCGCCCACCGCCGCGAAATAAACGGCGCAATTTCTGACAATGGCCTCTTTGACCGCAGCACTCCGTTTCCCCTTGCCGATCATGCCGGCCAGCCCCATATCCAGAAGCTTCGGGGCATATTTATCCATACGGCTGGCGGTAGTCGGCCCGGCAGAACCAATGGGCCTGCCCTCCCGGGCCGGGGAAGGCCCCATATAATAGATCACATTCCCCTGCATCGCAAGCGGAAGCTCCATGCCCTGTTCCAATGTTTCCTGCATTCTCTTATGGGCCGCGTCTCTGGCCGTATAGATCGTACCGGTTATATATACATAATCACCGGCCTGTAATCCGGCCGCAGTCTCCCTGCTCATGGGAGCCTGTACATGTCGTTCCATTCTTCTATCCATGCCTTTCCTTATATTTATGATCTGCATTCCTGTCCTGGCATTCCTGCTCCGGCCTCCGCTCCTACAACACCCGCACCGCATGTCTGTTCACATGACAGCAGATATTCACCGCCACCGGCAGCCCTGCTATATGCGTAGGATACGTGTTCACATTCACGGCCAGCGCCGTCGTTGTGCCGCCCAGTCCGCCGGGGCCGATGCCTGTCCGGTTGATCGTCTTAAGCATCTCTTCTTCCAGATCCTTCACGTACGGAATATCCGAACGCTGATCCACCGGCCGCGTCAGAGCCTTCTTTGCCAGCAGCGCACATTTCTCAAAGGTACCGCCGATACCCACACCCACCACCATGGGCGGGCAGGCATTCGGCCCAGCATCCCGCACTGCCGTCAGGATCGCCTTCTTAACGCCCTCGATACCGTCCGCCGGCTTCAACATAAATACCCGGCTCATATTCTCACTGCCAAATCCCTTAGGTGCTGCTGTAATCTTCACCCGATCGCCCGAAACCATCTCGTAATGGATTACCGCCGGCGTATTATCTTTCGTATTATCCCGCAGGATCGGATCCTTCACCACTGACTTGCGAAGATATCCTTCCGTGTATCCCTGTCTGACGCCTTCATTGACCGCTTCTTCCAGAAGGCCGCCCTCAAAGTGCACGGCCTGCCCGATCTCCAGAAAGATCACGGCCATTCCCGTATCCTGGCAGATTGGGATCATATCCTCCCCCGCAATCTTAAGGTTGTCCTGCAGCTGGCACAAGATCTGCCTGCCCAGAGGCGCCTTTTCTACCTGAGCCGCTTCTTCCATTGCCGCTGCCATATCCCCGGACAGAAAATGATTGGCCTCGATACACATTTCCTTAATGTTACGCGTAATATCCGCAACGTCTATCTTCCGCACCATTTTACGATGTCCTTTCCTCTATCCCTCTGCTCCGAAGCATTTCACAACAGCTTCCAGCTCTTCCTGCGTAACTTCCTGCGGTTTCCAGCCGATCTTCTGCCCATCATCCTTATACCTTGGAATCAGGTGCATATGGAAATGAAAAACAGTCTGTCCCGCCAGTTCCCCGTTATTCTGCACCAGATTAAATCCTTCGCATCCAAGACGCTCCGTCATCTGCACCGCCATCTTTTTCGCCAGCTTCATCACTTCGCCTGCCGTCTCATCGGGCAGCTCATAGAGATTTGCATAATGATCCTTAGGCAGGATCAGGGCATGTCCCCTCGATGCCGGTCCCAGATCCAGGATCACCCGGAATTTATCGTCTTCATACAGTGTCTTAGAGGGAATCTCCCCATTTGCAATCTTACAGAAAATGCAATTCGTATCTTTCATATTTACCTCCATGCCGAAGCGTTTTACGCTGAGGCCGCGAGCAGAATTTAGGAGTTTTCCGAAGGAATACTCCGATTCTGCTCTGCGATCAATAGAATTTGTGACGCTCCGGCACAAACTCGCAGTTGAAATCACTTTGGCACAAACACCAGCGCCTGATCCAAAGCCCTGAGTATCTTAAAATCACCCTTCATTCTCATATCGCCCGCCATAAAGGATGCCTGAAATGTATTCTTACCATTTACAATATCCTCAAGCGTCGATCTGGCCATCTGCACTTCCACATCGGCCCGGCCGCCGCTGCCATAATAACACTGAAGATTTCCGCCCTGTATCTCTATGATCAGCGGCGTCTTCTTCCCTTCTATCGTCATTCTGTAATTAGCGTTCATGCCCGGCTGCGGTTTGAAGTGTTCACGGATCTCCTGCAAAAACTCCTCAGGGTCATCTCTGTCGCTGCTTCCCATCAGATCTCTGAACATACTCGCCAGTTCCTGGATATCCGCTTTCTGACGCTGTACATAGGTGTCATCCGACACAAACTGCGACAGCTGCTCGGATTCCTGTGGTGTAAAATTAATATTTTTCGTGATGGCAATCTTCTGCTTCACCGCCTGATTGCTGGCCGGCAGACAGGGCAGCTTCTGATTGATCGTCCGATACAGGTTCTCCGCCTTTTTCTCGATAATCCGAATAAAATCCTCGTTCTCTTCCAGCATGGAAGTATCGGCAATATAACCGCAGATACCGCTGCAGGGCCGTCCGCCCAGAATCTCCCATGCCGTAGCCAGATTCAGCTTTCCTTCCCGCTCCCCATAGGTCGTAGACATAACGATCGGGCACATATAGATCTGGCTTATCACCTCTTTATCCCCATATAACCAACAGGAATCCAGAAACTGATACATGTAGCCGCCTATTCCGTACCACTCCACGGTACTCCCCAGAATAACGCCGTCCGCTTCCTTCAGACTCTGGGGCAATGTGGTAATACTGTTCTTCAGATCATATAAATAGAATGTCTCTACCGTAACACGAAGCTCCTCCAACACTTCTTTCATCTTATTTAATACAAAAAGTGTCGGATCGTCCATCAATCCCCGACCGCCATAGTAAATATTAATTTTCATTGATCCCCTCTTCCTTTCCTGTTCTGAAATATGGGCGCAGCATAAAGAAACATGCCGCCAATGCAAATCCCATAAGCACACCGCCTATATGCGCCGCATTATTGACATTCGTACTCGTAAATCCACAGTATAGAGAAAATGCGATCACAAATACCATCCTGCCAAGCGTCACGGACTCCATCCTGCCACGATGCAGGATCACCAGAAGCAGCATGGCTCCCTCTACACCAAAAACCGCCCCGCTGGCTCCTACGGAATTAATATAGTCCCCGGTCAACAGTTCATAGCCCATGGACACAATATTTCCTGCAATTCCCGAAAGAAAATACAGCACGGCATATGGAAGACGGCCGATCTTCTTCTCTACAATCTCTCCCACATAATACAGAACGATCATATTGCTGAACAGATGCCCTGAATCCATATGCAGAAACATGGAAGAGAGCACCCGATAGAATGATCTGTCCTCTATGACCGTCATAACGCCAAGCGCACCTTTATTATATAACATTTCTCCGGTAAATGTACATATCAGAAATACGATCACATTACTGACTACCAGGCAAACAGTAACCCATGGCAGGCTTTTGATCCTCTCTTTGTCCCAGCGTGCGCCGCCTTTCGTTTTATGCGGTTCATGCGGCGCTGACCCGTCCTGCCCATACAATGTATGACCATTTTCCACAGATGATGTATTCCCGCTTTCCTCATGGAATGCACTGCTGTTACAGCCTGTCTCCTGTTCCCCTCTATTCTCATGCAGATGCACCAGAAAATCTTCCAGAATTCCCTTCCATCCATAGAAATCAGCTGCCTGATCCTCGTAAATAACCAGTCTGCCGCCTTCTGTATCAATCACCCAGCAGAAACTGTCCCCAGCGCCAAGCTGCCGGGCTTTCTGCGTATCGTCGGTCAGAATCAGAGAGAGCAGATGTACCTCCTGTTCTCCTCTTTCGTGCATGAATTCTCTTATTTTCTGTTTCAGATGAACAAATTGATCTTCCGGGATATAGACTCCCTGTCTGTAATCGATAACATGTATGACAACAGTCCCCTGATACTCCCTGCGGTAATAGAATGTAAATTCAGGAAAATTCGAAGGGACTTTATGATATCCGTTTCTTTCAAAAAGGCATTCCAGCTGTTTCGATACCATGACATACTCCAATACTCTTATAGTAAACTTACATCATGCTTAGCCTGCCGCCTGGCGGGCCGCATTAAAATTTCGTTTTCGGCCTTACAGAAGCTGCCATATATGGCCTCTGCAAGAGCCGGAAACAGAAATTTGCAGATACTTATAAGAGGTTATCACTTTCGCTATGTCCTGTCAAATAGAAGCATCGCCATCTATCGGTAACAGTAATGCAGATTCCCGAACCGGATCTCATCTCCCGGCTCGATTTCCACCGTCTCCTGCGGCTCCATACGCAGGCCGTTCTTGTAGGTGCCATTGGTGGAATTCATATCCGTCATCAGTACCCGGTCTCCCTGCCTTTCAAATTTGACATGAATCCTGCTGACAGAGTTATCCGCGAGCACATGATCGACACATCCGGCCATTTTCCCGATTGTACAGGGGAACTGCTTCAATTCAATGTGCTGCTTATTTCTTCTGTCCATTGCATACAGCTTATTCTCTGCGGCCTTACTCCCATCGAAAAATATGGTGTTGCCGTAATAATCCGTTTCCTGATCCTGCGACGATGTTTTTACGCGCGATGACATACCACTCACCGGTATCTCTCCCGGCCGCATCCGCTCAAAATTCATATCCCGGCTGATTACACTTTCCACAGCAACAGTATCTTCCCCCGAAAACTGATCCGACTCACGATATATTGTTTCGCCGTACTCAAATGCTTCCTCCGGTCTTCTGTCCGCCGCGCCTTCTTTGCCGCCTCTCCCTGCTGCCGGCTCTCTCCTGCCCGCCTTGAAAGCTCCCCATAAGCTGAGCAGAAAGCATAGCCCAAGTATCGCCATAACACCGTACAGTACTGCTTCTTCCTCCCAGGCCAGCTCAAACATGCTGTAGACGACTGCCGCCCCGGCTATCCCGAGTACCGATAATACCGCAAATACCGGATAGAAAATGCATCTCCCGGACGCAGCTACGGGCTTCTCCCTGGCCGCAGGTTTCTCCACTTCCGGAGGCTCTTCCGAAAATAATTCCGTCCGGAACAACTCACCCGAAAGTATGTCCTCCGCTTTATCAAAAGATTCCTGTTTCTCTGCCGCGTCCCCTGTGTTCCCCTTTCGTTCTTCCAGAATCCTCAGCGCATCCTCCAGCTGGAAATGCGCTTCCCCTGCCATCTCGCTGATCCGATATATATTTTCCACCAGTTCACGATCCTCCGGATCAATATGTTCCAGCAGAAAATTCATAAGAGGCTCGTAAGCGGCCACCCCCGTAACCTGATAATCCGGATAATACAGCCCAATATAACGCTGTGTGGAAAAGTCATAGTAGATATGCTCCGGTAACAGTACAAGCCCGGACTCTTCCATAAAGAATCCCGCCAGTTTATCACAGATCCCATGAAGCTGCCACAAAAGATCCTTCACCTGCTCATATGACATCTTCACGCTGTGAAAAAGATTCCTCAACGTAGTTCTGGAACTGATGTCATAATAGTAATATGTAATGCCGTTAATATGTCTTACGGAGCATCTCAGGATCTCCCTGATCTTATCCGATGTGAGAATCTTATACTGATAACTTCTGGCCGCTGCTTCCTGTCCGCACTGTAATATCATGTAATTATGCTTATAGTCCTTAAAATATTTTACTTCCAACCTCTCCGCCCCCTGTTATATTCTCCGTTTCCCTTCCACATTTTTACATATTCAGCCCTGTCAGCCGCTTCCAGCCGGCCGGCTATTGTGTAAACATATTTCCGATCCACCTGCTCTTACGTATTATATGCGTGGGATTGATAATCTGCGCCCTGGCCTGTGTACGAATTTTCCATCCATCTTTCTCATACATAGTGAAAACTGATCTAATCGGAACCTTAACCTGACACTCACCGGTCACATATGTGACATGCCCGTTCCTGTCCACGCTGCCATGTACCTCACCTGTCCCGAAATACTTCCTGCCAAACTGCTCCTGAATATGCGCACTGATATATGGCGCCACATTATCTTCATCCTTCTGAATGCTACCCCGGAAGCAGACCGCGTAAGCATCCTGGAAAAGCACACATTTATCATAAGTATAGAAGGACAGATAGATCAGCAGCACGAAAAGGAAGATTGTCCAGGAAATAAGAAAGGATGCCTCCAGGGACATATATCCCCCGGCCATTTTCGTCAGTTTCCACCCTCTGTCTTTTCGTTTCCGTTCTCTTCGGGTCTTTTCCGTCTGATTCCATTTCATCCTTTTCTCTACATCCATACGACTACCCCCATTCCCAGCAGCAGGAAAGGTGCAAAGGGCACCGTCCTGTCCATCGAAATCTTACCCGCCGCCAGCAATACCAGCACAACTGCCGACTCCAGCATGAGTCCCACAAGAAGAATCATAAAGCATCGTCCGAGTCCGGTAAAAAGTCCGATCATCATTAACATCCATCCATCTCCATAGCCTACTTTCTCTCCCGTGATCCTGCTGATTCCCCAGAACGTCATTCCCGGAAGCAGTGACAATAAAACTGCAGGCCACGTCATTCCTCCCGGATCTCCTTTCAGATGCAGCAGAACCGCCCATGCCATCCCGCACCAGACCACAGCCAGCGGAATTTCCTTTCTGACCGCATCATATGCCGCGCACACAGCCAGCAGCCCAAACAGCAGCACTTCTACCCACATTTTGAACACGCCCCTCTCCCCTGTACCTCTGACAAAGGCACGGTATAAATCGTCCTTTTCAACCCGGAACACTGGATTCGGCTATGGTAGCTTGCACCCTGTGCCGTGATATAAACCTGTCCCTGTGCCTTGCTGCCATCGCAGATCTCACAGGAATAATATTTACCACCCGATTGATTCCTTCTATCGTCCAGCTCCGACACAGGGACGGTCTCAACCGCAGGATTCAGGTAAGTACAATTTCGATCCAGATGATAGACAATCCCTGTTTTCGTGATATACACCATCGGATCCTCCTGCTGCACATCGCTGACACTCTGCGCCACATCATATCCCGTCCAGGCTCTGCCGTAATACCGCTGGCGCATGGTAAATCCCTGGAATCCCATGATTGCCGCAAAAGGCTTCACCTTATAAGAAACCTGCAGGTCTATCATATCCCCTTTTCCCATGACTGAGGAGCCTGCCATGGACAATCCGCCTGTGCCGCCCGCAATACACGATTGGTCAAGATATTCCCGCCCTGCATAGTCCACAATCTGTCCTCTGGCATAGAGTGACGTAAGCGCCACACCGGCCAGAGAATCCGGCAGCGTTCCCGCCGCCGTATGCGCATAGACATAACCATAGAAAGCCATTTTATTGCCGGTCTGGTGAAGTGCGGCGTTAATCCGGCTCTGAACAGCGATCATATTGACTGCAAACAGGATATTGATCACGGCAAACAGAAAGAATGGCAGTACAAACGCTGCCTCCAGCGTCATTGAACCTTTGCGTTTTCTGCTTTGTTCTTCCTTTCTTCGTCCCACCCGGAAGATGATCAAAGACACCCTCTTTAACAGCCTGCAGAATGATAGAATGGTTTGACCATCTTGACTGAAATCAAGATATGCCCGGAGAGAATGTGCTGTCGATTTTTTAGAGTTACCCTGCTTTGACCGTAAAAAGGGCATCTTTGATCACCTCCCGTTTTCTTAATAATTAATAACAGTAATTGCATTATGCATCCATGCGTCATATCAATAAAATCCATAACTTCTTGTCATCTCATACGCATATCCAAACCGGCTTGATACGCTCAGGTCCGCCTCATAAGTATCAAAGCAGGCGTCCATCCTGAATCTTGCATTGCCCGGCGTCCTGCGGATATCCATTTCCATGATGTCCATGGCACGAAATGTCCTTTTCTCTTTATTCTCTATAAAAAGCATAATCTGCAGATATTCCTTATAGTTAAGCCCTCTTCCCTCACCATCCGCTGACAGGCTGCCTCTCACGTTCGTCAGACTGTTTATGCCCGTTTTCCAGTCCGCCGCTGTCTTCATGATCGGCACACGGCCTCCGGAAAGCAGCGTCTTCACATCCTGCAGACTTTCTACATAGGCCCACGCAAACAAAATCGTATAGGCTACCGGTTCCAGCAGCGCCGGACACATCAGCACTGCCGCCAGAGCGCCGGCTGCCGCCCTGGCCTCGGCAATTTTGGCAGAATCCGTCAGAATATAGATCACATTGGCTGCCTCACGCCATCGCAAAAGCCGCTTTGCCACATATTCCAGATTCTTCCAATCCACATCTTTTCCCGCCAGAATATATTCAATCTGGTATTTCAGAAGAGACTTCTCCATCTCATCCCTGTAATATCCGAACTTCTCAAACAGATACGCCTGAAATACCAACTCATTGGCATCTCCTGAGATTGCCGCAGCATCCGCATTCACACCGGTTCCCTGTATGCGGGATCTGTGGGAGATATAGTCGTTAACATTGACCTTTACCGCCGAAACGGCGGAAGGATTCTCCAGTACCAGATTCAGCACACCGCTGCTCCTTGTCGCATTGGCCGCATCGGCAGGATTATTCAGCGGCACTTCTTCAAAAACACCTGCCTCCACTTCTTCCACCGGCAGGCCTATTTCATCGATCTTTGCCTCATAGCGGGCACGTTCTGCTTCGACATCCCTGGTTTCCAGTCCATACTGATCGAGCTGCGCTGCTCCCAGACCGATCTTTTCCAATATTGCGCCGATCGGATAATCTGCCATATAGTCAGTGACCTGCCTCTTAAGTACAGCCCCCTCCTGATCGGAAGCGATAGAATACCGTCCGATTCGAACTCCATCCGCCGACATAGCCAGAAAATCCCTGACTCCCATCCCGCTTCCGAATCCGCTTTCAGGCTTAAGATTCTTCTGCATATAATTTCTAAGATGTGCCGCCGTATTGCCAATATCTGCATGGCTGCCGCCGTAGGACATATCCACAAACAGCAGCTCATACTGCTCCAATAATTCCCTGTGGTATTCCGCCAGAACGGAATTCATGCCGATATCCGCAACACATTCAAACTTCATACGGATGGCACTGATTCGTGCCCCTTCTATTACCGTGAATACAAGGGACAGAATCAATGTCAGGGACAACGTGAGAAATACCGTTATGTACCCTTTTCTCATGACATTACCGTGTTGCTGTCTTTGGTAATCTTCTCAAAGACCTTTTCCACCAGGGCACGCAGTTGTTTCTTGAAGATGATGACCAGTCCGATCAACACCACAATAATCAGAATAATTTCCACCGTTCCCATGCCGTCTTCTTCCCGCAGAAAATCCCGCAGACCTTTCAGATTTGTTTTCTCTTTTCTTCTCAGCATTTGTTTTCCTCCTGTTTTTGTTTGTCTTCTTTATCTGCATCAAACCGTTTCTGCGCTGCCGATGAACCGTCCCTCATATTATGAAGGAAAAATATGCCGGAATCATGATAATCACCATCACGATACATAACATCATCATCATTGGCAGAAGCAGTTTCGTGCCCGCTTCCTCCCCCAGCTTCTTAGCCAGGTTCTTTCTCTCCGCGAAGGCATTATCCGCCTCCTGCCGCAATACCCGGAGAAGGTCATTGCTGCCTTTCCTCAGATTCTGCGACAGCAGCGTACATAACTTCATATAAGACTGTACCTGACACCGTTTCCCAAAGTGGGCATACGCCTCCTTCTCCGACCTGCCGCTCTGCAGTTCATAGCACATCATCAGTATTTCTTCATACACATACCTCTTTCTCTCACTCCGCCGTTTCCTGTAATCCTCTCCCATCTTGAAGAATGCGTTCCTGATCGTCATACCGGCCCCCATATACAGCGCCAGTTTGTTTACGATCTCCGGATAATCCAGCAGAAGCTCCTTTCTGCGGTTTTCCAACAGCCTGTCCGGTTCCCTGCTTCTTACCCAGAACAAAAATACCGCAACGGACAACGCTAACAGCAAAAGATATCCGCTGCCGTCCTCTATGATCTCCCGCCAGACAATGGGCATGGAATCTACCTTATCCGGCAGGATCATTTTATCCGTGGTACCCGTATATTCTTCCTGCAGATGCAGCAGTTCCTCGATCCGTCTGCGCAGCAGTTCCTGTTTCGTATACAGCTTAGGATTCACGCGCACATACATTTGATAATCCCAGGCCAGCTTTTCATACTGGAAATGGGCTGTCAGCGTCACCACAATCCCTTCCTTCAGCTCTTCATTCGTCACCGTTCCGTCCGTATCTACGATAGAATAACTGTCGCTTTCCCACGATATGGAGAATGGATATCCTTCCAGCTGCGTCACAAGATTCAAATGTGTACGCACGTCCTCAAGACTATCATTCTCTCCGCGAATCGCTTCCGGAACGAGCCTTACGGCCTGGGCGTACAATGCCTCCGCCTCTTTTGTCGTATACTTTCTCTCACCCACAACATATGCAAAAATCTCCTCTTCCTTCCCCTCTACCTGTGCCGACAACGACACCGACACTTCACCCTCTCCGAAATTATTCCGGTTAAGATAACTCCCCTCCTTCAGCAATGGGCTGCTGTGTGCGGCGATCCATACACCCAGGCAGATCATCCCTCCCAGAAAACCGATTCTCAGCAGAAGACTGTACAGAGACACATAGTGATCCCGTATCTGTGTCTGCACCGCCACTTCCGGCTGTAAAATCTTCAGCTTGCTTCCTAACTGCCGCCGGTACAGATCTCTCTGCCAGTTTCGTCTCCTTCCGACTCTGCGCTGTTGACGGCTCTGCCCCCTGCGCCAGAAATACATTGCCATCCTCTGGAAAGGGCCTTTTCCCTCTTCCTTCCACGACAATATCCACAGCATCAGATAACCGCACAGAACTGCCGCATATAGATAAATCATATTCTCCTCCTGTTTCTCTGAAATACTCTCCAACAATCAACTGCTCTACACCTCAATCTCCACGATCCGTCCTGACAGCCGATACGCCGCCCCGTAAACTCCCAGGCACACCGTCATAACGACAATACCGGCCAGATTGTGATACAATACATCAAAAAATCCTCTGGAAGTTGAGCTGACATAAAACAGGATCAGAAACGGTACCGCATTCATGATCTTCTGCTCCAGTTTCCTGCCGCTGACCATCAGCTGGATCTCTCTGTCCGTCTCCATTTTCTGCTCGATAACCGATGCTGTCTTCGCCAGAATATCCGTCATATTTCCCCCGCTTCTTTTTGCAATATGGAACACGTCTGCAAACTGCATGATATCCGGCTCATGACTCCGCCGTCCCAACTCATACAGCAGCTTTTCCAATACCATATTATTGTCAAGACCCACCATGATGTGTTTGATCTCCACACAGATCAGCCCCTTCGCTCCGTACAGCATTTCCATATCCCGGTAAGATTCCCGAAACGCATTTTCAATTGAATAGCCCGCTCTCTGGTTCGCTGCCACGGAGAGGATCATGTCCTTAAACTGCATTCCCAGCTCCTGTCGTCTCCTTTTCGCAAGTTCCAGCTTCTTATTCTTCAGGAACAGGAACAGCAGAGGAATCAGTCCCAGACAGGCAATCCAGGAGCGATAGAAGAAATATCCGATCATCGCCACCATCGCTGCGCCTTCCAAAAAGTACAGGGCGCCTTCCCTTCCCTGCAGATGATACTCACCGTAATCCGGCAGCCTGTAATTTTTCGACATAAGACAGTTCTCCTTTCTTCTGCAATTCTCCCATGACTCTGCCTCTTATATCCTCACCCCTCTCCACAAACTGGAATAATGTCCTTAACGCGATCCTGTCATTTTCATAACCCAGCACTTCTGCGATCTCCAGCACCTTCCGTGACTTATCGCGCAGCCGCCCCAAATGGACAATGATATCCACCCCGGAAGCAATCTGCTGCCTGATCGCCGTAAGCGGAATCTCCATACCCATCAGTATCATATTTTCCAGGCGGCTCAGCATATCCCCGGCGCTGTTGGCATGTCCCGTTGACATGGAACCGTCATGCCCGGTATTCAGACACTGCATCATATCAAATGCTTCCCCGCCCCTGACTTCTCCCACAATATATATGTAGCTATTTTTTGATATGCAACTCTGTACCCTTTGAATGAAAAAGGCGGTATAAGGGGGAGTAGTCAACCCTGTAAACCCTGTGAGATATTAGCATCTATCAATAGATGAGGCATTTTTTGAAATAAGTAGGAAATACCTTTTCTCATGCTTAGAATTAATGTAAAATAGATAATATCAATAAATAGAAAGAGGGATATCCATGCCAAAAGACCATGAAAGAAACACTTCCTCTATGTTAGAAGCCAGACAGAAAATCATTCAAGAGAAATACGACACTTTAAAGACTGTCTTAGAAGATATGATACATAATGATGAAAAAATCACAGTTCCCAGAGTCTGTGAACTCTCTGGACTAAGCAAAAGCTATCTCTATCATAATGAGAAAGCAAAAAAGCTCTTTAATGAGACTAAGACTATCGCAGAAGAAAGAGACAAATATAAAACTATTCTGTCAGTACCAAAAAATTTAGATATTAACCCTCATATGCACCATAGGGATATGCTTTTACAGTATGAAGAAATGAAAAGGAAATTATATGAAACCTATATGATTACCATTCAACTGCTCAAAGCAGAAAACAAACGACTAAAAAAAGCAATCAACGCCAGCCAAAAAAAGATAGAATACCTACAAAGTATTCCAAAAATCAAATTGCATATTATTCCTAATTGTTTGAATAGAGGCTTTTTATCTTATTCCATAACGACATCTAAAGGGAAAAGAATCTATAATGGCATTGGAGAAGATACCATCAAAGGAATTATATGGGGTACATACACATTATTTGCAAGACATTTTTCTTTTGAATTGGCAACTCCTATAGATGGTATTACCATAGAAAAGAAGGATAATTGCTACTTGCTTACCATCACAGAAAAAGTGACGGAGGCTATTACGATTGATATTTTGATGAACGTCATAGATTAAGGAGGAATATACATGGCAACAAACATAGTTTGTTCCGACACATATATAGACGCATTTTCAAGGCTGGATAAGAAAGTACAGAAAAAATCGCTGGAAACCATTCGATTAATGCAAAGGAGCTTACGGAGCGACAGCTTAAAAATTGAAAAGCTCAATACAAAACTTGATTTTAAAAGTGCCAGAGTAACCCAGGATTTCAGAGCAATATTCACGCAATCAGGAAATACTGTACTTTTGGTATACATAGACCACCATGACGATGCTTATCTCTGGGCGAGTAATAGACTGCAAGGATTTGATACGGCAAGCGCAAAACCTGTATATGAATATTTTGAACAGGCAAAAGTAGAAGATTTTGATACTATAGAAGATGAATCTATTGATTTAGCCAATGGCAAAAAAAACGCTGAATCCTCTAAGGGTTGGAGATTCGATCCAGAAACAGGAGTGCCACTTGATGCTTCTGGCAAACCATTATATAACCATCCTAACCACAATATACAAGGTATGCCTGCTCCTGCCCCTAAACCACTTGCAAATATAAGTTTTGGATTATTTTCCAGAATCTTTTATTTTTTAGCTGGTATCATAGCTGGCATTATTATTATGAATTTTATATAAATCAAATATAACGCAGAAAACAAATTGAAAGGAATATTTTATAAAATGTCAGATTTTTTATACCATTATACAACCATTTCAAATTTAGCTCTAATACTCAAAAACAGAACATTACGTTTAAACCCTCTTAATCAAATGGATGATTTACAAGAAACCAAAAACAAAGACATTCAAAATTTTGGACAGTTTGTATATGTAAGTTCATGGACAGATAAAGAGGAAGAAATAATTCCAATGTGGAAAATGTATACAACTCCACAATTAGGCGTTAGAATAGGGCTACCCAAAAATCCCTTTCAGATAGTTGACAATGAAACTAAAGGATTTAGAGATCCAACTGAAAAAGAGATCAGAGCCAGCCAAAACAAAGATACAAAAGGAATATTCCCTATAATTCAGATGGAAGATATGCTCCAAAATCAATGTATTATCAGTAATTCAGGATTGAGCCAACAATTAGCGCAAATTAAATATAGTCCTGATATGAGTGAATTAGAACCTCAGATATTATCATTAGATGGAAATTCTGGAGATTTAAAAATCTTACTTAGTAAGCTAGGGAACATAAAAAATGAATATTGGAGTTTTCAGCAAGAATGGCGATATATAGTTAGAGTATTGCCATTATCTATAGTTCGTTCTCTACAGAATTATGCTGCGGAAATGATATGTTTTACACAAAGCATTATTACAGGACAAGCAAAACAGCCCTTCCCTTATATTGATTTGCATTTAAGTTTTCAAGCTTTAGAACAAATGCAGATTATATTAGCTCCTGATATGCCAGAAGGAAATAAGATACTTGTTGAAAGTCTTGTTGAAAAGTATAACCCCAAAATGCAGAATAATATTTTCCCAAGTCAATTAATAGGTCTAATTAAATAAAAATATTCATTATCTTTCATGTTCAACAACAAAAAAGCCATAAGGACATCACCCTATGGCTTATATCTATATTAGTGAAAATATGAAAATTACGTGAAAAACAATTATATCTTTCACAATTAAAAGTTTATAACACATTCTAAAAAATGTCAATATTTCATTTCAATTATTTCATAATTAAGTAAATATTTTATTTTTAACAGCAAAAAAGCCCACATATGTGAGCTTTTTTATATAAGTAAAATTAAGGTGTTGTTGTCTTTGTTCCACCTGTTGTAAATGTATCAGTGTAAACTGTTTGCCAATCTCCACCATTCACATAATCGCCTGCATCTGTATTTCTGTATTGCATAGCTTGTACAGTAAGGTCAATCGTTAAATGGCTTCCTTGATATTTGTCATTCTTTACCATGCCATCAAGAGAAGGATTTGTAGTTTGTGCAGAATCCATTCCTAAGAAATATCTGTATTCGGCACTAGCCTTTTTACTTGCATCTGTACCTGCTGTAACTTTTACATAATCATTATCTACAACAACAGTGTCAGCATCTTCTCCGTCACCAAAAGTACCACCGAGAGTAGCTCCTTCAATAATGTATCTAAGAACAAGTTTGCCATCGGTAACAGTATCCTTGTCATCTACTGGAACATAAGCAACTTTTCCATCCTTCATTC
>CANPTH010000031.1 GCA_947576945.1 uncultured Lachnospiraceae bacterium
TGGATGAGCTTGAGATATGATTTTCCACATAAACTTTGAATACGCTATACTAGTGTCTACGTTCCACTCCGGTCGGCGCTTAGCAAACGTCCCCCGGACGTTTAGCGCCCTTCGGCGAGGGGCTGGATTCCTGAAACCGTAAAGTTATCGGCCGGATGCCCTGCAGCGAAGTGCAGGGCACCGTCAACAGTGACAATCACTACTATAGCATCACTCTGCCGGCAGTGGCAGTCTTGAATTTTTACCATTTTTGTGTTATTATAATAATGGAAAAAGGCTGGGACAGCGTTTGCTGTATCAGCCTTTTAACGATAATAATGTTTTGCTTCCTACCAATACAAAATCCATTCCTTATGCAGTCTCGTCATTGCTTCCATATAGTAATAATCTCCCCACGAGTTGCACTCATCCACGCCGCAGTGATTACAGCCATTGTACGGTGAGTGATTCGAGTAAGTGCTGTGCAGAACAAGACCATTGGATGCTTCCGGCTCCTTCACTGCATAGAAATCATACAGGGATTTCATCATCTGCCGCGCATATTTCTCATAAACAGCGGCTTCCTTCTCTTCCATGGACTTGCTCATTTCCAGAATCCCGCAGGCCGCGATCGATGCCGATGAAGAATCCCGGGGCTGTTCTTCCCCATCCGTAAACTCCAGATCCCAGAAAGGCACCATGTCTGCCGGAAGATGCTCCAGAAAATACTGTGTCACATGCCGGAACACTTCGATATATTCCTCCCGTTTCGTATATTTATAAGCCAGTGCACATCCATAGATGCCCCATGCCTGTCCTCTGGCCCAGGCGGAACCGTCACGGTATCCCTGCCAGGTCGCTCCATGATCCGGCGCTCCCGTCTTCCTATCGAAGAAAAAAGTATGCCAGGTAGAATAATCCTCACGGATCACATTCCGGATTGCCGTGTGTATGTGTTTCTCTGCGATCTGCCGGTATTTGTCGTCTCCCGTCTCCTCAGATGCCCAGTATAACAGCGGCAGATTCAAAAGACAGTCTATGATCAGCCGATAGTTCTCCGGTGCATCCATCGGTCCCCAGGCCTGAATGAACTCTCCCACCGGATGATACCTGGTAATCAACTGGTCTGCCGCCAGAATTGCCGCTCTCCTCGCATCCGCATTGCCCGTCAGCTTATAAGCCGCAACGCAGGAAGGAGAGTATAGGAATCCCATATCATGATGATCCACATCTATCTTCTTCAAAATCCTGTTTAAGAAACTGGCAGCCTGAATCTCCCCTGCCCTTTTCAATATTTCCGAATTCCTGGATATCGCCTGATCCCGCTCCTCTTTCTCCTTCGCATACTCATAGGCCAGCCAGATCTCTCCGGTCCAGAATCCCGTCGTCCATTCCCGATTTTCAATCGGCTGATAGAAGCCGTTCTCACTGTACGCATTCTGAAACTTATACGTGAATTCCGGCAGATTACGCACTACCTGTTCCATCGAAAACCAAAGCGCTTGTTCCACCTCTTCATCCGATATGACAGGCATGTCCTTATACAATATTTCCACCCTGTATCCCCTTTCATAAGCCTTTTCCAAAATTTATACTTAAGTCTTTTCTTACATCTGTTCCTATCGTTATCTATCCCGTTTGCCGCGGTGCGATTATGTAAGACACCCCTGATAAGAACCTATTGCGGCTGCCTGCCAATGTAAGCCAGAATCCCGCCATCCACATATAATACATGACCGTTCACGAAATCGGACGCCTCAGATGCCAGAAATACTGCCGGACCCTGCAGGTCTGCCGTCTCGCCCCAGCGCGCCGCCGGTGTCTTAGCGATAATGAACTGGTCGAAAGGATGTCTCGAACCGTCCGGCTGGATCTCACGAAGAGGCGCCGTCTGCGGCGTCGCAATATAACCCGGCCCAATGCCGTTACACTGAATATTATACTCACCGTATTCGGATGCAATATTTCTCGTCAGCATCTTCAGGCCACCCTTGGCTGCCGCATAGGCAGAAACCGTCTCCCGCCCCAATTCGCTCATCATGGAACAGATATTGATAATCTTACCATGGCCCTTCCTGATCATGCCCGGGATGACCGCCTTCGATACGATAAACGGCGCGTTGAGGTCCACGTCAATCACCTGACGGAACTGCTCCGCCGTCATGTCACACATGGGAATCCGTTTGATGATACCTGCATTGTTCACCAGGATATCGATCACCCCTACTTCCTTTTCGACTCTCGCAACCAGCGCCTGTACCTGTTCCTCATCTGTCACGTCACACACATACCCATGGGCCCTGATGCCTTTTTCCTCATAAGCCGCCAGTCCCTGATCTACCAGTTCCTGATTGATGTCATTAAAAACAATCGTCGCACCGGCCTCCGCATAAGCCGTCGCAATCGCAAACCCTATTCCATAAGATGCTCCCGTGATCAATGCAATCCTGCTGTCCAGAGAAAACTTCTTCATAAAATCACTCATTCTTCCTTCTTCCTTTCTGCCTGCGTCATCCTTACCGCCCCAGGCCGCTCCATTCCCCTGCCTGCAGCAGATCACATCAGATCCTTCATTGCCACATCATCCATATCGCCAAACGCCTGATTCTCGCCCGCCATTCCCCAGATGAAAGTGTACGCCTGGGAACCGCATCCCGCATGAATCGACCAGCTGGGAGAGATGACGGCCTCCTCATTTCTCATCACGATATGTCTTGTCTCCTGCGGTTCGCCCATGTAGTGCATCACGATTGCGTCCTTTGGCATCTCAAAATACAGGTAAACCTCCATCCGCCTGTCATGAGTATGGCAGGGCATCGTATTCCACACACTACCCGGCAGCAGCTTCGTCATGCCCATCACCAGCTGACAGCTCTCCACCTGTCCGGGAAGAATATATTTGCAGATAACTCTGTGATTAGCCTCTTCCAAAGACCCTAACTCAACCCTATTCTCTTCCTTAACGATTACCACACCGTCCTCCGGCGTTCCTTCCGGTTTGATCAGCACCGTAGGATACGTTTTGTGCGCCGGAACGCTATTGAGATAGAATCTGGCCGGATCCTTCGCATCCACACTGTCGAATGTAATATCCTGCGCCCCCATGCCGATATACATGGCTTCCTTATAACCTACTGCATATTCTTTTCCATCAATTATGATCTTACCGTCACCACCGATATTGATGACTCCCATCTCTCTTCTCTGCAGGAAATAATCCGCCCGCAATTCATTTCCTGCCGCAAGCTTCAATGCCTTCGTCGGCACCGCCGCTCCCGTGATTATCCTGTCGATATGGCTGTATACCAGTTTGATCTCTCCCGGCATAAACAGGTTCTGAATCAGAAATTCCTCTCTCAGTCTCTCAGTTGTGTAATGCTTCACATCCCTCGGTGAAGACGCTGTTCTCAGTTCCATAATACCCTCCATTCCGAAACGCCGTGCGTTTTCTTCTCTTATATAATTCCCCATGCAGACCTGGCTGCTCTGTTGTGATTTCATTATATATTAAAAAATTACCGTTTTCTTTTCAAATCTCTCCACAAATATTGCAAATACTGAACACTCACCCTATAATAAAAGGAACTGAACCGTATACAGGAAAGGATCACCGCGCATGAAAGAATTTTCCTCCTGTCAGCAGGCCATTGAAAACTGTGCCTCCACCCAGACCTTCGCCATCGCTCATTTATATAAAGAAGAAAAAACCATGGACATGCATATCCATGATTGCTACGAAATCTACTATTCTATCTCCGGCGGCAGACAGTTTCTGATCGACAACCGATTCTACTCCATTGAACCTGGCGACCTCTTCATTATCAACCAATATGAAAGCCACAAGATCACGCAGGTAGACAAGGCTGTCCATGAGCGCATTGTCCTGTCCATCCATCCGGAATATACCAAACAACTTTCCTCCCCTGAAACGAATCTGAATGCCTGCTTTGCGAACCGCCCCGGTAACTTCTGCCACAAGCTTTCGCTGAACAAGGAACAGCAGAACCGTTTTCTCTACTACATCAACAAAATCACGGGAGCCGAAGGCTATGGGCATGACATTCTGGAGCAAACTGCCTTCATGGAGCTTCTGGTCCTGGTGGGCCGTCTCACGCTGTTAAACCAGCCGTCCTCCATCGTCAATCCCATAGGATACAATCATCAGGTAGACGATATTCTGAAATACATCAACCAGAATATCACCGCCCCGCTGACCATAGGCCAGCTTGCCGGTGAATTCTACATAAGCGAATCCTATATCTGCCGCATCTTCAAAGCTGCCACCGGCACCACCGTAGGTAAATATATTACCGCAAGACGGATCAGCATTGCCAAAGCTCTCCTGAGTGACGGCACAGGTGTGATGGAAACTTTTGAAAGAAGCGGATTTACCGATTACAGTAACTTCTTTAAATCATTTACCAAAGCGGTCGGTATTTCTCCAAAAAAATACGCCCAGTGCAGTGTCAGCTGACACTGCGCCGGACGCGCTATAATGGAAGATCGCCGAATATCAGAATCTCTTGATCTTCTTCGTCGTATTCTTCTCAAACTCGACGTCACGCACCTTCAATTTGAAAACTCTCTTGTAGAGCGGTGCGGTCTTATTATAGTCGTCGATGACAGACTGCAGCTGTGCCTGCAGATCCTTGATCTTCTTCTTGGACGCATATTCGTAATCCGGGAAGATCTCCGCCTCGATCACGCCTTCGCTGTCACGCACCAGCACTTCCTGTACCAGCCGGTGGGCGCCGATCCTGTTCTCAATCTCTTCCGGCGACACATTCTCGCCGTTTGGCGTAATGATCAGGTTCTTCTTGCGTCCGGTCAGGAACAGGAAACCGTCCTCGTCTATGTAACCCAGATCTCCCGTCTTCAGCCAGCCGTCCTCTAACGTCTGCGCCGTCTCCTCCGGCATCTGGTAATAGCCCTGCATCACGCTGGTGCCCTTGACCCAGATCTCCTCGTCCACGATCTTCACTTCGCAGTTGGGCAGGCATCTGCCGACAGAACCGGCCTTAAACGCGCTGTTGGAGTTGGCGCTGATGACCGGCGCGCACTCCGTCATGCCATACCCCTGCAGGATCTTGATCCCATACTTTTTAAACAGATCGATATAAGCCGGATTCAGGTAGGCGCCGCCGCTGCAGATGGTATGGAACTGCCTGCCAAACACCTTGATCTTCACTAAGGGGGCGGGGATCAAAGACGCTTCCTCCAGCTTCTTTGCTAACGTCTCCACCATCAACGGCACCATCAGGATCATATTCGGCTCAAAAAGTTTGATATTCTTAGCCACCCGCAGCAGCGAATCGTTGATGCAGATGACCGCTCCCACGGAGGTGCCTTTCAGGATATCCATGCTCAGACAGTAAGCGTGATGGATGGGCAGTACGCTCATCAGCACCGTTCCCGGCTCATAGCCCATATCCAGCGCCGTCGCATTCTCCGCCAGATTCCTGTGCGTAAGCATGACGCCCTTGCTTTTGCCTGTAGTTCCCGAAGTAAACATAATCATCGCCAGGTCTTCCGGCTGCGGCTCGAAGTCCGGCCGCTGCAACGCTTCTGCGATCAGGTTCCACATGGAAAGGGCGCCTGGCACCTCCGTTTCCTCTTCCATCGCAATCAGGTGCTGCAGCTTAGGACATTTCTCTGCCGCCATAAGCGCCACATTTTCCTTTGACGCATCATAGAGAAAAGTGGTCGCATCCGCCCTGTCGATCAGCTCACACAAATCTTCTGCCGGCAGATTGGCATCCAGGGGTACCGCCACGCTGCCACCGTTCACAATCCCGTAATACCCCGCAATCCAGGAGTAAGAAGTAGCTCCCACAAGAGCAATATGCTTCCCCTGCTCTCCCAGCTTATTCAGCGCAGCCGAGAAATGCTCGCTGTCCTGCCGCAGCTGCGTGTACGTCTTTGCAGCTACCTTTGTTTCCTTTTTACCGCCGTCTCCGGCTTCTTTTACCTTATACCGGATGGCATCCAGCGTGCCATATGCTTCCTGTGCTTTTACAAGCAGCTCATAGATCGTACTGCGCAATTCGTTCATAGCTTTTCCCTCTTCCTTCCCTCTGCGTGCCCTGCACGCCTGTCAACGCCGGCCATATGAAATGCCTGCGAACGTCTGCAGATCCTCTGATGACGGTTCCTTACGCCAGCTTCTCCAGATAATCCACCGCTTCCTGCACGGTGCGGATATCCACCACCTGCTCCTGATCGATCTCGACATCCATCACGTCCTCGATCTCGCCAAGCATGCTCATAAAGTCAAAAGAAGTAAATCCCAGGTCTTCGATAAAACGTGACTCCGGCTTGATATCTTCCTTCTTCACTTCCACATAATTTACAATGATATCCTTCAACTGTTCTAACATAATCTCTCATCCTTTCCCATGCGCTCTTTTCTGATGCGCTCTGAAACACGCTTCCAGAGCCGGGCACGAGAGGGGCTTTTGTGTATGCCACCCTCTCAACCGCGAAGCTCCTTTATCCCTTAACCCCGATTACACAAGTCTGATAACCTCTCCAATCTTCAGATCCGGATTCTCAATGCCCTTAAACATGATCTTACAGATATAATAATAGAAATACTCCAGCTGCTCCTTCGTATAAGCCTTCGTCTGGTGCTCGAAGCTGAAATCCAGCCCGTTGTCTTCCGCTCTGTGCATCACCGTCAGATACAGCCCGTCCGAATAATATCCGTTGCAGTACCGCTTTGTCTTGTAGCGGATGCCGCCTAAATCCGTCAGTCCTTTTTCCCGCAGGGTGGCCGGCTGATAGGTGAGGGACACCGTCTCATACCCCATCCCGCGCGGCAGCTTATACAGCTGGCTCCTGTAGCCAAGATACTCTCCGGGGTTGAAATTCACATACCGGAACACCTCATTCTGCTTATCCCTGATCTCGAAGATACCTTCCAGGAAGGTCTTATCCTCAGGAATGACCGTTCTGAACGGGAAACAGTGAATCCTCGTACCGCCCGACTTTTTCTCCTGTAAGGTAGCCCGGCGCGCATAAGCGATCTGCATGGACACATCGTCGCACGTGTTGATCTTCTGTAAATAGGTACGGATGCCCATCACCAGCAGACACTGCAGGGAAATATGCTGCTGTTCACAGAAAGTCATCAGTCTTCTGGTAGGCTCTTCTTCCAGATGGAAAACGTCGATAGCCGCCGCGAAGCTGTCCGATCCGGTGGGCGCTGCCCGCAGATTCGGATTGCCAGTCGCCGCCCTGGCTTCCTCCAGCTTCTTCGGTCCCTCGATCCCGTTGTAGATCGGCTCCGACTCCTCGATCAGTTTGTGGAAATAAGCCCGGTCTCTCGCCTGCGCCCTGCTGCCTGCCTCATAGGCCAGATCCTTCTCCACCTGTTCGATATAGGAACGCATATCCGCCGGATAAGGAATCCCTTCGAAATTTGCGTTACAGTATAACTCGATCACATCCTTCATAAAACCGATCAGCGACTGTGCATCGAGAAATCTGTGGTCGCCTACAAGGAACATACCCTCAAAACCGTCCGGCGTCTTGATGATAACGACCTTGTTCATCGGCGCGTCTTCCTTGTCAAAGGGCACCCGCGTCCACGCCGTCATCTCCGCCTCCGCTTCCTCCATGGTCTTACCCGTGAAATCCACATACTCTATCTCGCGGTCTTCTTTTTCCACGATATACTGATACCATTCTTCCTCTTTCCTGTCATACACAAGCCGTGCACGCATGGACTCACAGCGTTCATACGCCTTATAGATCGCCTTGCGAAGCTCGTCAATATTCAGTTCAAACTCTATCGTCAGGCTCGTGCCCACATTCAGAACCTCTTTGCCCGGACAGTAATCCGCATAATAAAAGTGGAACTTCTGCGCTACCGTCAGCGGATATGTCTTATACCCTTTTCTAGTCTTCATATCGTAATTCCTTCCATACTTTCTCTTATGCCGCCGAAACGGCACAGATCCTGCCAATCCTTCTAAAAAATCTCCTCGGCAAACTCATCCAGCGTCTTCTCATAAAGCGCCATCTCCTTGTAGTAGCTCTCCGCGTGGGCTGCCCCCTCGACGATCAGCTTCCGCTTCGGAGAACGGCAGTTCTCATAGATCTCATGACACATGCTGCAGGGCACGAAAGTGTCCGCAGAGCCATGTATGAAAAGGATCGGCACCTTCGCCTTCTGCACCTCATACCTGGCATTGCACTCGTCCATGCCGTAACCCGCAAGTTTTCTATTGATCAAATCCGCCCCCTGAATGGCCGGGAAGGCCGGCAGATGATACATCGTATTCAGCACATGGGTAAATACTTCTTTGGGAGAGGTAAAACCGCAGTCGGACACGATCCCCTTCACGTTGTCCGGCAGCTCCAGGCCGCTTGTCATCAGCACCGTAGCGCCGCCCATCGAAGTACCGAAAAGCATGATCTCCACATCCTCGCCGCACTCCCGGATCATCCAGTCGATCCAGCCCTTCGCATCTTTCCTGTCCAGACAGCCGAACCCGATATATTCTCCCTCGCTCTCGCCGTGCGCCCGCGCATCCGGCATCAGTATGGCATATCCATGTTTGAGGAAATAATCGGCAATCGCCATGTGGTTGCTTAAGCCTTCGCCCGTATAACCGTGAAAACAGATCACGGCCTTGTTGATCCCCGACTCCTTCCGGTACTCTTCCAGCGCCGGAAAATAAGTGGCGTGCAGACGCAGCCCGTCAAAAGTGGTCATATATACGTCGCTGTGCGGCTGCTCCATCACAAACCCTTTTCTCTCCTCCATCAGCGGAAAGTACTTCTCCCAGTCCGTACCGGACATCTTCGTCGTCCGCTCCGTCTTCGCGTTTCCCCGCTTCATGGTTCTGTTGTAAAAGTATACCGTCTCACCTATCCCTGCCGCGGTCAGAATCCCTGCTGCCGCAACGATGTTTTTCAGTGCTCCCATCGTTATATCATCTTCTTTCTTTATGGTTTTATGCTCTTAAATGTTTTTGCTTTTTACTTTCTGCTCTTAGCGCTTTGCTTTTTGCTTTACGCTCTTAAATACTTTTGCTCTTACTTCTTATTCTTCTTGTTCTCTTTCTCCACTACTTTCTTGGCTACAGTCTTCACAACCGTGTCTACCACCTTATCTGCCGCCTTCTTCGCCAGGCTCTTCTCCTGCGCGGCCTTCTTCATCTCGATGATCTCTTTCAGCCGCAGCGCCTTCTCGATATTGCCTTCCACCCGCAGCTTCTGCTCTGTAAAGGCCGCCACCGGATCCATCGTTCCGTCCGCAATGGCAAACAATACCTCGGGCGCACAGATGAACATCGCATCCCTGTCATAGTACTCGTAAGGTTCCACATAAAGCACGCCGTCCTTCACTTCCACATAGAACGCGCCGCCCGCTTCCTCGTCTTCGATGTTGAACTGGAACGCAAGATGCTCATGAATATCACTCACATCGGCTCCCATAAATTTTCCCTTGATCTCATAAAATAAATCTGCGTAAGTCATTTTTCCTTATCCTCCTTTTTCTCCCCTCATAGTGTAACATCGCTTTGCGGCAGTACAGATATCTCTCCTGCCGCACCGTTTCCTGTCTTCCAGGATGCGCCGTTGTGACTGACATGATGCATACGCTCCATAATTCGCGGAATTTCGACCGATGGTCGAACGCCTATAAACAAACAGTACCACACTTTTCGACCATCGGTCAACTACATTTTTATCTAATTTGCACATCAGTTTTTTCGGTTTTTATGGCACTATTTATAATTGTATGGAAATCCCGTTTATGATATGATTGCTTATATTATTCGCGAAATATTCATGAAAAGCGCTGTGTTTTCCAGGAAACGTGTCAGAGACAGCGACAGCAAAGGACGCAGGTACGCCATGCACGCGTTCCTCAGCAAAAAACGCTTCGGAATGGAGGAAACTATGCCGGACACAAAGAAATATGACAGAATCTTAGACGCACTCCACCAGCTTCTGGAGGACGAGACAATACAGAATATCTCCGTCAGCGATATTGCGAAAAAAGCCGGAATCGGCAAGGGAAGCATCTACTACTATTTCCCTTCCAAGGAAGCGATCCTCGATGCACTGATCAAAAGAAACTATGAGAAGCCGTTGAAAACGGCCAAGAACCTGGCAGGGCAGACAGAAATCTCTCCCTTTACCCGCATGGCCATGATCCTGCAGGCATGCCGCAACTCTTCGGACGCCTTCTTAAGCCAGGATAACAGCGCCGCCGCCATGGCAAACGCCCAGGAAAGCGCTTTTCTGCACCAGAAATACATGAATCATCTGATTTCCGAGTTGAAACCCAGCCTGACCGAGATCATCAAGCAGGGCATTGCCATCGGCGATATCCAGTTCGAATACCCGGCCGCCCTTGCCGAGATCGTCCTGATCGTGCTCGCCGTCAAGCTGGACAACACTTTCCTGTCCGCCACAGCCGAAGACTCGGAAGGTACGATCCGCGGGCTGGTAGCCCTGCTGGAACGGGGTACGGGCGTGCCGGAAGGAGCGCTCAATTATCTGACGCTGCCGGTAACGGATCTCTGATATTATCCTGTCTCCCGGCTGTGCGCATCCATCCGGCCCTGCACCGGGAGCAGGATAAAATACTCTTGCCCCGTTCAATTCCCACATCTTTTCCAGACATATATTTTCCCCTTTTACTGCTTTCCGAATCATGTTCTGTGACGGGAAAATTCAGGCCCGTGCACAACATTTTAAAAAAACCGAAAAAATCTGTGACCTTTGCATCGTCTTTATCATCTAATTATTGTAAAATGAAACGGCCGTTTCATCAAAACAGGCAAACCGCCTGCAATTTAACGATAAGGACTATAAAAGAATGAACAAGAAACAGTTTACGGCACAGGTACTTGAGGCTGAGAAAAGCCTGTATCACATCGCAAAGTCTATTCTAAAAAATGATGACGACTGCGCCGATGCGATGCAAAACGCAATCTTACATGCTTTTGAAAAATTACATACCTTACGGAATGAGATGTATTTCAAGACATGGCTTACCAGAATACTGATCAACGAATGCAACTATATTATCCGTTCCAGAAAGGCGCAGGTTCCTTACGAAGATTACTGTGAAAGTCTTCGACTTTCACAGCATGGATGTCCATACGGCCCGCTAAGCGGCAGGCTGAGCATGATGAAGGTTTACCATGAAAACAGTCCGGACAATACGGGCGTTTACTATGAAGATGTGAAGTCTGCTGCAGGGCAGGAGGATTACCCAGATGTGTTCGAGGCGGTCATGGAATTGGATGAGCATTACAGAATTCCCCTGATACTGTTTTATGTGGAGGAATTTTCCATCAAAGAAATCTGCCGGATATTAAAGCTGTCACAAGGTACGGTAAAAACAAGGCTGTATCGGGGCAGAAGACTTTTAAAAGAAAAATTAGAGGGAGTATATGGATATGAAAAAAAAGAACTGGTACGATGAATTTCCCGAGGTTCCGGAGCATGTGCATCAGACTGTATTAAGTACCCTTGCCGGGCTGGATGACAGAAAGGTCAAAAAGGTGAAACGGATGAAAAAGAATAAAATCATTATTTTAGCAGCTGCCATGACAGCTGTGCTGGGGATGACTGTGAGCGCGTCAGAAATCTTTAAGTGGAACAAACAGGCGCAGGAGGTCTTTGAGGCAGACGAGGAACAGCAAAAAGAGCTGGTGATGGATCAGATCGCACAGGAAGCGTATCAGACGATATCGGATGGCGGACTTACCCTGCAGGCGATACAGACCATTCAGGATAATAACTGCTTCTACGCGCTGTTTGAAATAACGGCGGCGGATGAATCGATCCAGATCACCCCCGGCCATAATATGGAATTTTCTATTGATTACCCGGACGGCTCCGATCCCTTCAGTATGTTAAACTGGAATTTTGTGGACGAACACAGACAGGCCGTCTCCAACAGCAGATACTTTGAGATCACAGGGACGAAACAGAATCCCGGTGAGGAAGACCTGACTATGAAGATTCAGTTTACCTCGCTGAATGCGCCGGGAGAAAAGGCAGTCGCCGGTAGTCCGGTCTTAGAAGGAAACTGGGAATTCGCACTCAATCTGCACACTACAAAACCTGTCCGTTATGAAATCAACAAAGATTACCAGATCGCAGGCTGCGCAGTCACGGTTAAAACAGTAGAACTTACACCGATCAGCGTGAAAGTAACCTGCGAGGAAGAAGATATCAGACAGCTGGAAACACTGGAAGGAATCAATCTGGATCAGGCGGACACCCTGCGTTCTTTATTCGTCAACGGCATCCGGTATGAGGACGGCACAGTTATAGAGGAGATGGGATACCAGGAACTCACGGCCGGATACAGTGATGGCGATTATATGAAGACAGCGCGATTCTCCAACGTAATTGACGTGGACAAGGCCAGCGCACTCCTGGTAGGCGATGCCATGGATGAGATCCTGCTTCCATAAGTGTGCCGGAACAGTATACCACAATGATCAGAAAGAGACCGATCCTCTCACAAACGGACCGGTCTCTTCCACTCTTAAAATCTTCTATGCAATTCAGTACTGCACAAGCACTGTCTTCTGGGGGATATCGTTATGCCCTCCCATACAGACAATGCACGCCCGAAGCTCCGGAAACAGGCAGACTTTGGGAGAACGGTAGAACATCTCTTCTCTGTCATCCTCAATCACTTCTTTATACAGTAAGGAGAAATCCGACGTCCGCCAGACCGCAATCTCCATCCGGGTCGTATCCAGAGCCGCCGTGACATAGACCGATCCGTCATCGGAAAAGAAAGGTCCGCTTACCGGCAGTGAACTTACCTTCTCCGTATTGTACGCCGCCTTTCCCGTTTTCGTATCGATCACACCCATTCCGCCCTCAAAGAACAGGCTGTCCTCTCCAAACAGCAGCTTTCCTCCGCTGTACCCTGTCGCCGTGCCAAGATCATACTGCAGGATATGATTTTCATAGCCTTTGCCGTCTATGCCGACCAGCCCCCACGACGGAACCGATGTGCCATTCTGATCCGTCTGACCGCTAAACACAATATGACTGTCGTCTTCATCAAAGAAAAGCGCAGAAGCCCCCAAAAGATCAATGTTGTTTTCACTCGTCCACAAATCCATTACTTTCTGTTTCTTCCGGCTATTGAGATCGTAAAGATTCATCCCCTCCCAATTATCGCAATAGGCAAGCCGTGTTCCGTCATGTGAAACAGTCCATTCAGCCAGCGCTGCGGTCGGTACAATATCATTCAAAACCATTCTCCGCGTCTCTTTCAGGATATTATCGTAGAAAATACACAGACATCCCATCTCCCCTTCAAAGCTGAATCCCACCATCTGTTCCCCCTCTTTCTCCGCATCCGCATAGGGTAATCCGCTTTTGGGTACACCGATCGCACAATATCCATCCTTATACGAATAAAAATCAAGCATATCCCATTCTTCTGTCTTCGTCTGCGCCACGATCTGTGCCGTCACCGCGTCATAAA
This sequence comes from uncultured Lachnospiraceae bacterium, assembly GCA_947576945.1. Taxonomy (GTDB): domain Bacteria; phylum Bacillota; class Clostridia; order Lachnospirales; family Lachnospiraceae; genus UBA3282. Next base: position 13,463 of record CANPTH010000031.1, read on the forward strand.
GATACAGCGTATCTTCCTTTAAAGCCAGCATCGTATTTTCCTTCCCCTTCCAGATCTGTATGCTCCGGCCGTCGAACAATTCCCCATTGAGCGCCGCCGCACGCTTGTCCTGTCTTCCCTTTGACGCAGCCTTCGTTTCCGCAGACACCTTTTCTGCCAGATCCTGACCGGACTCTGCTTCCTTCGCCATCACGCCTTCCGAAAGCGGTCCTGCCGCATCCTTCACCCCGCATCCGGCCATGCAGACCACGGCCAGTGTCACCGCCAGTGTTTTTATCCATTTGTTCTTCATAACAGTCTCCTTTTTACCAGTTTGTACCTATGGCCACGGAATCCCAAGTTTCGCCTTGGCATTCTCCAGCCAGACGGGATTGATCGTTTCTCCCACTTTTCCTGACGTGAAATATCCCCCGACCCATGCCGGATTTTTGCTCTCATCATACAGAAATTCCGCATAGCTGAACGTTTCCGGATCGCCGCCCAGAATCAGATAATGCTTAATCCCCTGGCTGTCCCTGTAATCATAAATATACGCCTGACTGTCGGAAATCTGCTCCGTAATGTCGATATTTTCTCCGTTCGCCGTAAACCAGAGACGGCCATCCTTATAGACTGCCGGCGCCGTCGCATTTGCCGTGTCAAGCGTGGCGCTGGAAACCATATTCCCCTCTTCATCCATCGACTCCGTAAATATGGCATTGTTGGCAAAAGATAAAATCCGGCTGATGATCCCCTCTCCGGTATATGCATATGCGGTTCCGTTGGCCAGCACCAGCAGCAGAGCCGTTGCCAGCGCGACTGCCGGCCCCGAAAGCCGTCTGTATCCCGCCGGATTTTTTGATGTGTCCGCCTGTTTATTTCGCATTGCCTCTTCAATACGCTGGCTGCACTGCTCCGGCATTCTGATCTGTCCGTATACTTCTTTCACTCTGTTTTCCATCAATCAGACCTCCTCCTTTAACGCTTCCTCCAATATCCTCCTTGCCCGCGACATTCGTGTTGTGACAGCACTGTCAGAAATATGTAGTATCTCTCCGATTTCCCGGACCGTATATCCTTCATAATAGAAAAGATAGACGACGATACGATATTTGGGTTTCAACCTGCCGATACATTCCCAGACATCACTTTGTGCGGGCTGTTCAAACACCATCTCTTCCCTGTGCGCTTCTTCAAACGGCCCCGTCCTTTTCCTCCAGACAGAGCGCAGGAGACTCCGGCACTGGTTGGCCGTCACCTGCATCAGCCATGCCTTCTCCCTGCCGGGCGTCAGGCTGCTCTGCTCCATCAGTTTCAGAAAGACCGTCTGGCAGACGTCTTCCGCATCCTGGATGGAATGGGTGTAACTGACCGCCAGCCTGTAGACATCATCCTTATAGAGACGGAACAATTCTATCACGTCATACATGAATGCATCTCCTTTCTGCGTTATTATGTAAGTTTGCTATAGCTTCCGTGTGATGTTTCAATCTTGAGATCTCATAGATAAGACGCGCCAGCCTCTCCTTTTGTCACAAACTATTTGTAATATTTCTTTTGCTTCTTTATTTCCCCGTCCTCATACGGTATAATTTTTTTGTTACACATTTATCAAGGAAACGGGGACGGAAAAATGCAGTCATTCAGAGCAGACAACTCGCCAATTACTTATTATATCAGCGGACGCGACCACGGGGAATGGGTTCTCTTTCTCCATGCCGCATTTGTAGATCACAGAATGTTTGACGCACAAACGGCGTATTTCAAAGACAGCTATAATGTGCTGGCAGTCGATCTCATCGGGCACGGACAGTCAACAGACACCAGAAGGGGCGACAGCATCAATAAAATGTCCCTCTGGATATACGATATCCTGAAAAAGAAAAAGATAGAGAAAGTGCACATTGTCGGCGTTTCTCTGGGAGCCGTCCTGGCACAGGATTTTGCAAACCGGTATCCTGCCGCGGTAAGTTCCCTTGCCTGCTTCGGCGGCTACGATATCAATCATTTTGACCCCGGAATGCAGAAAGAAAATTTTGCATCTCAGATGCTGATGATGCTGAAAGCCCTGATCTCTATCAAATGGTTTGCCCGGGCAAACAGGAAAATATCCGCCTATACGCAACAGGCGCAGGATCAATTCTACGCTATGAATATCCGGTTTCAAAAGAGATCCTTTCAATATCTGTCCTCTCTGGGCAGTATGGTAAACAGACAAGAAACGGCACCCAGAACATATCCACTGCTGATCGGGTGTGGGAAATACGATCTGCCAATGGAACTGAACGCCGTAGAGATGTGGAAGAAAGCAGAGCCGCAAAGCAGGATGGTCATCTTTGATGATGCCGGGCACTGCGTGAATATGGATGTACCGCAGAAATTCAATGAAGCGCTGCAGGATTTTTGGGCGGAGCACAATATTCTTTGCAGGGATTAGAACCAGGATATTAATGGTTAACGGCGGTTTTGAAATCCGTATCAAAACCGCCGTTTATAACATTGCCGCCGTTTACAGCATTTAAATCCGGCAGGCGTTAACACTGAAAGTAACAGTCTGAGGCACTTCTGCCTTCAGGCCTATATCCCCCTTCTCGAGCAGACTTTTAACCTGACTTCGAGACAATCCCAAAACCATGGCAATTTGCTTTTCCGGATGAATCTTTACTTGACAGGGATTGTTTATCGTGATCACAACCTGCTCTCCAAATTCACAGTTTTCCATAGTCTCATGCTGCTTTACAAATTCATAATGCAGTTTGTCAGGATCAATGTCCACTTTATTTGTCCGAAACAGCTGCATCCTTTTGCCATACATTTCCGCCAGCGTTTCATCATTTTCCAGAAAACATTGATATTCTTCTTTTGGTATCGAAGAAACCTTCTTCCGTTCATAAATGGCTATATTGAGCGTGTGTTTACATTCCGTACAATGATAGATCAGCCAGACATCCAGTTTATTGCCATTGGCATTGATGCGGAATTTATTTGTGTTTCTATAATGCGTCTTTCTGCCACATTTCGGACAGCTCCTGATCACCCAAAAGGAATCTTTCAGGACAATTTCATATTCAATTTTCCTTAAATAGCTCATTTGCATCTCCCGTTCATTCCATATCACGATGCATGGGCTATCACATTATTTCATCCTGTTTTTTGCAATAGCCATGCTATGCAAAATAATCGGGTGTAGTCATAAAGCCTGTCTCTCCTTTCGTTATAGTATCAAAATCGCTCCGTCAGAACGGTCACAGTTCCCCTTTGCCCGCTATCAGTATCGTTGCGTTGCCATCCAGTACTTTTTCGATCACAAATCCTGCGCTTTGCAACAATTCTTTTTCATGCGCCAGCGTCAGGGGAATATCAAAATGCACATAACAATCGTCCGGTATTGCCGACCGTTTTCTTTTGTCCAAATACACAGTGCGCAGAAGATCCTCTTCTTCATCGCAGCAGGCAATGTAATCTCCCACGATAAAAACGCCCTGTTCTTTCAGGCTGCGGCAGATCTTCCGGTACAATTCCCTTTTGCGTTCCGGCAGGAAATGATGCAGGCTCTCAAAGGATATGACGGCATCCCATTTACCATTTCCAAACTCATATTGAAAATAATCCTCACATATTGTGGTGAGGGGTTTGTCATGATGTTTGGCAAGCAGTCTGGCCAGCATATCAGCACACAGATCTACCCCTGTCACTTCAATCTGCGGATTTATCTGCCAGATCTTATCCAGTTCCAGGCCGGTTCCGCACCCCAGGTCTAATATGTTTTCACATTTTAAAGGCAGGTTTTCGGCAAATATCCGGTAAGATTCCTCCCAGTTCGACATATGTTCTTCATAATCACACAGCCGCTTCGTAAAGAAATCTGACATTTCTTCCAGCGGCGTATCTGCCGTATCCCGAAGCCATTGTTTTAAATTCTGCATATATTCTTTCGATGATCCCATCATGACATGCTGACCATAGAATCCTGCTCCGGATTCTATGACAGTTCCTCCTTCCATAACTCTGTTGTACGCAGGCTGCTGTTACCTTTGTGGTATAGCGTAACATATTTTCATCCTGCCATCCACCTCACGCATTTTTACAAAAAAAGATGAGCCGCTTCCATATGCCGGCCCATCCTGTACGAACAACACGCTATCCGACCAGGGATATGCCCGTTGCTTCCTTATTTTTCAAGAATACTTTTGTATTCTCAGGATACGCTGTATGCTTTTTTCTGACAGATAATATTTGCAGGCTAATTCCTCAACCCTGCTTCCCGCAAGATACTCCTCGTAAATCTGTCTGTCACGCCGCGAAAGCTCCTGCCTGATCTGTGTACCGGTTCCCCATCCCTGCCTGTGTGATGTCTTGCGCGGGATATAGATGCTGGTTCCGTCAACATACTGCTGTATCAACTCTATTATCTCATTTGGCAGAATTTCTTCTGCTCTCCTATAGCCCATGTCTGCCTCCCTGAAATTTATTGCCGGGAATAGCATTGGCTATAACAATTCTTTGCAATAGCCAGTGCTATGCAGACATAACATATCTTTTCATATATAAATCCCCCTTCCCAGGTTCCTTTCTTATAGTATCCTATAGTACCATGATCCTCAGATTAAATCAATTTCTAACCGGCCGATGTGCATGGGTAACGTAACAGTTCAGCCTTCGGCTTTCCTGTTACGGAATCTGCCCATTGAGCAAAGCTCAATTTTTCCAAGTCGCCTTCGGCGAGGGGCAGATTCTTTTGGCCCAATTTACATATTCTCACGGCCTTTGCAGTAAATGCAAAGGCCTGGACTGAACTGTTACCGGGCAACAGCATTTTGGCCCGGATATTATATACAATCTGACACCATTGTCATTACTTTGCAACGCTTTTTGTAACATGCGATCCCATATTTGTGTATCCTGGTCATGCCGTCGTCAGCCAGACGGTCCGCATAATTCCTGTCCTCGATCTGCTTAAGCGCCGCCCTGCAGGCATCATCAAATGCCGCCTGTTCGGCATATTTACATTCTATGATGATGCCAATCTCCTTCTCCTCAACCTCTACGATGATATCGCTGTAGCCCTCACCGGCCTCAACATTGGACTTGACTTTCCATCCCTCCATGCCGGCAAACAACCCCAGCAGGATTCCGTGATAGAAATTCTCTTTCATTTCCTTCCGGACACTGACGTCACGGATACTGATCGTCTTTCGCAGGTATGCCGTAAACCCTTTCTCTATAGCCGCTGCATCATGTTCCTCAAATGCCCTGCAAAAACGCTCCAGCTTCTGTATATCTCTTTTCGACTCCGTTTCAAACCATTCCTGTATCTGTTCTCTAAAAATCCACTGTATTTCCCTGTTTGGAATGGCCAGTGCGGTCCTCCCTCCATCGTCCTGCCCACACTGTGTCAGATAACCCGCCGCAAAAAGAATGCTCCATAGGTTATCGGCTCTGGAATCCAGATCTCTGTATGTCAATTCCTGCCGTACTTTTTTATAAATACGTTCACCGCCAATCAGCAGCTCGATTTCATCTCTGGCAGTTGCGTCCGCCTTCTCTATGAATTTCCTGATGATGCTGTTGCTGCTTGTATTTACCCAATAGTTCTGCGGCATCACAGACGAATGCATCCTGAGCGCATGGCAGTAGCTCACTACATCCCACGGGCAGTATACTTCCAATTCACCAAAGCGGTAACCGTCATACCATTCCTTAACGATATCAAATTTCTCCAAAAATCCGTAGTATGCAAGCATTTCTTTTACTTCTGCATCTGAAAATCCAAAATACTCATTATACTGTACATCCTTTACCGTATATACATTAAAGTTGTTGAAACCGGTAAAGATACTTTCCTTGGAGATCCGCAGGCATCCGGTCAAAACCGCAAAATGCAGGCTGCTGTTTGTCTTAAGGGCTCTTCCAAACAGATTCCTGATCAGCTCAACCATGGCGTTATAATACCCAGCCTGGTATGCCTTATCAAGCGGCACATCATATTCATCGATCAATATGATCGTACTCTGTTCATAATGCTTTTGCAGAAAACGGGATAATGTCAGAAGGCTTTTCGATAAAAGCTCATCCGACATTGCATATTCACCGTTGTGATCCAGTTCCACAAGTTTCCGGTACTGCTGACGCTCTATTTCCGTCAATTTTTCGCTCTCCGAAAGAAACGGGAATCTGATCGCCTCATCGCCAATAACCGAACGCAGAATCCTTTTTGCCGCTTCGAGATCCTCTCCTCCTACCTCTTTTAAACTGATTGAAATGACCGGAAATTTTCCCATATATTTGTCACAAAGTTCCTTCTCTCCGGCAATCTCCAGCCCCTCAAAAAGCGTGCTGTCGCTGCCCGTCTCAAAGAAATACTGCAGCATACTCATATTCAGGGTTTTACCAAACCTTCTCGGACGCGTGAAGAGATTTACATACGCAGTATGCTCCAGAAGATCTTTGATCAGTCTCGTTTTGTCAACATAGTAAAATCCTTCTCTACGGATCCGTCCGTAATCCTCAATCCCAATAGGAAGACTTGCTTTTTCCGCCATATTTCACCGCCTTACTCTCTGCGTCCATCCATATCTTACACATTCCTGCTGCGCTGTGACAGACCGTAACCTCACTCTGCTGTGCAGCCGCGCAGGTGCACCTCTGCAGTCATAATATCGTGTCATTGATTATATTGAATATACCACATTGTTACTGCATTTAAAACTGTTTTCCCTGATAAGGGAGCGCTCTTCGATACAGCTGCTTAATTTAATGCCCATGTAAAGAAACAATCACATTTACCTCCATGCCGAAGCGCCTTGCGCTGAGGACGCGAGCAGAATTTCAGATTCTGCTCTGCGATCAATAGAATTTGTGACGCTTCTGCACAAATTCCTGGTTGAATAAATTGCTCATCAGAGAATTTATTCAACCTTTCTCCCCGCATATGTTTCCGGTATGCTATAATAATGCAGGGAAATTACGAAAAATTTACACCATACCCCTGCAAATCTGCAGACTTTTACTAAACGACATAAGAAATTTCTTTCCTGATATCATGAACAACAGGAGAAAGAAACGGGGACTACAATGAGACAACTACAGACACAGGCGATCAAAGCAATATGGGAAGCGCAGCCGGATCGTTTTCCGGATTTTCTGGCAGAAAACACCGACCTCTTTCCGCACATAACACCGGCACAGAAAAAAGAAAATGAAGCGCTCGTACAGGACTTTTCCCAGAAAATGCAAAAGAAGCTGCGCCAGAAACCGAAAGACAAAGCAGCGCAGAATGCACTGGAACAGGAACTGGAAGCAGATCTCATGGAACTTCTGGAAAAAGAACAAATCCTCTCGCTCTATAACTGGATGGATCGTCAACAGCTGGAAGCCTTCAAACGTGAGGCAAAACACTTTACTAATAGCGTTAGAGCCTTCGACGAATCCCTGCGTCCGGCACAGATCTGGCAGACTCTGCGCAACTATTTTATCTATGCCATGATTCTGGATATGCAGGGAAAGGAGCAGCATGCCGGAGATCCGATTCTGGCATACAGCCTGCTCTATCCCTATACCGACAATTATATTGACGACGCCCGGATCACCCGACAGGACAAAGAGCGGTACAACCGGATGATCGCCTCCAAATTAAGAGACGAAGCCGTCACGCCGCACAATGCGCTGGAAGAAAAGACCTGCCGGCTTTTGGATATGATCTTAACGGCATATGAGGGTTCTGCCAGAAAGAAGATCATGGAGACACTGCTGGAGCTTCTGGAAGCCCAGAATAACAGTATCCGGCAGCAGAAAACCCCGCTGACGGAAGCTCAGATCCTGGAAATCTCCATCCGCAAAGGGAGTACCTCTGTATTGGCAGATTACCTTTTTGCCGCCACGGACTGGCGGGAAAATGAAGAGACCTTCTATCTGAAATTCGGTTTTCTCTTACAGCTGGTGGACGATCTGCAGGATATCGAAGAAGACAGGAACGCAGGAAGCCAAACGCTGATGACGGGAGCCGAAAGCCGGCAGCAGTTAGAACAGTATACCAACCGCCTGCTTTGGTTCTCCTGGCATGTGATCCGGGATTTCGAGCCGGTCAATCCCGGACTGAAAGGCTTTGTCCTGAAACACTGTGTGGAAATCTCCCTCCTGACCGCCGCCGCAAATCAGCAGTTCTTTTCCAGAGAATATTTGAAGGCGCTGGAGACGTATCTGCCGTTTTCGTTGGATTTCCTGAAGAAGATGAAAAAGCAGATGCTGCAGAGCAGGCAGAAGATGAGCTGAAAAAGATTTATTGTATTTCTACCCACATTCTACTCATTCTAACCAAACGTTTGACAAGAATGGTTAGAATGTGGGTAGAATATACTCAGGAGGCTGGCAGATGATTTCTTTCAAAGAAACGTTATATTTGTTGTGAAAATGCACCTTTTGTTTTACCCATTCTTCATAATTATTCCCATAAAATCTCCTTCGGCAACTTCCAATCCTGTTTTTGAATCGGTAAATTGTTTACTTCTTCCACCACTCTTTATTCAGCGCCTTTCAGCGCATAAATCTGTTTCAGGTCATCAATGGCCATCTCAACATCAAAAGTATGAAAACCAGGCCAGCATTCATTCATTGTTTTGGCATCCGCCGTCTTATAGATTTCACGACTGCACTCATTCGTATAATGCAAGTTCAAACAATCGTCCCTGTATATCGCAAAGCCGGCGTTTTTCAAGCGTAAAACTTTCCATCTTTACCTCCATGCCGAAGCAGTTCTTTTGCGAAGGCCGCGACCGAATTTGAATATTTTGATTATACCATGCGAAAAAACAGAATACAATACAGCGCCACGCCTTCAGGCATTCAGCCTCTCCTCCACCCTTCTGTATCTTTCCCCGTCGAGCGCCTTTTTCAGGCACTGGTAAGGATCCAGCTCATTGGAAAGGACCATATTGCAGACATTGACAGAAAAGCCGCTGACCAGCCCCACGCCCAGTTCATTCTCCCGCACCGGGATCACATTTGTCCTGCTGTTCACATTCCAGAATACCAGCTTCGGCATCCGATAGCCATGAGCCGCAAAACGTCTGCCGATCGTATCAAAAAGCGTTCTTTTGCCGTTGCCGCTTACCGCCATGTCAAACTCCATATCCGAGATGACAAGCACCGTCCCCGGAAGTTCCTGCTGGCTCAGCCGGCCTCTCACCGCCGTCTGCAGGATCAGTTCAAAAGTCGCCTCTATATTCGTATTGGTACAGTCACTGTGTGCAAGCGCCAGTTCCAGCTTTTCCCGAAGTGTCCTGCATGCCGACAGATCCACATACTTCGGGCTGGCTGAAAAGGTAATAAACCTGTCGTGGTATGCGCCGCGCAGCTGCTCCGCAAAGTAGATGCCAAGCGCGTTTGAAACATGCAGCGCCGTGAGATCGCCGTCGCCCACCGGACACAGCATACTGCCGGAGCCGTCCACCACGCAGAGAACATTTGCGGCCGCTGTCTCCATCACCGGCAGGTTTTTCCACAGGGCTTCCAGCGTCGCATCTTCCGCGCCTGTCTGCAGTCTCCACCCGGAACGTACCGTATACTGCGCCACAATCTCATGCGGCATCAACACACCTGCATGGATCGTCGCCCGGTTATTCTGCACTGCCTCCAGATACGCTTCGCGCCGCTCCTGATCATGAAGCATAAAGGCCTTCCGGTAAATCACATTGGCTCTGGAAGCCACCCCCGCATACGCAATTTCGCCCCAGCGGTTGTCGCTCATATACACTTCCGTCACATTCAGATGCGCCCGCAGAGAGGACAGCATCTTTCTGTACTCTTTCGCTGTCATTCCCATGAAATGCTGCAGCTTTGCCGCGTCCCGTCGGGATTCCGGGGAAGACGTATTGTTGCCCGGCATCCACTTCGCGCACAGGGAAACCTTCCCTGTCGTCTCGCTGTTTATGACGTCCTGTTCCAGCTGCCGCATCAATGCCGTCAGCGCCGCTTCCTCAAGCGGCGTATCAAACAGACACAGCAGATCGTCGTATCGTCCGTACTCCGCCATCAGATCAATCAGGCCGCCTATCAGTTCAGGCGCGTTTTCCGCCAGATAGCGGATGATAATACGAAAACTTCTCCGCTCCCCCAAGCCGCCCCTTACATCCCGCAGGAAAAACAGCCACTTGATCGCCAGTACTCTGTCCTCATGGAAGGCCAGAATAAACCCTCTGACAATCTCCGCTTCCGTCCTGCTCCTTAAAGACGCCGCCGCAAAATTCAGATCCACCAGTGCACTGCCCGTGGCGGCATAGCCGCGCGCCCCGTTTTCCGTCAACTTTTTCTCGTCATTTATCGCATTATGTAATCTGTCCATAAAGTTCATGCCCGCTTCCTCCTGTCTTTCTTACCCGTTCCATCTATCTGGCTGTCCGTTCTTTTCGCTGTCCTTTTTACGGCACCTTCTACGTTACTTCTTACCTTACCCTTTGTGTTACTTCTGCTCTTTCTCTTACGCTTTGCCAGCCACCAAAGACCACCTTACCGGGGCAGGATTCGAACCTGCATAAACCAATTTGCATTGCTGTGAAAGTCTTTTGCAAGACTTATTTTTTCCACGGTAAGGCGCTTTTCTGCAGACGCGGGAAAGATCTGAAGGCATTCGCCCAGGCGGGACTCGAACCCGCGACAACGCACTTAAAAGGTGATCAGGATTGCTGTGAAAGCCTTTTGCAAGACTTATTTCTCCGCGCTCTACCAACTGAGCTACTGCGGCGTCCCCCTCCGGATCGTTTTCCTCTGTCTGTAACCAGAATACAGCATTCCGGCAGAAGAATCATTTCAAAAAAGTTGCGAAGGTGGTACAATAAAGCAAACTGATAACTCCACTCTCAGGCGGTGATCCCATGTCAGAATTCCATGAACTCATCAAATCCTTTGCCAAAAGCAGAGAATACGTCCGCGACTTCTTCGTGTACGGTTTTAAGACCCGCGACGAATTCGGCGGCTGGAGCGGCCGCACCTACGATAACGAACGCCGCCGGCTGGAAAGCTGGCTGTCCGGCTATGTCAGGCAGGAGTACGCCGGCAGCGGAACGGCGAAGGGCAAGAATATCTATCTGTCCATTGACAGCAACCTTCTCGACACCAACCCGCTGTATCGGATATGGAAAGCCAAAAGTTTCACAGACAACGATATCATGCTGCATTTCTATATCCTGGACTATCTGCGAAAATCCCCCGACCGCACGGCCGATGAGATCACCGACGGTCTCCTTGCCGATTACGGTAGAATATTCGATCCCCAGAGTGTCCGCCGCAAATGCAACCAGTATGCCGCGGAAGGTATGCTGGTCAAGGAGAAAAAGGGCAGGGAAGTGCTGTACCGGCTCAATCCGCCTTTTCAGGAACTTCCTGGCGCACACCCCGGTCTGAAAAACGCCATCAAGCTGTATCAGCTTTTCTCACCCCATGGCATGGTCGGGCACACCATTATGGACACGGCCTCTTTCCAAAACGACCTGTTCCGGATCAAGCACAATTTCTTCGTCCATACGCTGGAGGACGAAGTGCTGTTTCCCCTCCTGCAGGCAATGCATACACACAGGGCCGTGCTTTTGCACGTCAAAAGCACGAAGTCGGACCGCTTTCTGGACACCGAAGGCATTCCGCTGAAAATCTTTATCAGCACACGCACAGGCAGACGCTATCTGTGCCTCTATCTGCCGTCCAAAAAGCGCTTTGCCGCCATTCGGCTGGATGCGGTCAAGGTTGTAACGGCGGGCGCTCCCTGTCCTGACTACACAAATATCCGGGAAAAGCTGGAGAAGCACAAAGCATCCGCCTGGGGCGTGTCTTTTCAAAGCGCCTCCTCGCCATGCACAGCCGGCCATCCGGCGGACCACACGGCCCTCCATGCTCTGAACAACCGGGACTTTCACCGTAAAGGCAGCGGACGCCGCATCGAACACGTGAAGCTGACGCTCCATATCCGGGAAGGGGCCGAGGCCTATATCCTGAACCGTCTGCGGCGCGAGGGGAAAGGCGGCGTCATCCGGCGAACCGCACCTGATACTTTTACCTATGAGATTGACGTGTTTGACGCCAACGAGATGCTGCCCTGGATCCGCACTTTTATCGGACGGATCGTCTCTGTAGAATCAGACTGCCCGCAGCTTAAGGAACGTTTTCAGAGAGATCTTCTCACGATGTATCGTCTCTATTTTAAGGATGAAGATTGAAAAGGACAGAAAGGAACTTATGACAGAACTATTCTCAGAAATATATAACTGCTATTTTCAGGTGATTCAATCCCTGGTGACCCAAAACCCCTGCCTGTCGGAGAAGGAACTTAAGACCCGCATCCAGGACGCCTGTTTTGCAGAAAGCGTTCTCTATCTGCTGCCCAGACTGACCCGGCAGGAATGGGGATTTTATGAGAAGCGGGACGGCTGTCTGCACACAAGGCTGTCCACCGACTTCTATGTCCCTCTCACCAACTTGCAGAAAGCATACATACGGGCAATCCTGCTGGACGATAAGATCGGCCTTTTTCTGGATGAGGAAGAGATCGACTCGATCAATCATGCCTTTGCCGACGTTCCACCCCTTTACCTGCCAGACGACTTCTATTACTATGACCGTTTTGCCGACAGGGACGATTACCAGGATCCGGCCTACAGGAAACATTTCCGGACGCTCCTGTCCGCAATCCAGAATCACGTATGTGTGGATATCCTCTACGAATCGCGCTGCCACCGCAGACTGCATCACAGCTATCTGCCGTGCCGCCTGGAATATTCCGTGAAAAACGACTGCTTCCGTCTGCTGGCGGTGGATCTTCGTCGAAGCCCGAAGGTGATCACCCTCAATCTGAGCCGCATACGCGAAGTGATGTTAACTTCCAGAACCGTCCGGCAGCCGCCGGACTTAAACCGGCTTTTGCAGCGCGCCTACTATCAGGAGCCTGTACGCATCCTCATCAAAAACCGCCGCAATGCACTGGAACGCGCCATGCTGCAATTTGCCAATTATGAGAAAAGCACCCGCAGGCTGAGTGACGACACCTACGAGTGCTTACTATACTATAATAAAGAAACAGAGACCGAACTTCTGATCGAGATCCTGTCTTTTGGCCCCATGATCAAAGTGCTTGGCAACGAAGCTTTCCTGGGACAGATCAAAGAACGGCTCAAGCGGCAGGCTGCGCAGTGCCAAGACTGATTACATCCCCACACTTTCATAGTGCCGGATGCCCCTGTAGAATACGGCCCGCGCCAGCAGGAAGAACCCTGCACTCATCCCCGCCACGCCAAAGCACCACGGCCAGGCCATGCTGCCCCGCAGGATCTCCACCGGCACGACGCAGATAAATCCGTACGGCACAAGGAACAACAGCAGGAAACGCACCACTCCCGGGTAGAGTTCCAGCGGATATCTTGCATATTGCCCCAGCTGGGACAGCGTGTAGGGCAGCGCCGTCCTGCCGCCTGCGTCAAACCAGAACACCATGCTGTTGCCAAGCAGGTAGATCGACATGCACAATACCGTTCCACACAGGATCAAAAACAGGCCCATGGCCACGCCCCAAGGATGCAGCAGCCCAAGCCTCCGCAAAAAGACCGGCATACTGACTGCTCCCACCAGAAACACACTGATGCCCTGCAGTCCCATCCCGTAGGACAACACCTGAAACAGCGGGGAGACAGGCCGCGACAGGATACAGTCGAATTCGCCCGCAAAGACCATACCCGGCATCTGCCATATCCCCTCGAACAGCACGCTGCAAAGCCCCTCCGCAATAAAGAGAAACGACAGGATCAGATAGATCTCATCCTTTTGCCAGCCCGCGATATCGGGAATGTTACTGTAGATGACAAAGGGCGCCGCCATGCTCACCACGCGGCTCAGCACGCCCGACAGAAGCATCATCCAGAAATTCGCCGCATATTCCATTTCCGTCTTGATATACTGCGCCTTCATGCCCAGAAAAATCCTGATCATCGTTTCCTGTTCTCCTCTCTCCTGATACCTGAACTCATCTCAACCGCCTGCGATCGTCAGGTTTCTGCGCGCCAGACCGTACAGAATGACATGCAGCGCCAGAAACACCAGAATCCAAACGATCTGCAGCCCATATATCCCCGGCATTCCGAACCCGGCCATCGTCTCCTGTCCCAGAAGCACCGCCACCGGAACCTGCAGCATATAGGGGAAGGGCGTACAGCAGGCGGCTGTTTTCAGCCACCCGGGAAACAGAACCACCGGAATCATGGCCCCGGAGAAGAAGTCGAACAGCGCTGCCCTCGTCCAGGCGATCCCCAGATATCCCGTGGTGAAAAAGCAAAGCAGACTGAACACATCGATCATCAAAAGCCGCAGCGCCGCCGCCAGAAGCAGGCAGGGCACAAAGGCAGCGAGGGCGGAAACTGACGGCACTGTCATATATTTCCCGAAACAGGCAAAGCCCGTAAAAACCAAAAGCAGATTGACCGCCCCCTGTGTCAGCAGCGTTCCCAGCATCTGTGCCATATACTGTGTCAGAAAGAAAGCCGGCCGGACACATCTGGCCACCACCTGCCCGGTCTTGATCTCTCTGGCCAGCGTGTTTTCCCCCGCCCAGTTCAACAGGTTGCTCATGGCAAAAGCCAGCAGGATATAGGTAAACATCTCCGCCCGCTCCATCCCGCCGATGGCGCCGCCTTCCTGCTGCGCGTAGAGCGCCGCCCACAGCAGGTACTGCCCGCCAAGCAGCGCCACGGGACTTAACAGATTGATGAAAAAACTGGTCCTGTAATAGAGGTGACTCTGCATGGAGATCGCAGTCAGCTTCCAGAAAGTCCTCATAACATGCCCTCCCCTGCAAAAATACGGGAGACCACCTCGTCAATATCCGGCTCTTCGATCGTGATATCCTCGATCGCAAAACAGCCCGACACCGCCGACAGCACTTCGGCCGAAGAATATTCCCTGACCGGATACACGATCCTGGTTACCCGCCCCTCCATGATGATCCTGGCAAGCGGCAGAAGGCTGCGGATATCCCGCTCCTGCTTCCCCGTCACCTGAATCATCTTATCCTGCACGAACCGGTGTTTCAGCCGATCCAGCGTACCGTCATAGATCAGCCTGCCCCCGGAAAGCACAATGGCGTCGTCACAGATCTCGTCGATATCGTCCAGATCATGGCTGGTGAGGAAAATCCCCGTCCCCGTCTCCTCATTCATCTGCCGCAGAAATGTCCTGATGGTATGCTTCACATTAATATCCAGCCCGATCGTCGGCTCGTCCAGAAACAGAAGCTCCGGACTGTGCAGAAAGACCATACCGATATCCGCCCGCATCCGCTGCCCCAGAGAAAGTTTCCTGGCCGGAACGGAAAGCAGCGGCTGCAGCGCCAGAAGCTCCACCACCCGGTCATAATTCTTCCGAAACATCCCCTCATCCAGCCTGTATAATGTTTTCACCGCCTGATAGCTCTCGATCACCGGAATGTCCGTCCACAGGTTGGTCTTCTGCCCGAACACCACCCCGATCCTTCTCAGGTAACCGCGTCCGCCCCGGCGCGGATCCGTCCCGAATACCCGGATCTCACCTGCAGTGGGCGTGAGGATCCCGATCATCATCTTGATCAACGTCGATTTCCCGGCGCCGTTCTCCCCGATACAGGCCAGCGCCCTGCCCTGCTCCATCTGAAAAGACAACCCGTCTACAGCCACCTTCTGTTCCCATTTTGCATGGAACAGGTTGGTGAAGGCGCCCTTTAAACCGGGCTGTTTATGGTTGACTTTATATACTTTTCCAAGCTCTCGCGCCTCGATCATGCTGTCTGCCCCTTAACTCCTTGTCTGTCTTACCCTTTTCCTGCCCTTCTGTCTCCCGTGCCGCGCCGGTATGCCGCCCGCTTCCCCGTACTATGGCGATATCGACTTCCTGTACTCTCTCGGACTGATCCGATAGTAACTGCGGAACGCGGAAGAAAAGTGCTCTGCCGAAGAATAACCCAGTTCTTCCGCGATAGAAGCAATGTTCCTGTCCACGTCGGACAGCAGGATCGCGGCTGCCGACATGCGGGCTTCCTTCTTTTTCTGTTGAAACGATTTCCCGTAATAATTAAGCAGCAGACGCTGTGTCTGCCGCGCACTCAGCTTAAGCCGTCCGGCAAGCGCATCCAGAGAAAGGGCATGATACTCATATAGAAAGTACTCTTCTATAATAACGGATTTGGAATCCGTCAGATTATTGGGTGCAAAAGATGTCCGGGAAATCTGCTTGTGCTGATAATTGCGGACAGTCATAAGAATCAGCTGTGCCAGCAGAAGTCTTACCTGTTCCTGATACCCGATATAATGGCATTCCAGTTCGGCAAACAACTGCTGCATGAGATGATGTATGCCCTGCATATCCTGTCCATACCAGAAGCGCATACCGGTGAAGGCCTCCATGACGGGAGCCTTTTCACGGATCTGATCCTGTCTGTCAATCTTAAAATAGACACAATACTCCTGCATGGGATCCGGTAAGATCGGCGCCTGTGCGTGCTCGACGTGCGGCCCGGTAACAAAAAGAGTATTCGATGTAATGTCATAATATTGCCCTTCTGCGCTCAGTTTTCCGTTTCCAGAGGAAATATAATGGATCTCATAGCAGCCGCTGCCATGCATATGGGCAGGAATCGTGCGGGTAAATTGTTCAAACACAATATTCAGAACACGAACAAAAACACCTTCCATCCGAAAACAGATGTCCATATCGTTATAAAGTCTGCGCATAGATCTCCCTCTTTATCTCCATGCCGAAGCATTTTCAGTACAGATCACCAGATAGCCGATAAACTGATTATACAACAAAATACCTGCAAAAACACGACATATTTACCTGAAAGTCGGCATATTTAAAACTGTTTTTTTTCTGTTGCCGTTTTATACTATAGATAACGATAATCAGAAAGAGAGGCGTTAAGATCGCAGCGCAGAACTTGAGATTCTGCACGCGTTCCTCAGCAAAAACGCTTCGGAATGGAGGAAACTATGGCGGTAAAAATGATGATGAAGGGCGCGATCCTGCCCGGCAATTCAACCGTGGAATTAAAGGATTTTGAAATTCCAAAACCTGGATATGGACAGGTCGTCGTTAAGACGAAGGCATCTACCATATGCGGAAGCGATATTCGCTGTATCTACAGAGAGCATACCGGTAAGGGTCCTGAAGGCTATATTCCGGGTATGGCTGCCGGTCATGAACCATGCGGACAGATCGTAGAAGAAGGCGAAGGCCTGAAACGCTTTAAGAAGGGCGACCGGGTCATCGTGTATCACATCTCCGGCTGCGGTGTTTGCAACGACTGCCGCAGAGGATATTATATTTCCTGTAAAAGCAGATTCCGTCAGGCATATGGCTGGCAGAGAAACGGCGGCATGGCCCCCTATATCCTGGCTGACGAGAAAGACCTGATCGAACTGCCCGATGAACTGACCTACAAAGACGGCGCACAGGTGGCATGCGGTTTCGGCACCGTCTATGAAGCGATCGAGAAGATCGGTATTTCAGGAAATGATGCCGTTCTTGTCACAGGTCTCGGACCGGTGGGTCTTGCGGCGTTGATGCTGGCGAAAGCGCTCGGCGCCAACCAGCTGATCGGCGTTGAAATAAGCGACTACCGCATCGCTCTCGCGAAAAAACTCGGGCTGATAGATCTGGTTGTAAAGCCGGGCGACGATGCGCTGGCACAGATCATGGAAGCAACCGGCGGCAGAGGCGTAGAACGCGCCATCGATGCATCCGCCAGCGATCCGGGCAGACAGCTTGCCATCCGTGCGACCAGAGAATGGGGCAGGATCGCCTTCGTGGGAGAAGGCGGCACATGCACTTTCAATCCCAGCCCGGATATTATTCACGGACAGAAGACGATCTATGGCTCCTGGGTGACTTCGCTCTGGAGAATGGAAGAACTTGTGGAACGGCTCGTGCGCTGGAATATCCATCCGGAAGATCTGATCACAGATGAATTTCCGCTGGAAAAGGCAGACGAAGCATACCGCCTTATGGCAAGCGGACAATGCGGTAAGGTTGCCGTAGTCTTTCCTGACTAGTACTCCGTACTGAAAACCCTTGTGCAAATATTTCGGTCTATTTTCCCGATTGCACAAGCCCAGAATACTCAACGTAGCCCGCTACGCCTCCGTTTCTGAACTTGTACACTCGAAAAAATATCCTCGAAAATTTGCACAGGAACTTCAAGTACGGAGTACTAGAAACATTAAGACAACAAAAACGAATCATACCAGGAGAGGTGTCAATGTTAAAAATAGAACAGAACAAAATACCAACAAGAGAACTGTACAGCGGGGAAAAAATTCCCGCCATAGGCCTGGGAACTTTCGGATCGGATAAGTACGATGCCGAAACCGTTTCCGAGGCAGTATACGGCGCCATACAATGCGGCTACCGTCTGATTGACTGTGCGGCGGTCTATCAGAATGAAAAGCAGATCGGCGCGGTACTCGACCGTCTTTTCACAGAGAACGTAATCCGCCGCAAAGATCTGTTTATCACTTCCAAGGTGTGGAATGACATGCACGGAGAAGGCCAGGTCCTTACCTCCTGCCAGAAGAGCCTGCAGGATCTGGGGCTGGAGTATCTTGATCTGTATTTCGTGCACTGGCCGTTTCCCAACTACCATGCCCCCGGCTGCAGCGGCGATTCCAGAAATCCAGATTCAAAACCCTTTTCGGTGGACGAATTTATGCAGACCTGGCGGCAGTGCGAAGAGCTGGTAGACAGGAAACTCGTGCGCTACATCGGCATGAGCAACATGACCATTCCCAAGCTGAAAGCAGTGCTGCCGTTATGCCGCATCAAACCTGCAACGCTGGAAATGGAGCTGCATCCGTCTTTCCAGCAGCCGGAGCTGTTTGATTTCGCAACGGCACACAACATCCTGCCCATCGGATATTGTCCCATTGGTTCTCCATCCAGACCCGAGCGGGACAGAACCGCAGATGACGTGGCAGATATCGAACTGCCGGCAGTTGCCGCGGCAGCCAGAGCGCACGGCGTACATCCGGCTGTGATCTGCTTGAAATGGGCGGCGCAGCGCGGCCAGGTACCGATTCCCTTTTCCGTAAAAGAATCGCAGTACCTGTCCAATCTGAAATGCGTCACGGAGGATCCTCTGACAGAGCAGGAAATGGAGGCAATACGACAGGAAGATAAAAACTGCCGTCTGATCAAAGGCCAGGTCTTTCTTTGGGAAGGCGCCCGGGGATGGGAAGACCTCTGGGATATAGATGGGATATAGACATAGATCCTGTGCATTGTCTGTGGCCATGCGCTGCCTGACACAGACTCCTGCTGCACACAAGGCAGCGCAGAAATGAGGTTTATCATGCTGAAAGGCATTCCAAAAATTTTATCGCCGGGGCTGCTGAAAGTGCTGTGCGAGATGGGGCACAGCGACAGGCTCATCATTGCAGACGGAAATTTTCCTGCCGAATCAATGGGCAAAGATGCCATAGTGATACGCATGGACGGTCATGGCACCTGCGAACTCCTGCGTGCGATCCTGCAGGTGTTCCCGCTTGACACTTATGTCGAACATCCCGTCCGGCTGATGCAGGTCATGCCCGGTGATCCGGTGGAAACGCCGATCTGGAAGTCTTATGAAGAAATTGTCACCGGCACCGGTTCGGCAAAGCGGGACGCGATCGGTTATCTGGAACGATTTTCTTTCTACGATGAGGCAAAAACGGCATATGCGATCATTGCCACAGGCGAGACTGCACTGTATGCCAATATCATGCTCCAAAAGGGTGTCGTAACCTGACTTGACAACAGGAGGGCCGTCGCATGACAGCCCTCCTGTTATGGCATTCCTTATTGCCTTTCATTTTCAGTCTTCTGCCTCCAGCACATAGATCCTGGATTCAAAATCCGTATACGGCTTCACCCCGGCCGGCACCTGCCCGGCCGTCTCGTCGCTGGTGATCAGCCCCGCACACATCAGTTCATCCCCAAAATGCGTTGTGCCGCTGTACACATTCCGGTAACAGTAAGACGGATTCAGCCCCTCCAGCCGCACTCTCGTATATGTGCCGTTGACACCGTTGAGCACGCGATACCAGCCCACCAGCGCGGTCTTCTGATCCTCGCTCACCGCCATCCATACCGTCTCGTTCCCCTCGAAGGGACTTTTCAGCCGATAGAACGCACCGTACTGCAGCACCTGCCTGTATTTTTTCATAAAGGCAATCTGTTCCTTCACTTCCTCGTTCTCTTCGCCGCTCAGCTTATTCAGATCCAGCTCATAGCCAAAAGTTCCAAAATACGCTACATTGGCTCTCGTATGCAGCGGCGTATCGCGGAATACCTGATGGTTAGGCGACACGGACACATGCGTGCCCATGCTGCTTATCGGATAGCACAGGGAAGTGCCGTACTGGATCTTCAACCGCTCCACCGCGTCGCTGTCGTCACTGACCCAGCCCTGGGGCGCATAGTAGAGCATCCCCGGATCGAACCGCCCGCCGCCGCTGGAACAGGACTCAAAGAGTACCTGCGGGAATTCTGTCGTCAGCCGGTCATACAGATCGTACACTCCCAGTATATACCGGTGGTAGATCTCTCCCTGCCGGTCCGCCGGCCAGCCCGCCGAATAGCATTCCGTGATGCTGCGGTTCATATCCCATTTGATATAAGAAATCTTCGCTTCCCTTAAGATCGCCGCCATCTGCTCATAAATGGCATCCACCACCTCTTTTCTGGAAAAATCCAGTACATGCTGATATCTGCCGTGGGACTGGCTGCGCTCCGGTGTCGCCAGGATCCAGTCCGGATGTGCCCGGTAGAAATCCGAATCCTTGTTGGTCATCTCCGGCTCGAACCAGAGTCCAAACCGCATCCCCATTGCCTCGATCCGCTCCGCCAGCCCGGTGATGCCGTTGGGCAGCCTGTCCCTGTTGGCCTGCCAGTCTCCCAGACCGGCCCTGTCGCTGCTTCTTGCGCCAAACCACCCGTCGTCCAGAACAAAAAGCTCCACGCCGCATTCTTTCGCCTTTGATGCGATCTCCACCAGACGTTCTTCCGTAAAATCGAAATACGTCGCTTCCCAGTTGTTATTGAGAATCGGCCGCACTCTATCACGCCAGTAACCTCTGGCCAGCCGTCTCTGGTACAGCTTATGAAAGGTCTGGCTCATATGATTCAGTCCCCGGTCGGTATAGACCATAACAGCTTCCGGTGTCTGAAAAGATTCCCCGCTCTCCAGCTTCCACTCGAAAGTCTCCGGATCGACCCCCGCCAGCAGCCGCAGCGTATCATGCGCATCCACTTCCGCCTGCAGTCTGAAATTGCCGCTGTAGACAAGGGAAATACCGATGACCTCCCCCTGCCGCTCGTCGGCATTCGGCCGCCTCAGCACAACAAAAGGATTATGCTCATGAGAGGAGTTGCCCCGCATACTGCCGATGGCAGTGATGCCCGGCTCCAGATTGCGGGTACGGATATGACATTCTCTGGCCCAGCAGCCGGAAAGCTGCTGCCACACATACTCTCTGTCCGGCAGATCCAGACACAGACTCATAGCCCGGCTCAGGCGCACGGCCTGCGTGCCGCCGTTGCTGATCCGCACACTACGCGCCAGTACGCCTCCTCTGGCAAAGATCGTATAGTACAGTTCCACCTGCACCCCCGTCACCGCATCCTCTAACATAACGGTCAGCGTCTTCGCCTCCTCGTCCGCCTCCGTATAGGTCGCCGGCAATCCCGGCAGAACAGGCTTCCCGTCCGTGATCACATGGCCCTTGTAGCAAAAGTTCGAAATGCGGCTGCCATTCTCCTGCCGCACCTCCACCGCCGGCTGCCGGTAATCCGTAGTGCCAAACACCGGATATTCCTGCCGGATATGCTCCAGCGAAAAGCTCCTGTCATTCTCATAGATCCCAGACGACATGGGCCGCTCGCTCATCTCCAGGAAATAGGAGAAATCCTCCTTGTCCCGGATCTGCTTCCCGAAATACAATTGTCCCAGATGCCCGTTTCGCAGGATCGTCATAATGTAGCTGATCCTGTCGTTGTACAGATGAAACGTTCTGGTATTTTCATGATATACGATATTCATAGATATCTCCATTTCTGCGCTGCTTTTGTCTCAACTATGTTGAGACGTCTCATGAAACGAGTTTGTGGCAGGCAACGCGCAGACACAAATCTCGCGATTGAAAATATTAATTTTCAATCTTACCCTCCTTTAAAACTATTGCGTGCATACCTGCTATCCCAAGCGGATCAATGGGCAATGGAGAAGAAATTGATCAGGATTTCCTTAATATGCTGATACCGTCTGGCATAGGAATTTTCCACCCGGATCAGCTGCAGGTCATGTTCGTCGCAGATGGCCTTCTTCTTCCGGTCGCGGTTTTGCACTACCTCGTCCTCGAAATGCTCTTTGCCGTCCAGTTCAATGGCCAGGATCGGCAGCTCCGTCGTCCCGTGCTTCTCATACACCACGAAGTCAAAGCGTCCGTTATAAAAGAGGTCATTACAGCATTCGTTCCCCTGAAAGACATGGGCGATGGCCACCTCCTTGTGAACCGTATAGCGGCTCTGGGTCAGCCAGATATTCCCCAGCGCATGATTCAGGTTTTCCAGAAAAGCCTCCTCCGTAGCGCTGCTGAACGGCTTAACGCCCAGCGCCCGGGAGGCCGCCTGCTTTGGCGTCACCGCAGAGGTCCCGTTGGACCACACATACCGGACCAGCTCATACAGATCGTCTTCCCCTTCCTTCTGGTGCAGACGTTCCAGATGCTGCCTGCTGGAAAGGACGATCAGCTTGTCTCTGGCCCGCGACGTTGCCACATTGATCAGCTCCTTATTGTTTTTCAGCCACTCGTAGGTACCCGCCTGGGTCTGCTCCGTGATCGCCGTGGAAAAAAGGATCACGTCTTTCTCGTCCCCCTGAAAGGCATGCACCGTCCCGCAGGTCACATTATCCACCTTCGCCCGGGCCAGCGCTTCCTCGATCAGCTTCTTCTGGTTCACAAAGGGCGTAATGACGCCGATATTTTTGTCCCTGTTCAGCGCGGCATATCTGGCGATCTCACCGGCCTCCGCCGGCGCCGTATTCTTAAGCTCCGAGAAGGTATCCTGCATGTCCAGATAGACAAGGGGCTGTTCCTCCCTGCTCTCGGACAGAATGCTGAGTTTGGAATGATAATACTTACGGTTATTAAACCCGATGATATTCTTATGGCACCGGTAATGGTTGTGCAAAAGCGTCTCGTCGCTGACCGCGTCACAGGCCAGATACGTCTTATAGATGGAATTTTTCCGGTAGTCATATTCATCGGACACCGTGTAACGTTTCCGCAGTTTATTGTTGGTCAGCTCATCCAGCAAAATCACCGGATTGAGCTGCTGCGGGTCGCCTACCAGCATCAGGCTCGTCCCCCGCAGGATGGGTACCAGCGAAACCGCAATATTGCACTGGCTGGCCTCGTCCATGATCACCATATCAAACATCGGCTCCGGCTCTCCGAGACGATGGGCCGAGATACAGGTGGTGGCGATAATCGGAAAGATCTTCTGCAGCTTTAAGATATTCTCCTTTTTCCCCAGATACTTTCCAAAAGCCTCCAGCTGCTTTCCGTCCTCCTCCATTTCCAGAATCTCCAGCAGGTCGGCGTTTTTCTGCTGCCCGATCTTCTTGATATAACCTGCCGAGATATAGTAGAGGTACTTTTTCAGATCTTCTATATTATCATCCAGCAGGGAAAGCGCTTCCGCTTCCGACACCTCCCCCGTGACCTCGATCTTCCTGCGGAGCTGTCCGCGCTGCCTGACCTTCAAGTCCTGCTCGAAGGCCATTGTCTGCAGCAGAGCGCCCTTTTTCTCCTCATATTCCAGCACCCGGTCTATGGTCTCCTCCCGTTCCCGCAGATCCAACAGCTCCTCATACCGTCTTAACAGCTCCGACAGCCGTCTGGCCCGCTTCTTCCGGTCGTCCTTGTTGCGGTCCAGCGTGTCCTCGAACACTTTCACGTTCTGTACCTCCCGGTAGAGCCGCCTGATCGTCAAAAGCGCCTCCTTCACCTTCTCCTGATTGCCCAGCCGCAGAATCGGGAAGGGAATCGTCTTTCCGTTATACTCTATGGTGGAGAGTTTCTCGTAGACGCCGTTGATCGGATGGTTATTGTAGGACGCAAACAGCACCGTGCGCTCATTGAAAAAGGCCGTCACGATGGTGTTGATGATGGTATTCGTCTTCCCCGTGCCCGGCGGTCCCTGAATATAGGCTACCGGATATTTCATGGCGTTGTGGATCGCCAGCAGCTGATCCATGTTGATGTTCCGGTTGATCAGCGCAATCGGATAGGCGGCCGTCCTTCTGGGCCGCTCCAGCAGATCTCCGAAAAAGGCCCTAATCGGCACCGGCACTTCCTTTTTCTGATACAGCTTCATAACGGCCTGATATTCTTTATGCAGATCCAGCGCAATATCCGCTTCCAGCCCGATAATATACGGCATGTCGTCCACATTGCAGCTGCCCCTGGGCATCCGCCGCATGATACAGTCCTTGATCCGTTCCTGATTCGCCTCGAAATCCGCAAGCAGCTCGTACTCGTCGCCGTCCAGAAACCGGCGGATACTCTGTTTCGTCACAAGCTCCACAGGACGCCGTCCCCGCTCCTCTTTGATCGCAAACTCCGTACAGATCGTGATCTCTTCCTCCGGCTTTAGCGCCCGCTGCTTTACGTCCAGATGCAGCTTGCGGTAAGCCAGCACGTACAGCCCTTTCGCCATATGAATGCTTAGAACGTTCATCGCCAGCTGTCTGATCTGCAGCCGTCCGTCCTCCCGCCCATCGGATTCCGACTGGTACTGGAAATTCTTCACGATCTCCCGGAACTGCTCCGGACTCAGCTGGTACAGCTCTCCTCTGATCGTGTCGTGATCCAGATAGCGCACCAGACTGAAATCCGACTTGTACGGCACGCAATCCAGACGGTTGCACATCTCCAGATACCCGAGAATCTTTAAATTGGCGGTGTTGTCAAACAACGCTGTATACTTGTGGGGATTTAAATAAATATCCTGAACCAGCTTTTCATTGACGGGGCAGTAAGAGCCCTCTATGATTCTGGAGGACTGGATGGCATCGATCCGGATCCTGTCATAAGACTCTACCGTATACTGCCGCAGATGAAGACCGTCCACAGAAAGGGTACGGCTATGAACGTCCAGATCACGGATGCCAATCCAGTATTTCGTGATCTGATCTTCTCTGTTGTGGTATTCGATGCTCATCCATTTTCCCTCATGGATCGCACGGAAGATATCCCGGAAAACCGCGTTCATAGTCCTCTCCATTTCCATTCCCTGCATCATTTTCTCATGAAAAAAGCCACTTTCTCCAGGGGCTGGATGCCCTGCAGCAGGGTGCAGGGCACCGTGAATAGTAACAATCGCAACCGTCAAAACAAATGTTCGTCTTATCGCCCTATACATTCTACCACAGATTACCAAAAATGTGATATACTTTTAAAAGAACAACTCATTACAAGAATTGAATGAAAAGGGAGACGCCATGAGTAAATTATTAGAAGAATTTCAGGAGTACCTGAAAAAGATGAATCAGTATGAGCATGTGCTCACGCTGCTGTACTGGGACATGAAGACCTGCACCCCGAAGCTGGGACAGGAGGGCCATGTGGAAGCGCTGACCCATTTTTCCACGGAGGTCTTCGCCATGTCCACCTCCGAACAGATGGGGGAAATGCTGACCGAACTGGCCAAACCGGCAGAATATGATGCCCTCACGGACACATGGAAATTTATCGTCACACGCATGAAGCGCGACTTCGACCGCAACAAACGCATTCCCGCCGATCTGTATAAGACCTACGTGCAGACCCAGGCGGAAGCCGGCAATATCTGGGTGGATGCCAAGGAAAAATCCGACTTTAGCCTGTTTGCGCCTTATCTGCAGAAGATGATCGACCTGACTGTAGAGATGGCCGGTTATACCGATCCAGGCGTGGAAGTTTACGACGCTCTTCTCAACCAGTATGAGGAAGGCATGGACTCCGCCACCATCGACGGCCTGTTTGAAGCGCTGAAAAAAGATCTGATCCCCTTCGTAAAAGAGATCCTTGCAAAACAGAAACCGGAAAATCCGGCCTTCAAAGGCTATTTCGATCCGGACGGCCAGCGGAAGGTACAGGATCTTTTGCTTGATTATATCGGCTTCCGCAGGGACGCAGGAAGTGTCGGGGAGACAGAGCATCCTTTTACCCTCAACTTCTGTTCCAAAGATGTGCGTTTGACCAATCACTATTATGAGAATAATCCGCTCAGTTCCATCTTCTCCGCTGTCCATGAAGGCGGACACGCCATTTTTGAACAGAACATCAACCCGGAATATGACAACACCGTAGCCGGCAGCTGCGATTACATGGGGCTTCACGAAAGCCAGTCCCGGTTCTATGAAAATATTCTGGGACGGAATAAGAACTTCTGGCTGCCCATTTACGACAAGCTGGGCGAACTGCTGCCTGCCTTTAAGGAAATCCCGTTAGAAACATTCTACCAGGAGATCAATCACGTGCAAAACAGCTTCATCCGTGTAAACGCAGACGAAGTGACCTACTGCTTCCATATCATACTGCGCTACGAAATGGAAAAGGCGATCTTCAGAGATCATGTGCCGGTAGGTGACCTGCCCACATTGTGGAATCAGAAAATGCAGGATTATCTGCAGATCACACCCGCAGACGACGCACAGGGCATCCTGCAGGATATGCACTGGTCGGACGGCGGCTTTGGGTACTTCCCCTCCTATCTGCTGGGCAGTATTTACGACGGTATGCTTCTTGACACTCTGCAGGAAGAACTGGGGAATGTGGACGAGCTGCTTAAGAACGGAAAGATCAAGGACATCACCGCATGGCTGAATCAGAAGATCCACTGGTACGGCAATACGCGCAAACCCAAGGATGCGATCAAGGCAGTCTGCGGCAAGGAAATATCCGCCGAACCGCTTATCCGGTATTTTAAAGAAAAGTATTCTGAGATCTACGACATTCAGATCTGACTACAGACACAACAGGCAAGGCCTGCAATGAAACTGCAGCCCTCAGTTACTCGTACATGTGAGAATATTCACACTGTTTTCACCAATATATCCCCATATCCTTTACAGTATTTTTCAGATTGATTTCTTCCTTAACAGCACGCAAATTCCCGCAAGCAGCACTACCGTCACCGCAAGCCCGCCTTCCGGTCCGAATGCGCTGCCGTTTATAATATCCCGTCCTTCCACCATCGTGGTTCTGAATACCGAACATTCCGTAACGCCGCCGCTGACGCTGAGTCCCCAGAAATTCCCCTGCACCAGATTCCAGATGCTGTGAAACGCACCGATTCCCCAGATACTGCCCCTTTTGATAAAATAAAGAGAAGCAAACACGCCAAACAGCGTCAGATTACAAAATGCCAGAACGCTGATCCCATTATTCAACAGATGCAGCGCCGCGAAGATGACCGCGTTGGAAAAGACCGCCACCCACATTGGATAACGCCGGCCGACAGATACCATGAGATAGCCGCGGCAGAGCACTTCTTCTCCCATCCCCTGTACCATATAACCAACCATGAAAAGCGCAAAGATACCACCGCCGAAGGTCCCGGAAATCCCTTCGATCCTGATCGTCCCTGTCAATACACAGAGCAGGACCGCCGCCGAAAATGCGACAAATCCGGCCGCCAGACCGATCAGATACTCCCGGCCTGCTCCCCTTTTCACAAATCCAAGCGTATCCATCCTGCGCTTCTGGATCAGCCTGCAGAATAAAAGCGTGACTGCCGTCATTGCCACAGTCGAAAACAACGCCAGCACCATATACAGATCCGAGCCGCCCAGCAGACGCAGCGCCTCGGCCATCCCCTCCAGATCCCCGGCCGCCGCTGCCGCCTGATAGTCTGCATTCATGGAAATAAGCATCAGTTCCCCCGGCAGGGTGACCAGAATCTGCGCAAACATGCAGACAAAAAACACCGGCACAAATACCAGCATCTCCAGAAACCAGTTCAAACCTTTCTTCTTTTCCTGCGCCTTGATGACCGCTTCAGGCCGTTCCAATTCAAAATTCATTCTGCCCTCCATCTTTCCGCTTCACGAAATCCCCTTTTTTCACTTCATTATTCTGCGGTTGTCAATCCCTTTTCTTCCTTATTTATCGCCTGTAATCCTTCCTGATAAAAGGCTCCCTGATCTCTTCCGCCACCAGCAGACCATACTTATGAGGATGACGGTAGGCATTCCCATGCACTTCCCTGCTCCGGTAATCACGTATCTCATCGATCGGGAAATCGGCTATAAAGATCCCTTCCGAACCGTCGGCCTCCATAAACAAGGTATCCCGCGAACCCGCATCCTGCGGCCTGTAGGCAATCCCGTCAAAGGCCGTGGAATGGCCGTTGCAGTCCGGCTGCTGTTCAGGATAATTCACGGTGGCGATGCCGATCATATTCTCATAAGCCCTGCTCCGCAGCTGCGAGATCCGATTGATCTCCATCGGGCAGGCGTTTGGTACAAGCACAAGCTCCGCACCCTTTAACATCAGGATCCGGGCGCTCTCCGGAAATTCCCTGTCGTAGCAGATCATACTGCCGACCCTGACCATTCCCTTCTCCGTATCCAGATCGGCCACATAGAAGTCGTCCCCTGCCGTAAGCCTGCACTCCTCCCCGAAATCGCAGGTATGCACCTTGGCATATGTGTAGGCTTCCCTGCCGTGCCGGTCAAACAGCGTGATCGTATTCCTGGGCAACGGCTCCCAGGCTTCCAGATATGTGATGCCGACCGCCATCTGCAGCTCTTTCGCCAAAGTCTGAAATGCCAGCACAAAGTCACCGTCCCGTGGAACGGCCAGCGCTTTCAGCCTTTCAATCTCTTCCGGAATCTGATACCCACTGCTCCACATCTCCGGAAAAAGCGCGATATCCGCTCCCTGCTCCTTCGCCATCCTGCAGTATGTCCTGCCCTTTTCCAGATTGCCTTCCACCGAACCCGTCGGTGCGATCTGTAAAAATGCCACTCTTAAGTCTTTCATTTTCTTCCCTCTTTTCTACGTTAATCTCCATGATCCCACTCTGCGGAATTTCAAATCCAGAACTTCTTAACGAAGCGTCACAAATTCCAGCTTAACTTATTTCTATGCAGCTCACAATTTCCTGATGAAAATGATCTCCAGCGGCTCTCCCGGCAGCAGCAGCGCCCCCGCATCCACATAATTCCTTCTGCGGTAAAAGTGCTGGGCCTCCTCATTGGACAGCGTGGACGTCATGACGCATTCATATCCCGCCGCTTTCATCTGCTCTTCCCAGACAGAAACCATCTTTCCCCCAACTCCCTGTCCGCGATATTCTTCCAGCAAAAACAGCATGTTCATAAAAGGCGTATTGTCCCAGAACAGATTCCAGCGCAGCCATCCGGCCAGTTGCCCGTTCTCTTCGGCCACCAGGACTCTGCCAAGCGATATACTGACTTCCAGTTCTTCCGGCCTGATGTGTCTGTCAAGCCGTAAAAGCATTTCCTCATCCTTTCTGTCTGCTGCTCTGATCTGCATCCTGTCTGCCTCCTTCTTTGTGGCAAAGCATACCTTTGTTATTTTCCGTTTTAAAGCATCCTGTCATTCTCCATGATAATATAGGTTCCTGTCTCCATATCATAACGGACATCTTCTATATGAATCGACTCATACATATACTGTTTCACCTGCTCCACCGTTGAAAACCTGGTTGCCTGATAAGGCGACTGCGGATTCGTCTTTTCCAGCAGAAGATATGCGTCCCCATCCTGAACCAGCACCGCCGCATGTGCCGCCGCTGTCTGCGCTTCGTACTGCGTCCAAATCGTGATCAGCGAAACCCTGCCTTCCGCAAAAGATATCCCCCGCCTTTGCCACTCCTCTGAAATACATGCAGCCATCTCTTCCGCCGGGCAGCCGGGCGTGATCGTCACCGGATTATAGACCGTATAGTAGAGGCTCTGTTGTTTTTGGTCAAAATCAATGAGCGGATTGTTACTGATCGCGTCATTGTCACTGTACAGCCATTGTGTATCCTGATCATAGCATTCCCACAGTTCCTCTTCGATCAGCGCTTTCGCCGTGATCTGATCCTGCATCAGCAAAAAAGCTGCGATCCGGCAAAGTACATCACCGTATTTTCTCTGATTCGTCTTAAACCATGCGGTAGACATCGGATAGTAGTCGCCGTAATCGACGACCGGGATATCCTCCGTTACAAACCCGTCTATCAAATGAAAGGTCTCACATTTGCTCATGCACTGATTAAAATCATTGACCCATAGAAACAGCATATCCACATATTTTTCCGGAATACCGGCAGCCAGCAGGATCTCCTCCACTTCGCGCCGGGACTGATCCCCGGCCAGATTCGAGTAAGTCAAAGTTCCGGCCTGATAGTCCGGCTGTACAGGAGATACGGGAGACGGCATCTCCTTCTCCATACCGATGCTTTCCGGGACAGAAGCCCCTTCTTTGCAGCCCGCTGCCGCCAGCGAAACAGCTATTGCTGCCAGCAGGCCGCCAATCCTTTTTTTCATAAAAAATCCATTCCTTTCTCTTATTCTGCGAATTTACAGTTTTTGCCCTCCAGCCCGGCCAGCTCCCGCATGACCATCGCCTCCCGCACAATCCACGGCGTCTTCTCCCTGTCTCCCGCCTCATTCTTCCGGATCATCTCCTCCAAAGTCATCCACACAACCTGATAGCCATACTCTTTCTCATAATCGTCCAGACTGCGCTCATATACTGTTTGTTCTATATCGCAAAAAAAATACCAGGAATCCATCTCCAGCCAGTCTTCTGGATTGCCTTTTCGCCGCTCATGCACAAGCAGACAGTCCCCAATGCTTTCCGGAATAACTCTGCAGCCGGTTTCTTCCTGCACTTCCCGCAGCAGAGTGTCTTCCAGCTCTTCCCCGGCCTCTCTGCCGCCGCCCGGGAATTTGTAATCGCCGTACTTACTGTAGATTGCCAGATATTTGTCGTCACGCCTGATGATTCCTCTGGCGGCAATCCTTCTATAAACGCTTCCTGTCTCTGTGCAATCTCCCAGGTTCAATGTCAATTCTCTGATACACTGGCTCATAACCGCCTCCCGAAATCTCTTTTACAGTCTCTTTCCTGATTATACAGGTATCTTTACATTCCTCTTCTTCCGTTTTTGGTTCATTCGTGTTTATTTTATCATATCTGAGCTGAAAAGCACAGTTGCATTTTCATTCGTACACTCAGGCGGATTTTTCGCATTCGTCAGCTTATCATTTACGGGCCGAAGGCCCTGTCCCTGCAGCAGCGGTAGTTGCCGGTATGCTCAACATCAACCTGAAAACCGTGTCCCTGAACGGGGAAATTGTGGCGGAATTGATCGAAAGCGGCATGGCCTTCCATATTGTTCATTAAAAACCTGCACTGGCCGAAAGAAGAAACCGGATTTTTAAGTCTGTTTTTGATGTGCCCGGGCCAGATGATATTGTGCGCTTCTTCTACTGGCTCCCGCTTCCGGAGCATTTAACAAGCGAAGAGAGCGAACTGCTCGCACTACAAAGGGGCGTGCATATTTTAGGCTCTCACCGATTTGCTATGACAAACATACAAAAATCATCTTACATACGGGTGTCTGTCACTTCGCCCGATACAGAAGATGATTTAAGAAAAGGATTATTGATCCTGAAAAATATTTTTACAGATAATGCGCCGAATTTCTTTGTATAGGGTATGGAATGGGCTGACGCTCATTCCATACCCGCCGGTTTCATATTTTCATTCACTTTCTTCTTTTACCTTCCAATATCCTTTTCTTCTTCCTCCAATTCTTTCGATAACACCAATACTTTTTAAGTCTGCCACTGCTCTTTGCACCGTTTTATACGATACTCCTATACGGTCAGCTATTTCGGACAATGAAATGTCCGTTTGAGCTGTTATAAGCTCTAAAACCTTTATATTCACGCTCTTTTCTTTTCGGACATCATTTGTCCTATTAAAATCTTTGCTGTTTGTAACTGCTGCAAACTTAACTGTAATATCATCTCCAAGAATACTATATTCAGGAATCTTAGCACCAATCAAATCACATTCTTCACATATCTTCTGTATGCCACGTCCCCATGACTCTATATATCCGGCTCTAAAAAAGGTGTTTGCTAAATCCGGATTATATGGTCTGGAATTATGGGTTTTCATAAGATTTTCTGTTGTCCAGTCACTTGGAAATACACATGCATTGCTAATGTACATAAACTCTTCTTCTATTCGAATTTGAATCGGGATACCGTCTTCCCACTTACAATGTATCAATGCATTGTATACCGCCTCTCTTACTGCTTCCCTCGCATAAGGATACGTCTCCACTCGTATCTCCTTATCATATGAAATAGATGCTTTTAAATATTTCAAATAAATCAATTCAACCACTCTGTCTGCAATCAAAATAAGCGATCCTTCTACCACATCCTGATATTGAAGATCCGAACCTATGCCAAACTTTCCGATTTTCACATAACAACCCGTAAAAAAACGTTGCGGATTACGATAAAATAACAAAACTGCTGCCCGTTTCAGTTTTCCATCAACAATCAGTCCCAACTTATTACACAATTCCTCATTTGTACATTCCAAATCTTTACGTGTCATTCGTTCTGTACGAATAGCCTCTCGACGAAAGATTTCAAAACTCTCTATATCTAAATCTGCAGCGGAAACATTATCTATTGGAACTGCATCCCAACGATATCCTGTCTTTCTGACAAGAAATTCCGTCAGCGCAGAGCCTCGAAGCTGCTGTTTTGTACTTCCGCTTCGATAATGATACTCCCCATGATAACTAATCGGATAAGAACTGGGATTTACAATAATCTGAATATATTGCTTTCCATTTTTATCCAAACAATTTACATCGGAAATAATCCCCATTGTATCCTTAATTTTATTCGGAATATCTTCAAGAAGTTTCTTGCAGTCAGCCACGCCAACAACCTCACCGTTATCATTAAGTCCTATATAAATGCTTCCTCCCTGTGCATTAGCAAAACCACATACCCATTTCAGATATTCATCTCTCCATGACTCTTTATATTCTACATTCTGACTTTCTGCCATACTTCTCATCCCCACTCAGAAATTATCCTTCCCATTATTGTTACTAAAAGGATATCACCATTTATTGCCTGAAATACATAAATTTTTATACTATATCTCTCTACACACATAAAGTTTGAATCTAAACTAGTTATATATCTTTTTGCAAATCACATACGCAATACTGAATCCAAAATTGCTTTTTCTTCTCCTGTGCGACTTTTTTCGTTTTCTGAGGTTTCTGACCCATTACTTACCTGCCTCCTCATTTTTCTTTTTATCCATGCCGCATCTCCTTATTGTCCGCAATTCCTTAATCATACTTTAATCAACATATCACAGGAATGCACTTTTAACAATCAAAAAATGTTAATTATCCGGTTAAATTTCCGAAATATCGAACTGAAATTTCTTTTATGCGAAACAGGCAATAAAGAATACGCCATACAAATTCTCTTAAATCGCATGGCGTATTCTTTATAAACAGATCATTGCTGTATAAAGTTTTCTAAAATTTTTGAAAAGATTGTGTCACTCCCCGCAGTAGATCCGGATCGCTTCGGCCGCGAACGCGGCCGTTCCGCTGCCGCCTGCTCCGTCAATATTGGCCGTAAACTCTCCATTCTCAGCGTACATCTGTCCCAGGCCCCGGAGAATATCCTTAGAACATTGATAGAAATGCTCCGTGATATAATCCTGCAGCTTCTTCACAAGGCTCTGCACAGCAGCAGATTCCGGCGCAGCATCCTTGTGTTTCCCAAATTCTGCGAAAATCTGCATGAAATTTTCCATCACTGCCTGCTCCTCCCTGCTGTTTCTGCCTGCCGCTTTCTGCACAGACTCCTCATACGCGACGGTATTGCCCCACTGCTCCTTCGCCTGCTTGGCGTATACTTCGATCTTTCGCTTATCAAATGCTGAAAAATCCATTGTCTTTCCTCCTGTCAATCGTATTCCACGGGCAAAAGCGATCAGCTGTTCCAGGTGTTCTTTTTTCATAGTCAGCAGCGTGATCTGCTGCTCCAACGCCTTGTCCCTGTCAAAGTCCGGTTCAGACAGGATCCTGCGAATCTCCTTCAGCGGAAATTCCAACTCCCGAAACAGTAAGATCTGCTGCAGCCTTTCCAGCGCCGTATCGTCATACAGCCGGTAACCGGACTCCGTATAGTCAGCCGGAGCCAGAAGTCCGATCTTATCGTAATATTGGAGAGTGCGTATACTCACTCCCGTCAGGCCGCTTACTTCCTTTACTGTCATCATTGCCATGAACCTGCCTTTCTGCCCGGAAAGTTTTCCGGTTACATTTTTCCCGTGTAAGGATACGGTAAACTATTACGTAACGTAGGAGTCAAGTCCTTTTCTCGATTTTTTAAAATTTCTTTTTGTCTGCTCTGACAAACGTCACCTTCCATCCTCTTTTCCAGTATCCTGATCAGGGAAATATCCGCCGGCAGCCACGGCACCTCATAAAGCTCGCTCCCTGTCAGCCATCTGGCCGCCTGTGCCTCTTTCAGGGTCAGACTGCCCGCCGTCACTCTGGCCAGAAAACAGTCCATGGAAAGATGAAAAGCCGGATAATCATATTCTATCGTATGGATCAATGCTCCCACTTCGATTTCCGTATCCAGTTCCTCCCTGATCTCTCTGACCAGCGCTTCTTCCGCTGCCTCTCCCGCCTCGATCTTGCCGCCGGGAAACTCCCACTGCCCTTTAAACTCTCCATATCCTTTGGCTGTCGCAAATATCCTCGACGGATTATCCATATCATCACAGATCACCGCCGCCGCTACCCGTATCGTCTTCATCTTACCCTCCATAACTATCACCGATCCCGTTCCCTTTCTTATTTCTTACCGCGTTCCACCATCCACTGTCACTTCACAGCTATTCTATAGTTAACGCCATTAGAAATTAAGATAATCCTTCTCCTCACTTCCAAGTGCGACCCTCTTTTTCCCAAAGGCAACCGGCACCTCAAACCTTTATAATAACGCCGCCACCTCATCGAATCTGTACGCTTTGGCTCTGAGCCTCACCGTCCGCTCTCTGAAAATCTCATCAATGATCCGGCGTTCCAGATTCCTTCTGTGCTCCAAATGCGCCACCAATCCTGCAAGCCCGCTCAATCCGCAGGCCTTCCCGTGGGGCGATTCCTCCAGATAGCGCAGCATCATCGGAAACCACAGCTCATTTCCCGCATCATCGGACCGCTCCTCTCGGATCACGCCAATCGCTCCCGCAATGTCCTCCACGTCCAGATAGAGGATTCTATACGGTCTGTCGTGCAGGATCTTCTCCATCCTCCTGTAGAAATCGAAAATCTCCTCATCTTTCATGTCAAGGTACAGGATCTGGTTCTCGATAATATTCTGAAAAATCGAGCATTCAAAGATCTGCCCCTCGTCATTCCATCTACCGAACCGCTCCAGAACCACCGCCTCAAAAGTCTCCCTGTCCAGATTCCCGTTGTAAATCTCCAGTTTCTCCAAATTCCTGTGAAAATCCGGCACATCCGTCAGAATCTGTGTATAACAGATGATCTTATGCTGCCCCTCCGTGACCGTTTTGGCCCTGATCTCTTCCGCAATCGACGGATACTGCGCCAGCACATTCTGGTACTGCGCTTCTGTCGCATAGGTACACCACGCCAGCTCCACAGGCGAGTAATCTCCTTCCCGAAAAACCGTATGCTCCGGCAGATGCGCCGAAAGTTTCTGTACCAGAGTGCTTTTGCCTGCCCCCTGCAGACCTTCTATGAAATAATTCATTTCTCGTATCTGTCCAGTCCCCTGCTGATAATCTTCAATATTTTGCCGGAACATACTCCCTCCCCTGTCTGCAGCAATCTGCCCATCAAATATAACCGAGCAGAAGTGCATACTTAAATTTCGTTATACTTTAAATTTTTACCTTTGCATTTTTCTACTGCATACTTCAAAGCATTCTTTTCCAGTTTATGATCAATACACTTTTCCAAATCCAGATCGTTCATCTGCGCAAATCTCAGCACAAAAAACAAGACATCTGCAATTTCATCTTCGATCTTTTCTCTTGACACTTCATCTATAAACATGTCCCTCATCTGCTCATCTGTTTTAAATCTGAAAATATCCAGCAGTTCGTTTGCTTCCGTTGAAATACCAATTGCCAGGTCTTTCGGATTATGAAATTGATTCCAATCCCGTTGCTCACAAAACCTTTCAACTTTTCTGGTCAATTCATATATACTTATATTCTGATTCATTTTTTCCTCCATTCCGAAGTGTCACAAATTCTAATTGAACCTGTTCAGTTTATTGAACTGAATTGCTCCTCAGAGAATTTATTTAACCTTTTACCCTGCCTTTCAGATATTTGCCAAGATTATCATCCACACAATAAACATAACATCCTTTCATACCTCGTGTCATAAGCGTTCGATATGTATTTTTGATGATTTCTTCCGCAATTTTATCTGCCTTTTGTGGATTTTCTTTATATAACTTTTGGTGTTAGTCCGTAAGTGTGTTGGTAAGATTATATCTCTAATAACTGGACT
>CANPTH010000032.1 GCA_947576945.1 uncultured Lachnospiraceae bacterium
TTTGCAGAATTGGAGAAAAAACATTTTGGATAAATACAAGGTAAAAGTCAACCCTGGAGCAATCCGTGAATCAGACCACATTTACAAATATATTACAAATGAGAAATTGGCTCCTGAAAATGTCAAAGGACAGGTAGCATTGATGAACCATGCAAAACAGTTTATGTAGTAACAATACAATATCAAGGACGAAATCTATAAAACACATTCATTTGTTGCAACGCCAACATATAGCTTATCTGTCAGGCACCCCGCCGAATAATAATGTTCAACAACATATTTGGCCGTAAAGGGCATCTCAAAACGGGTTATTTCGTCTATAGAAAACCACTTACAAATTCCTTCATTTGATTGTAAATGGTCATTGACATTATCTTTTGGAGTTGCAAAAAAAATAGTTTTGTCTTATTTCACCTTTCGTATACGTATGACCACCTGCCGACCCAGTCCATACATTATTTACAACTCTGCCGCCTTCTTGCCGGTCCCGCTTCCCCAGTTTAGTTTCAGCAGCACGATCAGCAACAGTACCGAACTCAGCGTCCAGGTCAGCGGATAGGCCCAGGAGATAGTCTTAAACACAGGATATACCCGCACCGCCAGCGTCACATACACGATCCGCACGCCGCACCAAAACAGCAGCATCGTGATCATCGGTACAAACGCTTTGCCGCACCCGCGCATAATACCGGCCACGCAGTGGGAGAATGCCAGCAGGAAGAAGAACGGCGCCACTGTCCTGGCGTGAATAACGCCAAATTCCACTGCATCCTGCGAATTCACGAAAAACCGCAGCGCATAAGGCGCCCACAGGTAGATCACCACCCCCACAAGCTCCGCCAGAACCATACCAGACAAAACGCCGAAAGCCGCGCCCCTTTTCGCCCGGTCCTGCTTCCCTGCTCCCAGATTCTGGCTGATAAACGTGGGAAGCACCATAGACACACTCATGATCGGCAGGAACACGAACCCCTCGATCTTGGCATAAGCCCCATGTCCCGAGATCGCGTAGGCCCCGAAAGCATTGATATTGCTCTGAATCACGATATTGCCGATGCTGATCACCGAATTCTGGATCCCGGTGGGCAGCCCCTGCCCGATGGCCTGCAGCAAAATATCTTTATGGAAAAGCGACTCACCTCCATATACCGCTCCCTTCCGCGGGTGCAGGGATCCAAACAGCCTCTTCAGATCCAGGCGCACGGTCTCGTCCTCCTCCCGGCACATCCGTACCAGACACAACACCACACTCAGCCCCTGAGCGATCACCGTGGCCACCGCCGCGCCGCCCGCTCCCCAGTGGAATCCCGCCACAAAAAGCAGATCCAGCGCCACATTCACCAGCGAGGAGAAGATCAGATAATACAACGGATGCAGACTGTCCCCCAGCGCCTGCATGATGGACATACAGATGTTGTAGAGGATCACCGTAGCCACGCCCGCAAAATAAATGCGGAAATACAGCAGCGAATGTGGCATCACCTCCGCCGGCGTTTTCATCCACGTAAGCAGCGTCGGTATAAAGAGCAGGCCCACCACCGTGGCCAGCACGGAAGATATCACACCGAACAGAAAGTTGGAATGAATCGCCTTCTGCACGCTTTTATAATCCTTCGCCCCATAATAGCGCGAAATGATGACCCCGCCACCCACTGCGATGCCATTAAAGAATCCGATGATCAGAAACGTCAGGCTGCCTCCGGAGCTGACCGCCGCGAAATTATTATTGTCCGCAAAGTTACCCACTACCCAGGCATCCGCCATATTGTAAAACTGCTGCAGCAGCTGCCCGAGAAAAAGCGGTATCGCAAACTGTATGATCTTCTTTACGATAGCCCCTTCCGTCAGGTCTATGCTCTGCGCATGGCCTCCCTGTCGATGATGCATGTGAAGTAATTTTCCCGTTTTTCCGTCTTTCATCTGTTCCTCCATTCCGAAGCGCTTTGCCATTCTTTCCAAAAACATAACAAAATCAGGAAAACGGTATAAACCTGTCATTTTCCTGATTTATGATTATAGTACGATCTTATACTTACCCTTTCTTGCCCAGCCGCTTCGATATCTCACCGACCACTTCAAAGAGATAGGGGATCTTTTCCCGGATGCTTTCGGATGTCATCCTTGAGGTAGGCCCGCTGACACTTAATCCGGCCACCATCTTACCGGTATAGTCCCTGATCGGGACAGCGATACAGCGTATCCCCATCTCACACTCTTCATTGTCGATGGCATACCCGCATTCCCGAATCCTGTCAAGCTGCTCCAGCATTTGCTCCAATGTTACGATCGTATTTTCCGTATATTTGGCAAACCCCTTCTCCTCGTATAAATTCTCCAGCTGCTCTCTTGTATGTCCCAGCATAAACAGCTTGCCCACGCCTGTACAGTGCAGCGGTGCAACTTTACCGATCCGCTGCGTGATGCTCAAGGCCCTCCATGCGCACTGGACTACTTCAAGATACACTACGGCCATATTCTCCTCTATGGACAGGTTGACGGTCTCCCCCAGATTCTGCGATATGTTTTTCATATACGGCAAACAGATATTGCGGATGTCGGTATGTATCTTTATATTGTCTGCGATCTCGCAGAACTTATATGTCAGCGAATATCTTCCCGTGTCGTCCTGCACTGCAAAGCCCTTTTTCTCCAAAGCTGCCAGAAACCTCAGCGTGGTGCTCGCGTTCATGGATACCAGTGCCGCAATCTCCTGCAGTTTTACAGAATCCTGCTGCATGGAAAGCGCTTCGATCAGCGTAAGTAATTTCTCGGAAGACTGATTTGCCTCTGTCAGTTTATTTGCCTGTTTAATATTTGCCAATGGAGCCACCTCTCACAAATGCTGTCCAGGCATCCACATTCTGCCTGTAAATTATTTCTGCAACAATTAACTATCTGCCGCCATGATAGAAACCATTATGATTACTTTATCATGTTTTCTCATACTCAACAACTTTATATTTAATTTTTTCGTTTATTCTCCACCAAAATACACGTTCCGCATCCCGCCCCGACAGAAACAGGACAGCAAAACAGCAGGGACTCCTCAGAATCTCTGCTGCCCGCAAACTATAGTAAACGAAATTTCTAATGTTGTTTACTGAGGGTACCCTCAGTGAACAAAGGTACACACGGTCGGTAAAGAATCAATTTCATCCCCTGCTGCGTTGCTTTCATTCCGTGTACGTCCAGTACACGTCAATCAAGCGCCTTGCAGGGATTGAAATTGCCTTCTTTCCGACTCTTCGACCCTGACCATGGATATTTGAGTGATTTCCAAGGCGGACGATTGAGGCGTACCGGACGTACGCCGATTGAGGACAACGCAGAAAACCGCTCAAATATCATGGTTCAGGGCGTGTATTCCTTTGTTCACTGAGGGTATATTCAATTGACGACATTAACCGGTTTCCCTTCCGTGAATGCCTTCAAATTTGAAACTGCAATATCCATCAGCCTCTGCCGGCTTTCTTTCGGAGCCCAGGCGATATGCGGCGTGAGAATACTGTTATAACATCCCAGTAAGGGATTGTCGGGCAGGATGGGTTCCGTGGATACCACGTCACAGGCTGCCGCATATACCTTCTTCTCCCGCAGGGCTTTCGCCAGATCGTCCTCTCGGATCAACGGCCCGCGGCTGGTATTGATCAGGATTACACCATCCTTCATCCTGGCAATATTCTCCGCGTTGATGATCCCTTCCGTCTCCGGAAAGAGCGGACAGTGCAGGGAGATCACATCCGATCCCGCCAGCAGTTCGTCCAACGAAACATAGCGGGCTGTTTTCTTTCCTTCCTCATTCGGAAACTGATCATAAGCCAGAACCTCCATCCCGAACGCCAGCGCCAGTTTTCCTACTGCCTGCCCGATACGTCCAAACCCAATGATTCCCATTGTTTTACCGGACAATTCCATGAGCGGGTATTTCCAGAAACACCAGTCGCTGTTATTCGACCATTCTCCCCGCTTCACCGCATCCGAATGCTCCGCAACATGATGGCAGATCTCCAAAAGCAGAGCGAACACCATCTGTGCTACCGCCGTTGTGCCATAGGTCGGGATATTGCAGACCGGGACACCATGTTCTCCTGCCGCTTTCACATCCACTACATTGTAGCCGGTGGCAAGTACGCCTACATACTTGATCTTGTCACACTTTTCAAATACTTCTCTGCCCAGCGGTGTTTTGTTCACGATGACAGCTTCCGCGTCCCCGATCCGCTCCACCACATCCTCTCCGGATGTCCTGTCATATACTGTCAGTTCCCCCAGTTCTTCAAATCCACTCCAGCTTAAATCTCCCGGATTCTCCGTATAACCGTCTAATACTACTATTTTCAATTTATCCTCCATTCCGAAACGGATTCCGACCAGTTTCTATTCCACCATGTCCTCAATCTTCCAACAATGCCCAGGCTCTGTTGATCACCCGCTTTGTTCCGGCCAGGATCAGATCCCCGTCTTCTCCCTTCCAGGGTTTCACCTCGAAGGAAAGCACATACGGATCCTGAGGATTCAGAAAGCCTTCCTCCTTCAACACCTGGAAAAACTCCAGAAGCTGATCCGTATCATTGGCACTTTCGGGATAACCAAACCTCGGATGCTGATCGCCATAGGCCTCGCAGCCTTTCTTCACCACCGCATTCCCGATATGGAAATGCGTAATATAGGGACGCAGCGTGCGTACCACAAACCGGGAAGTCTCATAGGTGGTCGGAAAATGGGACAGATCCACAATCAACCCGAAATTACTGCACCTGCTTCTCATATCGGCGGCAAAAGCAGCCGCATAGGGCGCCGGTCCGATCAGGGAAGCCTTATCCATATCATAATCGAACACTTCCAGTTCCACGCTCATTCCCTTCGCAGCGGCGTAATTACACACATTCTGCGTGGTCTTCAAAAGCTGCCTGTAAGCCTCCTCTTTAGTCGCTTCCTCCCATTTGCCGGCAAGAAAAGCAATGCCACGGGCACCAAGATACTCCGCTTCGTCCACCGCCTCGATCAGGGTCCGCTCCGCCTTTTCCCTGCCCGCTTCGTCAATATCATTGGGATTCAGTCCCGAACCCAAAAGTCTTGGCTGCGCCCCATAGCATACTCTCATATGCGCCTGCTCCAACATCTCTTTGGCTTTTGCACGTTTCTCGTCATCCGTAAACTGCGTCACCTCAAGAGCATCAAAATAATCGTCACAACCGAGGCTTTTAATGGAGGCGAGCACCTCATAATCCACCGGCGGATGGCTCATCCACTGGATCGTCCCGATCTGAAAATATTTGTGGATAGAATCTTTCATTCTTACTTTCTCCCTTCTTTCTTCTCAACCTTTATACATTCTCACGGCCTTTGCCAGGGCAAAGGCCATTTGCAGTAAATACAAAGACCTGGCTGAACTGTTACGTCTTTCTATCATTCATTTCCGTGATTCATTTCCGTAATTTTATTCCACATTGCCTGATAGGATAGAGCCAGTCAGGCCGTTATGCTTCCGGAGCCCATGATTTCACTGCTGCGATGGAACCGCCCATATCACAGAGCTGTTCTTTCACACAGATAGCGTCGATGATGTACGTCTTTCCGGACACTTTCGCACGCTCCAAAGCTGCCGTCAGCTCCTGCGGTGTGAATACACGCTCACCCATGCAGCCAAACCCTTCCGCTACCTTCACATAATCCATCGTGCCATCCTGATTATAAGGCATTGATACCGCATACTCATAGCCATATGCCCCTTTCTGGTTCTGCCGGATCAGTCCCAGATTTGCATTGTTAACGATCACCACGATAACAGGCCTGTCAAATACGGCACAGACTGCAATCTCTTCCACCATAAAGGTAAAACCGAAATCTCCCAGCACCGTCACACTGTACCGCTCCGGATGGGCCACCTTTGCCCCAAATGCCGCCGGAATATCAAATCCAAGCGTCCCGGCTCCTCCCGACGGAAGGTAACGGCGCGGCCTGTCGATCTGCTGCAGCTGTCCGGACCAGATCTGCACGATACCGCAGCCGGTGGTAAACATCGTATCCTCATCAAATGCCTTGTTGATCTCATGGAACACACGATGAGGCATGATCGGCACCGTATCGTAATCGGTTCTGCGCGCCATCTTTTCCCGCAGAGCCGGAAGCTCTTTCACCCGCGGATTGTCGGAAGGGGCGAGACCCTTTCGCTCCGCCGCCTGTGTCAATGCACGGATTGCCAGCGCCGCATCGGAAACGATTCCCAGATCCGGCTCAAATACCTTGCCGATCTGCTTCGGTTCAATATCGATATGTATGAACCTGCGTTCCCCGCGGTATACTTTCAGATCACCGGTATGCCTGTCGGAGAAGCGGCATCCGACTGCCAGAACAACATCCGACTCCAGCATATACTTATTTCCAACGGGCTGTCCCACCTGTATACCGGCATGACCGGCATTTAAAGGATGCCCCGACGGAATTCCACCCTTTGCCATATAGGTGGTTATCACGGGAATCTGATACTTTTCGGCAAAGGCAATCAGTTCCGGTTCGGACTCCGACAAGGTCACCCCGCCGCCCATGATAATGACCGGGCTTTTGGCAGACGCCAGCATGTCAATGGCCTGATCGATCAGTTCCTGATCCGGCAAAACCTGTTCAACCTCTTTCGCCTCATACTGTGCTATATCAAATTCCAGCTCTGCCATCTGCACATCCAGCGGGAAATCAATCAGCACCGGGCCAGGCTTTCCGGCACGCATCAAATAGAAGGCCTCCCGCAGCATCTCCGGCACCTCTTCCGCTTTCATCGGACGAAATACCTTCTTGGTCACTGTCCCGGCAATGCTCACCATATCTACACACTGAAAAGGATCCATGGAAAGCTGCCAGGTATTGGCCTGACCCACCATAGCCAACATCGGGATTGAATCGATATTGGCCGTATAAAGCCCTGTCACAAAATTTGTCGCCCCCGGACCCGCAGTGCAGATCGCCAGCGCGATCTTATGGCCTGCCCGATAATAAGCGTCTGCCGCATGGGTACAGGCTTCCTCATGCCGCATCCCATAATGGCTGATGGGCGCATTCTCTAAATATTTGTATACCGCATTGATCCCTGCTCCCGGAATCCCGAAGGCGTCGGTGATTCCTTCCTTTACCATGATCTGAACTGCGGCTTCTCCTGCTGTTATCCTCATACTTTTGCTCCTCTCCTGTCTCAATTCGGAAGAATTTCGTCTTTCTCATTCTTTATAATTTACCGGTTCTGTCTCAAACCAGACATTCCCCTTCTCCAACGCTGCTC
Organism: uncultured Lachnospiraceae bacterium; assembly: GCA_947576945.1. GTDB lineage: Bacteria > Bacillota > Clostridia > Lachnospirales > Lachnospiraceae > UBA3282. The sequence goes on from CANPTH010000032.1 coordinate 7,274, forward strand.
TCAACGTCCCATACGGCAGTTCCCTGACGTCAGCAATGCCCTGTAATGCACTGAGCGCTGCCGCCGTTCCGGCCGCCTGCCCCTGTCCCATACAGGACACCGTATTGCGGGTGGACATGTGAGCATCGTGATCGGATGTAATCATCATGCCAATAGAAAATAAATTGGTCAATTTCTTCGGCACGATAGCGCGATACGGGATCCCGTAAGTTCCTCCGTTCTTCACCTGAAATTTAGGCGCTTCATCATGAAAACCGTAGGTAAAGATATCATCCGCGAAATGCGTTGCGTTAATGATCTCTTCATTGCTCAGGTCATATTCGCATTCGATACAGCGTGCCCGGCGGATGGTGATGGCCGGAGCCGTCCTGGCGATAAATGCGTCCTGGCTTCCGGGAATCACATCCTTAAGCAGCTTTAAGGCTCCCTGCTGTCTTCTGCGCAGCTCAAACTCCGCGTCCGAGAGCGCTTCTGCGTTAACCGGGCTCTCAGGCATCATATAATTAAGTTTAATAAACATAAAGTAGTTGTCATGCAATGTGGTCGTAACCGTATGCATACCAAGTGCGCGGGCACGGGCTCCAAAATCTCCCGGCAGACTCTCCCAGTTGCCGTCCACGCGGATCAGCTTTCCCTCTCTGCCGTCTCTCGGCCCGTAAGCAAATTCCTTCAGCGCACCATTTTCCTTCAGGAAACTGTAATAGCTGTCAATATCGATACCACCGATGCCCATGCTGTTGGCAACCGCATAGTCATTCGGCTCCGTGTAGGGCGCACCGGCGCGGGCCGACAGGTCGCCATAGCCTGTAGCATCGATGAACACCCTGCCCATAAGCGCTCCACAACCCTCATGGGATTCCGTGATAATGCCCTTAATGCTGTTACCTTCCGTCACGGCATCCACCACCATCGTATTTAAGAACACCTGAACACCGGCTTCCCGCAGCATCTGCAGCGCTGTATATTTATAGAGTTCCACATCCACGCAGAGGGCGTCAGAATCATATCCGTAATTCATCATCGTCTCGTTATGGCCGGACGCACCGCCGACTTTTGTCAAACGATCAATAAACTCTTCCGGAATCCCTCTGACGATCTTCTTCTTCTCCACCCCCGGAAACGGTTTCCAGAGATTATAGAAACTGTGCAGTCCGCATCCGCCCTCCGCTGCAATTCCGCCTGCATATCCCTTGTACTCCACCACCGCCGTCCTCGCGCCGGCTCTCGCAGCGGCCAGTGCAGCGATAACGCCGCCTGTTCCTGCCCCGCAGACCACCACATCAAATTCTTTTGCATTTACCCGTATTTTCGGGCGAATTATATAATCCATAAGCTTACCTGCACCTTTCTGTCCTTTTCCCTCATCCTATCGTAAACGGCATGACAAATTTCTGTTACCGTTCTCTATAAGAAGACACCCTGCTTTCTCAATTCCGTGCGCAGCAGCTCCGTATCCAGTTGTCTGGGCGCTACCCCCTCTCTGGCACAAAGAGCCGCCGCCGTTCCCACGGCCTGTCCCTGCGCCATGCAGGAAGCGGTGTTCCGGGTAGACATATGAGCATCCCACTCGCTGGTGATCAGACGTCCCGCAACCAGGAGTCCGTCCACCTTCACCGGCAGCAGCGCACGGTAAGGCAGTCCATAGTAACCGCCGTCCTTGATCATAATGCGCGGCGCACAGTCATGGAAACCGTACAGCATCACCTCGTCGTCAAACCGGGCACAATTTACGATCTCGTCCAGAGACATATCGTGTTCGCAGCGCACTACTCTTGTGTAACGCACCCCGACACATGCCGGCGTCCAGCTCACATATGCCTTCTCAAATCCGGGAATATGTTCCCGCAGCATTCTGGACAGCGTCATGGCCTGATGCCGCAGGGTGATCTCCGCCTCTGACAGGGCTTCCGTATCCGTGGCATCCACATTACGCAAAGTCGCTGAATTAATATAACTGTAATTATTCTCGTGCAGCGAAAATCCCAGCGGTCCCCACATGCCGCTCTTATCCATGAACTCGGCAAACAACGGAATCTTATGAAGATCAAAACCAAGACGTATGATGTGGTCCACATCGCTTCCCTTATCTCCCTCGATCAGCTGCGTAATCATATCGTTTTCTTTCAGGAAAGCCACCAGTCGTTCCATATCGACGCCTGTCATACCAAACGGGAATCCGGCGCTGGTGGTGTCATGCTTCTTAATAAATTCCGCACCCGAAAACGCTGCAATATCACCGTCGCCCGTCGTGTCGATCACCGCCCTGGCCTCTATGACTTCCCGTCCCGATTTGCCTTCAATGATCACACCCCTGATGCAGTCGCCATCCATCACGGCACCCACAGCCATCGTGTGCAGCAATACCTTGACGTTACACTCCTCCAGCATCGTAAATGCCATATCCTTGAATTCTTCCCAATCCATCAGCGTAATCATGGAATCATAGCTGCCGCCCTTATCCTGTTCCAGATGCCCCGGCGACGCTCCCGCCTCCTGCATCCTGGTAACGATCTCCTGCGGAATTCCGCGTATCACCTGAATCTTCCCGGCATCCGGAAACGCCTTATACAAGTTAAAAAAGCTGTGCAGCGGGCCGGCTCCATTGATCAGTGAACCGCCGATATAACCATATCGTTCCACCAGTATCGTCCTGGCTCCGCTTCTTGCCGCCGCCAGTGCCGCCACAAATCCGGCCGTACCGCCGCCACATACCAAAACATCACATTCATAACGAACGGGAGTTTCCAATGTCTCTATTATTGTTCTCATAGTTTTCTCCATTTCTGCGCTGCTTTTGCGCATAAGTTTCCATCCTGTACCCTGATCACGTGATACGGATACGGGTACTGCGGATGATAGATGCCGGGAAATACCCTGCACGAACGCTCATCCGACATTGCTGTCACATAGACCATCAGATCCCATTGATCCGTCACATAAGAAGCCGGAATCTCTGCCACATAGCCCCCTGTTCTGCGCTCCATCCCAAGCTCATGGAACAGGCCTTCCGTCTGGTCAACATGCCGGTAATGCAGAACCGGTGCCTCTTTCAGAGATGCTGCCACCTCTGTCTCCACACGGATTGTCAACGCCTCTCCCGCTTTTGCCGTCTCCGGCCAGACACCATACAGAACCGGTGCGGCATTTGCCGTCACATCATGCAGCAGCTTCTCCGGCACAACGCCTTCCTCCTGCATCATCTTTTGCAGCACCGTCTGATCCGCCAGCAGCTCCTTCGTCAGATCCTTCCATGTTCCCCGCCTGGTTTTCGTGCCGGCGGTGCTGAAATCCAGATCGTGATAATAGTATCTGCATCCGGCATCCGCCAGATCATTCCAATGTCCGATCGCCGCTTCCATATGCAGCGCTGCATCCGTCAGCCATGACTTCTCCTCTGTCCGCCGAAACATCGCCAGTGCAAACGCGGCGTAAATCTTCGCCTCATGATAGTGGGCAAACGAGATGAGCATGGATACATCCACTGCCAGCGCAAGCGCCTCCGGATTACCGGAAAGTTCTTCCGTCGGCAGACCCTTCATCTCATTTTCCGCCTCTTTTGCCAGATCTGACAAAAATCCGGCATACTGGAGCGGCGTGTATTTTCCCTGCATCTTATGCTCCGCCAGATCCGCAGCATACTCATCAATCCCGTAAAAAAGTCCATGATCGCTCGGTTCTGTACTGCCGTATGTGAGAGATTTCACAAAGTCATATTTCTGCATTTCATAAATATTATTTTCCTCAAACAGCGCCCATCCTGTGTTCAGCTCCGTCCAGTAACGCAGGGAAGGATGTACCGGCATATGTACCGTAGTCACAAAGGGGACGATCTTACTCGCCGCCGCCAACGCACGCTGTGCTGCACCGGCTTTTTCACCGAAATGACGGACAAATTCACTGCTCCATACCTCCGGGTCCGTCTGTGCATTGTATCCCAGACGTCCAAACATCGTATACCAGGAGAAGAATCTCTCATCCTCCCATCTGCCGGACCTGAGAGCCGGATCCGCGAAAGTCTGCCAGGCCTCCTTATGAGACTGTTCATAGCCATATTTCAGGGCCAGCGGTGCATTTATCTGAAAACCGTCGGACCCGGAAAGCGCACAGCTTTGAGAAAACCTTCTGGCATAATCAGCATCTCCCCACAGGAACAGATTCGTAGAACCATAATTCCAGAGACGGAAGATCACCGGATAACGCAGCGGTTTCTCCAGCATATCTGCGTAGGAATATCTTCTGGAATGATTATAATTATCCAACTGCTCCAGCTCCTCGGTTCGCATGATCGACAGATGGTACGGCAGCGCTGCGTGTTCGCACCAGTACTTCGTCGGCACTTCCACCTGTAATCCCCTGGAATGTGCATGTGCCACCATCTCTTCCGTAAGTCCTTTTGCCCGCAGATCCAGTATAAAATCACGTCCCAGTTCACCGCCAGCATCTGCCACCGCGTCTGCACAGTGATTCCAGAAATCAGCGGCCGACACCTGTGTGCCCACACCGGATTCATGATTCACCCGAAACGATACGATGTCAATATCCGGCACTTCCCTCAACAGCGCTTTCAGTCCGGCATAACAGTAATCGGAAAGTTCCCTTTCATCTTCCGGAAGCCCGTCTACCAGCGTATCCTGCTCCTCGGTCCACGGCCGCTGCTGCCAGGTTGCAAACACAAACCGTATACTGTATGCATGGCACAGATCGACTAACCGCCGCAGTACTTTCAGATTTGCCGCCGCATCCTCTTTCGTAAACCGCAGCGGCCTGATCCGATTATAGCCCTCCACTTCCTGCAGGAAGAACGGATAAGGCGGCGCCATATACGGCGTGTCAAACCCCACAATCAGACACAGACGGTTAAATCTCGCTCTGGCAAGACGCCTCAGATAATACTGCCAGAATTCCTCAGACAGGAACCATTCATTGTCCAAATGCCCCACTATGTAACGATCCATACAGCGCACCGCATTATCCGGTTCTTCGTAATATTCCTGCGCCATAACCAGGGCTTCGGCGCCTTTCTCCTGTACCCGCCGCGCCATTTCCAAAAGCAGATACATCAACCCGGCATCATCGGCCCCGACAAGCGCCAGCACACGCCCTTCCCTCACCGGCACATAACAGCATAACAGGCTTTCCGGCTTTTTCGGCGTTTCCTTTCCGGCCCCGGCCAACAGTACCTGCATGCGGATATCCGCCGACGTACCGATCGCCACGGTAATTTCCTCCTTCTGCACGTCAGTCGTCCAGTGACTTTTTTCCCGCAGACATACCTTTTGTTCCTGTAGCGCCCCGATCAGTTCTTCTCTGCCAAAAACGGCTCCGTTTTTAACGCCAAAACTGCACAGCGCGATTCTATATTCCTGCTTCATAATTACCTCCATGCCGGAGTCACAAACCCGCTCCGTTTTCTTCAATTAATTTCCTTACTCTTTTAATCCGGATGTTGCAATGCCCGCCACAAACTGCTTCTGGAAAGCCAGAAAAACGGCAAAAATCGGTAATAATGAGCAGACAGATGCCGCCATAATAGCACCGTAACTGGCCGAATTTTCATCACGGAAAAAGTTCAGTCCCAGAGGGATCGTCGCCAGTTCTTTGCTTCTGATATAGACAAGCGGTGCTTCATAGTCATTCCAGGAACCCACAAACTGGAAAATGATCAGCGCACTGAATGCCGGTATCGCAAGCGGCACTACAATCCTTGAAAATATCGTGAAATGTCCGGCTCCATCCATCTTCGCCGACTCACAAAGTTCATCCGGTATCGACAGAAAGAACTGCCGCAGCATAAATGTGCCAAATGCAGTAAACATTCCCGGTAAGATCAATGCCAGGTGCGTATTGTAAATTCCAAATGCCTTAAAAAGAACATAACGCGGGATCAGCATCATCTGTGCCGGAAAAGCCAGCGTCGACAGATAGATCAGGAAAATAACCTCCCTGCCACGGAACTTGATCTTGGCAAAAGCATACGCCGCCAGAGCGCTGGTCAGCACCTCTCCTGTAACTGAAAGTAACGTAACCTTCATGGAATTTGCAAAAAATCTGGAAAACGGAACATCAGAATTCCACACCCTGTCATAATTAGCCCATGTAAAATTCCTGGGAATCCACTCGATGGGGAAATTAAATATCTGATTATCCGGTTTGAAGGACGCCGACAGCATCCAGGCAAACGGCAGCAGCATTATAATGGAAATTACCGCCATGATCACCGTCAGGACTATTTTTGTAACCAATCGTTTCTTTTGATAACCCATATCCTACCTCCTTGCCGTCAGGATTCTTTTTTCCGCGAGACAATCATACGTGCCGCCGAAAAAACAAATACCAGTAAAAACAGAACCCATGCCATAGCGCTGGCTCCTCCAATATCATTATTCTGAAATGCCGCTTTATAAATGTAATAAACCAATACTGAGGACGATGTCCCCGGTCCACCTTTTGTCATGACCTGTACTGGCGTAAACATCTGGAACGAACTGATAAAGGAAATCATGGTAAGGAAGAACATCGTATTCGACAACGAAGGAATTGTAATATAGAAAAACTTCTGAATCCCGTTTGCCCCATCGATCTCGGCCGCCTCATACAACGACTTTGATACCCCCTGAAGCCCTGCCAGTATGATGATGATGTTATATCCCAGACGTTGCCATACACCAATAATGATAATCGAAAGCAGAGATGTAGATGTAGCATTCAGCCATTTGGGCGGATTATCAATTCCCAATGACATCAGAATCGAATTGATGGGACCGTAGGACGGAATAAAGAGGATCATCCACACGACAGACACCGCCACCATAGAGGAAATATTGGGCAGATAGAACGCCAGCCGCAACAGCCCCTTGCCAAACACATGCGTGTCCAGAATTACTGCAAGAACCAGGGAAAGCCCTATTGCAATCGGCACCATTACTATTGCATACAGGATCGTATTCCAAAAAGATTCCCAGAAAACAGGATCATGGAATATCCTGGAGAAATTGCCGAAGCCCACAAACTGCAGCGTATCAAGGCTGGCGGCTATGTTCCATTTCGTAAAACTAAGTACCCCCGCCAAAAACAGCGGCAAAAGCTTAAACAACAGATAACCGAGCAGATTCAGACCAATAAATGCCCAACCGGTTAAATTTTCTTTGATATCTCTTTTGGTAATCTTACTCACTCCCTTCTAACTGATTTTCCCCTGTGCCAAAAGACACAGGGGAAAATTCCGGCCATCTGGCTTATGGATGTATCTTATTGATCGGCCTTAATGGCAGCGTCGCCCTGTTCTTTCAGATTTGCCAACGCCTCATCAACACTCATCTCACCGGAAAATACCAGTGTCAGATTGTTCTTGATCGCTTCATTGATTCCGACCTGTCCCTGTCTGACCGTATTATCTTTGCTGACCAGCGTACGATCCATTGCCATTACTTCCATCGCCATATCCACATCAAGTCCCGGTTTGCCATCAAAAATAATATGATTAAACGCATCTCTCTCCTCGTCCGACTGGAATTCATATCCGGGATGCATTGCCTTAGGTCCTGCAAACAGATCCGCACGATCGATGCAGACATATTTCAGCACCTCCCATGCCGCATCCGGATTTTTGCAGCTTGTCGGGATACTGGCCGTTGACGTATAGCAGGTCGTGATCGTTGCACCACCGTCAACGGTCGGCATATCAACCACACCAATATCTGTGCCCTCCGGAATCTCGCCGTAGCTTTCATTCAGATACAGACAACCGTATACCGGTGCGATCCACATAGCGTACTTGCCGTTGTACAGACCAGCCATCCCGGTAGGATCTCTGTAATACTGCAACGCCATATACTCATCAACAGGAACAACACATTTATCCACCATCGCCAGATTATAGAAATACTCCAGACTTTCCTTAAATTCCGGCGCATCAAACCGGGTTGCTGTAAAATCATCATTATAATAAGTAAATGCTCCCAGTTTCTGACGGGCGATCAAATCCCAGTAATTATCCCCATCACCATCCGCGTAATCCATCATCGCTCCATAGACCTTATCGCCACCTTCTCCGTGTGTCAGTGCAATGGCTGTTTCTCTGAAGTCATCCCAAGTCCATCCTGCCTGAGGATATTCCAATCCCGCCTCATCAAACATTTTCTTATTAAACCATACCATGTTGATATTATTGCAGTAAGGAATCGCATAATAATCGCCCTCAATATTCATAGTCTCTTCCATGGCGCTTCCCATCACATCCTCATAGGTCCAGCCTTCCTTGTCAAAGAACTGTTTCAGGCCCATATATACACCGTCATCCGCCCGCACACGCAGATCCATCGCACTTGCCTGCGTCATTACGTCGATCGATTCTCCGGAACCGAGTGCCGTGTTGATCGTCATCGTAGCGGCATCCGCCAACTTCTGGTAAGTCAGCTCATAAGTCCCCTCATAATCCTTATTAAAGGCATCTACCAACGGAACCATATTCTCCGGGCTTGTCCAGGCATAGAAATTCAACTGCTGTGCACCGCCGGAAGAAGCCTGCTCCTCTGTTCCTGCCGCTTCTTCCGCCTGAGTTGTTGTCGCTTCTTCCTGTCCACTGCTACTGCTCCCCTGACTGTCAGCTGCCTGGCCCCCACAGCCATAAAGAGAAGCAACCCCCATCGCTGAAACTAACAATACTGCCAACGTTTTTTGCACCTTTTTCATTTGAATACCTCCTTAATTTATAGTTTGCATTAATTATTATCTTATTCAGTTTTTGTTCTGATTTGTTTATATCCCCCTCCCCCTAAATTTTGATTATTGAAATCCAATTTCAATAATTGAATCTTTTTAATAATTATATCATTTATTGCTAAGATGTCAATCTATTTTCAAAAATTCCACACAACAATTACATCTTGCATTTTTCGTTGATAAAACTCTCTTTTCCTGATAGAATTTCATGAGAACATAAAGAAGAGAATTCTCAAGGAACAGCAAAGACTTGCCAAAACACGACCTCAGAAAGGTAAACGCATATGATTTCGATTCCCTATGGAAATATCCATTTAAAGATGTGCGAGTCAGGATATGGCCACGGCCGCAGACACGTCAAAGAAAAGACGCCCATCGTGGTAACCTCCAACGGCGGTGCGCCTTTAGATCAGAATATTTATCAGACTGTTAAAGGATTGTGTACGGCAGATGCGGCAGCCCGGTAGGGTGGCGTCATTATTATCTGCGCGGAGTGTGCGGACGGCACAGGAGGAGAAGATTTCTACCAGGCTTTAAAGAACTGTGACAGCATAAAGCAGCTACTGGAAAATATCCGCAGCACCCCCATGAACGAAACGGTTCCAGATCAGTGGCAGTACCAGATTCCGGCAAGGATTCCGGGAAAAAAACGGGTAATCTATTTGACAGATTCCCGACTTGAGCCGGTAATCCGCGCAATGAAAATGGAGTATGCTCCTACACTGGAAGAAGCCTTTGCCATGGCAGGAAATCAGGTCGGGAACGTTGAAATCACAGCAAACTTACATCATGCTCAGCCTGCCGCCTGGCGGGCCGCATGGCCATCCATGCTGTGAAAGTCGAAGACTTTCATAGTAAACCCAAATGGAATCTCAGTATTTGCAGAGTGATCACATTTCTTAAACCTGCTCCCGTCTTTCATGGCGTCGCAGGAAAGATGTTTGAGATGCTGGCGAGGCTGTTCCCTACAGCCTCGCCAGCGTCTCGAACGTCCCGTTGATATCCAGCTTGCCAAACCCCCATCTGTTGTCCGGATACACCACATTCTCCGACCGGTCCGCTCCGCGGATGAGAAAGCTCTTGATCCCCCTGCTCTCCACGGTAGGTGTATTTCCTTCCACCACCGCCCACTCCATGAACTGTGCCACGCAGCCTGCCGTCAGGGCCGCTGCCATGCTGGATCCCGTCACAGGCCCTGTGATCGTGGGCACCTGTACGCCGGGCGCCGCCAGATCCGGTTTGATCACTCCGCTCTTGGTAAATCCCCGCCCGGACTCCATAAACCAGCTGCCTGAAATGCCATTGTAGGCCGATATGGTGATAATCCGCTCTGCGTTGGCGGGTTCCGTCAGCGTCACATCCGGGCTGGGCGCCAGAAACGTCACATTCTTCTCCATAAACTCCGTGATCGGCAGCCAGATATGAAAGGTTCCCGTCCCTTTCTGTCCTTCCATCGGATAGACCTGCAGATTCCAGATACCCGGCGTAGGATCCTCAAAACGGAAAAACACAAGCTGCTCTCCCGCGTCCCGCTCCACGATCAGATTGCTCACCGTAATGACCGTACTCTCGAAGATAAAGTCAATCACCCGGTCTTCTCTGCTTCTGAAGTCAATCTCCGGCGAAGTCTCGCCGCCCGGCGAACGCAGTCTCACCGCATAGATATCAGGCAGTGTTCCCCACAGTTCCATGCAGAATCCCTTTGTATCCTCCGGTACACGTATCTCTACCGTATCAGGCACGGTATGTTCGTAATGGTGTTCCCTGTCCCCTTCATTACCGCCGCAGACCACCACAGCACGGCTTCTGCGTCTGGCCACACTGTTCAGGTAAGAAGCCAGTGGCGACGTACCGTTATGGCTTCCCAGATTGGTACCAATCCCCAGCACAATCACCACCGGTCTGTGCAATGCGATCGCCATCCGCTCCAGATACCTGACTGCCTCCATCACATCATTTTCCTGATAGGCCGCCGCCCCGTCGGCCACCAGATAATACTCCCGCAGATATTGTTTGGCAGGTTTTAACTTAACCACTGCTATATCCGCCTGCGGGGCGGCTCCACGAAAGGTCAGTCCCTGGTTTAAGATACTGCCCGCCGCCACAGACGCCATCTGGGTGCCGTGACCGTCAGTATCAGTAGAAGGCACAAGCTGTCCCGGATTTTCCGTCTGCAATGCCTGATCAATCTGTTCTCTGGTATACTCCGTACCGTACAGGAATCCTTCCGGCGGTTCCCCGTCCTGAATCGTCTGATCCCACAGCGCCATAATACGGCTGCTTCCGTCTTCATTGCGGAACGCATCCAGTTCATAACGGATTCCCGTATCAATAAATCCCAGCACCACACCGGCCCCCTGCAAAGACAGCGGCGGATTCTGTACACGGATGCTTCCTGTCTGCGCCAGATTATCCGGATCAAATACAGCATCTCCAGCCTGCATCAGCCCGTACAGCACCGGAATCGCCGAATACCCATAGTAACCGATCGACATAGGCGGAAACATGCTCCGATTGACATTGACCACCCCATAGCCGTCATCTATCCCATGAAAGCAGAAATCGATCGGCAGCGTCCCCGACAGCTCTTCCGCCACCACATAGTCCGTGATCAGGTCGGCATAGTCGTTTGATAAGATCTTTTCTTTACAAGTCATCTTCTAAAACAACAGCCGCCGTCTCCGGCGGTCTGTTCTCTCTTATCAGCTTTCCTACTATACTATGTCCGTGAAGAATGTCCTGACAATATGCTGTTATTATGCTAAACCTCTTACTGTCCCGAAATCGTCACTTCTCTTCTATCACATTCAGCCTGTCCGGATGCTCCAGCGAATTACTGCGGATATCGATGATCGGTCCGCCTGTCCCTTCAATATACTCTCTGGTGATCGTCACCCGGCCGATATTATCATCCTTTGGCACTTCATACATGATATCCAGCATAAATTCCTCGATGATTGCCCGCAGCGCCCTGGCTCCTGTCTCTTTCTCCATGGCTTTCTCCGCGATGGCCTCCAGCGCCCCCTGATCAAATTCCAGCTTCACCTCATCCAATTCCAACAGTTTCTGATACTGTTTCAAGATCGCGTTGCGAGGTTCTGCCAGGATCTTAACCAGCATCTCTTTCCCCAGTCCCTCCAGCGTAAAGATCACCGGAAGCCGGCCGATAAATTCCGGAATCATGCCAAATTTCTTGATATCCTCCACCGTAACCCGGTTCAGAATATTTTTTTCTTTATCATATTTATCCCGCAGCTCCGCACCGTACCCGATAGACGTCTTCTTGTTCAGACGCTGCTTAATGATCTCCTCCAGATCCGGAAAAGCGCCGCCGCAGATAAACAGGATATTCTTCGTATTAACCGTAGCCAGCGGCACCATGGCATTTTTGGAATTGGCGCCCACCGGCACTTCCACCTCTGCTCCTTCCAGAAGCTTCAGCATCCCCTGCTGCACGGACTCCCCGCTGACATCCCGGGAATTGGTATTCTTCTTCTTGGCGATCTTATCGATCTCGTCAATAAAGATGATCCCCTGTTCCGCCCGCTCCACATCATTCTCGGCCGCCGCCAGAAGCTTGGAGACCACACTCTCGATATCGTCGCCGATATACCCGGCTTCCGTCAAAGAAGTAGCATCCGTGATCGCCAGCGGCACATCCAGCAGTCTGGCCAGCGTCTTGACCAGATATGTCTTACCACACCCCGTAGGCCCGATCATCAGCATATTGGACTTCTCGATCTCAATCTCATCCATGGTGCCTGTAGCCACCCGCTTATAATGGTTATAGACAGCCACAGACATGACCTTCTTGGCATGCTCCTGTCCCACCACATACTCATCCAGCTTGGCTTTGATCTTGTGGGGCGGCATGATATTCCGGATATCGATCTCCGGATTGGCCTCCTTCTTCTTTTTCCTGATCTTCTGCTTATTGGGAATCCCGCCATCTCCCTGCAGATCCGCCAAATTGACAAAGCTGATCCTGGGAAATCCCTTACCGTTATTCAGGTCAGTCATGTTAGGATGATGCAGCATCCCCTGATAGTCAAACTGACTCACCGTATCCATGGTCTTGTGCATACAATCATCACAGACACAGATATGATTCGGCAGCCGGAACATCTTACCGGTCTTGCTTTCCGGCCTGCGGCAGATAAAACAGACATCCTCGTAGTCCTTACCGGGATCCTCTTCCTCATCCTTCTTTACTGTCTGTCCGCTTTCTCCGGAATCGCTCACCACAAGCGCCTCTTTGTCCCCGGCTTCCTCCCGCTGATCATTCTCATGTTGATCCTTCTCATGCCGCTCTTCGTCTTCCTTCCTCTTCTGACGCAGACGTTCCCGCTGTTCCTCGCCGTCCTCCAGCTCCCGGAAATCCCACGAGCGTGGCTCCTTCTTTTCATCCATCTCATCAAATCTATCGTCTCTCATGATTTTCTCCATTTCTACGCTGCTTTTTAGTCATATCCATTTCTATCATAGTATAAAACCCCCTCCCCCACAAGTAAACAATTTCTAAACATCCATATCCCGTACCATCATACCACCATAAATAGAAGTGGATGTTTAGAAACATATGCTGCCCTCAGTGAACAAAGGTACACACGGTCGGTAAAGAATCAATTTCCCATAAAAAGAGAAAAAGACAACCTCTCAGCCGTCTTTCTCCCTGTCACCTGCTGCTTTACCGCCTGTGACTTTATCATTATCGTTTTCTCACGCATCGGTCTGTGCATCCCTGCCGCTCGATGCAAGCCTGTATTTACTGCACCTTGTTCCCAAGTGTCAGCTGTACCGTCCTGTTCTCATATCCGCCGATTCCGGGTGTCATTACGGTAACATCCACAACATCACCCTTGGCATAGAACTCCAGCTCCTTCTGCAGCACATCCATGGAAGAGATTTTATCACCGTCAAATTCTACGATAATATCACCCTTGCGAAGTCCTGCTGCCTCGGCCGCCGTATTCTCGTATACCTGTGAGATATACACGCCTTCCGGCATACCGTATGCCTCAGATACCTCCTGTGTGACACTGATACCGGAAATACCCAGATAACCTCTCTCCTCTTCGGCCACCTTGTTCTTGGTCTCCTTCAACATCAGCTCCGCTATGATCGGGCTTGCCGCCGAGATGGGAATCGCATACCCCATGCCCTCCACGGCGCTGCCGCCGATCTTATTCGAATTAATACCGACCACTTCACCTTTAATATTCAAAAGCGCACCGCCGGAATTACCCGGATTGATGGCTGCATCTGTCTGAATGAAGGTACCGTCCGTACCGTCAGAAAGCTCAATGCTTCTGTTCAAGGCGCTGATCACGCCTGTCGTTACCGACTGGCCGTATCCTAAAGAATTCCCGATCGCAATGGCAGGTTCACCCACCGTCAGGGAATCGGAATCCCCCAGGGTAGCCACCGCAATCTCCTGCAGCGTAGTGCCGCTGACATCACCGATCGGAACCGCGATCACAGCCAGATCCATATCCGGATCCGTTCCCTTGATGGAAGCCTTCGCTTCGCTGCCTTCTACAAACTGCACCGTCAGCTCATCCGAATCCGCAACCACATGGTAATTTGATACGATCAGCAGCTCCGTGTCATTCTCGCCCACGATAATGCCGGACCCGCTGGCATCCGCCTCACTCGTCATTGTCTGCCCGAAATAAGACATCTTCTCAGTATAATGATTGTTGATTGATACTATGGCCGGCATCACTTCCCTGACAACCTCCGACACATCCGCTACCACCGTGTTGATACTTTCCGTCACGTGTACACCGCTGTCTGTCTTCTGATTATCTGTCCTGGCCGTTTCGTCCGTATTACTCTGCGCCGCTTCTCCTCCGTCTTCCAAAATGGCCTGTTCGTTTTCCGACACCGTCACCGCGTCTTTGCCGATCACCGCTCCCGTTACAGCCTGCACCACAAAGATTCCGGTTCCCGCAAAGAGTCCAAACACAAGCCCCAATGACAGACAGATTGCCGCCTTTTTCAGATAGCCATGCTGCCGCGGCTTCTTCTCTTTCTTTTTCTTCTCCTTATGCTTTCCCTGATCCATCGCCGTATAATTCGGATAGGTATTGCCATACTGATAACTTCCCGTACCGTAGACCGAACCTGAAGCGTTGTCAGCCGTCCCGCCCGTGGAATTGGCGCTTCTGTAATATCCCGTCTGCTGACTGCCATAGGCATTCTGCGTCCCATACGTATTACCGGAATAATTGCTGCTGCCATATCCATATCGGTTCTGATACTGGGATCCGCCGCCCTGGTTCTGCGAAGTCTGACCCTGCCCCGCCTGTGTATAGCCGGACTGATTCTGTACCGGACTCTGGCTTCGTGTCATGTTCTGGTTCTGCACATTGCTTTGTTCTGCCCCCACACCCTGGTTCTGGCTTTCTCCTGACTCCTGCGATCCCATGTTCCTGTCATTATAATTGTTATCGTACATAGTTCCTGCCCCTTTCATTTTTTCTATGATTACGGCCCGCTCTATCGTTGTCCGTTTCTCTTTTTCTTTGTTTCTGAGGTCAGTATATCTTCTAATTGTGTTCAAACTGTGACAAAATTTTATAAAAACTGTGTTTTTATAAAGCCAGGCCGTGACAGCCTGACTTTTACTTCCACAGTCTTTCCTCTTCTACTCGACAGTCACCGATTTCGCCAGATTCCTCGGTTTATCCACATCGCACCCCTTGCCTACTGCCACATAATACCCGAACAGCTGCAGCGGTATGATGGCCAGGGAATTGGCAAAGAAAGGATTGGTCTCCGGAATGTAGATCACATAATCTGCCGCCTTCTCGATCTCCTTGTTCTCTTCACAGGTAACCGCCAGCACAAACGCGCCTCTGGCCTTCACCTCCACCATGTTGCTGATGGTCTTGGCATACAGATCCGGCTGGGTGGACACCGCCGCCACCAGCGTTCCTTCCTCGATCAGGGAGATCGTGCCGTGCTTCAATTCTCCGGCCGCATAGGCCTCGGAATGAATATAAGAGATTTCCTTTAATTTCAGGGAGCCTTCCAGAGAGATCGCATGATCGATGCCTCTCCCGATAAAGAACACATCCTTGGCTCCTATATAACGGTTGGCAAATTTCTGTATCCTGAATTTATTGTTCAGCAGAAGTTCGATCTGATCCGGCAGGCATCGCAGGTCGCCCAGCATGGCAGCGAACTCCTTGTTCTTAATCTGTCCCCTCACTCTGCCAAGCTTCATGGCCAGCAGATACAGCGCAACCAGCTGCGCGCTGTAGGCTTTAGTAGTAGCCACCGCTATCTCCGGCCCGGCCCAGGTGTACATGACATTGTCCGCCTCTCTGGCGATAGAGCTTCCTACCACATTGACAATGCCCAGCACCTGAAAACCGCGGGCCTTTGCCTCCCGCAGCGCCGCCAGCGTATCCGCCGTCTCACCGGACTGGCTGATCACCACCACCATGGCCCCCTCCTCCAGAATGGGGTTCCGGTAACGGAATTCCGAAGCCAGATCCACTTCCACAGGAATCCGTGCCAGCCCCTCGATCACATACTTGCCCGTCATCCCAGCATGGTACGCCGACCCGCAGGCCACGATATGGATCTTCCGGATCCCTCTAAGCTCCTCATCCGTCATATTCAGCTCTTCGATGACAATATCGTTATCCTTAATCCTGGGTAAAAGGGTATCCGTCACGGTTTTGGGCTGCTCGTACATCTCTTTTAACATGAAATGCTCATACCCGCCCTTCTCCGCCGCATTGGCGTCCCAGTCGATGGTCACGGACTCCTTCTGGATCTCCTCCTCGTCCACCGTGTAGAAGTGCATATGATCTGCACGCAGCCGCACGATCTCCTGATTGTCAACATAATAGATCTTTCTCGTATATTTTAAGACAGCGGGTACGTCGGAAGCGATAAAGCATCCGTCCTGATTCTGTCCCACCACCAGGGGGGAATCTTTCCTGGCTGCAAAGATCTGATCCGGACAGTCCGCAAACAGGATGCCAAGCGCATAGGATCCCTCCACGCGGTGCAGCACCTTCGTCACAGTCTCCATGGGGTTCCCTTTATAATAATAATCCAGAAGATGCGCCAGCACTTCCGTATCTGTCTCCGACACGAATCGATACCCCTTGTCTGTCAGCATCCGGCGCAGTTGAATATAATTCTCGATAATACCGTTATGTACCACCGTGATCGTCTCATCCGCATTGAAATGAGGATGCGCATTGACATTACTCGGTACGCCATGAGTTGCCCACCTGGTATGCCCGATCCCGCAGACTCCTGTCATCGTCTCGCCGCCATGGGTCAGATTTTCCAGAATCTTCAACCTTCCCACGGACTTGGTGATGTTGATCTTCTCACCGTCATAGATAGCCATGCCTGCCGAATCATATCCCCGATACTCCAGCCTAGACAGGCCGTCCAGGATAATAGGCGCCGCCTGTTTTGTCCCGATATATCCCACAATTCCGCACATATTGATACCTCTCTTTCTCAGCCCTTCATCATAACAGCATCTCTTTACCTTCTATTGCCTGATTATTCTATGACCAGTATTCCTTACTGTTTGACATTCTGACCACTAATTTCCCCGGCAGACTGCGGTAATGCTTTCCCAACAGATATCCCGCATACTTAAACCCGCTTTGCACCATGACATGCGGGATCTTCCTCTTCAATCCCGT
Organism: uncultured Lachnospiraceae bacterium; assembly: GCA_947576945.1. Lineage (GTDB taxonomy): Bacteria > Bacillota > Clostridia > Lachnospirales > Lachnospiraceae > UBA3282. The sequence goes on from CANPTH010000032.1 coordinate 24,679, forward strand.
CTTGCCGAGATGCCTGATCATCTGCCTCACGAACCTGATCCCCTCCGACTCCGAAGGGTACGCAGCAAAGATCTCCGGATGCTCCGCCTGGGACACACCCAGATCAAAATTCCTGCGGAACTGTTCCATATTGGTATAATTATGGGAATGGAACACTTTTGCCTCCGCAGTATAAGCAATGCCGTATCCTGCCTCCACAGCTCTGGCGGCGTAGATCATATCCTCATTAAATATTGTATGTTTCACAAATCCGCCCAATTCGTCGAATATCCGTCTGTTGTACGCAGCACAGACATTGGAACAGAAGAACGTTTTCAGCCCCAGTCTATCCAGGTCGGCCTGTGTCTTGATCATGGATTGTTCCGGATAATTGAAACTTCTTGTATACTTCTCTATCTCACTGCTGCCTTCGGGCGCTATCTGTCTGGCATATGCCACGGCAACCTTCTCCCTGCGCAGCTGTCCAAGCAGTTCTTCTATCAAATGCACGTCGGCCGGAACCGCATCCTGCGTCATCATAATGAAATACTCCGCATCCGAATACTGCACACCGCGATTTCTTGTTCTGCCATGATCGAACTCTCTTCTGGACAGATGCCTGACCAGTACATTATGATGATCTTTCTGGAAGGAAGTTCCATAGATCAATCGATCAAAATATTTCTGCTCCGTATTCATGATAATGATCCGATTCACCGGAACACTCTGTTGTTCCAGTTTCCTGATCAATTCCAGAAATGTTTTGCCGGGCTTATAGACAGGAATGATTATATCCGCCTTTTCCACGCTTTTATCCTCCGTTACCAATTCCTGCTTTAGCGCCAAAAGGAGCCGATTCTTCATAAGACCGGCCCCTTTGCTCTGCTTATTTACCTATATATCCATTAGTATCCTGATAAATCTTCTCACTGCACCTCTTAACATCATCGGATGGCTCGTAGCTGCTGTCATCGAACAGGAACTGATGCAGCCATCTTACATTATCCTCCAGGCTGACCGGAATAACACAGGATCCCTTCGAACCGATCCTGCCGGTAGCACGATTAGACTCCTGCGGGAAACCTGCTGTTTCCGAAATATAATAAGTCGTCACATTGCCCAGCATCTCTATGATCTCCGACAGATCCAATGAAGTATATACTTTATCAAATACCGCATTCGCCGTTTCAGTCAGCTGCGGCAGTGAAGCCTTCTTGGCCTGATCCGCCACTGCAGACAATACTTCCCGTTGTCTCTCGGCACGTTTGAAATCGTCTCCGGCCGTATAACGGATACGGCAATAGCCTGTAGCCTGCAGTCCATCCAGAAGCTGATACCCCGTAGACGAAACCGGTGTATAAGAACGCTTCAGATCTTCTGCAATACAGAGCTGGTAGTTATTCAGATGGCTGATCTCCGAATTGTCCACATCGATATATACGCCGCCCAGCGCATCGATGGTATCCGTCAATCCAGCAAAACCAACAGTAACAAAATCAGTGATGTTCAGATCCAGATTCATATTCAGCATGTTGATCGCCATCTCCGGGCCGCCCTTCGCATACGCCGCATTACACTTGTTGTAGGAATCGTTGCTCAGGTTCAGATAAGTATCCCGGTATACCGACACCAGCCTGCACTCTCCGGTATCCTGATTGATGGAAGCGATCATGATCGTATCGCTTCGTGTGTTCTTCGTCAACGCGCCCGTCGTAGAGTCTACACCGAACAAGGCTATATTCCGATAGCCTTTCATGGTAGTCTCTTCCGCCTCTCTGACCTGTGGGTTGATAATGATCTCATCATCATTCAGATCCAGCTTGCCGCTCTTGGTGCCGGACAATACAGTATACAGAACGAATACTGCAATGACCAGTATGATGATCTCTATCACAAAAATAATGATTCTTCTACGCTGCTTCTTAGCCTGTTCTTTCTTACTGGAAACTTTCCTGCCGGATCCTTTCCTGCCGGAAGACTTCTTCCCTGATGGTTTCTTTCCGGACGATGGTCTGCTGCCGCTTCCTTTACTCCCTGATCCGGAAGATTTCTTTTTCTTCGGGGCTACCCGTTCCTCTTCATATGCCTCATCCCTGTATTTAGCCATATATTGTACTCCTTAACACAAACGATTTTTCTGTTGCAAAAAAAACTTCCAGCGCCTATTTTCTCACAATCCACGACAAAAGTCAACAGCTCCGCCGTATGCCCGGCCTTCACATAAGTATAATGAAGCAGATGAAAAATCACACAAGTCAATATGTCAGCCAACTATAGTATTGCACTAATAGGCATTTTTATTTATAAACCCCTTAAAAATAGTCAGAAACATGATCTTAATATCAAAGGACATTGTCCAGTTTTCAATATAAAAAATATCATACTCGATTCTTCTCTTAATAGAGGTATCCCCTCGATAACCGTTGATCTGCGCCCAGCCTGTAAGTCCGGGCCTGACCTGGTGTTTTACCATATAACGGGGAATCTCTTCCTTGAACTTCTCCACAAACTGAGGCCGCTCCGGTCTTGGGCCTACCACGCTCATATCCCCCCGCAGAATATTAAAAAGCTGCGGCAGCTCGTCAATGCTTGTCCTACGCAGAAAACGGCCGACTCTGGTCACGCGGGGATCATTCTTCGTTGTCCATCCCTGCGCCTCTTTGGAAGGCTTCTGTACTTCCATCGTACGAAATTTATACATTTTAAACGGTTTATTGTGCAGACCGATCCGTTCCTGCTTAAAGATGATGGGGCCTCGGGAAGTGCAGCCCACCGCTATGGCTGCTCCCAGCATAACAGGTGAGGAAATCACCAGGCCTGTTAATGCCGTAACAATATCCACTACCCGCTTGGCAATCCAGTTCAGCGTATTAGTCAGCGGCACATAACGGATATTGATCACCGGAAGGCCCATTAAATCTTCAGTATAAGGCCTGCTGGGAAAAAGGCTGTTATAATCCGGGATAAATTTCGTATGAACACCGGATTTCTCACACATATCCACGATATGCTCCAGATGATCATAATCTTTCAGCGAAAGGGTAATGGCGATCTCGTCCAGCTTATTCTGGGGCAGGATATAAAGCAGGTTTTCTATTCTCCCCAGCACCTTAACGCCTTTATAAAGAGTTCCGCTGGGGACGCTGTCATCCAGAATCCCTCTTACCACATATCCCCACTGCGGGTTGGTATTGATACGGTTAATATACTCCTCCGCCGCCCGCGAATATCCTACCAGAAGAATATATTTCAGATTATAGCCCTTTTCACGAAAATACTGCAAAAGAATACGGATCAGAGAGCGTCCGAGCGTTGTTAAGATGATGTTCAGAATATAGAAGTATCCCATCATAAGACGGGAGAAATGGATCTGGGAAACCATATACCAGCCGGCCATCAAAATAACCAGACCGACCGTATTTGCCTGGAAAATATTAAGAATCTCATACTTATGGACAGTTGCACGCTTCGGTGTATAGAGATTAAAAATATAATAAAGGATCAGACACCCTGGTACGATCAGAAGTAACATCTCAAAGTACGTGCCCATAGAAAGAGCGCCTACATTAGGATCACTGTTCGAAAGAGGACTGGCAAATTTCAAATACCAGGCCAGCAGATAAGACACCGCCACAATTGCAGCATCCAGCACTACGTGCAGTCTATTAAAATATTTCTGATTATCCTTGATCATATCGTTATCTGTCCTGATTTTTTTGTTACTATATTACAATAATCTTACCAAAAAAACAACCTGTTGTTCCCGTATCTGCTGTCTCGAAAATCCAACAGGCAAATCCGGCTGCATAACCTGTAACATATGTTACGCCATAATTCCAGCTGGATCACAATATAGTTCCCGAGATTTTCTCTCCGAAAACGCACCTTATTTCTTCTGCCTTCCTGAGAGGCACACAGTCTCAAACCTCTGCCCAGCCCTCTGACATAGTCCTTCCCCAGGCCCTTACTCATGAAGAAAAGCATCTTCACCGCAAACCCTATAAAAAGCAGCGGTAAATTTAATAGAATCTGCAATAACGGCATATTTTTATAGAGCAGATAGACACTGTTCCTGGACGTTAAATCTACCTTAAACTTATTGTGTCTTGAGCCTGAAACACCGCTTCCGGCATGGTATACGACTGCCTGCGGAATATACAGATTCTCATAACCGCAAATCCTCGCACGGTATCCGAGATCAACGTCCTCCAGGTACGCAAAGTGATTCTCGTCCAATCCTCCTGTTTTATCCAACATGCTTCTGCGCAGAATCGCTGCCCCGCCGCAGGCTGAGAAAATATGCCGCTCCTTCTGATACCCCTGCACCGGTCTGTCTTTTCCAAGAGCAAAAGCCCACCCCAATGCACAATAATAATCCCCCGCATCGTCTATCAATTCCGGCCGGTACAGATTTCTCATCTGAGCCGCCCCGGAAAAGGCCTGCGGATTCCGATCCATGGACTGTTCCAATGCCTCCACAAACCCCGTCTGTATCCTTGTATCATTGTTCAGCAGAATAACATATGTCGTTTCACTGCTCTCAATCCCGGCATTGACAGCCCTGCAGAAACCGTAATTCTGATCGAAACACTTCAGCGTTATTTCAGGAAACTTCTCCTGTACCAGTTCCCTGCTGCCATCCACAGAACCGTTATCCACCACAATCACATATGCCGGCTCTTCTGCCAGAGCGCAAAGGCAATCCTCTATATATTGTATCCCATTGTAGTTGGGAATGATTATGGTAGACCTGATCTTATCTGCCATATTCAAAATCAGCTCCTTTATCTCAATACAATTTTCTATAATCTTGATTTAATTTATGAATAATTCTTATTCAATCTGCCGCCCCGGCGCCTATCCGCCAAATACTGACCGGATAAACCCTGCGGTCACAATAAATCACTTCATTTCCCGGATTCTGCATTGGCTATTCCTGCATAATTTCCTTCATGCCCCGCAGTATGCCGTTCTGCAGACACTATTCTGATATCTGTCTGCCTTTATTTTACAACATATGTTATATCCGGATCCCATACCACCAGATATCCTTTCGCGTCCGCCGCCCTTCCAAGCTCCATGCTCAGCTTCCGATACCCTGCCTCATCACAGTGCAGTCCCGTAATATCAGCGATATACTTCTCTGTTTTCCTTTTGCCTCTCCCGCAGCAGATCTTTTTTTCCCGATAAGGCAGTCCTGTAATCTCCTTATAGATCTCCCACAATGCCGGGGCCGCCTGCATACATCGAATATCCACGGCATAGACGTCCTGCTTCAGCACAGCCCGGTGGGTGCTTCCTCCGCTGTACTCCTTCGGCAGGCCCTCATACATACAGCCGGAATCTTTACGATAAGCCCCTCCGCACACCCTTCCGCGTCCATCAAGTAACCGGCCTCCTGTGATCCCCACCTCTTTCCGTACCGTCAACAAATCCGGCAGATACGTAATCTCATAAAATCCCAGATGTAATCCATGATTCACCTCCACCCGCCAGCCCTGCCTTCTGCAAAAGTCTTTGAGCGCCATCCGACCTGCCTCATAGGCATAGGATTTGCTGTCCGTATTCTGCGCTGTTGACTGTGCATGGCATCTCCAATGATAAAGAACATGTGGTATATGAATTATCCGGTGCATAAAATCCTGCACGAGAGTCGTTTTATACACTTGATCCACCAGACGCAGTACCAGGTCATAATCCTGGGCGCCGTCATAGTTCTCACGCAGTTTCAGCTGCTTCATCACTTCCGCCTTCACTGCCATAAAGTGACATATATAGTTATTGGATAAAATCAAATCCAGATTAAAGTCTGTCTTCTTATGCTGCTGTGTATAACTGCCGTTATCTGCATATCGTTCCATGACGCCGGCAGCTCCTTCGTACTTATCTTCATCCGAGTACAACAGCAGAGGAAGCTCTCCCGCTTCTTCGGCTTTATGCAGCGCCGCTGCCATATGATATAACGCATCCGGCGTCAGGAAATCGTCATGGTCAAGCAGGGCAATATAATCGCCCTCTGCTGCCTCTATACCAGCATTGGTATTTTGTGAAATACCTTTATTCTCCCGCAAACGCCTGTATTTGATACGTTCTTCTCCTGTCTCCTCCCTGATCTCTTCCACGATCCGCTCCACTGAATCACTGCTGCTCGCATCTGCAATCACCAGCTCCCATTTCACATAGCTCTGCCTGCGCACGGAATCGATCATCTCCCGCAGAAATTCCTCTTTCGTCTCGTACGCCGGCACCACAATGCTGAAGAGACAGGAATATCGCGCTGTCTCCCTGCGCTGTGCTTCCAATACGGCTCCGGACGGCTCTATATAATGATAATGTTCCCCCTGCTCTTCCATGATCCGCTCCCTGGCTGCATAATAAGCATGACGAATCCCGTTCTTTTTTAAATAACGCACGGTCTTATTGAAATTATTTATATTAAATATTTTGTTTGCCATAGTCACGCGCCGCCGCTCCTGTTATCATTCCCCTGTTTATATAAAAAGTAAATCTGCTTCACAGCCTCATACCATCCGCGGAAACTGCTGCAGAATAAAATGACCATCGCCCTGCATTCTCCGCAGGGCGACAGTAATCTTCAAATTTAAATATTTCACAAATTCTAAAGTCAACTACAATTACAGATAAGCCTTCAAATCCTCTGTCAGCTTCTCCAGCCTCGCCTGTGCATCCTCAAGGCTCGTTCCCTTCACGCCCATATAGAACTTGATCTTCGGCTCCGTGCCGGACGGCCGTGCACAGCACCAGGAATCGTTGGTCAGGTCAAAGTACAATACATTAGACTGCGGCAGTCCCGTCTCACCTGCTTCACCGGTCTCCAGATTCAGTGTCCTGCCTGTATTATAATCTCTGAATTCCTTCACCTTCAGATCCCCGAAGTTCTTCGGCGGGTCGTTCCTGAGCTTATCCATGATCTCCGCAATCTGCTTCGCGCCGTCAATTCCCTTCATGGTGATCGCGTACTGGCTCTCTTTGAAGTAACCGTATTTCTCATATAAGGTAATCATCTGATCCCATACGGTCCTGCCGTTCTTCTTGCACCATGCCGCCATCTCACACAGGCACATAACCGCAACGATGGCGTCCTTATCTCTCGCATGGGTACCTGCCAGACAGCCATAGCTCTCTTCCAGACCAAATACATAATTGTTGGAAGCATTCTGCTCGAAAAGCTTGATCTGTTCGCCGATATATTTAAATCCTGTCAGTACCTCGATAAACTTCACCTTATAGTCGTCCGTGATAGCACGCGCCATGTTCGTGGTAACGATGGTGGTGACAAGGGCCGGATTCTCAGGCATCTTACCGGTGGCCGTTCTCTCTCTTAAAATATACTCCGCAATCAGCATACCGGACATATTACCGGTAAAAGGCACATACTCGCCGGACTTCGTATCCAATGCGTAGATACCCAGTCTGTCCGCATCCGGGTCTGTCGCCAGCACGATATCCGCATTCTTCTCTTTCGCCAGCTTGAGCGCCAGTGTAAATGCCTTGGGATCTTCCGGGTTAGGATAATCCAGGGTGGTAAAGTCGGGATCCGGCATCTCCTGCTCAGGCACTACGAATACATTCTTGAAGCCAAGCTCGGAAAGGATCCTTCTCACCGGTACATTCCCTGTTCCGTTGAAAGGAGAATAAACGATCTTCATATCCTCAGCCATCTCCTGGATCACTTCCGGATGGATGATCTGCTTCTTTAACTCCACCATGTACTTGTCGTCGATCTCCTTGCCGATCACCACATAGAGACCTGCCTTCTTCGCCTCTTCCTTGTCCATGGTCTTCACCGCATGATAATCCGTCACATTATTCACTTCCGTAATAATCTCTTTGTCTCTGGGAGCCGCTACCTGTGCGCCATCCTCCCAATAACACTTGTAACCGTTATACTCCGGCGGATTATGGCTGGCTGTGATCACGATGCCTGAGATACAGCCCAGCTCACGCAATGCAAAGGACAGTTCCGGCGTAGGACGCAGCGCATCAAACACATAAGCCCTGATTCCGTTGGCTGCCAGGCAAAGCGCCGCCTCATCCGCAAACTCGGGAGACATTCTTCTGGAATCATAGGCGATTGCTACGCCCTTCTCCTCGCCCCCCTGTTTCTTTATGTAATTCGCAAGTCCCTGCGTTGCCTTACGAACCGTATAGATATTCATGCGGTTCGTACCCGCACCGATGATACCACGCAGGCCGCCCGTACCAAACTCAAGCTCCTTGTAAAAACGCTCTTCAATCTCCTTCTCGTCATTCCTGATCGCCAGAAGCTCCTGCTTCGTCGCATCGTCGAAATAAGAGTCCTCCACCCAAAAATTGAATTGTTCCTGATATCCCATTTTTCCTCCATTTCCGAAGCGTTCCCGTTCTTTTGTTACGCTCCTGCACAAATAAATGTTACTATTTACGGCCAATGTCATTCCGTTCAGCCGGCACATGGGGCATGCTGCACACAAAACAAGCTTCAACTGCAGTATTGACGCCTGCTGCCCTCGAATTCTTCGCGGCTTACCTTCTCTGATCTGCAAAGAATCCTCTGCGAATATCGGACGTAATAATAGAATAAAGTAACATCCTTATTTTAACACAAGGTTGTTCCTTGCGTAAACCTATTTTGGAAATGTTTCCGTTTGCGGCCGGAACCGGGCGGAAGGCACTGCCCATACCTCAGCTCTTCAACGCAAAATCACTTCGATCCAGCGAGAAATTCACATTATAATAGGGATCTCCCTTCTCCAGCACTTCCTTCCACCTCGTTCGGAATGCCTTTGACTCTCTCGCATACCGCTGTGCCTTCTCCCCGGTATTGTCAAGCCCCCGGGAAGCAGACTCAAAATGATACAGCTCCGCAAAGGGCGTAAATACATTGACATAGCCCGCTTTCCAGGCACGCACGCACAAATCCACATCGTTCAGGGATACGGCAAAACTCTCATCCAGCCCGCCAAGCTCTGTAAACAGCGCCTTCTTCATCATCAGGCATGCCCCCGTCACCGCCATCACATTCTGTGCGTAGCAGAGTCTGCCCATATACCCCAGATTGTTGCTGCTGACCCGGTAATGACTGTGTCCGGCCGTCCTGTGCGCTCCCAGCCCCAGCACCACGCCTGCGTGCTGGATGGTCTTATCTTCAAAATAGAGCTTCGCGCCTACCGCCGCCACATCCTTACGCTGCGCATACATCAACAGTTCTTCAATCCAATCCAGTGTAATCACCTTCGTATCATTGTTAAGCAGCAGAATATATTCGCCCTGCGCGTTCTTTACACCCAGATTATTGATCCTGGAATAATTAAAATCACCCTCATATGTGATAACTCTGATGTTGGTGTTCTCCTGTATCTTCTTATAATACTCATGTATCTCATCGCTGGTGCTGTTATTTTCCACCACGATGATCTCATAATTGTCATAAGTACTCTTATCCAGAATCGAAGTGATACACCGCCGCAGATCCTCCAGATGATCCTTATTCGGGATCACGATGCTTACTTTGGGATTTCCCAGAATCTCATACTTAATCCGAAAGATCGTCTCGAACGCCTTAGTCGAGGTAATCTCAAAATTTTCAAACCCCTGCTGCCTTAAACTGGCCGCCACCGCCCCTTTTGCCGCCTCAATGGCATAACTCTTGGCGTTGATATCAGATGCCACACTGCCCGCGTGAGAACGCCAGTAATAGAGCAGTTTCGGCACATGGACCACACACTTCGCCTTTGCGGTCAACCGCAGGATCATGTCATGATCCTGGCTGCCGTCAAATTCCGATCGGAACAAAGACATAGAATCCAACAGGTTCCTGTCAAAGGCGCTGAAATGACAGATATAATTATTTGCCCGCAGATTATCCGGCGCGTAGTCAGGCTTAAAGTGAAGCGTAATCATATCGTCAATGGTTCCGTTTCCTCGAAAAGTAGCTTCATCACAGTAGATATAATCGGCTCCCTGCTCACAGATCGCCTTCATATACTCAAAAAGCACGCAGGGATGCAGCACATCATCATGATCAAACAGCGCAATATAATCACCGCTGGCCATATCCAGACAGATATTGGTGTTGCCCGAAATTCCTGTATTCTTCTTCAGCTTTCGATACCTGATCCGATCATCCTTCTCTCTGTATTCCCTGCAGATCCGCCCTACTTCGGCATGTTCCGCATCGGATCCATCTGCCAGACACAATTCCCAACCCGGATATGTCTGCATCATCACCGACTCCACCGCCTGCCTCAGGAATTTTTCCGGCGTATTGTAGAGCGGTACCAGAATACTGAATATGATTGGCCTGTCAAATCTGATATTCCACTGCCTTTTCACTTCCTCCGCATCCGGATAGCTGTCCGTGCCATGCTGCATTCTGGCTTTCCACTCAATCCGCTTAACCTTCAGCTTCCGCAGGAACCCCCTCAGATTTCCGTACCTTCCCACCCGCTCTTTCGTGCGGTGTATCCAGTGCACCAGACGCCGCAGCGGCTTGGACAAACGCCAAAGCAGCGTTCCCTTGATATCCTTCAGCTTCTTCTCCAGCTCCCTGTTCTTATATTCCTCATCCGCCAGCCGGCCGCTCAGGAATCGATTCTTCTTCCTCTCCCGCTCATAAGCGTCTCTGTAAAACCGCAGGGATTCCTCCTCTGACCTCTGAACTTGTTCCTTTTGCTCCATACCTGCAATATTTCCTTTCAATATAATCTTACCTGTCCGGCTTATGCCAATCCACAACCACCGGTATTGTCAACCGTTATCTCCTTCTCACTCCAGGCCAGAGCCTTCTCCCCTGTCACCTGGTTCGTACACACCATCCCGATCCGATAGGTTCCGCTTTCCAGCTCCTCTTTTAAAACCCGCAGCACGAACCCTGCAAGCTCAATATTCGTCTCCCCACGCAGACTCTCTACCACATCCCTGCGGCGCCAATCCGCCGGAACTGCCGTGTAACCTGTACTTTCCCTGTCCCCCGTATGATCCCTGACTCTCTGCAGCAATACTATTTTATCATAGAGCGCGTTATCTTCTCCCGGCACATAGCACCACCCCATAATCCAGACGATATCCGGCTCCTTAGCCTGAATCTTATGCTGCATCTCCGCCCTGTCCACGATCAGCTTCAGCCGTTCCTCCCGGATCCGCTTAAAGATCTCATCCTGCAGCGGCACAACCTCACGCGTGCACAGAGAATCCTCATGGTCAAATTTATAATTACAGCGGTAATCCGAAGCATTGTCGATCAGCGACTCATGATAGAACGAATCCCTGCCGTTCATGTGCGGATGTTTGTCATAGAGATGTTCCTTTTCCTTAAGCAGCCTCTCCCACTTGTTCTCATCAAACTCATCCAGCCCACGGCTTAACGATTCGTGATGATACAGCACGGCATCGTTCCGCAGTACATTATAATATCCTGCCTCCGCCAGCTTAAAGCAGAATTCCACATCATTATAGGAAACTGCCATGGATTCGTCGAAACCGCCCACCGCTTCGTATTTTGCCCTCGCCACCATCAGACACGCCGCCGTCACGCCTATCATATTATAGGTCACCCGGTTCCGTCCATAATAGTAATCCCTGTCATCCTGGAAAGTCACCAGCTTATGGGAAGGCCCGATCCGCAGATTGGTAATGCCCGTATGCTGGATCTGTCTCGTTCCGGCATACCATAACTTTGCCCCCACTGCCCCTGTGTGAGGCTGGATCGCCTGTCCTACCATCCGTCCCAGCCAGCTTTTCTCTATAATCTCTATATCGTCGTTCAGAAAGAGAAGCAGATCTCCCTGCGCCCGCGCTGCTCCCAGATTACACATTTTCGAGAAATTGAACGGCATTTCTTCATAGAGATAGAGGAATCGATACTCCTTCTGTAACTTCTGTAATCTGCTGCGGTTCTCCTCATTACTGCCATTGTCTACCACGATCCACTCATAACAATCATACAATGTTTTCTTTCTGAATGATCTAAGACACTGCTCCAGTACCTCCGGATGATCCCTGGAAGGGATCACTACCGACACAAAAGGATGCGGATGAATATGCCTGTCTGCACTCTGCGCACGTGCACAGCGGTCCCGTCCGGATATGGACGTCTCATAGACAATATGATAGATGTCCGGCTCCGGTCCGCACTGCAGGCTTCCTCTTCTCCCACGTCTGTACAGCGCCGCTTCCCTCACAGCTGAATATTCCACGCCGGCCCCTGTCAGATGCAGTCCCTCCTCCAGCTCCTGTATCAGACACTGTTCCGCCTGGATAAATCTCTCTTCTTTCTCTTCCCATGCCGCAAGAGCCTCTCTCTTCCTGCTGTCCGGCTCATAAAGCTGATGGAAAAGCACCTGCGGAATATGGCCGATGCTGTCGGAAACCGGTACTCCTTTCAACTGCTGCCGTCTCATTGCAGCCTCCTCTAAATACAGGCAGAGGTTATAAAACCTCACGGCCTGGCCGGCAGGCTCCGTCTGAAAGCATCCCGGCCGGACGCCGTCCTCCTGCAGCACCTCTGTCAGCAATTCCTCCCGCACTGCCACCAAATGTCCCCAACAGTTATACGACAGCAGGGTATCCGGCGAATAGCACGGTTTAAACCATGGCTGCATGCGCTGTGACAGATCTTCCCAATAGAAATCTTCATCCGTATAGGCTATAACACATGCCTTATTATTGTCAAAGTAAGACTTTATTTCTCTGAATGCAGTCGGACAAATCACACCTCCGCCATAAGTCAGAAGTACAATGTCCGTTTCCGGCACACGCACCGCTTCCCAGTCACTGACCGACACAGCCCGTTCCTGGCCCAAATCAGTTCCTCCCTGTGCCAATGAAGCGCCGCCCCGGCTGCTTTCCTGCTCATCAGCCTGCGCCGCATTCCTCTCCGCAAGCCATACCCGGTAAGGCTGTTTCTGTCGGCGTACCTCCTGTATATAACGCAGAAAACAGGCGTTCTTTGCAGAACCCCTGTCTCTTTCCTTATGCTGCTGCAGACGGCCGCACAGATCTTCCTGCAGTTTCCGAAAAGGCACTGTCATTTTCCAGAAGGGGGTTGCACAGATCCGCTCCAGATTATCGCTCAGATCCGCCTGTCTCCGCTCTGCATCCGCAATATGCCCGGCCAGCACGATATTCTGCTTCCGTTCCTTCTCATAAGCCTCCGCATAATAAGCGGCCCAGCTGTACTTTTCTGCTCCTCTGGTCATACGCCAAAAAACCCTCTTTTCTGCATATGCTTCGCCGTTTCTTCCGGCAGTCTCGTCACCGTCATCTTTACCTGCAGCAGGTTACGTTCCTCGCCAGGCATTTCCATCAGGGAGAGGGTGATGTTCGGATCCTGCGTCCGGAAAACATAAGTATTCTCTCCCACCTTCATGCCATTGTTCTGCACCTGTTTACCCTTTAAAGGTACCTCTCTGCCATTCCAGCGGATCTCCTGCAGATAGATCAGGCAGAAATCACTGCAGGGATCAATTCGCAGAGCGCTCCGTCCCCTGCCGATGATCACTTCCAATTCCGTCATTCCTTCCGGTGTAACCCTGATCTGCTCCTCCGCCGTATCCTCTATAAAAAACGACTGTTCTTCCTGAAATCCGCCGCCGGTATCCTCATAAATCTGAATCCGGTCTCTGGTATCCGTCTGCTTCTGCCCGCGGCAGAATTCCTCCACCGTATAAACCGGATATCCAATCGCTTCTCGAATCTGCGGCATGGACATACGTTTCCCCGTCACATACTGCTGAAATGCCATTTCCTGCCTGCGGTACTGCTCCGCATCAGATTGCGTAATATCCAGCTTTTCCATGACTAAATCAAGATTTAACCTGTTTCTTTTCTCATTTTCCAATAAATAACAGTAGATTGCCCGAAAAGCGATCTCCTTTGTCTCGATCCGCTTTGCAAAGCTCCACTCATAATCTATCACATGCCATTCGCCTTCTACATCTCCCGGAATGATAATATTCGCAAAGATCAGATCGTAATCCGCTGTCTGCTGTTCCTCCCCATGGGAGATCCGTCTAAGATACTCGTCAAAAAGACTCTGAAATCCCTCTATGTCATTCTTCTCCAGGCAGGTATCCAGCAATTCTTCCAATCTGTTCCCTTCTATATATTCCATTTGAAGACAGGGAAGCCCATCCGCCCTCCGTTCCAGATTACACCGGTTTACGGACAGTCCGCTGCCCGCAAAGCGCGCCGACAATTTCCCTGCCATACCGGCAGTCTCTTCCAAATGCTTCCATGCCGTTTTTGATAACGGGTGCTTTTCTATAATCTTCCCTCGGGCACACTTTCTCTGAACAGTTTTAATGCAGAATTCCTCTCTCCTGTCATTGGAATACTTTACATACTGTTCTTCCAGCGCAGGCCCCAATAAGAGCATATAAGAATTGGAAAATAACGGAAACTGTTTTTCCTTAATAATGGTATCGAAAACCTTCTTCTCATCAAACAGCTGCAGCCTGTCCCTGTCAAAATTGCGCAGATTTGAAGACAGCTCTCCTACCTGCGGCAGTCTTTCGTCAGAGTAAAGACTTGTCATAAATTTATAGTCCGGGTAAGGATAGTACATCTGTGCCTGTGTAAATCCACAGTTCCCGGCGATCTTAAGCAGGCCGTCCCGGGTAAAGGTTCTCACCACGCCGCCCTCCGGATAATTCTCCAGCCCCGCGAAATAGGCGCCCAGATGATCCTCCCGGCAGCCCGCCCAATATTTCAGGCCGAATTTATTCTCTATGGCAATGGCAATATGGCCGTCTGGCTTCACATGGCGCCTGACGATATTCAGAAAATTTTCATAGGGCTGCTCAGATTGAATATATGCCTGGGCATACTCGAACACACCGATCAGGCATATATAATCATAGTCACAGGGAAGCGTCGGTTCAATATCCTGGAAATTTCCTACATGAATCGTCACATTCGCCGCATCCATATGACGATAGGCATTAATCCTGCTGCGTTTGCCGGACAAATCGATGCAGGTCACCTCCGCCGCCTTGCCGGCCAGCGTCCCCGTGATCGCTCCGCACCCGGATCCCACCTCCAGCACTTTCATCTCCTTCGTAATCGGCAGCCATTCTACGATATTCCCCCGCAAAGGCGACAGATGATAAAGAATCGGCCAGCTTCGCCGTTCCTCGATGATCCGCTGGTATTCGACGGTCGAATAATCACGGGCGATCTCCAGCAGCTCATCCTCCACATCCCCGTCGCAATAACGGTCCTCTCCCGGATAATGTGTCAGATCCAGTTTAATTTTTCCGATTTCTTCTATCCTGCTCTCCGGCATTCCATCTGTCCTCACATGCTTGCGCCCGGTCATCCTTGACACAATTCAAACTTCTTAACCTCTATCCTGGAATTCATATCATAAAATCCAACAGTATTCTTATCCGAAATGACCGTCAGATTAAGTACATCATATAATCTGTGATAAACCGTGAAGTTGTCTTCCTCGTAACCGGTCACACCCAGAGAAAGCAGATACTCCCCACCCTGCAGATTCATCTCCTGCTTAAAATCCACCGCATACACTTCTCCAGCGCTCACCGGCTCCAGGAATGCCTTCTCAAACATGGTATTGGTACCCGTGATCTCCGTTCCGCGGACATTTTTGATTGTAAATGCAAAAATAGGCGCATGAAGGTCTTCCATCATCTTCACCTTCATATGAATCGTAAATACATTGCCTTTTATAATTGCGGAAGTTGTAATGCCCTTATCGTCACGGATCTGGTACTCCGTGATCACGGCTTTCCTGGAACCATATTCCAGAAGTTCCGGATTCTCTGCCATACCGCCTCCGGACACCTCTTCTGCCCCATGCGTGGAAACCGCATCGGAAGATCCCTCTACCGCTTCCTGTTCTGCTGATCCGGATGCCTTTGGCGCAGCGCCGCTCTTTGACTTTGCGGCATTGCGAAGCTGTTCATCGTCAACCAGTCTCTCCTGTTCCTCTTCCGGCGCGGTATACTGCCCGACCAATACCTGCTTATAGGTATCGATCATCTCTTTCGCCGATCCCTCTCCCAGCTTTGTACCCTGATTTAAAAGTACAACTCTGTCGCAGTATTTACTGATACTGCTCAAATCATGACTGACGAACACGATGGTCTTGCCCATCTCCTTGAAT
Organism: uncultured Lachnospiraceae bacterium; assembly: GCA_947576945.1. Taxonomy (GTDB): domain Bacteria; phylum Bacillota; class Clostridia; order Lachnospirales; family Lachnospiraceae; genus UBA3282. The sequence continues at coordinate 40,787 of CANPTH010000032.1, forward strand.
TCTTCAAACTTATGATAACATTTTGCCTGAAAGAAGACGTCTCCCACAGACAATGCCTCATCCACAATCAAAATTTCCGGATCGATGTTGATCGCCACCGCAAAGGCAAGACGCACAAACATACCGCTGGAATACGTCTTTACCGGTTGGTATACATACTCCCCGATATCCGCAAATTCCAGAATAGAATCCAGCTTTTCGTCGATCTCTTTCTCCGTAAAACCGATCATGGTACCATTCAAATAGATATTCTCAATTCCATTATACTCGTTATTAAATCCTGCTCCGAGTTCCAACAGCGCCGAGATCCGCCCATTTACAGTCACGCTCCCCCTTGTGGGATTCAACACTCCGGTGATAATCTTCAGGATCGTAGACTTCCCGGAACCATTCGTCCCGATAATCCCCACACATTCTCCCTGTCTGATTGTCAGATTGACCCCTTTCAGAGCATGATGCTGCGTATGATGCTTCCCCCGTCCAAACCCCAATGTCTCCTTCAGACGGTCCGAAGGCTTATCGTACAATTTATAAATTTTCTCGACATCCGTCACCTGAATCGCAATATTATCCATGATTTATCCTATCCACCGCAATGGCTCAGTCTTCGGCTTCTGCTCCCATCAATTCTGCCCATCAGAGCACATCCGCAAAATGCACCCGCATCTTCCGAAAGATCAGCGTCCCGATACAGAACAGGCTGATCGTAAAGATCCAGAAATAAGTAGACGAATAGAAATGCTCCCAGAACCATTCTTCTTCATAGATTGCACTTCTATAACCGTTTACAATATATACCAGCGGATTCAGCTTGAAGAGCATCTTCATATTATCCGTCTTAAGCATCGTAATACTCCACAGAATGGGCGTCGCCCACATGCCGATCTGCAGAGCAATGGAAATGATCTGCTGCAGGTCCCGTATAAACACCACCAGCGCACAGGTCAGATAGCTCATGCCCAGCACCAGAAGGAACAGGCAGAAGCTGTAATAAATCAACTGCAATGTATAAAGGTTCGGATAATAACCATATCCTATGGACACACACAACAATACCACCACAAAAAATACATGGATAAAGGTTGCCGATATCACCTTGATGATGGGCAGGATACTGATATTGAACACTACCTTTTTGACCAGATAATTGTATTCAAGCAAAGCCATAGTCCCCTGTGTAATCGCCTCCGTAAAATAGAACCAGGGTACCAGACCGGCCGTCAGATACAGAACATAGGGCACTTCCAGCCCGCTTGCCACCATCTGGCTTCTCGTGTCAAACACCTTATCGAAGACGATCCAGTACATTACCACCGTGACAATGGGCTGTGCCGTGGCCCAGATAATGCCCAGATAAGATCCGGCGTACCGGTTCTTGAAATCATTCTTTGACAGCTTCCAGATCATCTTCCTGCTCTGAAAAAGCTCCGCCGGAATGGTCAGGATCCGTTCATAAAAGATCGTAAAGATGATGCAGGTAAACGCTATCAGCACACAGCCGCTGACTTTCTTCATCTGCTCCGTCACCTGATCCGCCAACGGATTGTGATGTCGGATCAGCACGGCCGCCAGAAGCAGGCCAAGCCCCCAGAATACAGCAACTCCTGCGGACTTCTTCGGTGTTTTTATTTTTTTAGTAGCATGATTGATATATTCTGTCTTTTCCACGTTTCTATTTCCCTGATCTCTATTCTGCGCAGCTTGCCGTGTGCTGCTCCGTATACGCCGCAATTCCTCCCCACTTCGTATCTTTTTCGGACATGACAGGCTCCACTCCTTCGGCAAGAGGCCAGTCAATACCGATATCCGGGTCGCTCCAGAGGATACCGCCTTCATCATTCGGATGGTAGAAATCCGTACACTTATAGGCAAATTCCGCATAATCGGATAATACCAGGAAACCGTGGGCAAAATTCTTCGGAATAAAAAACTGCTTCCTGTTCTCCGCCGAAAGGACCACACCGAACCACTTCCCATAGGTTGCAGAACCCGGCCTCAGATCCACCGCCACATCAAAAACCTCGCCTCTTACAACACGTACCAGCTTGTCCTGAGGATACTGGATCTGAAAGTGCAGTCCGCGAAGCACATTCTTCGTGGAAGCCGACTGATTGTCCTGCACGAAAACCTGATCGATACCGGCCTCCTTAAAATCATTATAGTTATAGGTCTCCATAAAATAGCCTCTGGTATCCCCGAACACCGTCGGCGTGATCACCTTGAGTCCTTCTATCTCACATGTCTCTACAGTTATTTTGCCCATAATCTTTATCATCCTTTCTGCTATTATGTCCCGGCAGCGCATCCGCCATAACGAAATAACACAGTCGCACACCTCTCTTATTCGTCTCCCACCGGCACATTACCGCTGTCACCGCTTACCACACCGGAATATCCGCCGGCCCCCTTCGCATGATTGATGGACGTGTCAATATTCATATAACACAAATTCAGATCCACACGTGTTTCAATACCATCCACGGTACCCTTGGAAGTATACTGCCACATATGGTAATACTCCTCATAAGCAGGAATATCCGCATATTCAGCCAGCCATGTCTTATAGGAAGACAATTCTTTCATATCTATCTGTTCGTTCAGCCAGTTCCTGGAGCCATAGACGCCGGTCTCATAGCCTGCCGCCGCGATCGTCTCCAGAAAAGCCTTATGGATCCTCGTCCGCTCGTCACTTTCCAGCCAGTCTGCACGGCCGCTTCCTCCGGCGCTCTCACTGTCCAGAAATACCGGATAATCTACATCATAGTCCTCAATCAGCCGGATCACCATACTGGCTTCCTCCACAGCCTCCACTTCATTCACCGCCTGTGTGAAGAAATACACACCCACCGGAATATCCGCCTCTATGGCGCCTTTGATATTCTGCTCATACAGAGGATCGAGTACCAGCGCCCCCGTGGACGCACCGCGGTATCCACAGCGGATAATGGCAAATTCCACGCCGGCATCCTTCACCTTCTCCCAGTCGATCTCCTTGTTCCATTTGGAAACGTCAATACCGATCCTGGCGCTGCCATGGTCAAGCGCAAGCTCCGTATTCTCACTGCCGTCCGCCGCTTCCTCGGCGCTTTTCACTTCCTTATCTTCTTTCTCGGCATCAATATCGTCTTCCGTCATGATCAGATATTCAATATCATCCAGCACCTGATATTCTATTTCCTGTTTGATCTGGATCGACGTGATCGTATTCGGAACCTGATATCCTTCCGCTTCTTTCAAAGATACACTGTATTCTCCGGCACGCATCCCGTCAATATAGATAATGCCGTCCTCGTCGCTGTCGGTATATTCTCCCATCCCCCGCACTTCAACCACAAAGGGATTCCCGGTCACCAGTCTGCCCAGGCTGTCTACAATCATAATACGCAGATCCTTGGCAACAGAACTCATGACCAGAGACACGCTTCTGCCCGAATAAGTCTCGATGCTCTTAAATCTGACCTCCTCGTCAAAAAAGGTCTCGTCCCGCAAAAAGGCAGACAGATCATTGCCTCTCTGCCCACCTGCTTCCCTGTCATCTTCCATTGCCGCAGTCTCCTGCGCCTGCTCAGAACCGGAAAACCCCAGCTTCTGTTTGACAGTATCCAGATTTACGGCTGCGACCACACCTGTCACCGCAGCAAAAATAAATATCACGGCAAACAGCATTCTTCTGATTCTCTTAGAGCCCATTTGCAACCTCTATCATGTATTGGCCATAATTCGTCTTCATCAGTGGTTCCGCCAGCTTCAGGAGCTGTTCCTTCGTTATAAAGCCTCTCTTGTAGGCGATCTCTTCGATACAGGAGATATACAGCCCCTGTCTTTTCTGAAAAGCAGCCACAAAATCAGCAGCATCCAGCAGCGAATCATGATTTCCCGTGTCCAGCCACGCAAAACCACGTCCCAGCGTCTCCACCCGCAGGTCTCCTCTGCGCAGATATTCGTTGTTGATACTCGTAATCTCGATCTCCCCTCTGGCGGACGGTTTCACATTGGCTGCGATCTCCACCACGTCATTGTCGTAGAAGTACAATCCCGGCACCGCATAGTTGCTCTTCGGATGCTCCGGCTTCTCTTCAATGGAGAGAGCCTTCCCGTTCTCGTCAAACTCCACAACACCGTATTCTCTCGGATCCCTGACATAATATCCGAAGATGGTCGCTCCTTTCTCCCTGGAAGCCACCTCTCTTAATACCCTGGAAAAGCTCTGGCCATAGAAAATGTTGTCCCCCAGCACCAGGGCTACCCTGTCACTGCCGATAAATTCCGCTCCAATGATAAAGGCATCCGCCAATCCTCTCGGATATTCCTGCACCGCGTACTCCATCCGCAGTCCCAGCTGTTCCCCTGTTCCGAACAGTTCCTGAAACGATGCAATATCCCTGGGCGTCGATATAATCAGGATCTCCCGAATCCCTGCAAGCATCAGCGTGGACAGTGGATAATAGATCATCGGTTTATCATAGATCGGCATGATCTGCTTTGAGACCGCTTTTGTCAACGGATACAGCCTGGTACCCGAGCCTCCCGCCAGAATAATTCCCTTCATTCAAGATACCTTTCCCTTCCTGCCTGATTGCGCCGTCCCTCCGGACAGCACACAGTCTTCCTTAACCGCTTTGCTTTGACACTGCGGTTAAGATCTTGTCCTTCTCAGACTTTATACATCTCCGTATAATACTTCTGGTAATCACCGCTCGTGACATTCTTCATCCACTCTTCATGCTCAAAGAACCACTGAATCGTGCGCCTGATCCCCTCTTCGAACATGGTCTCCGGCTCCCAGCCGATCTCTTCCTTTATCTTATCCGGCGCAATGGCATACCTTCTGTCATGTCCCTTGCGGTCCTCCACATATGTGATCAGCTCTTCACTGACAAGCGCTCTGCGCGGATCGTCCTCCGACAGCATTTCCTGCAGTGTCTTAATGATAATCCTGATAATCTCGATATTCTGCTTCTCATTATGGCCGCCCACATTGTAGGTCTCAAACAGTCTGCCCTGTTCCTGCACCATATCGATAGCCTTGGCATGATCCTCCACGTACAGCCAGTCGCGGACGTTCTTCCCGTCCCCATAGACCGGAAGCTTCTTCCCCTGCAGTGCATTGTTGATGATCAGCGGGATCAGTTTCTCCGGGAACTGGTAAGGCCCGTAGTTGTTCGAACAGTTGGTAATATTCGCCGGGAAATGATAAGTATCCATATAAGATCTCACCAGCATGTCCGACCCTGCCTTGCTGGCAGAATATGGACTGTGCGGCGCATAGGGCGTCGTCTCATAGAAATAGCCGCCGTCCTCCTCCAGGGAACCATACACCTCATCCGTGGAAACATGCAGGAACTTCCTGTCTTCCTTAAAACTGCCGTCCGGCAGCTCCCACGCCGTCTTGGCACAATTCAGCATCACCGCCGTACCCAGCACATTGGTCTGCACAAACACCTCCGGATTCCTGATACTCCTGTCTACATGGCTCTCCGCTGCAAAATGCACTACCCTGTGGATCTCATTAGCCGCAAATATCGCTGCAATGGCCTCTTTATCGCAGATATCCGCTTTGACAAACGTATAGTTCTCCTGCCCCTCAAATTCCTTCAGATTCTCCAGATTCCCCGCATAAGTCAATGCATCCACGTTGATGATCCGGATCTCTTTACCGTATTTACGAAACATATAATGAATATAGTTGGATCCGATAAAGCCGGCTCCTCCCGTTACAAGATAAGTCCTCATTGCAAACTGCTCTCCTTTCCTGATATACCCTATATGATACTGCCACAAGGCACCAAAATGCAACCCTTAATAGTGAAGATAACTGATATTCATATCTACGTCCCCTTTAATACCGCTGACCTTTCCTTTGGCTGAATACTGCCACATGTCATATCTGGTCGCCGTATAAGTGGGCGCGCTGGCATACTGTGCCAGCCAGATCTTATAATTCGTCAGACTTCCTGTATTGATCTTCTCACTAAACCATGTCTTATTTGCATAGATCCCCGCAGAATAACCCGAATTCTGCACCGTCGCGCAGAATGCCCTGCACACTGCAGTCCTTACCTCTCTGCTGACGCCGTCTCCCCGGCCGCCGCTTGCTTCCACATCCAGGAAGATCGGGTAGTTGAGTCCGTAGCCGCTGACCAGATTCAGCGCCATGGATGCTTCCTCTACCGCCTCCACCTCGTTGACCGCCTGACTGAAAAAGTAGACGCCAACCTTTAACCCGGCCGCTTTCGCTCCCTTGATATTACTCCTGAACTTCGGATCCTCGATCAGCGCTCCCGTAGAAGAACCTCTGTATCCGCAGCGGATAATCGCATAGGATACGCCGGAATTTTTCACGGCGTTCCAATCAATACTGCCGTTCCACTTCGACACGTCGATTCCCATGGTTCCCGACGCGGACGACATCTTTCCGTCACTGCCGAAATGATACCTGGCTCCCTGGATAACCTGATCCCCTGTTACATAATTTCCGTTTTTATCATAAAAATATACGCTGCCATCTATGGTCTGCCATCCGGTATATTTGTATGCCGCCGCCTCCGTAGATTTCTTATAAAATTTCTCGTATTTCGTGTAATCGTCATAGACCGCCTCCTGATAGGCTCCGGCAGAATCCAGATAATACATCTGATTGCCGTCCTTGTCCTTCAGTTTGGCTTTCCCGTCTACTGCCGTCTCCTTCTTTACCGTGATCTTATGAACGGCTGAAATATCCTCATCAGTATTGCAGACGGCTTTGATCTCCACCGTTCCTTCCGCTACGCCGGTGACAACGCCCTTGCCGTCCACCTTCGCTTTCGTCTCGTCACTGCTGCTCCATACAGCCTTACCGCCCTCCGGTTCGGTCTTTGCCGTAAGGGTAATTGTCCTGCCAATGACTACTTCCGCCTCACCGCTTATACTGATCTTCTCATAAAGCTGCAGATGCTGCTCCTCTTCCACCGTCACGCTGCAGACCAGCTCCTGCTCTCCATCCGCTGTCTTTACCCTGGCTGTGATCTTTGCGCTGCCCACTCCTACGGCCGTAACTTTGCCCTGGTCCACTTTCGCCACTGCCTTATCGCTGCTGGACCATTCTACCGACTTCATCTCCCCCGAAACCACTTTCACCGAAAGCGACGCAGACTCCCCCTTCTCAAGTTCCAGACTCGTGGTATTCAGTTCAACTTTCGTCTTCACCGGCTCCTCCGGCTTGTCAGGTTTTGAAGGATCCTCCGGTTTCGATGGATTTGACGGATCTGCAGGCTTTTCTCCCTCTGCTGTGACTTTTACGGAGCAGGTTGCCTCCTCAATCATATATCCTATTGTCACTTCCACTTTGATGGTGGCATCCCCTGCGCCGACACCGCTGACATTACCGCTGCTGTCCACAGAAGCTACACCTGTATTGCTGCTGGACCAGACAATGTAGGGCGTCGCACTGCTGCCGTTAACGGATACCTTAAGCGCAGCCGTCTCCCCCGGCTTCAGCGTAAGACTGCCGTGATCCAGCGCAACAGAAAATTGTACAGGATCCGATGGTTCTTCCACCGCCGCCATTTTTCGGTAATTGCTACTGACCGTCCACGGATCCGGTATATTCTTCTTATCGACTTCCGTATATACCGCCTGTCCTTCTCCAATCGGCGTCTTCGTGGATTCCACCCACTCTACCGTATCCGTCAGAGCAGATTCCACCGCTGTATTCTGCTTGGCGGTATCTTCCGCTGCGGCATTTACCTCCGACTCGCTCTTTACCTCATCTGCAACATCTACTTTCTTGTACGTGATCTTATCCGAAACCTTAACGCTGCTGGCAGAAGACGGCAATACATAAGACGCAAATTTATCATCCGCCAGGGGCAGAATCTTAACGCTGTAGTCTCCTGACGCGATACCTGTCTGATAAATAATGCCGTCCTTATCCTCATCCTTTAACGTATAACTCTTACTTCCCGCAACTTCCACTTCAAAGGGAACTCCCCCAATCAGCTTACCTGTAGCCTTATTGACAAATTTGATCTTCAGATCCGACTGTATTGATGTAAGGTTCAACCCTACCTCAATGGTCTTATCTTTTTTATCCGCGCCTTCTTCCCCGCTCACTTCGACTTCTTCTTTATCTTCCTCAAGACCAATCATGCCTGACAGTCTGACCGACTCCGTTACAGCCACCAGCCCGCTCTCCCCAATCACAGAGATACCTGACATTTCTTCTCCGACCAAGGCAAAAGCTTCCACCTGTTTCTCTACGGATTTTGCATTGACATACAGTCCGCCTGCCAGCAGGGCACCCGCCAGCACCACAACGCCAAGCATAGCCACCACCATATCAAGCGCATTCATATGTGCCAGAAAATATTTCAGCCGTACGATAACACCGTCCTCTTCATATGCATCATACTCGCCTTCTTCATATTCATCATCTGCATACTCGTCGTCTTCGTATTCGTCTTCCGCATATTCGTCGTCTTCGTACTCATCTTCCGCATATTCGTCGTCTTCGTACTCGTCTTCCGCATATTCGTCGTCTTCGTATTCGTCTTCCGCATACTCGTCGTCTTCGTACTCGTCTTCCGCATACTCGCCGTCATTACTGCCTGTCTGCAGCCTGTCTCCTCTCTCCGCACGTCCATGCTTCCGATTGTATGCTTCTATCATCTCGTCATCAAGACACAAAAACTCCAGCGTATCCTCGGTGACACGATCCTCATCCTCCTCATCAAATCCGTCCTCGTCATCACCAAAAAAATCTTCTATAAAAACATCTTCACGTTTTTTTCCATATACCATATTTTTTTTACTGCTTCTTCTGCCGTTTTTTCTGTTTTGCATCTTTCCCTCCATTCCGTTCTGTATTTTCTATTTTTCAACGCATTTCGTTTTTTGAAATGTATATCTTATGTAAACTCTCTCGTTAACAAATCTGTAATATTATAGCATAGAAGCATATTGCATTCAAGATTTTTTAGTATTATGAGGTTTTTAATCATATTTTGGAAAGATTTACATAATATCCATATATTCCGCGATGGTTTACACCATTAAATACGCTATTTTACGGTATATCCGCGGGAGTTTGACACTTCCTTTTAAACCTCATAACACACAAATCTTGTATTTAA
>CANPTH010000033.1 GCA_947576945.1 uncultured Lachnospiraceae bacterium
GAAAAATCAGCACATCAGTGTGATTTTTCAACCTTACCTCCATTCCGAAGCGTTTTACGCTGAGGACGCGAGCAGAATTTCAGATTCTGCTCTGCGATCAACAGAATTTGTGACGCTTCGGCACAAATTCCTGGTTGAATAAATTGCTCATCAGAGAATTTATTCAAACTTTCCCCAGCTCCCTGCAGATCCGATCGTACTCTTCTTCATCCAGTTTATATTTCTTCTTATATAAATAGTAGGAAAGCAGCATCAGCACACACGGTGCCACCGTCATCGTGATCAGCAGCCCGGTACTCTGCCCGGCCTGCACCCCGCCGTACTTTCCGCCCGTAGTTCCGAAAATGATATCCGATATCTCCGCCAGCTTCTGTTCCTCCGTGATCAGTCCCCGGGCACACTGCTGTTCCAGGTCGGAGATCTGATTGGTATATCCGGTCACGCCAAAGAGAAGATAGGAGGCGGAGGTGAGCGCCACGATCAGCGCGGAACTCATTTTCGTGATAAAAGGCCGCAGCGAGGTGATGATCCCCTCATCCCTCGTGCCAAACCGGTATTCATTGTACTCCACTGTATTCATAATGGAGATCATCATGATCAGATAGAAACAGTACTGCCCGAAATTCGAGAGCATGAAACCCACTGTGAGCAGCCCGAATTTCCCCATACCGTTTCCCGGAACCGGCAGGGATACAAGCATCAGCCCATAGCCGAACACCGCCAGCGCCGCCATGATCCCCAGCAGCTTTTTCCTGTGCAGCCGTCTGGAAATGGCCGGATAGAAGATCATCAAAAACGCCGTGGCCGACATCCCCACCATCGTGAACAGGGAGTACAGACCCCCGTCGTAGCCAAACGTGAAATAAATATACGTAGAACCGATACCGCCGTTCACCAGCCCGTTTCCCACCTGCTGGATCAGGAAAATGATCGCGATCCACACCAGCTGGTCATTGCGGGCGATGGTCCTGAAAACCGTTTTTAAGGAAAACCGCTCCCTCGTCCGCTTCTCCGGCACCGCCGCCCGGTTCTCCTGCACCCCAAACAGCGTAAACAGGATAAAAAGCGGCGAAAGAACGGCGATCACCATTGCGATCCTCCCATAAGCCACGGCCGTGCTGCCGCCGATGGCCGTCTGACCCGTACTGAGCACGGGAATCAGGATGGAAGCCAGCACGCCGCCGATCCCCGCAAAAAGAGTCGCCCTGGACGTAAACCGGTTCCTGGCATCGGCGTCCGACCCCAGAGCCGGGATCATCCCCCAATAGGCAATATCACTCATCGTATACGTAATGCTGAAAGCAAAATACAACAACGCAAAAAACCACACAAAAGCCCATCCCTGCAGCTGCACATTAAACAACAGGCAGATCACCACCGAAGTAGACAGTCCCCCGGCCAGCAGCCAGGGTTTGAACTTCCCGTATTTCGAGCGTGTCCGTTCGATAATATTCCCCATCACCGGGTCGTTTAAGGCGTCAAATACCCGGGCCGCGATCATGATCCCCGTGACAGCCGCCACCTGCGCTCCGCTTAACATATGCGTGAACAGCACAAAAGTCAGCAGATAGCTGTTGATCAGGCTGTAGACCATATCCCTTCCCACCGTCCCCAGCGGAAAATACAGCAGATTCTTTCTGGTTCTCTCTTTCTTCTCCATCTTTACCCCATTTCCGGCCAAACGGCTCCTTCTACTGCTCCTTTAGTTTCTTACTCCACTCCAACCCCATGATTCCATTCTGCAAATCCAGTACTCCTCACACTATAACACACTTGCACCCCCATGTCAGCCTTTGACACAAATACCCCGAAAAATAAAAGACGAACAAAAGACGGAGAAGCTATTCTTCCCCGCCCTTTTTCTCATCTGCTTATTCTTCACGATATCTCCGCATGGCCTTCCGCAAACCGAAGCAGCGTTATGACCGGCACGATCAGCATACCGCACATGAAATTACTCACGCCATGGATCAGATCCCAGGGCAGCCCCGCCACGATCCACGCGATCATCCCCCGAAAACTCAGCCCGAACAAAACTGCCTGCGCCGGGGCATACAGTGTGCCGAACAGAAATCCATGCGCCGCACATACCGTCATATAGACAAACGGCTGCACCTTCTTCGGCATATGCCGCGGCAGAAGCATGACTGCGCCCCACAGGACTGTCCACACATACAGGTAGGGTACCCACCATGTGGCAAATCCGCTGAAAATACCGTTTAAGATCACATAAATGTAAATCGGGTACAACGCCTTTTTCCGGTATACCACCGTGAAAGCCACCACAAAGGCGCCAAGAAGATGCACATTCGGAAGCACCTCCATCAGCATCTTGGAAGCATACATCACCGCACCCAGCATGGCGAATACCGCAATCTCCCGGGTCGTAAGCCGCATGCCGCTTCTGCGCATCTTACTCCACCTTGAGGGCATAGCTGTCTCCCTCTGTGATCTGCGTAACGTCAACCCCCGAAGTCGCATATTCGCCATTGACATAGAAGGCCCAGTATACACCGTCCGCATCATAATCGGCGGTAATACCGTTCACTGTCTTCACATAAAGGCCGTACTCTCCTTCTTCACCGTCGATCAGGTTAAGCTCCTGCAGCGCCTCGCCCACCATCTCCTTGTCCGTGTGGATCTCAAACTGGGTCTCATTGCCGTCCTTGTCCGTCACGGTAAGGGCAAATTCTTTGCTTCCTTCTCCCAGCTTGCCGCCTTCCCGCTGCACCTCTGCACCGGCCTGTGCTCCCGCATCTCCGGAAGCCGCTCCACTGTCTTTACTGCCATTACAACCAACTGTACTAAGTGCCATAGCCACAATAAGCACCATACAAAGGATGAATGACGATACTTTTCTGTCTTGATTCATCTGCATGTTCTTTGTCTCCTTTGTTTTTATTTTACCGGAAGATCTCTGTCAGAATCTTCCCGGTTGTTCTCTTCCCTTCTTAACCGGCCCTCGCGGTCATGCCAGAGAAGCCGTAACAGCTTTTCTCTCCTTTTTGCCGTTACGAAAATGACTCTGTCCGGATATTTCGACTTGACACAAACAGACTGCCGGCCTTCTCGAATCGCTTCAATGACTTGTCCCGGATTGTGGCTTCCGGTCAGGCAGACGTTATCGCACTTTACCATTTGAAGAGCTGATCCGGACTGCCACAGGCAGCCGGCCTCCCAAACGGAATCTGCAGTTTATCACGTGTCTCACGGCGACGGGCTCGTACAGGATTTTCACCTGTTTCCCCGAACAGATTCTTTCCTATCATAATACTTTATCTTTATTTGGTCAACGAAATCTTCACAATCAGGAAAGACCACCCCGGCCTCATTTACCATGAAGCCACAGAGTGGTCTTTCCTGTATTTTGATCTGCATTTCCTTATTATGATTCCGGCCTCTATGCCTGACTGCCGATGCTTATTTCTTCTTCGCATCCTTATTTAAAGGACGTACCATAAACAGGCTGATCAGCAGCGCCACGATATAGAGCACAATCGTCAGATACAGCACGTTCTGATATCCCACCGGGTTAATGCTGTTGCCGTGGGAATCCTGCATGAATTCTCCGGTACTGTTCACGATCAGGTTCGCCACCTGGTTACCCGTAAGACCTGCAAACGCCCAGGCTGACAGCGTAATACCATGCAGCGCGCTGATGCTGCCCATGCCGTAATGGTCGGAAAGCAGTGTCGGCACGTTGGAGAATCCGCCGCCGTATCCCGCATTGACTACGAAGATCAGTCCCAGTACAAGCACCACCAGAAGCATGTTGCCCTGTCCGTTCTTGATACCGCCCGTCAGCATTACCAGACCGGTAAAGATGATGGAAAGCACGAAGATCAGCTTGTAGATGGTATTCCTGTCTTTCATGGTATCCGCCCATGCGGAGAAGCCGAGACGTCCACCCGCATTGAAGATCGCGGAAACTGTAGAGATCACACCCACAGCGCCTGCCAGACCGATACATTTCACGATCATCTTCTCCTGAGAGATCAGCGCCAGACCACAGGTGATGTTGATGTAGAACATCAGCCAGATACCGATATAGTTGGCTGCCGGTCTGGTCTTGATCACAGCCATGATGCTCTGACCCTTCTCCTTCTTCTGCGGCTCATGCCATCCTGCAGGTTTCTTCAATAAAATGTGACCGGTGAACATCATGATAAAATATACCACCGCCAGGATCAGGAACATCTTGTAGATGCCGCCTTCCCCCAGATTCTCCAGCATCGCCTGCATAATAGGGCTGGCAATCGCCTTCGCCGCACCGAAACCTGCCACAGCCAGACCGGTGGCAAGACCCTTACGGTCTTCAAACCAGAGCATAAGCGTCTTGACCGGGGACAGATAACCGGTTCCCAGACCGACACCCATGATAAAACCATAGCATATGTAGATGCCGATAAGCGCCAGAGGGCTCTGCTGGTGCTGGCCGCCGTAATAGATAAAGAATCCTGTTCCGGCCATACCTGCCGCGAAACAGATCGCAGCGATCAGGGATGATTTGTGAATATCTTTCTCCACCACATTTCCCAGGAATGCCGCCGACATGCCTAAGAAAAAGATTGCGAAGCTGAACGCCCACTCCGTCGCACCTTTGGAGAAGCCGATGTAATCTGCGATCTCCTGACTGAAAATCGACCAGCAGTACACCGTACCGATACTGCAGTGGAGTAAAAGCGCCGGAATCGCGGCACAAATCCATTTGTTTTGACTCTTTTTCATGTTGAATCCTATCCTCTCTTTCGTCATTAAAATCTCTTATCTATTTTACTCTTAATCAGAGCAGATTTCAATTGTAAAAACGCGCTTTTCCTGAATCATTTCCCTCATTCCTCACGTTATAATAAACAAATGAAAGATAACCAGGAAGGCAGGATATCACTTTGGCGCGCGAAGACGAACTGATCAGACAAATTCAAAAAGGCCGGCAGGAATGTCTGGATGAATTGATAGAACTGTATTACCCTGCCATCCTGCGCTATTGCCTGTGGCATATGCCGGATCCGGAAAGCGCACAGGATGCCGCCCAGGAAACCTTCTTAAAGCTGGTGCGTTTTATCGGGCGCTATGAGCACAGAGGGCACTTTAAAGCCTTCCTGTACCGGATTGCCGCCAACGCCTGCATTGACATAAAACGCAGCCTTCCGGCCGCGGAACCGCTTTCGGAAGAACCGGACCACATTATCTGCCGGCCGGAATCCGGCTATCAGGCGGCCGAAGACAGACAGCTTCTTGCAGCGGCTTTTACCAGCCTTCAGGAAGATCAGCGGGAACTTATCCTGCTTCGTTACGGACAGGAACTGACCCTGCGGGAGATTGCCGCCGTCACCGGACTACCGCTGCGCACGGTGCAGACCCGCCTTAATCGAACCTTAAAGAAGCTGCGGGTGTTTCTGAAAAACATCTGAAAGCACATGGGAGGGCTTATGAAAAAAAGAAAACAATGGAACACCTTTTTTGCCATCGAAAAGAATCTTGCCTATGAATCCTCTATGCAGACCACGAGAGAACTCGCAGCGCTTCGCCTGGACGCCGCTGCCGCAAAACACAGGGCAGCTTTGCCTTTCGCCGCCCTGATCAGGAAACAGCTTACCTTTACTGTATGGAAGATCTGGTTCTTCCAGGGCATGGTACTGGCGGCACTCTGCGCCGCTTTCCTTTGTCTGTACCATGAAAATCTCCTGAACCGGATCATTTCCCCGCCGCCTGAATTTCTCTGCCTGAGCAGCAGTATCGTAGCGCTGAGCGCCATTCCGATCCTCGGAAGATCTTCCCGCTATCGGATGATGGAACTGGAGCAGTCAACCCGCTTCTCTACCCTGGGAAGCCTGGCGGCACAGCTGATTTTTATCGGCATCGGTGACCTTGCTATGCTGTCCGTTCTGGCATTTATCGTATGGCAGTATGGTTTGACCGGTTCGGTCATATTCATCTATCTTATCGTACCGTTCCTGACCACCGCCGCCACCTGCCTGATGCTGTGGATCCGCAGCGCTCCTTCCGCTTTTGAACGGCGGGCAGTACTGCTCTGTGCGGCTGCCACACTGCTGATATGGCAGGTTATCAACCGTTACAAAGATTCCCGCCCAGACGGTGAACTCTGGTTCTGGTACGTGTACGCCTTTTTGTGCCTCGGTATCCTGTACCGTGAATATCGGAAGCTGCGGCTTGTCATCTATACAGAGAAAATGCTCTGACCCCATACTGTCCAGACAGGCCGCTTTCCACAGCGCACATGCACCTGTATCTGCAAAGAAGAAAATTAAGGTGGCAAGATTGAAAACTAAAATTTTCAATCGCGGGATTTGTGTCTGCGCGTTGCCTGCCACAAACTCGTTTCATGCGACGTCTCAACATAGTTGAGACAAAAGCAGCGCAGAAATGGAGAAAACTATGGAACTCACCTTAGAACATGTATCAAAGCAATTCAAAGACAGACAAAACAGTAAGACAGCCGTCGACGACGTCAGCCTGAAACTTGGCCCCGGCGTCTGGGGCCTGCTCGGCGCCAACGGTTCCGGCAAGACTACCCTGATGCGCATGATCTGCGGCATCATGAAGCCCACTTCGGGCCGCATCTGTTACGACGGCGTGGAGATCGATCATCTCGGCGACGCCTACCGGGACGTAATCGGATATCTACCCCAGGAATTCGGCTTCTACCCCGAATTCACCGTACAGCAGTATCTGGAATATATCGCTGCCCTGAAAGGCCTGACGGACAGACAGACCCGGCAAAAGATCGACGAGCTGTTAACCCGCCTGTCACTGGAAGACGTGCGGAAGAAAAGGATCACCAAACTCTCCGGCGGCATGAAACGCCGGGTAGGCATCGGTCAGGCGCTGCTCAACGATCCGGAATTCCTTATACTGGATGAACCTACCAGCGGGCTGGATCCCGGCGAACGCGTCCGCTTCCGCAATCTGCTGTCGGAGTTCGCCCACGACAGGATCGTGCTGATCTCCACCCATATCGTGTCCGATATCGAATATATTGCGACCCGCAACGCCATTATGAAAAACGGCGCTATCCTGCAGACCGGTTCCACCCAGGAACTGGTCGTCCAGATGGAAGGACGGGTCTTCGAGGCTTCGATCGACCCCCGGGATTTAAGTCGTCTGGAAGAAAAGGTGCAGGCAGTCAACGTGCGCAACGAAGCCGACGGCAGCGTTTCTCTCCGCTATCTGGGAACCCCGGACGATATCCCGCAGGCAAGGCCGCAGGAACCCCGGCTGGAAGACCTCTACCTGGAACTGTTCCCAAGAAAATAGAAAGAAAAAACAACAGAAAGGATAACAAGATTGAAAATTAAAATTTTCAATCGCGAGATTTGTGTCTGCGCGCTGCCTGCCACAAACTCGTTTCATGCGACGTCTCAACTATGTTGAGACAAAAGCAGCGCAGAAATGGAGAAAACTATGTGGAAATTATACAGACAAGAACTGAAACGCATCCTCTGCACCAGAAGCGCCCTTCTGTTTCTGGCGGCAGCGCTGGCACTGTCGGTTTTCATGGCCTGGGTACCGATCACCTTCGAACGCTACGCCTATGAAGAAAACGGAAAAGAGATCGTTATAGAAGGCCCGGAAGCCCTGGCCCTCACAAAACAGATGGAAGCCCCCTCCGCCGGAGAAGTGACGCCAGAAAAGCTGGCGCAGGGACTCTCCCTTTACCACAAAAATCTGGAAATCTACGATGATTTCTATAATGAGGAATTCCCCTTAAACCTCAGAGTACAGGAAATCTATCCCTGGCGGCCGCTGCTTTTGAGACTCAGGGAAGCCATGGCCGATCCGGTAAGCGGCATGGCGCCGGAATATACGGACATCTCCACCGACGACGCACTGGCATTCTATGACCGCTGCCAGAGCCACATTGCCGACTTGATGAAACTGGAACAGAAAGACAATCCGGCGGCACAGCAGACAGCGATACAGATGTATGAAAAAGTCAGAACGCCTTTTTACTACTATCCCGGCTACGGCACCAATATGGCCGAGTACGAAGGGATCTTCCTCTTCCTGCTCATGTTCCTTTGCGTGATGATCGCCGCGCCGCTTTTTTGCTGTGAATACCAGACTGGCGCGGACGATATCCTGCGCAGCACCAGACACGGGCGCAAAAGACTGGCGCTGGTCAAGATACTGGCTGCCCTCAGCATCAGCATCGCCGCTTTTATTCCCTGCATGATCCTGTTCCAGCTCATCTCCAACAGCCTTTTTGGCTGGGAGTGCCGGCAGACCTCCATGCAGCTCCTGTTTTCGGTAGTCAGCCTGCTGGATCTGAATGTGGGGCAGCTGCAAAATCTTATCATGCTGGGCGGCTTTGTAACACTGCTCTCCAGTATCAGTTTCGTGCTCTTTCTCTCCGCCGCCTGCAAAAACACCACGATAGCCACCGGTCTGACCATCGCCTCCGCCCTCCTGCCGTCCCTTTTCTATATGCTGATCGGCGGCAGTCTGGGATCGTATCTGCGGGTACTGCTTCCTTCCGGCGGACTGGGCGGCAGCAATGCTCTGCTGTACGCCCTGACAGATTTTGAATTTCTGAAAGCCGGCCCGCTCTCGGTGTGGACGCCCTGGCTGCTGCTCATCGTCCCGGCGCTGGAGATTCCGCTGTTTCTCTTCCTCACTGTGCGCACCTACTGCCGCCGATCCATGTGAGCTGCAACACCAAAGACTGCATCACTCCTGCCCGGCCCACACTACGGATTACACTTTTTGCAGGGAATATCAAACCCGGCCGCTACCGCCTCTTCCCGCGTATTAAAATACGCACGGTTCTTCTCATCCGGAAGATAACTGCAGGACGCTTTGTGCAGACGGTCATTATTCTTATTTCCTATATAGTGTCCCGTCTGCACAGCCTCCTGCGGCGGCTGTACCGCTTCAGCATCTCCACCCTCTTCCTGCGGCTGTTCCTGGGGATTATCCGTCCCTTGTACACTGCCCTGTGTGGATACCGCAGCATCAGCCCTGTCAATACCTGCGCTGTCACCTGCGCCATTTCCGGTAGTATTCCCTGTCTGTACGCCGTCACCTGTCTGCGCGCTGTCACCTGCCGCACTGCCCTGTCCGCTGCTGCTCTCCTTGTCAGGCTGCCCGCTCTGTGATCGGCCGTCCTCCTCCGTTTGGGAACCGCCTGTCGGTTCTCCCGCCTTCCAGCTCTGTGACGGTGCACTGTTCCATGTAATCCTGCTGCCGTCCGAGACGGCTGTGACAGTTCCCTGTTCGTCACTTCTGAATACCTCTACTCCCATGGATCGCAGCTTATTGAGCGTATCTGCATGGGGATGTCCGTAGCTGTTATCCTCACCACAGCTGATCACCGCATACGACGGGGCGACTGCATCTAAAAAGGACTGTGAAGAAGAATAGCGGCTTCCGTGATGTCCCACTTTAATCACATCTGCCTTCACATCTGCGCCGCCTCTTATAATATCCTCCTCTGCTTCGGCTTCCGCATCTCCCATGAACAAAAACCTGTTCGTGCCGTGCGTAACCAATAGGACCACAGAATTATCATTGGCGTCTTCATAGGATGCTCTCGGCCCCAGGATCGTACAGACGGCGCTGCCCAGCATAAATTCCTGCCCTGCCGCCGGAAGTGTACTTTTATATCCTTTCTGATCCATCGTATCCAATACATCCCGATAGGTCTGTGTGTCTTTGGATACATCCGGCAATATGACCGTCTCACAATCAAATTTGTAGATTATGACATCCAGTCCCCCTACATGATCTGCATCCGGATGTGTGCCGATGACATATTTAAGCGTCTCCACGCCCTGCTTTGTAAGATAATTCTGTACGGCAGTACCCTTGCTGTTGCCGCCTGCATCGATCAACATATATTCGCCGTCACAGGCAAGCAGCATACAGTCCCCCTGCCCTACATCCAGATAATGGACTGTCAGTTCCGCAGCTTCCGGTTTCCAATCGTCTGCCGCGTCACTGTTTTCCGCCTCCGACAAGACCCTCTTTTCTTCCGGGATTTCTTCCTGCTCCGCCAGCAGTACGGAGTCCGATTCCGCCTGTCCGGCCGTCTCCATCACATCCGTTTTCTGACCGTACGTCTGCTCCTTATCCGGCTGCGTTTCCAGGGGCGAAGTCAGAATTGCCGTGAAGAACAGTACGGCCACTGCCGGAATAGAGAAATACGGTTTGATCTTTTTACCGCCTTTTGCAATTAACTTCAGAACAAGCGGATTGCACAGCATGGCGGCTGCAAACATCAGCAGGCCTCCATGAATGCTTTCCGTAAAGAGCACTGCTGCCATCAGCAGCAGAAAAACAGACACCAGCCACAATACAATATTTTTGACTGTCTTCATATTCACCTCCATACCGGTTCCAGACAAAGCCTGCCGCCAAAATGCACAGTAACAGCCGGCTCATGCCGGCACGGCTCCCGGCTCCTTTCCGCCGGGATAAACAGTCTGTCATTGGATTCCTCTATGCAATTTCATTCTCAGGATAATTTTAGAAGATTACCCTCAATGAACACTGAGGGTACTGTGTAATATTTTACAGATTTCCACAGAAAATGGCAAGAGATGATTCAAAAGATGCCGTTCACGATCCGGTCGGATACCCTGCAGAGAGGGGCCGATTCCCGCCTGGTATAACCCACGATAATTATCCTGCATGAAGGCAGCGGTAATTATTGCGGGTTATAATGATCCGTTGTACCGGCCAGATTTACATATTCTCAGGTAGCGATCGCATTCCCTGTATACAGCTGATAGTATTTTCCCTGCTCCTCAATCAGCTGGTCATGGGTACCTCGCTCAATAACTCTGCCCTGTTCCAATACCATAATACAATCCGAATTCCTGACCGTTGAAAGCCGGTGGGCAATCACAAACGTAGTCCTGCCCTTCATCAGTTTATCCATGCCGTCCTGTACGATGCGTTCCGTTCTGGTATCAATGGAGCTTGTGGCTTCATCCAGAATCAGAACCGGAGGATCCGCAATGGCCGCTCTGGCAATGGCCAGCAGCTGTCTCTGCCCCTGGCTCAGGTTCGCGCCGTCACCGGTCAGCACCGTATCATACCCCTCCGGCAGATGTCTGATAAAGCCGTCCGCATTGGCCAGCTTCGCTGCCGCAATGACCTCTTCATCCGAAGCATCCAGCTTTCCGTAACGGATATTCTCCATAACAGTGCCTGTGAAAAGATGGGTGTCCTGCAGCACGATGCCAAGAGAACGCCGCAAATCCGCCTTTTTGATCTTATTTACATTGATACCGTCATACCGGATCTTACCATCCTGGATATCATAAAAGCGATTGATCAGATTGGTTATGGTTGTCTTACCGGCTCCGGTAGATCCTACGAACGCAATCTTCTGGCCGGGCGTGGCAAAAAGCTTCACATCATGCAGCACGATCTTCTCATCATTGTATCCAAAATCCACGCCGTCAAACACTACGTCGCCTTTCAGCTCCACGTAATCTACAGAATGATCCGCCTGGTGCTCATGCCGCCATGCCCATCGGCCGGTACGGGATTCACTCTCCGTCAATCTGCCATTTTGCTCTTTCACATGAACTAATGTAACGTATCCATTGTCTGTCTCCGGCTCTTCGTCCATCATCCTGAAGATACGTTCCGCGCCTGCCATCGCCATCACAATGGAATTCAGCTGCTGGCTGACCTGATTGATGGGGCCATTGAAGCTCCTGTTAAAAGTCAGGAAACTGGCCAGTGCGCCCAGCGTCAGACCGGAAATCCCGGAGAGCGCCAGTGCACCGCCCACAATGGCGCAGACTACATAGCTCACATTGCCCAGCTGCATATTCACCGGCCCTACGATATTGACCAGATAATTGGCCCTGTCCGCGCTGTGATACAGATTATCATTCAATTCCTGAAATTTCCGGATATTTTCCTCTTCGTGACAGAATACCTTTACTACCTTCTGCCCTTCCATCATTTCCTCAATGAATCCATTCACTTTCCCGATGTCCCTCTGCTGCTGCAGGAAATACCGGCTGCTTAATCCAGCCGTCTTCCCTGTGACCACCAGCATCACCGCCACCATCACAAGCGTCACGACAGTCAAAGGCACACTTAAGATAACCATGCTGATAAATACGCTGACAATTGTGATCGCACTGTTAAATACCTGCGGCATACTCTGGCTGACCATCTGTCTGATTGTATCCGTATCATTCGTATAGACCGACATGATATCCCCGTGAGAATGGGTATCAAAATACTTGACAGGCAGTGTCTCCATATGAGAAAACAGATCGTTCCGCAGATTCCGCAGAACCCCCTGCGTTACGTTGATCATAATACGATTGTAGATATAAGCCGCTGCCACACCGATCAGGTACAATCCTGCTACCCGCATGATCGCCGTTGCAAGCGGTCCGAAATCCGGCTCCTGCGTCGTCAGCATCGGCTGAATGTAATCGTCAATCAGACTCTGAATAAACATCGTTCCCTGCACATTTGCCAGCACGCTGACAAAGATCAGCACGGCAACGATGACCAGGTGCAGCCCATAGCTTTTTGCCACATATTTCATCAGACGCTTAAAAACTTTCCCCGGATTTTCTATTTTTCTGCCTCCCGGCATTCCACCTCTCATTGGTCCCGGCATACTTTACCTCTTTTCCGCGCTGTCCTTATCTTTGCAGCGCTTCTATAATTACTGCTTCCTCCACCCTATTTCTTTTCGTCAAAATCTCCTCCGCCGCTGGTCTGAGACTCATACACCTCACGATAGATCTCATTGTCGCGGAGCAGTTCCTCGTGAGTTCCGTAACCGTCTATCCGCCCCTCTTCCATGACGATGATGTGGTCTGCATGCTGCACACTGGATACCCGCTGCGCAATGATCAGTTTTGTCGTCTCCGGAATCTCCTCCGCAAATGCTTTGCGTATCTTCGCATCCGTGGCCGTGTCCACGGCGCTGGTGCTGTCATCCAGAATCAACACTTTCGGCTTTTTGAGCAGTGCCCGGGCGATACACAGCCTTTGCTTCTGTCCTCCGGATACATTGGAACCGCCCTGTTCTATGTAAGTATGATAGCCATCCGGCATCTTCTCCACAAATTCGTCCGCGCAGGCAAGCCTGCACACCCGCCTGCACTCTTCTTCCGAAGCATTGGCATCTCCCCATCGAAGATTCTCCAGAATCGTTCCGGAAAAAAGCACATTCTTCTGCAACACCACAGATACCTGATTCCGCAGACTTTCCATATCATACTCCCGTACATCATGACCTCCCACAAGCACTGTACCCGAAGTCACGTCATACAGCCTGCTGATCAGATTGACCAGACTGGTCTTTGAACTGCCTGTTCCGCCAAGAATCCCGACCGTCTCACCTGCCCTGATTTTCAGATTAATATCATGCAGGATTGCCTTACTGTCATCTTTATAATAGGAAAAGTTCACATCCTTGAACTCTATGCTGCCATTGGGCACATTATAAATGGGATCCGCCGGATTCGTCAGATCGCTCTTTTCATTCAGAACCTCACTGATGCGCCTTGCGCTGGCAATACTCATACTCATCATGACGAAGATCATCGCCACCATCATCAGGCTCATCAGAATGTTCATGCAGTACGCCATCAGACTCATCAGTTCTCCTGTCGTCAGCTCACTCTGTACGATCATTCTTGCTCCCATCCAGCTGATCAACAGGATACAGGTATAGACGGTAAACTGCATGACCGGCATATTAAGGACAACATTCTTCTCCGCTTTCAGGAAAATATCATAGATCGCCTGGCTTGCCTTCTTTAACTTGGAAGTCTCATAGTCCTCTCTGACATATGCCTTAACCACACGGATCGCACTGACATTCTCCTGTACGGAAGCATTCAGTTCGTCGTATTTCGGAAATGCCATCTGGAAATACTTCATTGCTCTCTTAATAATGAAGATAAGAATACATGCCAGTATAACAAGCGCCACCAAATATACGGTCGCCAGTCTGGCATTGATCATATAAGCCATCGACATTGCACAGACCATACTGATCGGCGCACGGAAGCAGATGCGCAGAAGCATCTGGTATGCCATCTGAATATTTGTCACGTCCGTAGTCAGCCTGGTCACCAGTCCTGCCGTACTGAATTTATCCAGATTGGAAAAGGAAAACGTCTGGATATTATCAAACATCGCCTTCCTCAAATTCCGTGCAAAGCCTGTCGAAGCCGTGGCGCCAAACTTTCCGCCCATAATACCGCAGACCAGCCCGCACAGTGCCGCCCCGATCATAAAAACTCCCACAAGATAGATATGCCGCATATCTCCCGCTTCCACACCGTCATCTATGATCGATGCCATCATAAGCGGAATCAACATCTCAAAAACAACCTCCAGAATCATAAAAACCGGCGTCAGAATAGAGGCTTTCTTAAAATCCTTTATCTGCGCCGCCAATGTTTTGATCATAAACAGTCCCATGCTCCTTTCTATATAAGATTCCATTGCTTCTGCCCTGCAAAATCTCAGATCTATGCAGAGAATACCCTGTATCCCGGTATTCTCAACAATCTCCTCACACTATTATTCATCAAATAAAAAATATTGTCAAAGACTTCACAAAATTTTCACAGTCCTTTACAGGAATTTCATATTTTCCATATTCATTTGTTTAAAATGGGAATTGCAATTCTGACCGGTCAGTGCTAATATTAGAAATTGTTAACGATATGTCTCTGCAAAAGAGGATTCCTGCATGACATTAAGGTCAGCAAGAACCTTGTAGAAACGGGACATGCCACCAACAACAGAGAGGAGAATTATTCATGAAAAAGAAAGTTTTAGCACTGATCCTTTCTTCTGTTATGGCTTTTTCTTTATTTGGCTGCGGCAACAGTGACGCCCAGTCTTCTACGAATGAAGCACCGGCAGAAGATACAACCGAAAGCGCTGACGAACAGGAGGCTGCGCCTGCAGAAACTCCTGAAGCAGATGCAGAAAGCACCGATGAGACAGCTGAAGCAGATGCATCGGAGGCAGACGGCAGCGCAGCATTAAAGATCGCCATTGTCAGCAGCCCTTCCGGCGTGGATGACGGTTCTTTCAATGAGGATAACTACAACGGTATCCTGACTTTCATTGAAAGCCACCCTGACTGCACCGTTACCCCGGTACAGGAGACAACAGGTGACGTTACGGCAGCCGTACAGGCAGTTGCAGATATCGTCGCTGATTATGACGTAATCGTATGCTGCGGTTTCCAGTTTGCCGGCATCGCTACCATCGCACAGGAAAATCCTGACGTTGATTTCGTTCTGGTGGATTCTTTCCCGTCCGATGCAGAAGGCAATGAAGTAACCGTTGACAATATCTATGCCATGCAGTTTGCAGAGCAGGAATCCGGTTTCTTCGCAGGTATGGCGGCCGCTCTTGAGACAAAGTCGAACAAAGTAGCCGTTGTCAACGGAATCGCTTATCCTTCCAACGTAAATTACCAGTACGGTTTCGAGTGCGGTGTAAAATATGTAAATGAGACAGAAGGCACTAACGTGGAGATCGTAGAACTCGCTTCCTATGCAGGCACAGATGTGACAGGCGCTGACGTGGGCGGCAACTACATCGGTTCTTTTGCTGACGAGGCAACCGGTAAAGTAGTCGGTAACGCACTGATCGCTGAGGGCGTAGACATCGTCTTCGTAGCAGCCGGCGCTTCCGGCAACGGTGTTCTGACCGCAGTCAAAGAGGCTGAAGGCGTTTCCTTTATCGGCTGTGACGTAGACCAGTATGACGACGGCGCCAACGGAGATGCCAATGTCGTATTGACTTCCGCGCTGAAAGTTATGCATCTGAATGTAGAACGTTCACTCAATTCCGTTGTAGACGGCAGTTTCAAGGGCGCGAACGTGGTACTGCAGGCTGATACAGATTCTACAGGTTATGTGAAAGAAGACGGCAGATGCCAGCTGTCCGCTGAGACGATCTCCAAGATCGACGCTGCTTACGAGCAGGTGAAGGGCGGCACGATCGTTCCGGCTGCTAACTTTAACGGCATAACACCAGAAGATTTTACCTGGTAGGTGATTTAGCTGCTTTGCAGCTAAATCGGCAAGAATCCTGCCTGCGCAATGATTCTTGCTGCATTTGTGTGATATTCAGCTGCTTCGCAGTTAAATCGACAGAAATTATCCATAATATTTTGAAAAATATAGGGGCTGCAAGGGAATTTTCTCTTGCGGCCTTTTTTATTTTGCCGTATTCTATTATTAGAAATAATTCCGGAAGAATCGGCTTACATAGATTCTTTGAAACGAACTTAAAGCGAGGTAGGCGCATGTCAGATTACATTATTGAAATGAATCACATCACGAAGCGTTTTCCTGGTATCGTGGCGAACGATGACGTTTCGATCCAGATCCGAAAGGGTGAGATCTACGCGCTTCTTGGAGAAAACGGAGCCGGGAAGTCTACACTGATGAGTATGCTCTTCGGCATGTATGAACCTGACGAAGGTGAGATCATCATTCGCGGTGATAAAGTTAAAATCCAGTCACCAAACCACGCAACAAAACTGAATATCGGCATGGTACATCAGCATTTCAAGCTGGTTAGCAACTACACGATTGCGGAAAATATCATTATGGGAATGGAACCGGTGAAGAAAACGCTGGGACTTTTTCCTGCCGTAGACTTAAAGAAAGCCAACCAGGATATCCTGGAGCTTTCCCGCAAATTCGGGCTGGAAGTGGATCCCACCAAAGTGATCGAGCAGATCAACGTTTCCATGCAGCAGCGTGTCGAGATTCTCAAGATGCTTTACAGAGAAGCGGAAATCCTGATCTTTGATGAGCCCACCGCCGTGCTGACACCCCAGGAGATCGAATTTCTTCTGGAGATCATCCGCAGTCTGCAAGGCGACGGCAAGACCATCATCCTGATCACACATAAGCTGGAAGAGATCAAGAAGATCGCAGACCGCTGCGCTATTCTTTGCCGCGGAAAGCTGATTGATGTACTGGACGTAGCCACAACAGACACAAAGACCATGGCCAATCTGATGGTGGGCCGGGAGGTCAGCTTTACGGTGGACAAGCCGGATCCCAAATTCGGCCGGGAAGTTCTGCGTGTAGAACATCTGACTGTAAAGAATGAAGATAAATATGAAGTCGTCAGGGATGTTACCTTTTCCGTCAGGGAAGGAGAGATCTTCGTTGTTGCCGGTGTATCCGGTAACGGTCAGATCGAACTGGCCGATGCCATTGCCGGCCTGATGAAACCGTCAAATGGTACAATCACGCTGAATGGCGTGGATATCACTTCCTATTCTATCCGCAGACGGAATCTGGCCGGTATCTCCTATATACCCGAAGACCGCCACAACGTAGGGCTTGTAATGGACTTTACCCTGTCCGACAATCTGGCATTGAAAAGCTATTTCGAGGAGCCTTTTTCCCTGAAAGGCGTCGTACGTCCGGAAGAATTCACGAAATACGGCGACACTCTGATCGAGAAATATGACATCCGCAGCAGCCAGGGCAATGACACCATTGTTCGTTCCATGAGCGGCGGTAACCAGCAGAAGGCTATCATTGCCCGGGAGATTGAACTGGACTCTCCCCTCACAATCTTTGTACAGCCAACGCGCGGCCTGGACATCGGCGCAATCGAGAATATCCACAAACAGATCGTGACCGAGCGTAACAAAGGCAAAGCCATCCTTCTGATCTCTCTGGAACTGGATGAAGTCATGAATCTGGCGGATACCATCGGCGTTATCTACAACGGTGCAATCCAGAAGATTGCCGACGCAAGAACATTGACGCCATCCGAAGTCGGTGAGTTCATGATGGGAGTCGGCGGCAAACACGCATGAGATAATTAATTCCGCAATACGTGGATGAAAGGTATAACAGAACGATGAAAAATAAGAACAGCTTACTTCACAGATTAATCTTACAGACCATCGGGCATGAGAAAAGACAGCACTACATGATCCCGATCTTTACGATCCTGCTCAGCCTGATCTTCGGTATTCTGGTGATCGCCCTTCTGGGAAAGAACCCCCTGCAGGCCTATTATAATCTGCTGCAGGGATCCGGGCTTGCACCGAAAGCTTCTTACGCCGGGCATAAAGGGATGATCACAGACTTTACCAGCTTTCTGAACGCCCTGACGCCGATGCTTTTCGCGGCTCTGGCAGTCCTGATTGCCCTGAAAGCGGGCCTGTTCAATATCGGCGTGTCGGGACAGATGCTGGCCGCAGGCTTTACAGCCACTGTTCTGATCGGCTATTCCGACCTTCCGGCAGTGATCGCCAAACCTTTAGTCGTCCTGATCGGGTTTATCATCGGCGCCCTGGCCGGCGCTCTGGTGGGCTTTTTGAAGCATCGGTTCAACATCAACGAAGTGGTATCCACGATCATGTTTAACTATATTTTCCAGTATGTCATCAGTTTCCTCATCAACACGTTCTACGTGGATCCTGTTTCCCGGCAGTCCGCCAATGTGAAGCAGGCGGGCAGGCTGACGCTGGTAGATGTGGTCGTGGGAGATTATAAGATGGATATCCCGCTGGGCATTCTGGTCGCTGTGGCCGGTATCGCCGTTACGGCTTTTGTTCTGGGCAGGACTACACTGGGATTTGAAATCAAGGCGGTGGGCAGCAGTATCCGCGCCGCAGAATATGCCGGCATCCGCGTAGGGCGCACAAGAGTCCTGGCCATGATGCTTTCCGGCGGTTTTGCCGGACTGGCCGGCGTCACCTACTATTTGGGTTATTTCGCTTCCATACAGCCGAAAGTATTAGTCAGCACAGGATACGATGCCATCGCTGTCGCACTGCTTGGCAACAGTTCTCCCATCGGTATCATTTTCTCTTCCTTCCTGATCACAGTGATCTCGAAGGGAAGCACTTATATGAGTTCTACTTCGGGTGTCCAGGCAGAGATCGCTTCCGCAATCACCGGTATCATCCTGCTGTTTTCCGCCTGCGGCGCCTATGTAAAATATAAGGTTAACCGCTGGAAAGATATGAAGGAGGAAATGTAATGAATACGATTATCATAGACGGCTTATCTTTCGCTCTGCCGCTCTTTATCATGGCCATCGGTGGAATCTACTGTGAGCGCAGCGGCATCACCAATCTGGCCATCGAGGGCCTGCAGGGATTCGGCGCCTTCTGCGGTGCATTGTTCGCAGTCTGTATCGCGCAGTACTTTGCCGGCAATTCCCCGGTACCTTTCTACCTTGCGATGCTGTTTGCTTTTCTTGGCGGCATGCTCTTCTCTCTGCTGCATGCCATGCTGTGCATCAGATTTAAGGCCAATCAGGTAATCAGCGGCGTCGTGATCAATATACTGGCCATGGCATTGACAGAATTTTTGACCAAACAGATCAATGCCAGTATTTTCGGCGCCGCTTCCAATAAATTTGTGCTGGGCGTATCCGCCCGTATCACCGTTCCTGTACTGTCGAAGATTCCTGTGCTGGGCGCTGTGTTTACAAACCTCTATCCCTTTGAGATCGTGATCGCCCTGATCGCCCTGATCGCCTGGTATGTCCTGTATCAGACCCGGTTCGGCCTGCACCTGCGCGCCTGCGGCGACAATCCGCACGCTGTGGATGCCGCCGGTATCGAAGTGAGCAGAGTCCGGCTTGTGGCAGTCATGGCCTCCGGTGCACTTTCCGGATTAGGAGGCATCTGCTTTGCCTACTCGATTTCGGCCAACTTCTCTTCCAACATCTACTCCGGTTACGGCTATCTGGCCATTGCCGCTCTGATCTTCGGCAACTGGAAGATCATGCCCACACTGGGCGCCTGCCTGCTGTTCGGTTTCGCCCGCTCCGGCGGCTATGAGCTGGTAAAATTCCTGGAAATGCCCAGCAGCTATCAGGATCTGGTAATGGTGCTGCCTTACGTTCTCACTCTGCTGATGCTGATCTTTTTCAGCAAGAAGAATCATGCACCGAAAGCACTGGGTGAAATCTACGATAAAGGAGCACGATAAAAGGACGCATATAAGAGGCAGCAGATCTGTAACCTGTTACGGCTTACAATCTGCTGCCTCTTCCATTCCTCTTTATCATAACCCCTATTCCGAAGCGTCACAAATTCTAACGGAACCTGTTCAGTTTGTTGAACTATAGTAAACGAAATTTCTAATGTCGTTAACTATAATTGGAAACGCTTCCCACATTATTGCAGCGTAAACTCCATGATCACCGGATCATGGTCCGAATATTGATAGCCGGCATCTATATGTCTGTAGGAACTCACCTTCACATTCTCCGAAACAATAAACCCATCCAGCGTCACCGTATAAGTTGTCGCTTCCCGATAAGGCTCATCGGCGCTCCTGCAGGTGTTGTGAACGGTATCTTCCTCTGTGGCGGCATCATCATCTATCGCCATACGAAATCCCTCCGGCAGACTTTCTCTCGGAAACGGATATGCCCATTCCGGCGCGTTCTGTGAGGTCTCTGTTTTCAGATTGTGATTAAAGTCTCCGCCGCAGATCACATAATTGCCCTTCTGATAATCTGCCGTCATATCCTCATAGAGCATGGCCAGCTGGCCTGCACGGATCTCGTCGCTGCTGCCGTAAGCCGACATATGCATGTTATACAGACACAGCATTTTTCCGTCTTCGGACGCCTCTGCCGCCAGCGGAATCCTTGAGATCGAATAACACCGGTCGAGATCAACAAATTTGGAGAAAGACTCCGATATCGGCAGGCTCCTTCGTATGGCATCCACAATCTCTCCCCTGGAATACGTCACAATGCCGGCCTTGTTCGCCCCATGCGGCTCCCAGGGCGGAAAGAACAGGAAGGGAGAATCATAATTCTGCGCGTAAGTATAATAACAGCCTTCCATAAACCGATTCAATAATTCCAACTCATCAATGTGGTAAGAGCGGGTACCGTCCCTGTCCACCTCCTGTACCAGTGCAAAATCCGGATTTTCTTCCTCTATCAAAACGCCTGCTCCGCATACCGCGGCAGTCACGCTGTCTGCATCCCTGCCCCAGGAGGACTTGCCTCCATCCATGAAAAAGCTGTACTCCGGATGATAAGCGCCAAATCCAATATTGTATGTCATAATACGATAACACTGCCCTGTTGAATAACGCTTCTCTCCCCAGGACATTACATCATCCGGCGATACCGTATTATCCTCCGCCACGGAACTTCCGTCAGAAGTCCCTGCCTCCACTCTGCCAATTTCCAGCGGCAGTTTATCCGGCAGCCTCTCATAAGCTGCAAAAACATAGATCACATAAATAATAAGCAGCAGAACCAGGAACAACACAACCGCTGCCAAGCACTTTAACACTTTTTTCATGCCATGACTCCCTCATCTTCACCACATAACAAGGCCTTATGGTAACTATAATCTGTCATTTCTCCATCATCTATGGAAAGAACCGCAGCCGCTCAGAGATGAAACACTCTCTGAATCTGCTTCATCGTCCCCAGGACTAATATAGTCTGCCTGGCTGTTATGCCTATATCCGGCGTAATCGTCAGGTTCATCCTGCCATTCTCTTTTAATCCCATAATATTAATACCGTATTTCTTGCGGACATCCAGTTCACCGATCGTCTTCCCGATCCAGTCCTGCGGAACCTGTACTTCAAAGATCGCATGATCGTCATCCAGCTCTATATAATCAAAGATATGATCCGCACTGTAACGGATTGCAACCCAGTCAGCCAGCTGCTTCTCCGGATAGATAATCTCATCCGCCCCGTTCCGCAGGAGGAACTTCGCATGCACGTCACTGGCCGCTCTGGACACCACAAGCTTCGCGCCCAGCTCCTTGAGCAGTGACGTCGTTTCCAGGGAACTCTGAAAATCATCCCCGATGGCCACGATACAGAAGTCAAAATTCCGAATTCCCAGAGACGTAAGAAAATCCGGATTGGTACTGTCTCCAATCTGTGCATTCGTGACAAATGGCAGAATCGCATCCACGCGGCCCTCTCTCCTGTCTACCGCCATTACCTGGTGGTTTAATGCATTCAGTTTCTCCGCGATATGCCACCCGAATCGCCCCAGTCCTACTAATAAGATTGATTTCATATAAACTTCCTCTCCTTTTATGAAACTATTCATGAACAACGCAGCAAAAGCGCTGCCCTGTCCTGCAGCCTGTCCCTGCTCTATCCCACCATGATCTTCTCCTGCGGGAATTCCGATACATACGGATGTTTCGTGGACAATGCCGCGTACACAATGGTCATCCCTCCCACGCGCCCTAAGAACATCAAAATAATCAGAACGATCTTCGATGCCACGCAAAGATCCGGTGTAATCCCCAGCGTAACTCCTACTGTCGCAATGGCGGAAGCCGCCTCAAACAACGCCGGCACGATGGGCATATTCTCTGCACAGCCAATAAAGATACCGCCGGCAAGAAACAGACTCAAATACAACACCAGCACCGTCGCCGCATAATGAGCCGTATCATTGGGAATTCTCCGCCCGAAAATATGCGCGTTGGGCCTGCGCCTGAACACCGCGATGGCCGTTGCAAAAAGCACCGCAAAAGTAGTAACCTTCATACCGCCCGCCGTAGAACCAGGGGAACCTCCGATCAGCATCAGCAGGATCATAATCATCTGGCCGGACTGTGTCAGCTTCGTCAGATCCACCGTATTATAGCCCGCCGTACGGGTCGTAATCGACTGAAAAAAAGAAGCAAAGATCTTCTCTCCGGTTGTCATATCCACCCACGCAGGCTTTCCAAACTCCTGAAAATAGAAGTAAACTGCCGGCAGCACAATCAGCAGGCACGTTACGGACAACACCACTTTACTCTGCATACGATACCGGCGCAGATGCAGGCGGTTACGCTTCACATCATCCCATGTCAGAAATCCGATGCCGCCCACCACGATCAGCAGCATCACGATCACGTTCACGGCTGCACTGCCCGTGTAGGATGTCAGAGACGAGTAAGGCTCCTTAATGCCCATCAGGTCAAATCCTGCATTGCAGAAAGAGGATATGGAATGAAACACCGCATACCAGATTCCTCTGCCAACGCCAAATTCCGGAATCATAACAGGAAGCAGCGCCAGGGCGCCGATCCCCTCTATGATCGCCACCATTCTCAGAATAAACCCTGTCATCCTGATGATGCCGCCCATCTGCGGGGCCGCGATCGCCTCCTGCATGGTGCTTCTCTGCATCAAGCCGATCTTACGCCCCGAAAGCCTGGTAATAAAGACTGCCACTGTGACCACGCCCAGACCGCCGATCTGGATCAGGCCCAAGATCACCGTCTGTCCGAATGCAGACCAGTAAGTCGCCGTATCCTGCGTAATCAGGCCCGTTACGCAGGTTGCAGAAGTTGCCGTAAACAATGCATCCAGAAAGGTCGCCCTTCCTGCATCTGCTCTTGCAAACGGCAGCATCAGCAGTATCGTTCCAAGCGCGATCACTCCCATAAACCCCAGCATGATAATCTGTGAGGAGGACAGCCGCCTTCTTTTCCATCTGTTCTTCATGATCCTTTCAAACCCTCAATCTCTTCATTTCCTTCCGCAGCCTTCCGTATCCATGCCGCCCCGGCACACCCAAAACCAGCCGGTATCCGTCCATGAAGTATTGTTCCTTCCGAATATATTGCTTATAGTATAATCCCTTTCTATAGATTACACATTATCTAAAATGATGTATCTGAACGTCTTTCCGGCAGAAAAATTGTACGATTCTTCTGCTTCTCCGATCACAGCGTTATATCTCAGAGATGAATTTCCTCACCAAGTTTAAAGGAGTACAGAATCTTCTCCGTATCACGATACCGAGAAAACTGTTCCAAAGCCTCCGCATAATAGTCAAGCTGTACACGATATCGTTTAACCAGTTCCTCCGCACTCTCTACGGCATCCGTCTTATAATCCAACAGGACGTATCTGCCGTTTTCCTCAAAAAAGACATCTATGATCCCCTGAATGAGCACCGTCTCTTCCTGCGGGAACTCGCTTCTCAACCGATTCGCCGGCAGCCCCAGGACAAAGGGCTGCTCCTTGTGCAGCCTCCCCGCCCGGGCAGCCTCCCCCATCCGCTTCGCCGCGTCACTCCTGAGAAAAGCCGCCACTTTCGGCAAAGAGACGACCGCATAGTATTCCTCCGACAGTCTTCCTTTCTGCCGCATCTCCTCGATCTGCTCCTGCAGTAAAGCATCTACAGCCGCCTGGCTGGCTATAACCGCATCGGTCAATCTTGTAAAATCAAACAATTCCATTACTTTATGAAATGCACTTCCCCGCATGGAGCCGGTAACCTTCCCGTCCTTCTCCAGAAACCCGGGCAGATAGGGCGCCACCGTCTCTTCTGCGTACAGGTTAAACGAAAAATCCATTTCTTCCCGCATTCCGGCCATTTTTAATTCCGATACGGTTGTCTTTGTGTAGAGACTGCGCAGAGTTTCATAGGGATAACCGGATACAAAACTGTCCGCCAAACGCTTCATGAGCAGCGGATTCACATCTTCGGACGGATCAGACAAGAGAAGTTCCCGCTTTCTGCTTTCCATCCGTACCGTCTCGTTCAGCTTCTCCTCCACGATCGCTTCCCAGTCATACAATTTCACCTGCATACTCATATCCTGCTCGTAAAAAGGGGCCTTCTGCGCCGGTTCCAGATCATACGCCCGATAGAAATCATCCATACATCTGTTTCGCGCCAGAGCCGCCATAAGCAGCTGCAGGAAACTCCCCTGATCCATCAGCACATCATAAGGAAGCAGCCTGCTCTCCTTATGCATAAGCGGAATCAGGGATACCGCCAGCTTTTCCGGGGATCTTACAGTCCCCGTGAGAATCAGTTTTTCCTTCGCCCGGGTCATCGCCACATACAGGATCCGCATCTCCTCCGCCAGATTATCCGCCCGCATTTTTTCGGCTATTACATTACGGCGCAGATCCCTGCTTCGCACACGTCTGTCCGGATCCACATAATCCACGCCGATTCCTGCGTCAAGATCCAGCACCAGATGAGCGCTTAAATCCCTGGTCTGAAATTTCTTTGCCAGTCCCGATACGAAGCAGACCGGAAACTCCAGCCCTTTACTCTTATGAATGCTCATGATCCTCACAACATCGGCATTCTCATCCTGCAGTCCTGCCTCCCCGTAATCCACTTCATATTTCTCCAGCTGTTCCATATAACGCAGGAAATGATACAATCCGAAATAGCTGGTCTTCTCATAGTCGGCCGCCTTGACGAGCAGCATCTCCACATTGGCCCGGCGTTTGTTTCCCTCCGGTTTAACCGCCACATAATGCAGATATGCCGTCTCCCGCAGAATCGTCTGCAGAAGCTCCTGCACGGAAAGGCAGACCGCCAGCCTGCGGTAGCGGCTGACACAGGACAGAAAGGATCGTATCTTAGCCGTTATGCCGCCGTCCATGCCCAAAGACGCTTCACCGACAGGCTCCTCTCCGGCCTCCTCCACACTTTCCGTCCACGCCTGCAAAGCGTCAAACAGATACTTCTTCTTTGGATAAGATGCCCGAATCAGCGCGATCTCCTCTTCGGCAAAACCACCCAGATACGAATGCAGCACCCCATAAAGCGGAATATCCTGCAGCGGATTATCCAGAATCCGCAGGAAGTGCAATAATTCCTGTACCTCACTGGCCGCAAAATATCCGGTCCGCGAAGTCATATACACCGGAATGCCTTCTTTCTCCAGCACCCGCTTAAAACTCTCGTCCCAGCCGGACATTGTGCGCAGCAGAATAACGATATCCCTGTAGGCAAGCCTGCGCAGCGTGCCGCTCTCCTTATCCGTCACCTGCAATTCCCGCATCAGTTCCTGAATCTTCGCCGCCACACAGTACGCTTCCTGCTCTTTTGCCGTAAGCCGTTCCTCTTCGTCTCCCGGCCCCTCGAAAGAAGAAGATCCAAAACCCTGAAAGTCATCCGCCTGCTCCGACGCGTCGACCAGCAGCAGTTCCGTAACATTGGCTGCACGCGCTTCCTCTTTCTCCTGCACAGGATAATCCGCTCCCGGGTGCAGCGCTGCAAGGTCATCGTACAGGATGCCGCCCACATCCTGTCCCATGATCTGCTCAAAGATCGTATTGACCGTATTGAGCACCTCCCGGCGGCTTCGGAAATTCCGGTGCAGATCTATCTTCCGCGCCGTCCGCCTGCCCGCCTGCTCTTCCTGCCCGTAGGCCATATATTTCTCCAGAAAAAGCTCCGGCCGCGCCAGACGGAATTTATAAATGCTCTGCTTCACATCCCCTACCATAAATCGATTGTATCTGCCCTCTTCCTCACCGGAAATACAGGACAGGATATATTCCTGCACAAGATTGCTGTCCTGGTACTCATCAATCAGGATCTCATGGAAATGGCTGCGGTATTCCAAAGCAGTTTCAGTCGGCGAACATTCTCCCTTTTCATCCTGCTTCACCAGGATCGACAGTGCAAAATGTTCAATGTCATCAAAATCCAGAATGTTCTTATCCCGCTTCTTCGCCTCAAAAACCTCCTTGAAGGCAAGCGTCAGATCCACCAGCGCACTGACCGCCCGTTGACAGACTGTCATCTGTTCCACAACCTGTTCTTTGCTCTTGAAAAAGTACTTTTTCTGCAGATCCCCCAACTGTTCCTTCACCGCCGTGCGGATTCCTTTCACCGCTTCACGCTTGCCAGCGGAAACCGTTTCATCCTTCTTCGACGGGAGCCTGCCAAATCTGACCGTCTCAAAAGCCGTATAGAGAATTTCAAAAACGCCTCCCGCTTCGTCCGCTTCCGCAGCTCCGCATTTTTGCAGGATCCTCTCCGTCATCTCTTTTTCCTGTTCCAACAGTTCCCCGTACATATAAGGTCCATCCGGTTCTTCGCACATACGGATCGCCTCCGCAAGCTTTTCCACACAGCCTTCCAGAAGCAGCCGCGTCTGCCGCAGCAGCTCCCGTACCCACGGGATTTCCTCGAACCGGACTGCCTCCCTGTCTTTCCCCGCATGCTCCCCGGCTTCCGTAAGCGTCTCTGCGGGCATCATTTGGTATGCGCGGTAATCCTGCTTCCGTTCCTCCAGCCACTGCTCCGGAAAAGGCGTACTCATGGCAAAGTCATAGAGTTTCAGCACCATCTCCTCCACCGCCGTATCCCGGCTGCCGGAACTGAAATATTCCACACAATGCAGAAATCCTTCTTCCTCAGCAGCATATCCGGCCTCCAGCGTCTCTTCCAATGCCTCCTGTCTTATCAGCTTTCCCTCGCCCTCCTCGGCAATCCGAAAGCCGGGATCCAGGCCGATCGTATGGAACTGGTTGCGCAGCACAAACAGGCAGAAGCTGTCAATGGTTGTGATCCTGGCATTATGCAATAATGTCACCTGCTTCTGCAGATGCTCATTCTCCGGCTCCGCCGCAAGCCTGTCATTCAGCGCCCGGCTGATCCTCTCCCGCATTTCCGCCGCCGCCGCATTCGTAAAAGTCACCACCAACAGTCTGTCAATATCCACCGGATGGTCTTTGTCACTTACCATTCCCACGATACGCTCCACCAGCACCGCCGTCTTGCCCGATCCTGCCGCGGCGGAGACAAGCAGATTACAGTCCCTCGCATCGATCACCTGCTGCTGTTTCTCCGTAAATGAAATTCCCATTTATACATACCTTTCTTACTATGAAAGTCTTCGACTTTCACAGCATGGATGGCCATGCGGCCCGCCCGACGGCAGGCTGAGCATGATGTAAGTTTACTGTAAATTCATGAACCGGCCTGCGCTTCCTGATCCTCAACCGGAGGACTCAGGGCGTCTGACCACTTTCGTCACATGACGCATGAATACACTGCAGCGCGTCCTCCCTGCTCATCTTCGGCAGTTTCCGCATCTCATATCCTTCGATCCGTCCGTCAAATCCACACACGCTTTTATATGCACAATAGGTACATGCTGTACTCCCATTCTGCTCATACGGATTGACCGCTATCGTACCCTCCAGGATCCCGCTTCCCAGCTCTCTGATCTTTTGATTGACATAACTCGAAACAGCCCGCATATCCTCTTCTTTTATGACACTCGAGTTAGCTGAGAAGGAACCATCCTTTTTCCGCTCCAGCGGCAGAATCTCAGACTTACTGGTAAATTCCCGGTCAAGTAATCTGACAGCCTCGTCATTACTATTGACTATTCCGGTCATCTTCAATTCCTGCAGCAGTCTGTCATTGATCTGTTCCGGCGTCATGGTCTCCCCGTCTTCTATCATGGGATCATCAATATGGTAGTACAGCATCGCTGCCGGAACAATCCGCTTATCCGGATGCCTGCGCTGTTCAAACTCTACCGCTGCATTCATATAAACTACCAGCTGCAGCTGCAGTCCGTAATAGATCGCCGCCAGATCGAATCTACGATTGCCGGACTTATAATCTATGACTTTCACATAGACCACATCCTCCGCCTCACAGGTGTCTACCCGGTCAATCCGCCCACGCAGCCGCATCTTATCCTGCTCATTTAGGGCAATGTTCAGAGAATCCAGATCCTCTGTCATGGAGAAGGACATCTCAAACTTCTCGGGCACAAAGGCCCCCTTTCTGAGCTGTGCCTGCAGAGTCAGAACCGTCCGCCGTAATATTCTGCGCATACGCCGTATCAGATGCCGGTTCCGTGCACTGCTGTACAGGATCGTCTCCCCGTAACCTGCCGCATACGCCTCAAGCGCCTCTGTCACCAGTTTCTGCGCCGCCTCTTCCGGAAAGTCAAACCACGTATAGCCATATTCTTCCAGTTTCTGTGCAAACAATTCCAGAACCCCATGAAAAACATTTCCCATATCCATATCTTCAAAACTGTATCCTTCCCGCTCCCGCAGCATTAGTCCATACTGCAGGAAATGTCCGTAGGCACACGCAGCATACCGTTCCAGGCGGCTCACGCTGTTCTGCAGCAGCGTTCCGTAGAGCATACGCGTTACCATCTTCGACAACGGCGTATCCTTGTAGCGGTAGAATGCCGTCTCAATCAGACGATCCGCCATATCCTGATACTGCGGCCTGCTGTGATAACTGTGATAGAAGGTGAATGTCTGCCGCCTGGAGGCATCCGTGACCCTGCCAAAAGCATAGTCCCGCAGCAGATCCGCCATAAGGCCTACGCCGTCCGAACCGCACACGATCTGCTCTTCCATCGGCTTCTCCTCCGGCATCTCCACCGACAGCTGCGGATATAATTTTCGCACCAGATCGATCAGATACGCAGGCCGCAGGCTCTTTCCGTCACTGCCCACTTTGGCATAGGACAGATACAGCTTTTCAGAAGGTTTCGTCATATTCAGGTACAAATACAGCCGCTGGATGTACATCTGCTGCCTCGGAGAAGGCGCCAGTTCCAGTTCCGATTCCCGCAGAAATTCCCTGTCAATATCCGAGATGATACCGCCGTTCCCGGCGCCTTTCGGAATATTGCCGTCATTCACCCCCAGAAAGAAAAGAACTCTGACCTGCTTCAAACGAGTCCGCTCGATGTCCCCCACCAGCACTCTGTCCACATTCTGAGGAATCGTACCCACACTGATTTCCGCCAGTCCCGCATCTAAAATATCCGCAAACTCTCTGCGCTCCATTGCTTCTTCCGCCAGCAGGCCATAGATCTGATCCAGCAGATCGATCACCAGTGCGTAGATCTGCCCGTATTCTTTGGCCCGTGCCAGATCGCCCTGCTCCTGAAACTGCCGCTCGTAGTGCGCCAGCTTCTGCTGCAGTTCATTCTGTACCAGAAAGTCATAAAGCGCCTGCACCATCCCGCCTGCCGTATCCCGCGGTGCAAGCAGCGGCGCAAGCTGCCGGAGAAGCTGCTCCCGCATGGCATTGCAGCATGCCAGCTGCGCCAATGCCTCCTCTTCCCCCTCCTTGCTGTCCTCCCGATAAATAAAAATCTCCTGCCATCTTTTCTTCCCGTGAATGCCGAAACGGCGGACATAATTCTCCAGCCTGTCCACCTCCGCATCGTCAAAGCCTGTCAGTCCCGTCCGCAGATAATGAAATACCGCCTCGTAACTGAAATCCCGCAGCACGACCTGCAGGGCGCTCCTGATATATTCTGCAAAAGGATTCCGCAAAATCCCTCTGGTATGATCCAGATAGATCGGAATGCCGAACCTGGCAAATTCTTCCTCTGCCAGACTGCCGTAGACCTCCATATCACCGGTCACTACCGCAATATCACGGTAGTGCAGGATGTCTGCCTGTCCGCATGCGGCATCGGCTGGCATGGCGCCGGCTTCACCGGCAAAGTACGCTTCCCTCTCCGCTCCCCTGCCGGAAGTCAGCTTACGGATCGCAATACAAGTCTGCCGGATTTCTTCCTTCGGCGAAGACGCCTCATACAAATGCAGGCTGTGCACCTTATCTTCATACACCTGTGCCGGATAACGGAACAGATTGCGCTCTAAGTGAGACAGTTCCCCGTTTTGCCCAAAACGCGGCAGTCTGCCCTCCACCCCCGCGCTGCACCATACCGGTTTTTCCTCCGGTACATTCACCTGTCCGGCCATTCTGCGCAGATCGGCTGTCGTCTTCCTGCTCAGATGGAAAAGTCTGTGTTCGCCGTCCATCTGGTAGGGATTTTCCCTGTCGTCTATGGTGACCGTCACAATCACTTTCTTCGCCAGACGGATCAATTCCTGGATCACGCGGTTCTGAATGGGGGTAAACCCGGTAAACCCGTCAAAGACAATCACACTGTTTCGAATGAGTTCCGATCCCGGCAGCGCTTCTCTCAGCCTGTCCAGCGTCTCCTCCGTAGTGATAAACTTCTCGTGGATGTAGTCCAGAAAGGATCGATACAACAGGCCAAGATCCTGTAATTTATAGTACAATGCCCCGCGGGTGCGCGCATATTCAGTCAGCCTCTCCATCTCCTGCATTCCGATACCGTACTGCATAAATTCCGAGATCGCCGACTTCACCTCGTGAATATAACCGATCTTATGCAGATGAGAACCCAGCACCCCAAGCTGCCCCTGGCACTGCTGCGCCACTTTCCGAAGCACCAGGCTCTTACCCGTGTCGTCCAGGACCGGCATAGCTTCACCGCCCACCTCTTCCAGAATCCGATGCGTCAATCTGCCAAAACTCAGTACATCAATATTCATGATGATATGCCGCGGATGCTCCACCACCAGATCCATCTGTGTCTGCATGGTGAACTGATCCGGCACGATGAGCAGATAATCGGTTTTCGGACTGCGCTGCGATGCCTCGATCATATCGTCGTGAAGCCTTTTGCTCTTGCCGGAGCCTGACGCTCCGAAGTAGAATTGAAGTGCCACCTGTCAAACCTTCCTTCCGTTCAATCTGCGAACCTGAATCCATCTGCAGCAGGCCGCTTTAACGACCTGATCCCGTTCTTCTGCAATGTGAAATACCCCGCTACAGACAACGTTACCACCTGGACGCGTTGAATGCAACGGGGTATTTATAAATAAAATCACAGGAACCCTGGAATGGGCGGATTCCGTAACGAAAAAGCCAAAAGCCGAACTGTTACTGCATCTTTATACGCACATACCGTCAGATACCCTGTCAAACGGTCCGGCCGTCACATGCGCTTTCTTCGCCCCGAAATAGTCTTCGTCGAAGACGATGGCGCTTCCGTCCGGATTCTCATAGCGCTGTTCCGGCTCGAAAGCCATGCCCAGCGTTTCCGTGGTGATCAGCTTCTCTTCGCCTGCCGGCAGGAATTCACCCAGATTGGTGTACAGCTTCCATCCGCCCTCTTCCTCTTTCAGTTCCAGCCTGATGGCATGCTCCGTATCCACGTTAAAGTCCTTCTCCTTATCGCAGGGTTTGGCGCCGTTATAGTAGCGGTTACCGCCGGTCCATACCGGAAGCGGAATATAATACCGGTCACTGGGCGCAGAACCCATACCGCAGTAGCCGTCAAATTCCTTCTCCCATTCTTCATAAGTCTGGTAATCGTCATACGGCTTCGTGCCCACCGTGGTATTGAAATCATCCCATACCTTCTCGGTCACTTTCTCCTCGACCTCTTTTAAGAATGCCGGAACCTCCTGCTGCACGAACACATTATTATAGAAGCGCATGTCACCGTGCAGAATCGTCATGAAGCCCGCTACCTC
The DNA here is from genome assembly GCA_947576945.1 of uncultured Lachnospiraceae bacterium. GTDB lineage: Bacteria > Bacillota > Clostridia > Lachnospirales > Lachnospiraceae > UBA3282. Next base: position 32,073 of record CANPTH010000033.1, read on the forward strand.
CGTGCGGTGCGGCACATGATAAGGCGTATAACGCGGTGAGCGCAGCGTCTTTGCACCGTTATCCACGCCGGTTCCCACAGCGGTCATGGCTCCCGCAATCAGGTTATGTACCACTGCCACACCCTGCGTCGCCATCTTGAAGGATCTTTTCGAGAGCAGCAGGTTGTGGTCCACCAGCGTAGGACCGTGAGACACTTCGATGAAGATATCCTCTCCGATGGCTTCCGCCGCCTTCGACTCTTTGTTCATAAGGTGATCGAAGGGAATCGTATTATCGTGGAACAGATTCTGCGTCACACGGGTACCCTGTGCCTGCCAGTCAAGCCACAGACCGCGGGTGCAGTGATGGAAATGATTCCGCCTGATGATCACGTCGATGGCCGCGTGCATCTTGATTCCGCCTATCTCCGCGCCCGCCAGATTCTGACGGTTGTTGATATGGTGAATATGGTTATCCTCGATCACGGAGAATACGCCGCCCAGATGGCCCACGATACCGGTCTGGCCGCAGTCATGGATATTACATCTGCGGACGATGTGGGATCCGATCCGCTCCTTCGTCCAGCCTTCCCGCTGTGCCTGGCAGATGCAGTCACGCTCTGTCTGCGTGCCGTCTTTAAATTTCCATTTCAGCCACTTATTGTCGTTCTCCGGCTGCAGATATTTCCCCAGAGAGATGCCGCTGCACTTGGAAAGGGAGACATCGCAGTCCTCGATGATCCATCCTTTGGACCAGTGCGGTCCGATCATGCCTTCCTGATAAGCTGTCGGCGGCGCCCACTGGGTCGCGGCCTTGGTCACCGTAAAGCCGGAAAGCGTAATATAGCAGATGCCCTCCTGCTCCGGATAGAAACAGCTGCGGCGCACATTGATCTCCACCTTTTCCCTGCACGGGTCAAATTCCTGGAAGTTCGCGTAGATGACCGTCGCATCCTTCGCCGGATCCTGCTCAGCAAACCATGTATAGATTGTAAAATCAGGATCCCAGGACGCCAGGACACGAACCGGCTGCTTCACCTGCTCTAAGGAAGTCACCTCGTACATGGCTTTGTCATTCAGATACACCTCTCCCGTATGGGCGATGAAAGAAGCGATAAACCAGTCCCCGCTGACAAGCGTGGTGAAGGGATTGTATTCCCCGAACAGGCTGTTGGGCACAACAGCCTTCCACACACTGCCTTCCACCTGTTCCCACTGCGTTACCGGCTCCGCCCCGGTAATCACCGCCGCTCCTTTTTCCTCCGAACGGTACACGATGGGCGCCTCCTGCGTTCCTCCGTTTCTGGGATCTACCGCCTCCCTGTAGACACCCGGCGCCACGATGACCTCATCACCTGGCTGTGCAATCCGTGCCGCTTCCTGGATCGTCTTAAAAGGCTTCTGCTTCGTGCCGTCGCCGCTTTCTGCCACGGCTGACGCTACATAATACTTCATAGATTTTTCCTCCATTCCGAAGCGTTTTACGCTGTGGCCGCGAGCAGAATTTCAAATTCTGCTCTGCGATCAATAGAATTTGTGACGCTTCTGCACAAATTCTTGGTTGAATAAATTGCTCATCAGAGAATTTATTCAACCTTCCTCCTGTTTGTCATAATTTCATTTACTTTCGCTGTCTTGTCTGCTCTCTCTTCTCTCTGTCTATAATGTATCCTATTGAGGCAGTAATGTTTTTACAAATCAGGATATTTTTTAACAAAACAGGATATAAAATAAAAAAATAACGTAAAGAATGCAGCCTGTAAATCCTGTCAGTAGAGCGTCCGCTGCTGCTTCCTCCGGTACGCTGTCGGCGACTGCCCCTTTTTCCGCCTGAACACAAGGCTGAAATGGCTGACGCTGCCAAAGTGCAGATGATCGGCGATCTCGCTGATCTTCCGGTCGGAGAACTGCAGCATACTGCAGGCAGCCTCCAGCTTCTTGTCGGTGATATACTCGGTGATGGGAATCCCTTCATACTGTTTAAAAAGTTTCTGCAGATATTCTTTGGAAACCCCCACATCTGCCGCCAGCTCATCAATGGATATCCGATCAAAGCGTCTGGTGACGATCGCCCGCTTGCATTCCTCCACATGCCGGTTTAAGGCAGATTCCCTGCGTTTTCTGCCCCGGACAATCCGTGCAAGCTGAAGATAACATTCGCCCTGCACGGCATGCATCGCCTGAATATCCCTGCAGGCCGCTATCCTTTTCAAGAACAGGTCATTGTACAGGAATGCCTCCTTGGAACTGATCCCGCCCTCGATGGCCGCTCTGGCCGCCAGCGAAATACCTGTCACAGTCATATACTCTTCGCTTTTCCTGACGTCCTCCAATATAATCGGATGCGGCAGCGTAATGTCGTCTATATGCTCCTTTAAATATTCCACATCCCCCTCCCGGATACAGTTGTACAGTTTCTCTTCCTCCTGATAGGTATGGTTTTGCTGAAAGGCTTCCATCTGCCATACCTCCTCCGCCATGGATTCCTGATCACTCACGCCACAGGGCACGGCTTTCTCTTCTTTGCCGTTCTCTTCCCCGGCTTCTGCCTCCTGTCCCACTGCCTCCTTCCCACTGTGCAGCAGAAACCAGACCACATTCCGCACATCTTCCATGCGACACGCCGGATACTCCCCCAGCCTGTTTCCGCGCAGAAAACGCCCCGCCTCCAGAGTCTGCAGCGGCCCGTAGCAAAAAGGCCCCAGAATATAGATCCTGCCGTCCCGCCTGCACCCGTACAGCCCGATCGGCACCTGCTCATGATAGGACAGGAATGCCTGATCCGTTTCTTTTACTTCAAAGCGCTGCTGCAGCTTCTGAAACATCTGCCTGTCATATGCCGCCTCAGCATTCTTCCCCGTGCCGAAGCTGCCCTGCAGCGTCCAATCCTTTGTATACACGCTGACCGGCAGCCTGCTCAGCCTGTAGATCAGTTCCAGTACGAATTCCTCCCCCATCTTTGTCCTCAATCCTTTCTGGTCTGCCCGCCTGCGGCCGGACGCTCCTTCCTGTTTCCGTTCTCTTTCCCGGTCTGCCCGGCGCTTCACCCTGCCAGTATTGTAGCATAAATACAACATCCTGTATCCAGAATTTTTACAGCCACTAGTTTTCCCAAAGGTCTTGTTTTTGTATGGGAGATATGACAAAATATGATTTGCAAAAACTCTAACCCCAGGTTATAGTTTTCCAGCAGACAGTAAAACCGGCAGACAGCAAAACTGTCACACAACAAGGGAGCACTTACGACAATGAGTCAGTACATGTCCATCGGGAAAGTATCAAAACTGAAGAATGTGAGCATCAAGTCGCTGCGCTACTATGACCAGATCGGTATCCTGAAACCGGCTTTCGTCAATACAGAGACGAACTACCGTTACTATACGGAAAACCAGCTTTATCTTCTGGATGCAATCACCGTCTGTATCAAACTGGGCATCCCCTTAAAGGATCTGAACAATTACGTGAACAAAGATTCCATCAATCTGCAGAAGCTGCTCTATGACGGCAAGATTCTGGCAGAGCAGAAAATCCTGGAGATCCATAACTGCCTCGGCGCCCTGCAGGAGACGCTGCAGAAGATGGGCAGTTCTGTCACCGGCATGGCCAGGATTCCGGAGAGCAGGAGCGGCATCCTGCTGCCGGACGGTTTCTATCAGAACACCCAGAGACAAAGATGCCTTCTCACCGTACCTCTGGAAGCCATGGACACACCCAAATATTATGGGCAGTATATCCTGAAACTTTTTGTCACTGCGCAGCAGGCCGGCATCACGGCCTCCTACCCTTCGGGTATACTGCATGATTATACGGACGGCGTCTACTGCCGCCATATGTTCCTGACAGTGGACACAAACTCTGCATCCGCGTTGTCGAGCGATGCATTCGGCAATACCTGCCGCATCCTTCCGGAAGGCGATTATGCCTGTCGCAGGATCTCTACCCATATAACAGACTTTTCAGCGGTGCGGGATGAAATGAAAGAGGTTCTGAAAGAACAGGATTTCTGCATTATCGAAATCGATACCCTCTCCGAGCAAAATAAGAAGGACGGGTATGCTTTCGAACTGGAATATTTTCTGGGAGTATGATATAATAATAAAGGTTTGCCATATCGGCGCATTCTATCTATATCTATCATAAACGGCATGACGAATTATTGCTTCCGTTTTCTGTCAAAGTCATATGCGGAGAAACTTTTGCAGAACCGAAAGCATAATTTCCAGTGTCGCTGACTAAATATAAATTTCAGGAGGCCATAGGGTGATGAACATGTCATGGAAACGGGGAGCATGCGCCCTCACGATTGCTGCAATTTTAACCGGCTGCTCCTCTGCAGAAGCCAGTACAACCGTACAGCCACTATCAGATACAGAGTCCGATTCCACTGCGCAGACGCAGGAACCGGACAATACCGAATCATCAGAGTCCGGCACTGTTTCGCTGAATGTCTGGGCAGAAGAAAACGATTTCGAGATGTTAGAAACAATGATCGCCTCTTTTCAGGAGTATTATGCCGGACAGGCGAACTTCGAGATCAGTCTGACCGCCCAGCCCGATTCCGGCACCTGCAACATGGTACTGGGCGATATCCACAGCGCCGGAGACGTATTCTCCTTTCCCGACGATCAGTTCACAAGACTGATGGCCGCAGGCGTGCTGGAGCCGGTGGACAACGCAGCCGCAGTTTCCTCCGCCAATGTGCCGGAAGCCATCGCAGCCGCATCTTGGCACGATACACTCTATGCTTTTCCCTACACCGCAGACAACGGTTATTTCCTGTATTATGATAAGACATATTTCACGGAGTCGGATGTGCAGACGCTGGACGGCCTTCTTGCCGCTGCCACGACAGCCGAGAAGCAGATTTCCATGGAGCTTACTTCCGGCTGGTATCTGTATGCCTTTTTCGGACAGACCGGCCTTGAACTTGGCATGAACAGCGACGGGGTCACCAACTACTGCAACTGGAATACCACGGAGGGGAGCGTCAAAGGCCGGGACATTGCCCAGTCTATCCTTAATCTCACCACCAACCCTGCCTTTGCCTGTCATACGGACAGCGATTTTATCGCAGGCGTGCAGGACGGCAGCATCATCGCCGGCATCAGCGGCACCTGGAACGCCACGCAGATCCGGAATGCCTGGGGCAGTGATTACGGCGCCGCCAAGCTGCCTACTTTCACCTGTGCCGGAAAGCAGATCCAGATGGCCTCTTTCACCGGTTATAAGATGATGGGCGTCAACGCTTACTCGCCCCACAAGCAGTGGGCCATGAAGCTGGCTGACTGGCTGACCAATGAAGAGAATCAGACCATCCGTTTTGAGCAGAAGAACCAGATTCCCTCCAATATCCGGGCGGCCTCCTCAGATGCCGCCGCGCAGATCCCTGCCGTACAGGCCATTCTCGACCAGTCACAGTACGGCAACCTGCAGCGGGTAGGCACCAAATACTGGGATGCCTGCACGGATTTTGCCAACATTATGATTGCGGGCAATCCAAATAACCTCAGCCTGCAGGAACTTATGGACACTCTGACTGCAGAGATCACCGCTTCCATAGCAGAATAACAGAATCGGGAGGACGATATGACCGGACAGGAAAACCAGAACACAGCTATCAAGAGCAGACCGCGTCTCAGCATTAAACTTTTGACCTTGATTCCTATCTTTGTGCTGAGCTTTGTCTGCATTATATCCAATATCGTAGCCGTCCACAATATACGGAGCGTAAACCGCACCGCCAGCACCATTGCGGATGACTACATGACCGGCATTTTCAATCTGAGCAACATACAGCGGGAAACCCAGCGGCTGCATTCCATGGCTCTTTCCCACATCATTGCCACGGATCTGGATACCATGGTGGAGCTGGTGGATTCCATCCGTGCTGAGGAGGCGCTGCTGGATAATATGCTGTTGGAATACGGCGCTGCCATTTCCCCGGAAAACGCAGCAAGCTACGAGAAACTGCTGACTGAATACGAAAATCTCAAATATGCCATCGTTACGCTGTTCGGTTACAGCGCAGCCGGCCGCAACCAGGCTGCATTCGAGCTGGCAAACGACGAAATCACACAGTACGCTGAGAACATTCAGGATGCCATCACCGTGCTGAACACCAACGCACAGACGGATTCGGATCTGGCGCGCTCTGCTCTTGGCAAAACCTATTTCCGTGCCCTGCTGCTCAACGGCACGATCATGATCATCAGCATTTTCGCTCTGCTCATCGCTCTGACCGTCGTCCTGAGGCGCGTTGTCAGACCCATAGCCTGCGCCAAGAACGAGATTAACGCCATCATCGCCGGATTGGATCAGGGGCACGGCGACCTGACCCAGCGGATCACCATCCGCTCCAGCGACGAAATCGCAGACTTAAGCCGCGGTATCAACACCTTCATCGACAAGCTGCAGGAAATCCTGAAAATGATCATCGAGAACACCCACAATATGGAAAACGTGGTCTCCGGTGTGCAAAGGAGCGTACAGAATTCCAACGACAGCGCTTCCGACCTGTCTGCCGTTACCCAGCAGCTGGCCTCTACTATGTCGGAGGTTGGCACCTCCGCAGGCATCATCAATCAGAATGCCGCCGCCATCCGGACCGAGGTGGAAGAGATTGCTCTGAAATCCACAAGCATCAACAGTTATACGAAGCAGATGCGCTCAAATGCCGACCACATGGAGTCCAGAGCAAGAACCTATATGGAAGAGACCGGCAGTCAGGTAGCCAAAATCCTGAATGTCTTAAACAGCGCCATTGAAGACAGCCGGAGCGTTGACAAGGTAAACAGCCTCACCAATGATATCTTAAATATTTCCGGCCAGACAGACCTGCTCGCCCTCAACGCTTCCATCGAGACTGCAAGGGCCGGCGCCGCCGGACGCGGCTTCATGGTCGTGGCCGAGGAGATTCGCATTCTGGCTGAGGACAGCAAGGCGGCCGCGGGCAGAATTCGGGATATCAACCAGGTGGTTACCGATGCTGTTCACAACCTGATCAAAAACGCCGACCATCTGGTTTCGTTCCTCAACGAATCCATCCTGCCGGAGCTTGGCAATTTCGTCCAAAGCGGCGTACAATACCGTGAGAACGCTGCCTACATAGAGAACGTGATGAATGAATTCACAGACAAGACCGACCGTCTGAAACTGACCATGGACGAGATCGCCTCCTCCATCAGCTCCATCACACAGGCCATCGACGAAGGCGCCCATGGCGTAAACGGCGCGGCCCAAAGCACACAGCTGCTTGTTCGCGACATGGAATCCATCAGTGATCAGATGCAGGAGAACCAGCGGATCGCCGATACGCTGGAGACCGGCACCTCAATCTTCGAAACTTTCTGATAAAAACAGCAGGTACGAACCGTTTACAGTCCTGCCTGCTGTCTTTTCTTTAATCTCTTTTCAACTGATATAACACTTCCTCAAAGCACACCCCGTCCGTCTTCGGAATCTCCATCTCCACAGACTTTAAGATGCACTTTTTCACAAAACCGGAGGCCTTGCGCACGGAGCGGTCAAAAGGCACGCCGTTCACACCATCTGCGGCGATAATCGAGGTAAATACATCTCCTGTGCAGGAGCGCTCTGCGTCCACCCTGTGAGTGCGGATAATCCGCGGTTCCCTGTCCTTCTCGTAGATATAGTTGGCTATAAACTCCCCCTGCGGGATGCCGGTGACAACCACCTTCGCCGGGCCATACGAAGAGATCTGCTGCGCCATGTCATACAGCTCCCTTTTCCGCCAGCCTGCCGCCCTGTAGGGCGTATCCGTCAGTCTGCAGGCTTCCGTCAAGTTGGGTGTGGTAATATCACAAAGCGCTGCCAGCCGCTTCATCTCCGTGCACATCTCCTCCGTGTACGTGGCATAGATCCTTCCGTGATCGCCCATCACCGGATCCACGATCACCAGCGTGCCTTCCTTCGAGAAATCACGGAGAAATCCTTTCACGATATCGATCTGCTCCGCCGATCCCAGAAAGCCCGTCATAATCCCTTCAAACCGCAGGCCAAGCTTCCTCCAGTTCTCGATATACACCCTCATGCGGTCGGTATAATCATCTATAAAATAATGCGAAAACCCCATATGATTGGACAGGATCGCCGTCGGCACCGGGCAGCACTGCACCCCCAGATAGGAAAGTATGGGCAGTGTCGCCGTGATGGAGCATCTGCCGAATCCCGATATATCATTGATCACCGCTATTTTCTTCTGCATGTCTGGTCATTTCCCTCCTGCTCTGTTTTTGCGGGCTGTCACTATCTATTCACAAATTAGCCTGAAAGTATCCCCTTTAATACCTTCAGGCTAATTCTCTCTGCCAAATCTATATCACAGTTTATCACAAATATTCCCGTCCAACAACCAGAAATCAGACCTCATCCTGTTACTTTTCCTCATCCTTCTGCTCCTCGGAACGCTCTACCGGCGTGTTTCTCATCTGATCGATCTCCTGCAGGGCATCTTTGCACTGCCTCACCTCGGTAATCTTCCGCAGGATCAGGTTGATATCTTCCGGCGAAAACATATCCAGGCACTTCATCAGGCTGTCAATATCATTCAAGTCAATGTGTACCGTACCTACTGAAGTGTCAACATGAATCCAGTTAGGATTCGCGCTGCCGCCCACGGTAATACTGTTGCCCCGCAGGTAATCTTTCTCCACCACCACACAGACGCCGTTATGGAATACTGTCCTGCTCACCGTCTCACCTGCTTTCGGCTCTTCCATCTGCCGCAGGATAATCCCTACCGAATCCGTTGCCCCGCAGGATTCCCCCGAAGCTCTGAATTCATCCGCCCTTCTGAGCATGGATGCAAAACAATCCGATGGTGCACCGTCTCCCTCCAGTCCCAGCTTCTGACGTCTGGCCAGGTTTTCACTGTATTTCTTAAGCTCCTGTGCCGCGTAATCCATGCTCCGGTTTACCGGAGCAAACCCACCGAACCTATCGTTTCCAATCATTTCTTCTTCCTCCTTTTTCCTTCTTTTACAGACTCTCGGAGTCTCCACTCTCTTTGTTGTCAGTCATTTTCCTCCCGTGCTTCTTCCGACTCCGAGGAGTTCATCCCCTCTGCCGTCTCCATCGCAAACCGTTCAATCCTGTGCTGCGTCTGCTGCGGCACCCGCTCCATATCCACCCGATAAGCCTCCAGCCTGCCGTCATCATATTTCGCTTCCACATAGACCTGACTGCCCTCCAGCTTTCCTTTCAGGGTATACCCCTCTGTCACGGCAATCTCGATATTATCGCTCTCTTCATAGCTCATATGCCTCACCTCCGCAGCCTGTACGGCTTCCCGTCTCGTTACAGCATTCACCCGTATACCCAGCCCCGTGACCAGTCTGCCTTTTTCCATACTGACAGTGTCAATTCTTTGTCCTTCGCTTCCGGCTTTGTCCCTGCCGTCCTGCGCCTTCCCCTGGTATTCCAGATTCTGCATCAGGCTTTCCTGAAACCGCTCCGAATGCTCCTTCCTCTTCCTGCCCGGATATCCCTGAAGACACTCTTTCCCGCTCTTGCCGCTGCCTCCGATTTCCTGTACGCTCATAAATTCTCTGGCCTCCCTTCCGCAAGAATTTTTTTGACCTCTTCTCTGCCCCGTCTCAGCCTTGTCTTAATGGTTCCTTCCTTTTCGTTCAAGACTCCGGCAATCTCCTGTATCGAATAGTCCTCGTAATAAAAAAGATAGATGGCATTCCGATAATGCACCGGCAATCTGAGCACCGCCTCCAGCGTCCTGTCATCCCTGATCTGATACGGCAGGTAGACCTCTCTCGACGCCGCCGGCATGGATTCCTCCAGCGGCACTGTCCGGCGACGCCAGCTGCTTTTTAAGATATCCATACAGATATGGATCGTCGTCCGGATCAGCCATGCCTTCTCATGCTCCTTATTGATAATCGGCTTCTCATTCTTCATATAACGCAGAAAAGCCTCCTGCACTACATCCTCGGCGTCCGCCCGGTTATGCATATTGGCAAAAGCAACCCGGTACAGCATCGTCTGATATTCCGCCGCCAGATGATTCCACCTCAATTCTCTCGCAAACTCCTGCTCCATCTTGTCATGATCCCTTGTGTTCTATGGTCTGTTTCTATTGTTGCCCTCACAGCATCCGGATGCTCATGCCGACAGCATCTCATCCTCTGTCTGTAATACGAATAAGAGACAGGAAAAGTTTCATTCTCAGAAAATTTTCCCGTCTCCCATGCTGTTCTCAATAATCTTTCTTCGCTGTCGCCCTGGTGCAGAACGCGATTCCGGCCATCATCACGATCAACGCCATAACAGCGCCTCCCCATCCGATCGCTTCCAGATTACCGCCAACCTTTTCAAGCAGCGCAAGCGCCTCCGTCGGATTTTTCTGTATCTCTCCGATCACCTTCATGGATACGAAGAAAAAACACATACTCGGAGCCACTCTGACCAGACTGAGAAGCTGTGCTCCTTTACTCTCGCCCACCAGATAAAAGAACATATACTGTATCGTGATGATCACCACGCCGACCGCAAAAGTGAGCAGGCACATCGGCAGTGACACAAACTCCGCTTTCCCCGTGAGCACACAGTACACGGCCGTACCTGCCAGCCCGATACCGATACCGGTCAGCAGCAGGAACATGCCGAATAGAAATCGTCCTGCCACTCTCTGAAAAGTGGTGGCCGGCAACAGCTGCTGGAATCCCATGTCCTTTCTCGTACAGGTTCCAAAAGGATTCGTCGAGAACACGATCGCTATAAACACCCCATACATAAAATTTACCTGCCCTACCATACTGCTGTTGTTCAGCATCATGATTACAATCACGATAACCGATATGCTCAGCATCATATACCATTGTGTCCTCGTCTTGATATAATCTATTTTTGCAAAATATAAAGCTTTCATGGATACCTCCGTTTCTATGTTGTTTCTACCAATCTTACGGCTTTCTGACCTTTTCTTTCGCTTCCTCTTCCTGCCCTTCTACCCTTCTCTTTCCTTAATGTAATGGATCACGATCTGATCAATGGTCGGCTTCTCAAAATGAAATTCATTCGTCAGAAGATCCGCCCTGTCACTGGGAAGGATCGCTTCAAATCCGTAGGCATTGTCCATAATTCCGATCAGCGCCCTTTGCAGCTCCGGATAGATCGCACGCCTTTCCCCTTTCACCAGCAGATGACTCTCCAGCAGCTCATCCTTCGCATCATAGAGGACCGTCTTTCCCTCATGAATAAAATAAATGTAATCCGCGATCTGCTCAAGGTCGCTTAAAATGTGCGTCGAGAAGATCACACTCCGTTCGCCGTCCGCGATATACTCCTGCAGAAGTTTCAGAACTTCCACCCGCACTACAGGGTCAAGTCCGTTGGTCGCCTCATCCAGCACAAGCAGCTTCGTATCTCTGGCAAGCACGGAGGCAAACATCAGCTTCACTTTCATTCCCCGGGAGAAATCCTTCACCGCCAGCTTCCCATCCAGCTTCCACCGCTTCGTTAATTCGTCAAACTTCTCTGTCCGGAACGTCTTATAAAAGTTCCGCAGCACACTCCTGATATCCCTGATCCGGAAGTTATCCGGGAAATAGAACTCATCCCCGATATACCCGATACTTTCCTTATATCGGCTCTCATCCTCCTCACAGGTTATGCCGTCCACATAGATCTCCCCGCTGCTGCTCTTGCAGATATTCGTGATCAGATTCAGCGTCGTACTCTTCCCGGCGCCGTTCTGCCCCACATACCCCATAATATATCCCTCAGGCAACGTAAAACTGATATTGTCCAGCAGAAATGTTTTATATACTTTAGAAAGATTGCGTACTTCCAGTAATTCCATTTTATTCCTCTTTTCTGCGCACTTTTTCCTGTATCAGAAGCCGGCCCACGGTGCGCACAGGCACGGCTCATGCACTGTAACTTTGTAATATTACAGTTTCTCTCATTTCCTTTTTGTCTGACCCGCTGCAGGGCTGCCGTTTCATCCCCGCGCCGTATCCGCCGACGCCTCCAGCAGGTTGTGGAAGATCTCCCGAAGTTCTTCTTCCGGCAGCCCCATCACCCGAGCCGTCTCAATAGCCGTCGTCAGCCCCTCCTCGATCCGCAGAAGATACTGCTCCTTTAACAGGTTGTTATCCTTGGACAAAACCACACTGCCCCGGCCCTGCATGGTAGCGATAAAGCCTTCCGCTTCCAGATCACTGTAGGCTCTGGTGGTGGTGATCACACTGACTCCCACTTCCTTCGCCAGCTGCCTGATAGACGGCAGGGTGCTTCCCTCCGGAATCTGCCCGTTTAAGATCTGCTCCTTCAACTGCTCCTTGATCTGGGCGTAGATCGGCAGCTCCGACTGGTTTGATATGATAATTTTCATCGGTTAACCTCCTCACGGTCTCCTGTCGTCACAGTCCACCGCGATTCTCAAAAAGTATATACTGTTTATATATGATTATATACAGTATATACTTTTTGTCAACAGTTTTTTTCAGACAAATTTTCCCGGTACAAGACCGCCTCATAACAAGTTACGAAATTCGTTTAACGTTTGCCCTCGCCGCGCGGGGTGCACATTGCGTAAGCAACAATTTCATCTGTGCGCCCCTGCGCATAAAAAAAGTGAAAACACTGAATTTATCAGTGTTTTCACTATTCTTCATTAACGTGCGCTAGAGGATTCGAACCCCCGACCTTTTGGTCCGTAGCCAAACGCTCTATCCAGCTGAGCTAAGCGCACACTCATTACAACAAGAATTATTATACTGAGTTCCCTGCTGATTGTCAATAGCTTCCAGTAAATTTACATACAAAATTATAGCAGGGCAATTTTTCAACAGGCTGGATGCATTACATCATTATAATCATGGCGGCACACATCACTATACAGTACAGCGCCATTCCCGGATTAAGAACCGCTGTCTTAAACCAGTTGCCTTTTCCGATCACATCATCACCTTCCGGCGCTTTCAGTTTGGAGCGATTCATGAAAAAGAGCACTATCCCTGTGATGCCGACAGCATAAATACACATTGAATACAGCGCGGAGATCATCATCCCCGACATGCTGCCCATCATATCCACATTCTGCAGAAGCAGCCCGCCCACAACACTGCCAAGAAAATTCACAGCCATATGCATCCCGATCGTGTACTTCAAATTCCCTGTTCTGATATAAATAAAGGCAAAGAAACTTCCAAGAAAAGCCGCATAGAAAAACTGGTTAAAATTCATATGAAACAGGCCAAACATCAGCCCTGAAATGAGAACCGCCGCCCTCTGCCCATACGGTGCAATCCTGTCGCAGATCAGCTTCCGAAAAAGAATTTCTTCAAACACCGGCGCCAGCAGCACCGTATAGATCGCGGAGATCCAGACATTGCCTCCTGAGATGACAGTCAACAACGCATTGTCCACCTGCTCTCCCCTGATGAAACCGATCGCCGTTGTCAGCGCAAGACCAATGATATTCCCAACAATCATCAGACCATACGCCATCATAAAGGCCAGAACAAACTGTCCGGATCCCATCCTGTGCTTCTCAATCTTCTTCCCATCCTTCTTCTTCACAATCAGGAACGCCAACGGATAGCCGATCACATAAAGCGGAATCATGTTCACCGCCAATACGATGTTCATATTGTCCATCCATTCCGGCCGATTGCCAAAGACCACGCTCTGACTGATCAGCTGTACCACCGTGATCCATACTGCTCCCACCAGCATCCTGAATCCAAGATTCGAAAAATCCTTTTTATATAGTTTGTTCTCCATGACTTTGCCTCTTTTCTTTATCGAATAGCAAACGACAAATGAATTTTGCGTTTGTTGTATATCATATTATATACGCTTCCTGACACATCGGCAAGCAGAGAAACCCTCAGCATTTAATACACGATCTATCCCGTTTCAGCTTACAAAACGCGGGAGTTTGACACTTCCTTTTAAACCTCATAACACACAAATCTTGTATTTAA
>CANPTH010000034.1 GCA_947576945.1 uncultured Lachnospiraceae bacterium
AAATCAAAGGCTTTCAGCCCCTGAGACTTTAGTAACTTGTAAACTTACGCTAGAAATAATAGGTAATTTTGATGTTTTTTATTGTTTTGGGATTCCTTACACCGGATTGAATTCTCTTATAAGTTGCCGTACCAGTCAGCCGCACTAAGTTCGCTACGATTTTCAGTTGGTCATAGTGGAGACCGGCAGGCTATCCAACTGAAAATCTACCTCTCTAAGTGCTTCGTGACAGCCTGGACGCAAGGCATATCATTGGCAAGGAAATGGGGTATCTGTTTCAACAGGACTGCTTTTATTTATACGGCGGTTCTTATTATAATGCCTGTAGTTGATGACATTATAGACTTCCCCGTTATCGTTGGTGATTCTGATAGTCTTTTCATATGTCAGATTGGCACAGCCAATTTCCTGCATGGCTTCGGCGTTGGTACATTCTTTGATGACAGGCGGCCGGATTCCGCGGCTTTTCCGGAAGAGCCGGAAACCTTTTGGGTAGAGTCTCAACCGTGCGCCTTTAACAACAGCTTTTGTCCGCTTTTTTCCGTCTATGTCAATGCTTTCTACTATCTTAAAGCCTTTACACCCAGTATCTGGGATGGACAGCGTTTCATTAAGTTCCATATCCCCCAGATAGGCCGATAGATATGCCCCGACATTATCCACGTTCTTTAATGCTTTGATTTTGACGAAGCCGTGTCCCCGGATGTCGGCAAGTTTTTTGTTGGGGATGAAAGGGGCTTTTGTCTGGAAAATTAATAGTAAATGCGCGTGCAGACTGCCTCTGGCCTGCGATTCGATTGCTACGATATATTCATAGGGCGGCAGGCGATTCCTGTGCAGGTAGTAGGATAATCGCATATTAAATTTGCGGAAATCATTGTAGAGTGTTTTTGTATCCTGCATATTGGCGGCGTAGGTGAGCGTGATAAACAATGCTTTCCGGGGGTCGGTGACGTTGGTATTGACATACTCGCGCAGGCATTTAAGAGATTGTGCTACACTTGTCAGATTGTCCGTTCTCCGTTCAGCATGTTTAAATTCCCTGACTTCACCGGTTGCAAGTTCCAGACAGCAATCTTTGTCCAATTTCCTGATAGGAATTTGAGGAGAACGGGTCATAGAACGCACATCAAAGATATTGCCCATGCATTTTAATTGTACAGGGCTGTCGCTTAAAGGATGCATATTTTCTTTCAGCTTTTCAATTTTCATGGTGTCATCTTCTTTCTGATATTATTCTATAATAATCAAGTTAATAAGCCGCCTGACGGCGGCGGGAAGGAAGAGTGGTTCATTGCCGGTTGTATGATATCGCAGAGGGCATCCATGTCTTTAATCTCTGCAATCTTAACTCTTTCAATGCCCTTCCCGTCTATCAGCAGGTAGCCTTCCCCCGACGTGGTTATGTTCGTTCATTGCATCCTTATAGTCGTAGAATAATATCTGTTTTTGCTTCTTAGAGAGATTTCCAAGGGCTAAAACGGCATGGAACTGGTCGTGTACACCTGCTTTAATTCGCTATAGGCTGTCTGCATGCAGATGATAATTTTCATACCATGGCTTCTGCACATGAGAAGTAAATTGCCCACCATTGTTTTTAATAGTTCTTGATGCTTCTTATCCAATGAGTCAAGCAATGCGGAATATTCGTCTATCAGTAGTATTTTGACATGCGCATTGCGTTCTGGATCATGGCTTTCTAAGCGTTTTTGAAACTCTGTATAGAAGAGCTCGATTCCTTTAAGGGCTTCATTATAGCCATAGAAATTAGAAGTATGAGCAAGAGACGGCAACAGGCTATATTTATAGTCTGATATCGTAATGCTGACATTTGGTATATAGTGCGCGTAGATAGCGAGTATAACAGAAAGGGCATAACTCTTCCCTGAGCCGGTAGCTCCGACACAGAGAAGAGTTGGCAGCCTGCTTAATTCATATGCACATGATTCATTACCTAATGAAATAATGTTGGGCTTGACATACCTAATGGGAACAGCGTATATCAGGATTGTCTTTGCTTTTCTTCCATATTCGATTCACCTTGATTCGTAGAGAACGGTCATTCGGACAAATTTTGCTGTCGAGGGTTTCCACTGGCATACCTATATTGCCTATTTTATAAATGACGCCGTGGGCTCTCTGAAGGTCAGGTCGCTTTGAAAGGAGAGAAGGATATTCCCCCAGATGATTGTGCAGGCCTATCTGCCGGAAAAACTTTTGAAATCTGTATTGGTCAAAAGGCGGACAGCGGAGCAGTTGCACAAGGAAGACAAATAATGCCGCCATAAGAATAAGCAGGACTGCATCAAGAAACCAGATAGCCCAATCGGATTCAAGGAACGGATTAGATATATGCTGATACAGGGTATCACGCTCATGCCAGATGACAAGGCCGGTGACAGCATATAGGACAGCAATAAGCCATTTAAGGCGGCGTAGATCAAGGTTATTATTTCTCATTTTTTACCTCCATTCCGAAGCGCTTTGCGCTGAGGACGCGAGCAGAATTTAGGAGTTTTCCGAAGGAATACTCCGATTTTGCTCTGCGATCAAGGAGTTTGTGACGCTTCGGCACAAACTCTTGGTTGAATAAATTGCTCATCAGAGAATTTATTCAACCTTATACCTTTCCTCTTTCTGCAGGGCAAAGGCAGAAGAGCGCCTTCACCCTGTCTGAAACAAATTGTTGGTAACGGGTTACTTCTTAAAATGGACCAGTTCGGCATCTGACGCCGTGGCTGGCATGACCATCTGGCCGTTGATGGAGTACAGTGAGACTTTGCAAGTCAGTGAAGCGCACTGCTACCAGTTTGGTGCTTGTACAACTGGCTTCAATCTCTTCGTCACTGGTTGCCGGTATGGGGATGATACCTCATATATCTTAATATATAAATCGGGTTACTACATGTATAATTTATTAGTTATCGCCTCACATAAAAATAGCCAAATAGAGGTTAAAATTTTGTTAGGTGATGGTTCACATGAAGAATGAAATAGTGCAGTTAGAATTTGATAATGATATTTACAATACAATACGGCACAATATCAAGAAGTACCGTAGAGAAAAGAAACTGACATCGGCCCAACTTGCAGAAATGATTGGTTTATCCCATGATTTTATTAGACAGATAGAAAGTGAAAAGGTTGGAAATAATTTCTCCGTCGATACACTTTATAAGATAGCAGTAGTACTAGAGGTTAGTTTAGATAGATTGATTGAGAAATAGTAAACATAGTCAGAAGGAATTTTGTGAGTTATTACCGCACATACTTTTAATGGATGAAACAGTACAATTTCAATAGATGATGACTCATATACAAAGAAGAATAGAACAATTACAATTTGATGATGATATTTATAACACAATACGTCACAACATCAAGAAATATCGTAAAGAAAAGGGAATGACGTCAACTCGACTTGCAGAAATGGTTGAATTTTATAAAATATCTGTTGCGTTGGATGTGAGTTTGGATAGCCTGATAGAAAAACAATAAACAAGAGACTGATAGGTATGTTTTATCAGTCTCTTATATTCATGTTAGGTTGGATATAAAATATTTCTATACTGCATCTTTTCAGTAAAGCATGGATACCCTCAGTGAACAAAGGAATACACGCCCTGAACCATGATATTTGAGCGGTTTTCTGCGTTGTCCTCAATCGGCGTACGTCCGGTACGCCTCAATCGTCCGCCTTGGAAATCACTCAAATATCCATGGTCAGGGTCGAAGAGTCGGAAAGAAGGCAATTTCAATCCCTGCAAGGCGCTTGATTGACGTGTACTGGACGTACACGGAATGAAAGCAACGCAGCAGGGGATGAAATTGATTCTTTACCGACCGTGTGTACCTTTGTTCACTGAGGGTATTTTTGATGATTGTAGATATTTTACAGACCGTGTCTATGATTCGCATAAGGCGATAACTGTAATAAAACATAAATGTATGTATTTTATTTAGTATTGGTATGGTGTATAATATTTATAAACGTTAAAGAAATTGATTATGGATATAGAACAGCTTCGAAAGATATTAAAGAATTCATTCAATATAAAATGGTCATAGCACTGTTTAGAGCGTATGCAGGAAAGAGACATCAGTATCGCGGATGTGAAATCCTGCCTGCAAACAGGAGAGGTCATTGAGGACTATCCAGACGATTACCCTCACTCCAGCTGTCTCATTTTCGGACGTACAGCAGACGATAAAATATTGTACATTGTTGTCGGATCAGATAACAGCAATTTATTTTTTGTAACAGCTTATTTTCCGAACACTGATAAATTTGAAGAGGATTTGAAAACAAGAAAGAGGTAATGGTTATGTGTATGTATTGTAAGTGTAAGACCACGATCTCATCCTTGACAACGCATGTCGTAAATTATAAAAATTGTATTATCATCATTAAGAATGTGCCTTGCGAAGAGTGTGAGCAATGTGGTGAAAAATATTATTCAAATAAGGTAGCACAACAAGTTGAATCTCTTGTAAATATGGCGAAACAGCTTATGCAGGAAATTGCTGTCATTGATTATTCTAAAGCGGCTTAGTCTGTCAAAAGTGTTGAATCAAAGTTGAATCACACAGGGTAACGTACCTTTTCCTTTCTTGATTTTATGCGGCTTTCAGACTGGCGATATTGTTCGAGTCCTGTCTTGCGCTCTTGAAAACTCTGGTAAATACCAGTGTTTTTCTTTCTTGTGTGATATTTCGTGTTGCATACTGTCAAAATGGAATAGCTTCAAAAGTAAAATTTTCTTATTAATGTTGCGGCAGCCTTGTGTTTGCATTATAATGAAATAATAGACTGTATATTCTTAAGATATAAGGGGAGAAAGAGACGGTGAGCTACTGTCTCTTTTCATTATGTGATCGGAAATATTTGTCTGAAAGTTATACGGAGAAAAAGAAGGGAGCAGTGAGGGTATGCATAATGAACTGACGAAACAGGACATCAAAAAGATGGAAGAGGAGATCGAATACCGTAAGCTGGTGGTACGCAGGGAAGCGCTTGAAGACGTGAAGACAGCCCGGGCACATGGCGATCTGAGCGAGAACTTTGAATATCATGCGGCAAAGAAAGTGAAAAACCAGAATGAGAGCAGAATCCGTTATCTGGAGAGGATGATCAAAACGGCGGTGATTGTCTCCGACGAATCGGCGGAAGATGAGGTTGGTATGAATAATACGGTGGAAGTCTATTTTGAGGAGGATGACCTTGTGGAGAAATATAAGCTGGTTACTACGGTGCGCGGTAATTCCCTGGAGGGACTGATCAGCACGGAATCACCGCTTGGTAAGGCGCTGCTTGGCCATAAGGCGGGCGACCGGGTGTATGTGGAAGTGAACCCAGGATTCGGTTATTATGTGGTGATCCGATCCATAGAGAATACCGTGGATGATGGAAGTGATAAACTGCGCAGCTTTTGATGACTTATATGTAAACTGAATTTGCTGCAGATGTCTGTGATGCAGGCATAAACAGGACATCCCCTGCATATATCATACAAAGCGGTGACAAGCAGTCCAATCATTGCAGCACGGACTGTGGGACTGTTTCGGAAAGCAATTGATGACAGGTGCAGGAGGGAATTGCATGTATGAGGTGAAGACAGCGGCGGAAGTGCTCCGTATGCTTGGGACGGACAAGGACAAAGGTCTTTGGAACAAAGATGTGATGGAGCGCAGAGCAAAATACGGAACAAACCGGCTGAAGGATCAGGAGCAGAAGAGTCTTGGACAGATGATTCTGGAACAGCTGAACGACCCATTGATCCTGATCCTTGTGGTGGCGATGGCGGTCTCTCTTATGCTCCATGAGCTGGGAGATGCCATCATCATTGTTACCGTGGTAGTCTTAAATGCAACGGTGGGCATCATTCAGGAAGGGAAAGCCGGAAAGGCGGTGGAAGCGCTAAAGAAAATTTCTTCTCCACAGGCTGTTGTCCTGCGGGAAGGAGAACGCATAAAGATCTCTGCAGAGGATCTTGTCCAGGGTGATATTGTGTTCCTGGAGGCCGGGAATATGGTTCCGGCGGACTTAAGACTGCTTGAAACAAACGGGATTTGCGTGGAAGAGTCTACCCTAACAGGAGAGTCTGTTCCGGTGGAAAAAGATGCGGACCATGTGGTGGAGATTTCGGGGGACAACAGCTGTATGAATATGGCATATATGTCCACTTACGTGACGAAAGGCCGTGGACGTGGTGTAGTGACTGCCACGGGAATGGACACCAGGATCGGACATATTGCGGATATGCTGCACGAGGGGAAGGAGAAATTAACGCCACTGCAGGTCAAGCTGGGAGAGCTTGGAAAAGTACTCAGCGCATTGGCTGTGGGAATCTGTGTCTTCCTGTTCGTAGTGGCTGTCTTACAGAAGCGGGATGTGGGAGAGATGCTTCTGACTTCCGTGTCCCTTACGGTAGCTGCCGTTCCGGAAGGGCTGCCAGCTATTGTGACTATTGTGCTGGCATTGAGTGTATCGCGGATGGTGCGGGCCAAAACAATCGTGCGGAAGCTGTCTTCGGTGGAGACTCTGGGCGCTGTGGAGGTGGTTTGTTCCGATAAAACAGGTACACTGACACAGAATAAGATGACGGTGACGGAATGTTATCTGGAAGGGAAGATGACAGGTAGAGAGCGATTTGCGGATCTGTTTGGGACATGGAATAAGGGACAGGCGCCGGACAATGCACACCGCCATTTCCTTCTGGGCAGCATCCTGTGTAATGACGGAATCCTGAGCGGAGAGGAAAAAATCGGGGATCCGACCGAGCTTGCGCTGCTGTACATGGCGCGGGACTGCGGGGTGGAAATAGAGGAGCTGCGGGCATGTTTTCCCAGGATCAGAGAGAAAGGATTTGATTCGGAGCGTAAGATGATGACTACAGTACACCGAGACGGGCAGGGGTATATTTCTTACTCTAAAGGAGCTGCTGAGAGGATCCTGGATGGATGCGATCGTATCTACGCACAGGGCAGGGTCACTGTGATGACGCAGGGGGACAGGAACGCAGTCGCAAAGGTACAGGGCAGTCTGATGAAAGAAGGAAGACGGGTAATGGCGCTGTCTATGACGGAAGATGCAGGTATGGAGGAGAAGAACATGATCTTCCTGGGGCTTCTCAGTATGCAGGATCCGGTACGGCCGGAAGCGGTCTGTGCAGTGGCTGACTTTGAGCAGGCTGGTGTGTCCACAGTGATGATAACGGGGGACCATCCGGACACGGCCTTTTCCATCGCCAGGGAGCTGGGGATTGCGGACAATCCGAAGCAGTGTATTACGGGCAGGGAACTGGATCATCTGAAAGAACACAGCTTTTTGCAGCGCCTGCAGGAACTCAGGGTCTTTGCCAGGGTGACGCCGGAGCATAAGGTGCGGATCGTGGAGGGATATCGAACATTGGGAAAGACGGTGGCCATGACCGGAGATGGTGTGAACGATGCGCCGTCTCTGCAGGCGGCGGATATCGGTATTGCCATGGGCATGAACGGTACGGATGTGGCCCGCGGTGCGGCGGATTTTGTGTTGATGGATGACAATTTCGCCACCATACATACGGCCATTAAGGAGGGGAGAGGTATTTATGAAAATATCAGGAAGTCCGTGTTGTTTCTGCTGTCCTCTAACCTGGGAGAAATCATTACGATGCTGATTACCATCGTGGCCGGTCTGCCCAGTCCGTTGAAAGCCAGCTTTATCCTGTGGATCAATCTGATTACGGATTCTCTGCCGGCATTGGCATTGGGAGTAGATGACAATGAAAGTGAACGTCTGATGTTGGAACGTCCCCGTAAAAAGGAAGACTCGCTGTTTGCAAAGGGCGGTCTGCTGTGCGTAATCTGTTACGGACTTGTGATCGGCGGCGTCAGTCTGGCAGCCTTTTTAAAGGTGCCTTATGACCGGATTGTGGCGGAGGGACTGCCTGTAACTTTACACAATGTTGTGGAAGGGCTGCAGATATCGGCAGTGCTTGCCAAGGCCCAGACACACGCCTTTACGGTTCTGGGAATCAGCCAGCTGTTTCATGCCATCGGCATGCGGGATGTGAACCGCTCTGTCTTTAAGATGAATCACAGGAACAATCCTTATATGATCGGTGCTTTTGTGGTCGGGATTGCACTGCAGGTGGCAGTGACGGAAATTCCGCCCCTGATTACGCTGTTTGGCTCCGTGCGTCTTGGACTGGCGGAGTGGGGGCAGTTGATTGCGCTCTCGGCTACGCCGCTGATTGTGCATGAGCTGCTGGTGGCGATCGGATATGGAGCCAGGTATAGGGAGCAGGAGGAGACCGGGGCAGCAGGAGCGGTCACAGCAGGGCCAACAATGCCAGGAGGAGTAGAAACAGGCCGCTGAGCCAGGAAAGATCGACACGGAGTACGGAAGAAACCAGATGGCCGAAACCGTATCCGGCGCCAAAAAGAAGCAGGTTAAAAAGGGCGGCCAGCAGGAAAAGGGGAAGCAGCGGCAGTCGCGTTGCGGTAAAGGCCATTCCGGCGAGAACGCTGTCCAGAGACAGCGCCAGGGATAAAAGGAGAGCCTCCCTGGCGCTTAGTATCTGTAAATCGTCCTGATTGGCGTCTTCCGGAGAGAGATAGACGGTAAAGATGATGTTAAGCTGTTTGATCTTCCAGCCCCAGTTTCTGGTGAGACTGGGGTATTTGCGTGTGAGGAAACGGAGCAGGCTCTCTGTCAGCTTGCTGAAGCTTAAGAGTAATAACAGTGTAAACGAAAGAAAAGGCAGTATTGTCTGGGGAAGAAGGAAATAGAGAAAGGAGCCGATGCGGTTGGCTGTGGTAATAAAAAAGGCGGGTACAAAAATAAGGATCAGACAGGACGCAGGGCGCAGTTTAACACGCTGTGTGCCGTAAGTAAGGCCGGCGGTCAGAGAGTCAACGGATACGGCGGTCAGGAAGAGCAACAGGGTGGGAAGTGTGGCGGACATAGCGGGGAATACCTCAATCTCAGTTACTATTATTCTATCGGATGATGCAGAAAATGTTACAGCAGCGGACGTGCCTGTCTGCGTATTACGTGAGAATATGTAAATTTAGTCTGAAGAATCTGTTTCCTGCTTGTTTACGGTCATCTGAAAAAATGATATGATAAATTAAGGAGGGTTGCGTATGGAACTTATGTTTATTGGGGCCGACCATGAGGTGACGGGGAGCTGTCATTATCTGCGAGTCGGGGAGAAGAATATTTTAGTTGACTATGGTATGGAGCAGGGAGTCAATGTCTTTGAGAATTGTGAGCTGCCGGTGGAACCGGCGCTGATCGACCATGTGTTTCTGACACATGCACATATCGATCACTCCGGACTTTTACCGCTGCTGTATGCCAGGGGATTCCGTGGCAGTATCTATGCCACGGTGGCGACCTGCGATCTGTGCAGTATCATGCTTCGCGACTGCGCGCATATTCAGATGCAGGAGGCAGAGTGGAAGAACCGCAAGGCACAGCGAAGCGCGGGAACAGTGGTAGAACCGCTGTATACGATGGAGGATGCAGACGGCGCGATCAGAAGACTTGTTCCCTGTGAGTATGACAGGGAAGTGGACGTCTGTGAGGGCGTGCGGATTCGGTTTACGGATATCGGACATCTGCTGGGTTCTTCCAGCATCGAGGTGTGGGCGACAGAGGGAGAGACTACGAAGAAGCTGGTCTTTTCCGGGGATATCGGGAACAGTAACCAGCCGCTGATCAAGGATCCGAAGTTTACGGAAGCCGCTGATTATGTGGTAATGGAGTCTACCTACGGCGACAGGCTGCACGGCGCGGAACACCCGGATTATATCGGGGAGCTGGCGGGTATTCTGCAGAGGACATTTGACAAGGGAGGCAACGTGGTGATCCCGTCCTTTGCGGTAGGCAGGACTCAGGAGATGCTTTATTTCCTGCGGCAGGTGAAGGCGGACAGGATGGTCAAGGGCCATGAGGATTTTGAGGTTTATGTGGACAGTCCGCTGGCTGTGCAGGCTACCGGTATTTTTCAGAAGAATGAGTATGAGTGTTTCGACGAAGAGGCGATGGAACTGATCAGGCAGGGAATCAATCCAATTGCTTTTCCAGGGCTGAGGCTGGCGATTACCAGTGATGAGTCCAAGGCGATCAATTTCGACTTGTCGCCCAAGGTTATTATATCGGCTTCCGGCATGTGTGAGGCGGGGCGTATCAGGCATCATCTGAAGCATAACCTGTGGCGGCCGGAATGTACCATCCTTTTCGTTGGTTATCAGGCCATGGGAACGCTGGGACGGCATATCGTGGAAGGGGCGAAGGAAGTTAAGCTGTTCGGTGAGCACATCGAGATCCGTGCCCAGATCGTGAAGCTGGTGGGCATGAGCGGCCATGCGGACAAGAATGGGCTGCTGCGCTGGATCGAAGGATTTAAAGTAAAGCCGGAGAAGGTCTTTGTGGTACATGGCGAGGACAGTGTGTGCAAGCTGTTTACGGAATGTCTGAAGGTGGAGCATGGGCTGGAGGCTTATGCGCCTTACAGCGGTACGCGGTTTGATCTGATCGGCGGTGAGTTTATCTTCGAGGCAGCGCCGAAGGCAGTGAAGAAGAAACTGCACGGTATTTCCGATGTCTTTGCGAGACTGCTTGCCAGTGGACAGAGACTGTTGGCGATTATACATAAGAACGAGGGTGGTGCGAATAAAGATCTGGCGAAATTTGCAGATCAGATCAACTCGCTCTGTGATAAATGGGACAGGAATTAAGGAGGGGGCAGTAAATGAGCGCGGCGGATCATATTTTTATTGCAATGTGTAAGGATATTCTGGAGAATGGGACGAGTACGGAGGGTGAGAAGGTCAGACCCCGCTGGGCAGACGGGACATCGGCTTATACGGTCAAGAAGTTCGGGGTGGTGAACCGGTATGACCTTTCAAGGGAATTTCCGATTATGACGCTGCGCAGGACGGCGCTTAAGAGCGCCACGGATGAGATGCTGTGGATCTGGCAGCAGAAGTCCAACAATGTGCATGATCTTCACAGCCATATCTGGGATGAATGGGCAGATGAGGACGGTTCGATCGGGAAGGCCTACGGGTATCAGATGGGGGTGAAGCATCGTTATAAAGAAGGGATGATGGATCAGGTTGACCGGGTGCTTTATGATCTGAAACACAATCCTTTCAGCCGCCGCATTATGACGAATATTTATGTGCATCAGGATCTTCACGAGATGAATCTGTATCCCTGCGCCTACAGCATGACTTTCAATGTGACGCAGAAGAAGGGGAATGACAGGCTGACTTTGAATGCAGTGCTGAACCAGCGGTCGCAGGATGTACTCACGGCCAACAACTGGAATGTGGTACAGTATGCAGTGCTGGTACATATGCTGGCGCAGGTATGTGATATGGAACCGGGAGAGCTGGTACATGTGATCGCGGATGCCCATATTTATGACAGGCATATTCCGATTATCCGCGAACTGATCGAGCGGCCGGTCTATGATGCGCCTGTTTTCCGGTTGAATCCGGATATTAAGGATTTCTATCAGTTTACGCGCAATGATGTGAGTGTGGAGAATTATGTAACCGGGCCGCAGGTGGAGAATATTCCGGTGGCGATCTAGTATAATCCACGGTAATTATTGTGGATTATACTAGTGTGCTGAATTGGTATTCGTTGTACCGGAAGAATGGGAGGAGAATATGAATTTAATTGTAGCGGTGGACAGTAATTGGGCGATCGGCTGTAAGAACAGACTGCTGGTCAGTATTCCGGCGGATCACAAGATGTTCCGGAAGGAGACTATGGGGAAGGTAGTAGTGCTTGGACGGAAGACATTAGAGACTTTTCCGCAGGGGATGCCCTTGAAGGATCGGATTAATATCATTCTGTCCACTAATCCGGATTACCATGTGAAAGATGCGGTGGTGGTGCATAGCAGGGAAGAGCTGCTTAAGGAACTTGAGCAGTATCGGAGTGAGGACATCTATATTATCGGCGGTGAGAGCGTCTATCGTATGATGCTGCCATACTGCGACGTGGCGCATGTGACGAAGATCGATCATGTGTACGAGGCGGATGCTTATTTCCCGGATCTGGATCAGGATCAGGAATGGGAGATTACGGCGGACAGTGAAGAGCAGACGTATTTTGATATCGCGTATGCATTCGTGAAGTATGAGAGGAAGAAATAGAAGTATTTGCTCTGTGCAGCAGGCAGGAAGGGATGCCGGCCAGGATGATCGGTTCATGGCGGGGCATCCTTTTTCGTGTGACAGTACTTGACTTTTAGGGATAAAAGTATAATATAATTAAGAAGAGCGAAGCGGCATCTGTGGAATTGCCGACCGGATGCACGTGACAGAGAGGAGTCTTTGCTGCGGCGGGTGCTTCGGAACGGAGGAGAAGATGGAAAAAAAGAATATCGACTGGGCCAATATCGGGTTCAATTATCAGGAGACAGATAAAAGATTTGTGGCTAATTATAAAGCCGGCGCATGGGATGAGGGTGTCCTGACTTCCGAGGCGAATCTTGTGATCAATGAATGTGCGGGTGTGCTGCAGTATGCACAGACGTGTTTTGAGGGAATGAAAGCCTATACCACAGAAGATGGACGTATTGTTACCTTCCGTCCGGATCTGAATGCACAGCGTATGGAAGATACCTGTAAAAGACTGGAGATGCCTGTTTTTCCGAAGGAAAGGTTCATACAGGCGGTGAGTGATACGGTGGCTGCCAATGCGGCGTACGTACCGCCTTATGGTTCCGGCGCTACGTTGTATATTCGGCCGTACATGTTTGCGAGTTCCGCTGTGATTGGTGTGAAACCGGCGGAAGAGTATCAGTTCAGGGTGTTTACTACGCCGGTAGGACCTTATTTTAAAGGCGGTGTGAAGCCGTTGACTTTGAAAGTGAGTGATTTTGACCGGGCGGCGCCGCATGGAACAGGTCATATCAAGGCTGGATTGAATTATGCCATGAGCCTGCACGCTATTGTCACTGCCCATCAGGAGGGATATGACGAGAATTTATATCTGGATGCGGCGACCAGGACGAAGGTGGAAGAGACGGGAGGCGCCAACTTCCTGTTTGTGACGAAGGACAATAAGGTGGTGACACCTAAGTCGGACAGCATTCTGCCTTCCATCACGAGACGTTCGTTGATGGTGGTGGCGAAGGAGTATCTTGGTTTGGAAGTGGAGGAGAGAGAGATTCCGATCGAAGAAGTTGCAGAGTTTGCGGAGTGCGGCCTTTGCGGCACGGCAGCAGTTATTTCTCCGGTCGGCAGGATCGTGGATCATGGCAGAGAGATCGTATTTCCCAGCGGTATGGCGCAGATGGGACCTGTTACGCAGAAGCTGTATGATACGTTGACGGGAATCCAGATGGGACGGATCGAAGCGCCTGAGGGATGGATTCATGTGATCGCATAATAGTATTATTCTTAAGAGTATGAATTGAGGCAGTGGGGGATTAGGTTAGAGTGTATTGGCACGCAATTTAATCCCTTTTCTGTTGAGAGGATATAAGAGAAGGAACGCGGTGTACGCCGGAGGGTTTGCACGGATTTAACGGGATGATGCTGATGGAGAACAGGCATTATCTGACAATGGGAATAGTGAAGAAAGGAACGGATATATTATGACGGCAATACGGGAACAATATCCTTATTTATATGAGACGCATCTGCATACGTCACAGTCCAGTGCGTGTGCACGGAGTACCGGAGCGGAGATGGCAAGAGCGTGTAAAGAATACGGTTACACCGGAATATTTGTGACGGATCATAACTGGGGCGGCAATACGGCTGTGGACAGGAGTCTGCCCTGGTCTGCCTGGATTGACAGGTTTGAGCAGGGGTATCTTGAGGCAGCCGAAGAAGGACGGAAAGTCGGCCTGGATGTATTCTACGGATATGAGGCTGGCTATGACGGCACAGAATTCCTCATTTACGGTGTGGACGGAACATGGCTGAAGGAGCATCCGCAGATCCAGACGGCAACGGTGGAAGAGCAGTATCGGCTGATCCACGGGGCAGGCGGCCTGGTGATCCATGCCCACCCGTTCCGGGAGGCCGGTTATATTCCGGATATTCGACTTTACCCGCAGTGGGTGGACGGTGTGGAAGGGGTGAATGCAACCCACTCCAGTTCCAGAAGCATGGCACACAATGATCCTGCTTTTGATAAGAGGGCGACCGCCTATGCCGGACAGCACAGGCTGCCTTTGACTGCCGGATCGGATATCCATACGACGGATCTGTTGGGCGGCGGGATCGCTTTTCAGAGAAGGATCCGTTCGGCAAAAGACTATGTGCAGGCGATCTTAAATGGTGAAGATTATATGCTGACCAATGGGGAAGTGTGGTTTGATAAGGCAGGGAATCCTGTGGAAGAAAAGAAGTAAGAAGCTCCATGGCCTTAAAGCGAAGATGGAGAAAGTAAAGAGAGAGTGCGTAGAGATATATGAGGAATAGAAAGCTGAAATATGCAGCAGGGATCCTGCTGGCGTGTGGGTTGTGTCTTGGCAGCCTGACCGGGTGCGGGAGTGGGAATGCATTTGGTACGAAGATAGTGCTTACCACCGGATTTGACAGGGATGAAATCTTCCGGATCGAGACCAGCACCTGTTCTCTGCCGGAGATTATGGTGTATCTGACTAATATACAGAATCGCTATGAGAGCGTTTATGGAACGGAAATCTGGGCTACGAATGTGGACGGCGTGACGCTGGAACAGAATGTGAAGGATATTGCGCTGGCACAGATTGCGCGGATCAAGACGATGAATCTGATGGCAGAACGCTATGAAGTGGAGCTGGACGGAGAGGAAAAGGCACAGGTAAAGAACGCGGCGGCGGCTTATTATGATTCGCTCAATGATGCGGAAATCAAGAAGATGGGGATCTCTAAAAAGACGATCAGCGATCTGTATACGGAGTTTGCGCTGGCGGAAAAGGTGTATCAATACACGATCAAGGATATCAATCCGGAGATCAGTGACGACGAGGCGAGAACGATTACGGTGGAGCATATTCTGATCAAGACTTATGCGCTGGACGGCACGGGTAAGAAGGTGGAGTATACGGAGGAAGCGAAGCAGGATGCTTACAGGCAGGCCAGCGAGGCGCTGCGGCTTGCGAGAGACGGCGAAGATTTTGATGAACTGATCCGCCGTTATAGTGAGGACGATAAGAGCACCTATTCTTTTGGTAAGGGTGAGATGGATGCGGCTTTTGAGACGGCGGCTTTTAATCTGGGTAAGGATGAGATCAGTGATGTGGTGGAGACGGAATTCGGGTATCATATCATCAAGTGTCTGAATACCTTTGACAGGGATGAGACGGATGCCAATAAGATTAAGATCGTAGATCAGAGACGTGCGGAGGCCTTCGGGCAGGAGTATGACGCCTATGTGGAGACACTGACCAGGAATCTGAATGAGAATCTTTGGGACAGTGTAGGATTTATTCATGATGAGAATGTGAAGACCATGGACTTTTTTGAAGTTTATACGGAGTATTTCGGATAGAGGCAATGAAGGAGTTATACTTGAAAATGACAGCATTTTCCGAGTATACCAGAGAGAAGAGACCGGGGTATAATAGGATACAGTACAGAGTTTATAAAAATTTCAGAAAAATATTAGCACTCATTAATGGTGAGTGCTAATATTTTTCTTGACTTATAGGTCACAGCGTATTAAACTATCTAGCAGATAAGGAGAGAACAGGTATCGTGCAGTGAATGCATGGTACGATCCATTCTGACAGAATGACAGACTGGAAATCGGCCTGGGGCTGTTTATCGGGATGGCAATGAAATTTACAGGATCAGAAAGGAATGTGAGAAAATGGCAGCAAAGCATGGCAATTTATCAATTAACAGCGACAATATTTTTCCGATTATCAAGAAGTGGTTGTATTCCGACCATGACATCTTTTTCCGGGAGCTGATCTCCAACGGCTGTGATGCGATCACGAAGTTGAAGAAGCTGGATATGATGGGGGAATATGCCCTGCCGGACGGCTATAAGCCGCAGATTCAGGTGATCGTAAATCCAGAGGAGAAGACGCTTAAGTTTATCGATAACGGAATCGGTATGACGGCGGACGAGGTGGAGGAGTATATCAACCAGATCGCTTTTTCCGGTGCGACGGATTTCATCGAGAAATATAAGGATAAGGCCAATGAGGATCAGATCATCGGACATTTCGGCCTGGGCTTCTATTCGGCGTTCATGGTGGCGGACGAGGTGCATATCGATTCGTTGTCCTGGCAGGAAGGCGCGCAGCCGGTACACTGGGAGTGTGACGGCGGTACGGAATTCGATATGGAAGAGGGAACGAGGACTGAGATCGGTACGGAGATCACGCTGCTGATCAATGAGGACTGCCTGGAGTTCTGTAATGAGTATAAGGCCAGGGAGGTCATTAAGAAATATTGTTCTTTCATGCCCACGGAGATCTATCTGTCCAAGGCAAACACTACGGACACGCAGACGGTTACGGCTGACGAGAAGCTGGAGACAGATGAGGTAGTGGAAGAGATCAAGAAGGAGAAGGAAGAGGACGAACAGAAGTTCAGGATCAGGAAGCGTCCGGAACTGCTAAACGAGACTCATCCGCTCTGGACGAAGCATCCGAATGAGTGCACAAAGGAAGAGTACCTGGAGTTCTATCGCAAGGTATTCCAGGATTACAAGGAGCCGTTGTTCTGGATCCATCTGAATATGGATTATCCTTTCAATATGAAAGGTATCCTGTATTTCCCGAAGATCAATATGGAGTATGAGTCCATCGAGGGAACCATCAAACTTTACAATAATCAGGTGTTTATCGCAGACAATATCAAGGAGGTTATTCCGGAGTTCCTGCTTTTGTTAAAAGGCGTGATCGACTGTCCGGATCTGCCGTTGAATGTGTCCAGAAGTGCACTGCAGAACGACGG
Source organism: uncultured Lachnospiraceae bacterium (assembly GCA_947576945.1). GTDB lineage: Bacteria > Bacillota > Clostridia > Lachnospirales > Lachnospiraceae > UBA3282. Next base: position 16,921 of record CANPTH010000034.1, read on the forward strand.
TTTCGTTAAGAAAATCAGCGAGTATATCACCAAGAAGGTGGCGGACAAGCTGTCCGGCATGTGCAAGACTGAGAAAGAGGAATATGAGAAATACTGGGATGATATCAGCCCGTTTATCAAGTTTGGCTGTCTGAAAGACGACAAATTCTGCGAGAAGATGACGGATTACATCCTCTTTAAGAATCTGGAGGGCAAATATCTGACGCTTCCTGAGTGTCTGGAAGTCAACAAGGTTGATCCGGATGAAGTGAAGGAAGGCGAGAACGCTGTCAATGAAACCGGTGAGGCGGAGATCGGGGCAGTGGATGAGAACGGTGAGAAGGTGGAAGCGGAGATTGTTGAGGAAGATGGCAGTCGTGTGGAAGCCGGAGCGGCAGTTGACGGTCAGTCAGAAGACGAGAAGACGGAAACCGGGGCAGTGGATGAGAACGGCCAGAAGGTAGAAGCCGAGATCGTTGAGGATGAGGACGATTCCGAGGAAGCTGAGGAAGCTGAGGAAGCCGAAGAGGAGAAGAAAGAGAAGGTCATCTACTATGTGACTGACGAGAAGCAGCAGAGCCAGTATATCAACATGTTCAAGGCAGCGAAAATGGATGCTGTGATTCTCACACACAATATCGACCAGCCTTTTGTCTCCCAGCTGGAGATGAAGAATGAGGGTATCAAGTTCCAGAGAATCGATGCGGATCTGACAGATGTCTTCAAGGCCAAGACCTCCAAAAAGGCCGAGAAGGAGATGGAGAAGCAGGCGGAAGAAATTGCGGAGCTGATGAAGAAGGTTCTCAAGAAGGATGCCATCAAGGTGAAGATTGAAAAGCTGAAGAATAAAAAGATCTCTTCCATGATCACGCTGTCGGAAGAGTCCCGCAGAATGCAGGACATGATGAAGATGTATTCCATGCAGGGAATGGATATGGGCATGGGCTTTGGCAAAGAAGGTGAGACGCTGATTCTGAATGCCAATCATCCGTTAGTACAGTATGTGCTGGAGCATCAGGATGGTGAGAATGTGAAGATGATCTGCGAACAGCTTTATGATCTGGCACTGTTGCAGCAGGCGCCGCTTGAGCCGGAGGCGATGACGAAGTTTGTGGCAAGAAGTAATGAGATTATGATGTTATTGACGAAATAGAATAAATATCAAAAGCCGTTATGCATAAAAGCAGTGCGGAAATGAAGAAAGAAGTGCATAAGGGCGACAGTGTAACTTTCCCGGTCATAGAGATGATTTCTGTATGGCCGGGAAGATTTTATTTTATAAGAATATTACATGTTTTCATCCCGGTTCTGCGATCCGGCTCACGCCCACATAGACTTCGGAGATCTTATACCAGGTCGGATAGTCCACGATGCCGGATTGGGGCAGGTTGAACACTCGCTGGAATACGCGTACGGAATCGGCGGTGCGGGAGCCATAGATGCCGTCAGCCGTGATTTTGGGTATGGCGGGGTAATTCTGTGCGATCCGGTTAAGCTGCTGCTGGATCTGGAGTACCTTGCCGCCGGATGCACCGACGCTCAGATTGTAGCCGGGCCAGGAGGAAGGAACCCCGGATACGGCTACAGCGGTGTTGATATACATGTCACTGCCGTAATAGTAGCGGATGATTTCAATAGGGGTATAGCCTTCGTCACCCAGATATTTGGATCCCCATTGGCTCAGGCCGCTGCAGGTTACATTCTTGCCGTCACAGTAGGAAGTGAAGATTGGCTGACGGACGCCGGGACGGGAAAGATAGTTGGCAAAGATAGAATCTACCAGCCTGTCAACATTTGCATAGATATTTCTGCCGTAGATCCATTTCTGATCGTAAGCCGTAGAAGATGTGATGGTAAAATTGTATCCCTTATTTCTATACCATTCAGTGTAAACACGGTTTAACGTGAATGACATGATGGCCAGCGTATTGGCATAGATGGCGCTTTCCGGCCAGGTAGCATAGATTTCTGAGGAAACCACGTTCTTAATATAATCTCGATAGCGAACGTAATAGTTTCCAGCGGTTGTGTCAGAAGGCACACCGTCATGTACAATAATGTATTCCGGAATTACGACACGGCTTAAGACGATCTCCCCGGATTCATCCATGGGTTTTATTTCATCCTCGGGGATCTTCGGCGGATAGTCGCCATAAAGCGTATGATCCGGGATCACAATCGTTTCCGATTCTTCCTGAGATGTTTCGGTGGGTATCATCTCTATATTCTGCATGGCTGTAACTTCAGGCAGAACTTCTACACCGGAGACGGTGACAGGCTCGTAACCCGGTGCGTTGACTGTCAGGGTATACTCCGAATAAGGCATGGGGGAGTTGGGCGTCAGACTGTATTCAAGAGGCGGCGCGTTAAGTGTTACCGGGTCCGTCTGTCCTGAGGAATCTGTGGTCAGGGTCTCTATTGTGCTGCCCGGTTCACCGGTGTAGGAAATAGTTATGCTGGCGTTGGGGATCGGGATCAATCCTACATTGGCAGTGACATTGATCTGCAGCCGGCCCTGATCGATGCTTTCACTTTGCATGCTTTTTAAAACAGGCTCTTGCATAAAAATACCTCGAGTGTTCTCTTCTTAATATAGTATGTAATGAATTTGGATTAGTTACAGGGATATTGCAGCGGTAGTAAATTCGTGAAAGACCGCATTGAGTATCGGCGGTTTCAGGCGGCCTGCGGAAAGGAATGCCGGATTTCGTGTTGCGCAGGCTGCAGTGTCAATGTTATAATTTAAATATCTGTGTGGAAAGACAACATTGTGTGTGGCAGGGAAGGTGTCTGAGCTGTTACAGAAAGGCAGACTGGAGACGTGCGGCAGGTTATAGAAGACATATTAAACGGTAAATTTAATCATGACAGAGGATCACTGGAATTTTCCTGTCAGCGGATTCAATTGGAAGTTGATGCGGATACGGTGACAGAAGGAAGTTTTACGATTTACGGCCCGGAGGGACAGGTGACAGAAGGGGATGTTATTTCTTCTGATCTGAGAATGGAGTGTGTGAGCCGGAGATTTGGCGGCGTGCAGGATGAGATATTCTATCGATTTGACGCGCATGGAATGGAGCCGGGAGAAGAGAGCAGGGGGGTTATCCATATCATATCCAATCAGGGAGAGTACTACATTCCTTTCTCGGTATCGATCTCGGCGGACAGGATCATGTCCAGTATGGGGGAGATCAGGAATCTGTTTCATTTTACCAATCTGGCGAAGAGTAACTGGGAAGAGGCCGTAAAGCTGTTTTATGCAGAGGAATTTGCCGGGGTGTTTACGGGAAATGATAAACAGCATTACGCGGCTTACCGGGGACTGAGCGGGGTTCGTGATAATGAACATAATGTAGAGGAATTTCTGCTGGAGATCAATAAGAAAAGGCCGGTAGAATATATTCCGGAGGAGACGGAGATCAGGATAGAAGATCCGGAAGAGAACATGCGTTATACGCTGGTGGTGAATCGCAATGGCTGGGGGTACACACATTTTCGGATTGAAACGGAAGGAGAGTTTCTGCGGGCGGAAGAAGAGGAAGTGACGGAGTCTTCTTTCCTGGGGAATATTTACAGACTGTACTATTATGTTGCGCATGAAAGCCTGCATGCCGGGAACAACTACGGTAGTATCAGATTGGTGTTTGATGATGGTACTGTCACAAAGATACCGGTCACATTGGTACGCCGTATATCCGGCAGAAAGAAATTCGAGCGATACCAGAAGAAAAAGGCGCTTACGGTGGAACTGATGGACTCTTATCAGTCATTTCGTCTTAAGAGGATCAGCACCGGTACCTGGATGGCGGAGACGAACAGGTTGTTAAACAGACTGTTGGAGATTGACGACAGGGATATAGCTTTAAAGCTCTTCCAGGCACAGATGATGCTTACGGAAGAACGTTATAATGAAGCGAGATGGATGATCGAGAAATATGAAGACCGGGTAGCCGGGTGCAGGGAAGAATATCCGGAATTATGGTGTTATTATCTGTATCTTACGACTTTATACAGCAGGGAAGACAGCTATGTGGATGAGGTGGCGGAAACTGTTGCCGATATGTATGTGCGCAACAGAGGAAACTGGCGGATCGCGTGGCTTCTTATGTATCTGTCTGAGGAATATATCAGGGATCCTGTCCGGAAGTGGGGACTGCTGGAAGAAGTATTCCGGTATCACTGTACGTCGCCGGTCATCTATATAGAAGCGTGGCATCTGCTGTGTATGAATCCGGCGATGCTTATGAAGCTGGATCTGTTTGAGCAGCAGATTCTCTCTTTTGCGGTCAGGCATGGTTTGATGAAGGAAGAGATTATCCTGCAGGTTGTTTATCTGTCGCAGAAGGAGAAGCTGTATTCAGAGAGTATCCTGCGCATCTTAAAGGGATGTTATGCGATGCGGCCGCAGAATGATATCCTGCATGCGGTCTGTGCATTGCTGATCAAGGGAAATCGTTGTGGACCGGCTTATTTTGAATGGTATAAGGCCGGGGTAGAGCAGAATCTTCGGATCACACGCCTGTATGAATATTACATGATGTCGGCGCCTCTGGATTACAGTGAGCCTGTCCCGAAGATTGTACTCATGTATTTTGCATACCAGAGTAATCTGAATTATGAGATCACGGCATATTTGTATGCCTATGTACATAAGCACAGAGCAGAGATTACGGAGATTTATATAAATTACACGGCGGCTATTGAACGGTTTGTAGCGGAGCAGATACGGTATGGCAGGATCAACAGAGATCTGGCGTACCTGTACCGCAATGTGATCAGCCTGCCGATGATCGACGAGGAGAGTGCGGCACAGCTGGTGACACTTCTTTTTCTAAAGGAGATCAGGGTCTGTTCCGATAAGATTGTAGAGGCGTATGTTGTTTATCCGTATGGGGTGGAAGAGAATGTTTATCCGGTGTCCGACGGAAAGGCGCTGGTGCCTGTCTATGATTCTGACTGCAGGATTGTATTGGGAGACAGGGAGGGGAACCGCTATACGGTAAGTATAGGCTGTCAGGAAGAAGAGTTGTGCGGTCCCGCCAGGCTGGCGCTTATGATTGCGCCTTTTGTGAGGGACAATCTGTGGTATGCGGTGTATACTTGTTTTGAGTATCAGAAGACGCTTACGGTACAGGATGACAATGTGGATCTGTATATGCGGCTTGCCGTATCTGAGCTGGTGGCGGAACCGATGAAGAAGATACTGCGCATGATGCTGGTGCGGTTTTTCTATGCGAAAGACAGAATGAGGGAGCTGGATGATTATTTGATGACGCTTCGTCCCGAGGATGTACAGAAAAGGGAGCGAAAGGAAATCATCCGATGTATGGTCGTCCGGGGATTGTATGAGGAAGCCTGGCAGTGGGTAAAGCGCTGTGGACCGTATGATATGGACGCCAAGGTGCTTCTGAAGCTGTGCAGCAGGCTGCTGGACGGAGAAGAGCGGAAAGAAGAGCCTGTCATGACAGATGTTCTTTCCTATGTGGTACAGCGCGGTAAGTATGATGAGAATGTGCTGGATCATCTGGTAAAGTTCTTCCAGGGCAGCATCAAAGAGATGAGAGATATATGGAAGACAGCGGAGGCTTTCGGGGTAAATACCTATGCGCTTTGTGAACGGATGCTGGAGCAGATGCTTTATACGGGAGCCCATGTGGGAGAGAAGATCGAGATCTTCAGGACCTACAACAGAGGAATGGGAAATGAAGAACTGCGGATGGCCTTTTTGTCTCAATGCTGCTATGACTATATGGTGAAAGAGCAGATTGCAGATCCGTATATATTCTGGGGCATCATGCAATTATATCAGAAGGAAGCATTTATGCACCGTGTGTGCAAGATGGCCTTTTTGCAGTATTATGCGGAGAACAGGCACGAGCAGGATGAGCGGGTCAGACAGACATGCTGTGCTTTTCTGCAGGATCTGTTGGCGGAGAGGATCGTACTGCCGTTGTATAAAGATTACCAGGGGTACATTCCGCAAATGGATGAATATCAGGATAAGACTTTGATCGAGTATCGGGTAAAGTCCGGATACAGAGCCGTGATTCATTATATGATACAGGATGAAGGAAGTGCGGAGAGCGAGTATTGCCAGGAAGAGATGAGAGATATGTTTGCGGGCATCTGTGTCAAGGAATTTATCCTCTTCTTCGGTGAGAGGCTGCAGTACTATATAACAGAGGAGTCGGAGAACGGGGCGTGGCCGACCAGAAGCAACAGTATTGCGGCAAGCGATATGGAGCAGGACGATTTTGAAAGCCGTTACACAGTGCTTAATGATATTATGATCGGAAAAACACTGCATGACTATGATACGGTGAATGATCTGATGATGCAGTATTACAGGCAGGATTTTATGGTGGATCACCTGTTTAAACTGCGTTGAGTGGTGGATGATATATCATTTTACTATGAAAGTCTTCGACTTTCACAGCATGGATGGCCATGCGGCCCGCCGGACGGCAGGCTGAGCATGATGTTAGTTTACAGAGAAAAGGATGGCAGGCACGGATGTTCTTGGATCGGAAGGATGGGAACAAACTGCATAAGGGAAGCGTACTGGTTGGGTATGACCTGGGAAACCGGTATTCTCAGATCAGTTACTGTATCTATGGGCAGGAGGACGTGGATACGGTGGCAACTGTGGTTGGAACGAAGCAGTATAATATTCCGACAGTATTATGTAAACGCAAAGGGGCTAATCAATGGCTTTATGGCAAGGACGCCGTAAAAAGTGAGCAGGAGGATATGATTCCGGTTACCGGTCTTGTTACCCTGGCGAGAAAGGGCGAAGAGGTGAAACTGGAGGACGAAACCTTCGACCCGGTGGCATTGCTCACGCTGTTCATCCGCCGTACTATGACTTTGATGAATTTTATAGCGCCTGTTGAGAAAATCGATGCGATCATGTTTACGGTGGATGAACCGGATGACCGGATGGTGGAAATTTTAACGTTGGTATCGGCGAATCTTGGCCTGAAAACACCGCGCATATTTTTCCAGGGCCATACGGAAAGCTTTTATTCTTTTATGCTGCATCAGCCGGCAGATCTGTGGTATCATCAGGTGCTGGCCTGCGAACATGACGGCCTGCGGTTGAAACTGTATCGAATGGAATGCAATAAGCGTACCACGCCGGTCGTTGTCCTGATTGAGGAACAGATCTACGAGACACTTGTGATCCCGGAAGAGTCGGAGGACGAGAAAGTCAGACAGGATGCCGGCCGTCTGGCGGATGAGAGATTCCTGGGCATACTGCAGGGCATGTGCGAAGGAAGGTTTATATCGACCGTCTATCTTCTGGGAGACGGATTCCGGACCGGATGGCAGGAGCGGTCTTTACAGTTTCTTTGCCGTAACAGGCGGGTGTTTCAGGGAAATAACCTTTTCAGTAAAGGCGCCTGCTATGGCCTTCTGGAGAAGCTGGAGCCGGGGGAAGAGGGCAGGAAGCATGTTTTTCTCGGAAGAGATATGCTGAAAGCCAATATAGGCATGCATGTCATGCGGCAGGGAAAGGAGTCCTATTATGCGCTTCTGGATGCCGGAGAGAACTGGTATGAATTATACAAAGAGTGTGATTTCCTCCTGACGAAGGAGAAAGAGCTGAAGTTTGTGATAACGCCGCTTGACGGAAAACACGTGCAGACGAAGGTGATCACTCTGTCGGGAGAAAGTGATAATGGGGCGCCTTTTACAAGATACCATATGGAAATGAAAATGAACGCGCCAAATCAGGTGTGCATTAAAGTGACGGATCTGGGATTCGGTGATTTTTTTGAGGCGGGCGGAAGCGTTTGGGAGGAGTCTTTTCAGGTATCCTGAATGAAAAGGACGGAAGAAAATGGGACAGATCATACTGGGGACCGGCAGGCAGGCCGGGCAACCCTACTTCGTAGAGAAATTTTACGTTAATTTATATTCGGTGGAGGAGCTGTGTTATCTGCTGGTGGAGAAGGCGGAGATGCTGGATCCGGAGATCATGCGCAGAGACCTGGTGCAGTGGCTGGATGAGCAGTGCGGTTTAAATCAGCTGGCGCATGCATTGTATTCCCTGCTGAACCAGAATGGTTCCACGGCGGCATTTGCGGGTATTATATTGGAGTATGTAAATTTGTATCCGGCGGAGGTGGTGTCCAGAACAGAGGAGATCATCAGGAACAATGAGGATTTAAGCCCCTGGGAGCGCCAGAAAGCCAAGGCGGATTATATGCTGCTGCACGGAAGATTCTACGGGGCATTGAAGCAGTACCATTCCCTTCTCACGCAGATCCCGGAGACGAACAGGCCGCTGCGGTCACAGGTTTTGCATAATATGGGAGTGGCTTATGCGAAACTGTTTATGTTCAGGCAGGCTGCCGATCGGTTCCTGCAGGCCTATGAGGCCGACGGTGTGGAAGACAGCCTGGCGCTGTACCTGGCCAGCGTGCGTTTTTACAGTCAGGATAAAGAGTACATTTCCTTTATTGCCGATCATCCGGAGTATCATAATGCATCGCTGCGGGTAGAGCGGCGGATGGAGCAGGCGGCAGGACAGTTTGAGGCGACGGATGAGAATCGTATGCTGTTTACGCTGCAGGTGTTCAAAGAGGAAGGAAGCAGTACGGCTGGAAATGATACGCCTTATTATGAGGAGATCGAGAAGCTGACGAATGAACTGAAAGAACGATACAGAGAGTATGTGTCATAGGATGTAAGATGTTGTAACCGTGAAGAACGTGTAACTTGGCGAAGAGCGATATGGAAAATATGGAAAATATGGAAAATCTGGACAGGCGGAAGAGATAATGGGATGGTTTAAGAATCTGAAAGATAAATTATTTGACAAAAAAGACCGGGCAGACCTCTATGAAGGCGAGTGGGAAGAGGAGGAGGTCGAGCACCAGATCGACTATGACAATAAGGAGCAGAGGGATGATTACGTCAAAAACTGTCTGGAACGTATGGCGGATGCGACGAAAGAGCTGGAGAACCTGACTTACGAATATGATATGGTCACATCATATCTGAAGGATATGGAAGAGATCGATGCGCTTCCACCGGAGGAGAAGGAGCAGTTGAAAGAATGCGCCGGACGGGTAGCTGACCTGCAGAGCAGCAGGGCGGATTTCATGGAACGGCCGCGCCGGATCAGCGAAGAAAACTATCAGCTTATGGAGAGGATAGCCGATGAAGTGGATGAGGGCTATGAGAAGCTCAGTGAGACAGAGGAGTACCAGAATCTGATCAGGCAGGATCTTAGCCGGCTGGACGGAGAGAGACATGCTTACGCCTATCGTAGAAGTGAAGTTATGGGTGTTATCGCCGATACGAGAGGGATGGCGGTCATCTGTGTGGTGGCGTTGGGGCTTTGTGTTTTACTGCTGCTTCTGTTACAGTTTTTCCTGGAAATGGATACGGGAATCGGGTATTTGCTGACAGCGGCAGCGGCAGCGGTGACGATCACGGTGATCTATGTGAAGCATCTGGACGCAAGACAGGAGCTGCGCCGGGTGGAGAATGGGATCAATAAGATTATCCTGCTGCAGAATAAGGTGAAGATCAGATATGTCAACAATACCAATCTGCTGGAATACCTGCAGCTGAAATACGGGGTAGGCAGCGCAAAGGAATTGATGGAATTGTGGAGAAATTATGAGACGGAGAAAGCGGAGCGGGAAAGTCTCAGAAAAGCGGAAAGAGATCTTGATTATAACGAGCGGGAACTGTTGCAGATGTTAAAGTGCTACCAGATCAAGGATCCGGCCATATGGCTGCACCAGACGGAAGCGATTCTGGATCGGAAAGAGATGGTGGAGATCCGTCATAATTTGATTGTCAGGAGACAGTCCCTGCGCCGACGGATGGATTACAACAAGGAAGTGGTGGCCGGCGGTTCCCAGCAGGAGATCAAAGAGCTGGTGGAGAAGTATCCGCAGTATGCCGGAGAGGTTATGAAATATGTGGAGGAGTATGAGAAGAAATACCAGAAAGAGCCGGAGTGAAGCGTACAGGATAGAAGAGGAGATGCGGTGGTTCGATGTGCCGGAGGAAACAAAGGCATGGATGAATAAGATGGAGGAGAAGACAGTATGAGTACAGACAGATATGTAAGTCCGTTATCGGAGCGGTACGCCAGTAAGGAGATGCAGTATATTTTCTCGCCGGATATGAAATTCCGGACATGGCGGAAGCTGTGGATCGCGCTGGCGGAGACAGAGATGGAGCTGGGACTTTGCCAGAACGGGCAGCCGGTTATCACACAGGAACAGATCGACGAGCTGAAAGCGCATGCGGAAGATATCAACTATGATGTGGCGAAGGCGCGGGAGAAGGAAGTGCGGCATGACGTGATGAGCCATGTCTATGCTTACGGACAGCAGTGCCCGAAGGCGGCAGGCATTATTCATCTGGGTGCGACCTCCTGTTATGTGGGGGACAATACGGATATTATCGTGATGACACAGGCTCTGCGTCTGGTGAAAAAGAAGCTGGTGAATGTGGTGGCGGAACTTGCCAGGTTTGCACGGGAGTACAAAGGGCTTCCGACGCTTGCCTTTACACATTTTCAGCCGGCACAGCCGACGACGGTGGGCAAGCGGGCAACGCTCTGGGCACAGGAATTCTGTCTGGATCTGGAAGACCTCGACTATGTGCTATCGACGATGAAGCTTTTGGGTTCCAAGGGCACGACAGGAACCCAGGCCTCTTTTCTGGAGCTGTTCGATGGAGATCAGGAGACTATTGACAGGATTGATCCAATGATCGCACAGAAGATGGGATTTGAGAAATGCTATCCGGTTTCAGGACAGACCTATTCCCGTAAAGTGGATACCAGGGTGTGCAATGTACTGGCCGGAATCGCGGCCTCAGCCCATAAGATGTCCAATGATATCAGGCTGCTGCAGCACCTGAAAGAGGTGGAGGAACCTTTCGAGAAGAGCCAGATCGGCTCCTCAGCCATGGCGTATAAGCGCAATCCGATGCGGAGTGAGAGAATCGCATCCCTGTCCCGCTATGTGATGGTGGATGCGCTGAATCCGGCCATTACTTCGGCGACACAGTGGTTTGAGAGGACGCTGGATGATTCTGCCAATAAAAGGCTGTCGATTCCGGAAGCCTTTCTGGCGGTGGACGGCATTCTGGATCTGTGTCTGAATGTGGTGGACGGACTGGTGGTATATGACAAGGTGATCACAAAGCGGCTTATGAGTGAGCTGCCATTTATGGCTACGGAAAATATAATGATGGATGCGGTGAAGCTGGGCGGCAACAGACAGGAGCTGCATGAGAGGATCAGAGAACTGTCCATGGAAGCCGGCGCACATGTAAAAAAGGATGGCCGGGAAAATGACCTGCTGGAGCTGATTGCGGCCGATCCTGCCTTTAATCTGTCGGAGGAGGAGCTTAAGGAGACAATGGATCCGAAGAAGTATGTGGGACGGGCGCCGATACAGGTGGAGAAGTTCCTGGAGGAAGTCGTGCAGCCGATTCTGGAGGAGAATGAGGCGCTGCTGGGAGTGAAGGCAGAGATTCATGTCTGAGCATACGGCGCCGGGGTGCGCCCTGGCAGAACCGTGAGAAAAGCGACTTGCAGGTAACGGCGAAGCAGGGAGCAGCGCCGGTACGATGCAGAGACTTTAGGGGATACAGAGGAAAAGCAGGTGTATGTATTGCGGAAGAGAAGGATATGGGGCAGGTACATATGGATGGGAATGGCTGTGACAGCATTGTGCGTCAGCATGGGAATGTCTGCGGCGGCGAAAGAAGAGACTGCACAGGGGAATACGGACCGCCAGGTGCTGGAGGCGTATGAGGAGTATCAGGAGCGGTTGAATGGGATCGAGCGGCGGACGGAGATTGCAGGAAGCGGTTTTTCTGTGATCGAGGATCAGATCTTTCCGCTGGAGACGGCCTGTTATGGGGAGATCCTGTTAGTGCCTGCCATGGAAGAGCGTTACCGGCGGCTGGCGCTGTTTTTTACGAAGGAAGACGGGACGGTGGTGTATCGGACGGATCAGCTGGCAGCCAACAGCTGGAATATGGGGACTCTGGAACAGCCTGTCGTGGAGATTGGAGCCGTTTCGTTTCAGGATCTGAACCGGGACGGGCGGATGGATATTGTGCTGATCGTCACCTGCCGGAACCGGACAGGGCTGTATGCAGGCAGGGAGTATAAGGTAGGAGATGTGCTTTTCCAGGGAGAAAAGGGATTCTACCGGGATTACCGGATCTCAGATAAGATCAATAGATTCGGGATGAACAAGAGCGCGGAAAGTATCATTGCGTATGTCAGGGATGGGCGTTCCGCAGAATTCCTCTATACGGCGTCCACGAAAGAGGAGCTTTTAAAGAATGGCTTTGTCATTACGAAGGAGCAGGACTATTTCAGACAGTTCGAGAAGCTGGGGCATCTGGAGGTAATGCCGGGAAGCTACACGATTGCCGAGTTTTCGATTTTCATGATCTATCTGGTGGATGAACAGGGGAATATTGTCTGGAGCTTCCAGCCCATGGGAGACTATGACAATCTTTATGCGCTTAAAGGGATCACCTGCCGGGATATTGACGGGGACGGCATGAAAGACCTGCTGGTATTTGCCCGTTACAGCTATGAGGGAAGCGTGGACGAGGTGGTGATTGAGAGTGATTATCAGATCTATTACCAGAGAACCAGCGGTTTTGAGACGGATACGGAAGTGAAGAAGAAGGTCCGCTGCGGGGAGGAAGATACGGTGGCGGAGCTTGTAGACAGGGCGAGAGCCTATTGGGGATGGAGTCCGGAATGATGATTAAGATACTGATAGTGGATGATGAAAAGCCCATCTGCGACCTGATCGATATGAATCTGTCAGCGGCGGGCTATTTCTGCGTGGCGGTGCAGGATGGTCTGGCCGCTATAGAGGCTGTGGAGAAGAACAATTTTGACCTGGTGCTTCTGGATATCATGCTGCCGGGAGCGGATGGGTATGATGTGATGGAATATATCAGGCCCTTTAAGGTGCCGGTGATCTTTATCTCGGCGAAGCATGAGGTGAAGGACCGGGTCAGGGGGCTTAAGCTGGGAGCGGACGATTACCTGATCAAGCCTTTTGATGTGACGGAACTGCTGGCCAGGGTGGAGGCGGTCCTGCGCAGGTACAATAAAACGGATAAGGTGATCATGCTGGGCGATGTGGAGATCGACATGGAAGCGAGAAGAGTGACGCGCAGCGGCAGTCCGGTTTCACTGACCAGCAAGGAATTCGATCTGATGCTGCTTTTTGTGGAAAACCGCAATGTGGCGTTATTCCGGGAAAATCTGTATGAGCGGGTGTGGGATGACGAATACTTTGCCAACAGCAGGACGCTGGATCTTCATGTGCAGCGGCTTCGAAAGAAGCTGGGCTGGGAGAAGAATCTGGTGGCAGTGTATAAAGTGGGATACAGGCTGGAACTGTAGGGCATGGATCTGGGATTCTGCCTGAGTGGGTTATACTAATCAGGGGAAGGGAATGGATACAGAGAATGAAATTTTCCCGGAAGTTGTTGCTTTGGACGACGATCATTATAGCGATCACGCTGGGCTTAAGCGGGTTTTATTTTGTCAATTATGTATTTCGGACTTCGCTGGAGCGGGAGGTCGGCCAGGCATTGGACGAGAACAGCATACTGCGGTTTGCCTTTCAGACGGCGGCGTTAAATGTACCGTTAAAATATGACCTGCTGCAGGATGGATCCGTGGAGCAGATCGCATCTAATCTGGAGACCAGCGGCCAGGGCAGCGGGCGTCTTCTGCGGCTTTCCGATGAGGGGAAAGAGGTGCTTTACGCCAGTGACGGGTTTGAGGCGGATGCTGCCCTGCTGGAGCAGACAGCGGAAAACAGATATGCGTACCGTGTGATACAGGAGGGGGAGCGTTATTATATCCAGACGGGCAGCAGTGTCAATGCGCTGGGCAGAGATCTGTATCTGGAGACACTCAGGGATGTATCCCAGGTATTTGCGGAGAGAAAGATGGGATTTACGGTTTACCGCAGACTGATGGTACTGATGCTGGTTCTGGGAATCGTGATCATGCACTTTATTGCTTCCCGTCTGACGAAGCCGATCCGTCTTCTGATGAAGGCCACGAGAGAGATGGCAGCGGGAGATTACGGATACCGGGCCGAGCAGGTCAGCAGTGATGAGCTGGGGCAGCTGACGCAGGACTTTAACCATATGTCGGAGGAGCTGGAGAAGACCATTGGCCAGCTGGAGGAGGAAGTGCAGTCGCGGGAAGAGTTCGTGGGTGCTTTTGCCCATGAGTTGAAGACGCCGCTGACTTCCATCATCGGGTATGCGGATATGCTGCGTTCCAGAAAGCTGGATGAAGAGAAAAGCTTTCGCTCTGCCAACTATATTTATACGGAAGGCAAACGACTGGAGACCATGTCACTGCGGCTGCTGGATATCATGGTGACGAAGAAGGAGGGAGCAAGGCTGCAGAAGGTTTCTACGGAGACGTTATTTGAGTATCTGCGGAATATGTTTCTTCCCAGGGAAGATATGGATTTCCTGTTCCGCTATGAGGAGGCGGTGGTGACGGCGGACGCCAGCCTGATCCAGACGGTGCTCGTAAACCTGATCGACAATGCCTGTAAGGCTTCGGAGTCTGGCAGCAGGATCGAGATCGAAGGGTATGCGGTGGAAGCGGCATCGGAAGAAGTGGAAAGGGCAGCCAGAGGCAAGGCGGAGAAGAGGAAGGTGGAAAAAGGGAAAGCGGAAAGGACAGAGAGAGAAAGAGCAGAAATGACGGGATATTGGTTCGGTGTCAGAGATTATGGCATCGGGATTCCGGAACAGGAGGTATCCAGAGTCACGCAGGCATTTTATATGGTGGATAAATCCAGGTCACGCAGCAGAAACGGCGCCGGCCTGGGACTGGCGCTCTGTACGGAGATTCTGGCGCTGCATGGAAGCAGGCTGGAGATCAGGAGCGTACCAGGACAGGGAACAACGGCGGGATTCTTCTTATGGGAAGAGGGAAAGGAGGCCGCAGTATGAAGAAATCCATGTCCGGAAACTGGCGGCAGCTTCTTAGCCCGGCGCTGCTGGCGCTGACTGTGCTGGCGGTCGTTTTGTCTGTATGGGGGCCGGAAACGCTGGCTGTCTATACCGACAGAGGTATATTGAATCAGATCAGGACACAGGAGGAAGAGACCGGAGGCGAAGGTTACCGTTATCAGCTGAGCGGCAATGAGAAGCTTTATATTCTGTCCCGGTGTCTGAATGCCCAGACGCTGCCGGAGACGGAACAGAGCGCAAGGGCCAGGGACACGGAGCCGGATACGGCTTATCGGGAACTGGCGGGAACTTACGCCTTTGTGGTCAACCATAATGGCCCGTCCGGGAAGGAGATCACTGACGAGCAGATCTATGAGACGGCGAACAGCGGGCTTTCGGTTTTAAAAGAAATGGGTATTCTGCCGGAGGAGATCCGGGAGATCCGGGCGGAGTCCTATGAGGCGACGCTCTATTCCGCGATCGACGTGCCGGAACCAAGAAATAATGTGGCGGTCTGGAAACTGAGTCTGACGGGCAGCCTGCAGAACGCCAACAAGGAAAACCGGCTGATCGATGCGTATATCGATGCGGATGACGGTAAGATCTATGAGTTCTATGTGCGGGCGCAGCTGGAATGGGAGGAGATCGATCCCGATGCGCTCATAGAGGCGTGGGGCAGCTATATGGGACTGTCGTCCCCGGAAGCTTATGAGACAGAGAATCCGCTGTTGGAGACGACTCCTTACTATAAGAAATATATCTTTTCCGGTAGTGGAGAGGAGCGGACGATCGTCACGGTGGGTTTTTACGAGGGGATCAATGAGTTATTTCTGAAGATTTCCAGATGATGCAACTTTGATGCAAAAAAGATGTAACTATGTTACAAAAAGGATAAAATTATGATGCACCTCTTCTGTATGATGGAAACAGATCACAGGAGAGGAGCATTTTTTTATGTACGGAAGAAGACAATACCGCAGAGCACGGAGAAGAAGAGAAGAACTGAAATTCTATCTGCACAGGATACTGTTTGGGATATCAGTTCTCTGTATTATCATAGTTTTTGCAGCTGTGGCTTTTAAGACAAGGAAGGCGACGCAGTCCGTGGAGGCGGCGGCTGCTTTGATGCAGGCCTCCACGGTGGATGTGAAGACGGCGGCGAAGGATGCGGCCATGCAGAAGCAGGCGGAATTTTCGAAGGGTGGAAACGGGACGCAGGACGGTCAAAACGAAGAAAGTACTGCAGAGGCATCCCGGGACGGGCAGGCATCATTGATCGTTATTGATCCCGGACATGGCGGGATAGACGGCGGCTGTGTGTCCGGAGATGTGGTGGAGAAAGAGATCAACAGAATGATCGCGGCCCGTGTGGTGGTAAAACTGAGGAATATGGGGTATCAGGCAGAACTTGCCAGGGACGGTGATACGTATGTGGATAAACTGGAGCGGGTGGAGAAGGCGAACAGCCGTAATGCGCTGCTCTATGTCAGCATTCACCAGAATTTCTGCGAGGATGACAGTGTGGCAGGTATCGAGACCTGGTATGACGGAAGCGATACCAGTCGGGACAGCGGCCGTCTGGCGCAGCTGATCCAGCAGGAAACAGTGCTCCAGACAGGTGCGGTGAGCAGGGAGCTGGTGTCGGAATCAGAACTGTGTGTGACGAGTAAAAGCAATATGCCGTCCTGTCTGATCGAGACGGGGTTCCTTTCCAATCGGGAGGAACGCGGCAGGCTGATCACGGAGGAGTACAGGGATCAGCTGGCGGAAGGGATTGCCAGAGGTGTGGACAGATATCTGAATCCCCGGACGATGTATCTGACCTTTGACGACGGTCCTTCCGAGGAAAATACCGACAGGATCCTGGATATTTTGCAGGAAAGGAATGTGAAGGCCACCTTCTTTGTAATCGGGGAATATGTCCGGAAGTATCCGGAGACAGCCAGGCGCATCGTGCGGGAAGGGCATGCCATCGGCATTCACTGTGATGTACACGATTATAAAACGCTGTATGCCAGTGTGGACAGCTATATGAATGATTTTCAGAAGGCTTATGACACCGTATATGAGGTGACAGGCGTGGAGACTAAGCTGTTTCGTTTTCCCGGTGGCAGTGTCAATGCTTTTAACAGGAAAGTGCGAAATGAGATTATAGAAGAGATGGAAAAGAAGGGGTTCATCTACTATGACTGGAATGCCAGTCTGGAAGATGCCGTCGGCAAAGAGTACAGCGCGGAGCGTCTGGTAAAAAATGCGGTAGATACGGTATTGGACAGGGAGCGGGTCGTGCTGCTTGCCCATGACAGGGTAACGCAGACGGCGGACGCTTTGCCGGCGCTGCTGAACGCTTTCCCGGAATATCGGATGGAGCCGCTTACGGTACAGCTGGAGCCGGTACAGTTTTGAATTCTGCTATTCCCGGCGGTACCGCGAGGGGGAATACCCGGTCTGTTTGTGGAAGATCCGGCTGAAATAAAGCGGGTTTTCATAACCGGAGAGGGCGCTGACCTCCTGGATGGAATAGTCCGTGTTCTTCAGAAGCTCTCTGGCCTTGTTGATGCGAATGGAGGTGATATACTGCATGGGAGTCATGCCCATATAGTGTCTGAAACTGCGGATGAACCAGCTTACGCTCATGTGATGCTCCCGGGCATATTGTCCGATGGATATATCCTGTGTAAAAAATTCATTGAAAAAATGGACGGCAGCTTCCATATCCTCCATATTCCTGTATTTATCGGCGGAGATCTCCAGCTGGTTTCGGTGGATCTCTGTAAAGATCTGCTGCAGATAACAGCACAGCAGTTCTTCGAAGCAGGGGCGTTTCAGCTGCAGTTCCTGAATGATCTGCCGGAACAGCTCCGGATAATGAAAGGACATGCCGCAGGAGAGGACATGCACATCAGAGAATCCAATTTTGTCCAGAATATGCGCTGCTTCAAAGCCGGAGAAGTGGATCCAGTATACTTCCGGGGTATCTTTGGCATAGTAATAATACTGTTGACTTTCACCGGGACGGTAGAGCACCATATATCCTGCCGGAATTTCCTGCATCCTGCCTTCCAGGCAGAAACAGGCCTTGCCTGCGGATAGGTACAGAAGCTGATAATCCCTGCGCCCCTGGGGGCGCAGCGTGGGCATCACGGGCTGCCTGATCAGGCGGTAGACGCCGCAGCTGGCAATGCTTAGGGCGTGGGCGGTATCTTCTATTTCTATGTCTGCATCGTGCAGGTAGCCGGTATTGGAATACATGATGGACCTCCTTTCAAGTGTTGTTAGGATTGTATCATTTTGTGCATGTTTTGTCCAATAGAAGGCATGGATTTCCGGTGGATGCCTGTATATAATAAAATACAATTTATATTACAGGGCCAGGACGTCATGAGGATGATGACAGCCAGAACGGAGGAGAATATGATCGTACCAAAATATTATGAAGACCTGAGCGTGCTTCATAAGAACACCATGCCTGACAGGGCATACTATATTCCGGCATCCGAAAGGATGGATGTACTTTTGGAGGAGCGGGAGAAGTCTGACCGTTTCGTGCTGCTTTCCGGACAGTGGAGGTTCCGTTACTTTGACAGTATCTATGAAGCGAAGGAAGAATTCTGGCAGGAAGGGTTTGATCCGGAAGGATTTGATCTGGTGACGGTGCCGGGGGTATGGCAGAATTACGGCTTTGACAGACACCAGTACACCAATACCCGCTATCCTTTTCCGATGGATCCTCCCTACGTTCCGCATAACAATCCCTGTGGGGCGTATGTACGTACCTTTTCCTATAAGAAAGACACGCTGGCGCCGCGGGCATTCCTGAATTTCGAGGGGGTTGATTCCTGTTTCTATGTATGGGTGAACGGCAGCTTTGCCGGATACAGCCAGGTCTCCCACTCGACCAGTGAATTTGAAGTTACGGATCTTCTGCGCGAAGGAGACAATACATTGGCAGTACTGGTGCTGAAATGGTGTGACGGAAGTTATCTGGAAGATCAGGACAAGTTCCGCATGAGCGGTATCTTTCGGGATGTTTATCTGCTGCGCAGGCCCGGGGAAGGAATCTTTGATTATTTTGTGAAGGCAGGCCCGGCGGCGGACGGCAGGACAGGGGAGGTTGAGATCAGCTTTTCCTATCTGGATAAGGCAGTGGACACGAAGGTGAGCCTGTATGACCGGGAAGGCAGGCTGGCTGCGCAGGGACAGGCGGAAGCCGGCCGCGCAGCGTTTCGGGTGGAGAATGCCAGATTGTGGAATGCCGAGGAACCGTATCTGTATACGCTGGTATTGGAGACTGCGCAGGAAGTGATCGTAGATCAGGTGGGAATCCGGGAAATCCATACGCGGGACGGCGTGTTGTATCTGAACGGCGTAAAAGTCAAATTCCACGGCACGAACCGTCACGACAGTGATCCGGTGACCGGCTTTACGATCAGCAGAGAACAGCTGATGAAGGATCTGCGGTTGATGAAAGAGCACAATATCAATGCGATCCGTACCAGCCATTATCCGAATGCGCCATGGTGTTATCAGCTGTATGACAGACTGGGGTTCTACGTCATCGATGAGGCGGATAACGAGAGCCACGGGACGGCGGATATTTATCTGGACGGCGCAGACTGGGAGACCCGGAGCAAACGCTGGAATGAGGCGATTGCGGACAACCCGGCATTTACGGAGGCCACTCTGGACAGGACGAAGCGCTGCGTGGAGCGGGACAAGAACCGGCCCAGTGTGGTGATATGGTCCATGGGTAACGAGTGTGCCTACGGCTGCACCTTTGAGGAGGCGCTTAAGTGGACGAAGCAGTATGATGACACGAGGCTGACCCATTACGAGAGCTGCCGCTATGTGTCTGACAGACGTCAATATGATTACAGCAATATTGATCTGCACAGCCGTATGTATCCGGCGCTGCAGGAGATTCACGATTACTTTGCACAGGATGGCACGAAACCGTATGTGATGTGCGAATTCTGCCACGCTATGGGGAATGGCCCCGGCGATCTGGAAGATTATTTTCAGGTAATCCAAGCCTATGACGGCGCCTGCGGCGGCTTTGTCTGGGAATGGTGTGATCATGCCATTGATCTGGGGAAGACCATCCGGGGGAAAAAGGTCTATGCTTACGGCGGCGATCATGGAGAATATCCACAGGACAGTAATTTCTGCATGGACGGTCTGGTCTATCCTGACCGCAGGCCGCATACGGGGCTGCTGGAATTCAAGAATGTCTATCGTCCGGCCAGAGTCGCTGCTTTCCATCAGGGGGAGAAGGAGCTGGTACTGCACAACTATATGGATTTCCTGAATCTGCAGGAGTATTGTGAGGTACGGTATGAAGTGCTCTGTGACGGTATTGTGGTGCAGCAGGGCCACATCGATGACAGTACGCTTCTGGATATCGCGCCTCATGAGGAAAAGGCGGTTCCGATTTCCTTTGCCGTACCGGATAGAGGAAAATGTTTCCTGAAAGTTTCCTATATGCTGAAAAAGGCGACGGCAGCGCTTCCGGCAGGTTTCCTGCTGGGCTTCGAGGAAGTGCCGGTGGAGACTGCGGAAAAGGTGAACCGGAAAGTGGCGGCGCTTTTTGACGGGATGGATACGAAGGGAGATGCCGGCGGGAATGTACCCGGAGGAAATGAGGACGCGGCGGGATTTGCAGTGCAGGAAGATGATGGGATGATAACGGTGTCCACATCACAATTCAGGTATGTGTATGATAAGCGGACAGGGCTGTTTACAGGGATGGTTCATGAGAATGTGTCTTTGCTGGAGAAGCCCATGGAGTTCAATATCTGGAGAGCGCCCACGGACAATGACCGCAATATCAGGCATAAGTGGATGGCAGCACAGTATCACCGCACCGTGACGCGGGCTTACGATACGCAGGTGAGAGTGGGGAAGCAGGCGGTGGTGATTGAGACGGTACTTTCCATATCCGCAGTCTATATACAGAGGATTCTGGATGTGAACGCCTGCTGGACCATCGGCTCCGACGGTACCCTGGACGCGGCCTTTACGGTGAAAAAGAATCCGGAGTTCCCATTCCTGCCAAGATTCGGTCTGCGGCTGTTTCTGCCCGGCGCCATGGAACGGGTGGAGTACTGCGGCATAGGTCCGGCGGAGAGTTATGTGGATAAGAAGCAGGCCGGCTGGCACGGTGTATTTGACCAGACAGTCAGGGCAATGCATGAGGACTATGTGCGCCCGCAGGAGAACGGAAGCCATCATGACTGTGACTATGTGACCGTATATGGCGGACAGGAAGCGTTTACCGTGGCGGGAAAGGAGACTTTCGCCTTCAATGCCTCGGTGTATACGCAGGAGGAACTTACGCAGAAGGAGCACAATTATGAGCTGGAGGAATCGCCTTACACGGTGCTGTGTCTGGATTACAGACAGAGCGGGATTGGTTCTAACAGCTGCGGTCCGGAGCTGTTGGAGAAATACCGGCTGGAAGAGGAATTTCGGTTTGCAGTGAGAATGAGGGCCAGTCATGGGAAAGATGACAGGAAGCTGGGATAAAAGAAGGAAGAGGAGGAGAAATCGTATGTATATTATACCGGAACCACAGGAAATGGAATTTCTGGAAGGAACGTATACGATCCGATTTGATCATAAGATTGTGGTGGATGTGTCCTGCGGGCCTGAGGCTTACGAATACGCAAAAATGCTGCAGGAAGAGCTGCGGGCCTGTATGGGATACGGTCCGGCAGTTACGAAAGGCAGATCCGGGAAGACTGCGGTTACACTGGCGGTGGATGCTGCGCTGGGAGAGGAAGAATATCGGCTGACGGCCGGTGTGGACGGTATCGGCATAACCGGTGGCGCAAACAGAGGACTGCTGTATGGGGTACAGACGCTGCGGCAGATTGTCAGGCAGGCAGGATCCTGCGTGCCCTGTATGTGGATCCATGATTTTCCGGATATCAGGAACAGGGGATTTTATCATGACGTGACCAGAGGACGGATCCCTACGCTCTCTTATCTTAAAGGGCTGGCGGACAATCTGGCCTTTTATAAGATCAATCAGCTGCAGCTGTATATTGAACACTCCTATCTGTTTGAGGATTTAAGCGAGATGTGGCGGGATGATACTCCGCTGACGGCGCAGGACATTCTGGAACTGGATTCTTACTGCAGGAAACTGCAGATTGAACTGATTCCGAATATTTCCTGCTTTGGACATTTGTATAAGCTGCTGCGCACGAAAACATATGAGCATCTGTGCGAACTGCCGGGAACGGGCGGACAGCCGTTCGGATTTGTTGACAGGATGATGCATCATACAATCGATGTGACGAATGAAGAGAGTCTGACGTTGATCAAGGGTTTGATCGAGGAGTTTATGCCGCTTTTTACATCGAAGCATTTTAATATTGGGGCGGATGAAACTTTTGATCTGGGAAAAGGGAGAAGCCTTTCGGAAGCGGAGCGGGTCGGCGTGAAGCGTCTGTATATTGATCATGTAAGAAAACTGTGCGAGTTTTTGGTGGAAAAAGGAAAGATTCCCATGTTCTGGGGAGATATTGTCTGTGATTTTCCGGAGGTTATCAGAGAGCTGCCAGAGCAGACGATCTGTTTAAACTGGGGCTATGACAGAGAGCAGAGCGACGAGTCTACGAGGAAGCTGGCAAAAGCCGGAGCGGTGCAGTACAGCTGTCCAGGGGTCAGCGGCTGGAACCAGTTCGTGAACCGGCTGGATGTGGCATATGAGAATATCAAACGGATGTGCACTTACGCGAGACAGTATCACACAGAAGGGGTGTTGACCACGGACTGGGGCGATTACGGGCATATCAATCATCCGGATCTTGGGATTCCGGGCCGGATCTACGGAGCGGCTTTTTCATGGAATGGAAAGATTCCGTCGTTTGAGGAGATGAACCGGCGGATATCGCAGGTGGAATTTGGAGACCGGTCCGGAGAGCTTGTATCAGTGATGGCGAAAATCGCTGACAACCAGGTGTTTGACTGGTGGAAGGCAGTATATTATAAGGAACGGGGCGTGGATGCCCTGGCAGAAGAAGCGCTGGCAGCAACGGTTGACGGAATGGCAGGTGCGGAGACGGCGCTGCAGAAACTGATGGATATCGAGGAGCAGATCAGGCGGATGATGGCGGCGCTGCCGGCGCGGACCAATGAGATGCTGCATGCCTGTCTGGTGGCAGTCAGGGGTGTAGAGTTATTCCAGAAGGTCGGAGCAGTGATTGCAGCCGGAGTGCATCACAGGGAAACGGCTGTGGCATCGGATGGGGTACAGCTGGCGGCGGAGCTGGAAGAATGGTTTATGTTCTATAAGGAAGTCTGGAGAAGCGTCAGCAGGGAGTCGGAGTTGTACCGGATCGAGGAGGTTGTGTTCTGGTATGCGGATCTGCTGCGGGGAAGTGTATAGGCCGACTTGCATTTTCAGCCGGCATGTGATATAGTGTATGAAATTTGCAACAACCAGATTTAAACAGTCATAAAACTCTTTGCACTGCATAGACATGAGAGTAACGTTGGCAGATAGACGGCACGGTAAAAGTGTTGTCCGGACTGGGCTGCTTTATTTCCGCGAAGCAACGAGCCAGGCAGCCATGCCTGCATGGATATTTGGCGACTGCTGCGAGGGTCAGATACCCCGCAGCTTGCTGCGCTGGAATTTTGATGCCCGTCAGCTTGCTGCGGGGTCTTTGGCTTTCATACAGTACAAACTGAGCAGGCCGGGGCTTGAAGCCCGGGAGCCGGGTCGTGTCAGACGACAGTAGATTAGGACATCTGCGGGACAGTAGTTACCATTGCTGCGTACGCGGGTGTTCTTCTTATTTGCGGAAAGTTCTTTTCCGTATTATTTCCCGCAGGAACAGACAGAGAATATTGCAGGCAGAAAATATTGCAGAGAGCATGGAAAAAAGGAGAATGCATTTATATGGCAGCAGTAGAGCAGCAGAAAACAGAAGCGGTACAGGACTATGAGAAAACAGCCATGAGGGTTTCCATGGTCAGTATTGTGGCGAACATTATTCTTACGATATGCAAGTTTCTTGCCGGTATCCTTGCCCATTCCGGAGCCATGATATCCGACGCGATCCATTCGGCGTCCGATGTGTTCAGTACGTTTGTGGTGATTATCGGCGTCAGAATCTCGGGCAGGGCGTCTGACAAAGACCATCCTTACGGGCATGAGAGGATGGAATGTGTGGCGGCGATTGTACTGGCGACGATTCTGGCGGTTACCGGTCTGGGAATCGGCGGCAGTGCGATCGGTACGATCGCCGGCGGGGACTATACGCGGCTTGCAGTGCCCGGCAGACTGGCATTGGCGGCTGCTGTTTTATCGATTGTGGTAAAAGAGGGGATGTACCAGTATACGAGAGTGCACGCCAGGCGGATCGATTCGGGGGCGCTGATGGCGGACGCATGGCATCACCGCTCCGATGCGTTATCTTCCATCGGGGCACTGATCGGTATCGCGGGTTCCAGGCTGGGATTTCCGGCTGCAGATCCGATTGCCAGTGTGGTGATCTGCTTCTTTATCGAGAAGGCAGCTTATGAAATCTTCAGGGATGCGGTGAACAAGATGGTGGATAAGGCATGTGAGGACGAGGTGGAGATGGAATTCATGCAGTGCGCTAAGGGGCAGGACGGAGTGCTGGGGGTGGATCTGCTGCATACGCGCGTGTTTGGCAACAAGATATATGTCGACATCGAGATCAGGGTGGACGGTGATAAGTCGCTGCGGGAGGCGCACGGGATCGCTGAACGTGTGCATGATGCGATAGAGAAAAAATTTCCCAAAGTAAAGCATATCATGGTGCATGTAAATCCGGGAGAAGTGCGTGTGCTTTAAAGTTGTGTTACAGTTGTCGGCCGGATGCCCTGCAGCGGGGTGCAGGGCAACGTGAATAGTAACAAAGTTGTAACAGTTCGGGCATGAGAGAAAAAGACGGGTTGCTTAACCAGAGGTTTACAGCTATAATCGAAATGGAGGAAACTGCAGAGCCAAATTTGAAATCTGGCTCGCAGCCTTCGCAAAAAACTGCTTCGGCATGGAGGGGAAGGTTGAAAAATCACACTGATGTGCTGATTTTTCAACTGCGAGTTTGTGCCGGAGCCGCAAACTCGAGATCGCAGAGCAAAATCGGAGTATTCCTTCGGAAAACTCCTAAATTCTGCTCGCGTCCTCAGCGCAAAGCGCTTCGGCATGGAGGTAAAGATGAAAGAGTACAAAAGAGACAGAAAAAGCAGTGGAAAAGAAATCGTGTTGACAGCAGTGACGGGGATATTACTGGCCGTCTGCTGTGTGTTTTTATGTCCGTATATGACATTGTGCGCCAAAGCGGCAGGGCGTCCTGTGGCGATCAGCTCCTGTACGATTGCAGGCGGCGATGTGGTATGCCAGATCAGCGCGGGCAGCGTGCCTTCCAGTGACGACGGTCTTTATCATATTTATGCGGACGAAGTCTGGCAGGATGGTACTACCGGGAAGATCGTGGCAAGTGTAGGAGCGGGCAGTTCGGTGACGGCTGTTTTTCCGCTGCAGTATAATACTGCGGACTCCAACTTGAGCCGTAAATTTCTCGTGGCGGTAAAACGGGGCGGACAGATGGTTCAGGTCAGTGACGAGCATTATATTACCAATCCGGAAGCCATAGCCGCTTACACTTCGCCGAGAAGAGATGCCGGTATCAAGGGGATCCTGCCGGATCTGACGAAGGCGTCCAACGGAGAGCTGCAGGAGCTTGGGATCAAACAGGTGGTTTATAACATGTATGTGGACGATATCTGTTCCGATGCGTCCGCGCCGGGGGCGGTTCCCTTTGATTATAACGGCCGCACATGGTATTTTAACGGCGATATGGTGGGTAAATTTGATTCCATGATCCGCAGCTTTAACAGCTATGGGCTGCAGGTGACGATGGTGATCTTAAACGGTGGAAGAGGGGCTTATTCCCAGGATCTGGTTCATCCGACGGCAAGGGGCGGAGACTGCCCGGGGTATGCATTGAATGTGGCGGATGCTTCCGGCACGGATCACCTGAAAGCGATCGGCGCTTTTCTTGGCCAACGGTATTCCGGTAAGTTTGACCATGGCCAGGTGGACAACTGGATTCTGGGCAATGAAGTGAATGCCCGGACTTCCTGGTGGTACAGCAGTTCTGCTTCACTGGATTTTAACGTGAATATTTATGTTAAGGCTTTCCGCATTATTTATAATGAACTTAAGAGCGCAAACGCTAATGTGAATGTCTATAATTCCATTGACCAGGAGTGGAACAGGAAGTCTAATCCGGGCAGCTTCCTGGCCAGGGAATATCTGGATCAGTTTAATTATTATATCAACAGGGAAGGGAATATCGATTGGGGACTTTCTTATCATCCCTATAATTCCCCGCTGTATGATCCTTATGCGTGGAATGGCCCGGCAGTGTGGGTCAAAAAGGATAATCTGTCAACACCGTATATCACCATGCAGAATATTGATATCCTGATCGACTATATGCACAGGGCGCAGTTCCTGAATCCGGCCGGTCAGGTGAGAAGCATCTCCCTGGCGGAGATTGGATATACGTCAAGTTTTGGCGATGCGTCACAGGAAGCATCCATCGCCTATGGATATCTGAAAGCGGCGTCCCTTCCGGATGTGGATGCGTTCATGCTGTTTCGGCAGACCGATGATGCGCACGAGATGGAGAGCAATCTTGCACTGGGACTGTATGATTTAAACGGGAATAAGAAACCGGGTTATGAGATTTACAAAAATCTGGGAACGCCTGGCGAGGGGGCGGCGAAGGCAAGGGCTTCGGAAATCATCGGCATGGATATCGACCAGATGATCAGCCAGAACATCGTATGGACAAGAGGCGGCGACGGAGTCGTGCAATAACAGGGCCGGATTTGATAAGTAAAATAGCGGTAGTGTGTAACTGATAGCCATAATTCTTCATACTCTAAAGCATATGGAACAATGCGCAGCATTTTGCCCATTGTTTACGGCGAAAAGGAGAGTGAAGTTTTATGGCTATCGGTTATTTGACCATGCAGGCGAGAACTGCGCATGATGCCGTTCCGCTGCAGGGGGTACAGATTACTGTGCTGGACGATGAACAGAATCGTGTCTATGAGCTGAGCACAGACGAAAACGGGGAGACGGGAAGAGTCCCTTTGGAGACGGTGGACAAGAGGTTTTCCCTGAATCCGGATTTTACGGGAACGCCTTTTGTCAGTTACAATGTGCTGGCGCAGGCGGAAGGATTTAATTCTGTCTATGTATCGAACATACCGGTCTATGACGGGGAGTCGGCGGTGCTGCCGCTTATGCTCGTGCCGATGCAGGGACAGCAGGGACGCGATGTGCAGATGCAGATTCCGGTGGGTGCGCCGGCGGTGAGTATGACGGGGGAACGCAGTCAGGAGGGTGCACCGGAAGGAGATTCAACCTATGTGCTGAGGCAGGTAGTGATCCCGAATCCGATCACGGTTCACCTGGGAACTCCGGCCTCCTCTGCATCGAATGTGCAGGTATCCTTTCCCGATTATGTGAAAAATGTTGCCAGCAGTGAAATCTATCCCACCTGGCCGGAGGCGGCTCTGCGGGCGAATATCTACGCGATTATTACCTTTGCACTGAACAGGATCTATACGGAATGGTATAGAAGCAAGGGCTATAATTTCGATATTACGAACAGCACGGCCTACGATCAGGCTTTTGTGTACGGACGGCCTATTTATGGCTCCATCAGCAGGATTGTGGATCAGATCTTTAACGAGTATGTCCGCAGAAAAGGGCAGAACGCGCCTTATTTTACTTCTTTCTGTAACGGTACTACGTCTACCTGTCAGGGGTTATCTCAGTGGGGGACGGTGACGCTGGCTGAACAGGGGCGGACGCCCATCAGTATTCTGCGTGCCTATTACCCTGACGATATCGAGATTGCCGAGACGAATATTATGACCAATATGCTGTCATCCTATCCGGGGACGCCTCTGCGGGCTGGCAGCAGAGGGCTGGATGTGCAGACAATCCAGACTTATCTGAACAGGATCCGCCGGAATTATCCGGCAATTCCGGCGATCACTGATGAACCGGGTGCTTTTGGCGAGAGTACACGGGCGGCAGTCACCCGGTTCCAGAGCATTTTCAATCTGACAAGCGACGGCATTGTGGGCAAATCTACCTGGTATAAGATCTCGGCATTGTATACGGCAGTGACCAGACTGGCAGAACTGGACAGCGAAGGTAATACGCTGGGAATCGGGACGGTTCCGCCGTCGGCTGTGCTCAGGCAGGGTTCTGCCGGGCAGGATGTGATCACACTGCAGTATCTGCTGGACATTATCTCCGAGTACTATCCGGGGATTCCTGCACCTGCGCAGGACGGTATCTTTGGCAGCGGTACGAAACAGGCTGTGGTTGCTTTCCAGCAGAGAATGGGGCTTGTGCCGGACGGTATTGTAGGACGCGACACATGGAATGCCCTGTATGCAGCCTGGCGGGGGATCAATCAGAATGTACCGCAGCCGGGACCGGCGCCTTCTCCGGATCCGGGCAATGTGATCACTTATACGGTGCGGTCCGGGGATACGCTGTGGTTGTTGGCGAACCGGTACGGCACGACGGTGGACGC